>CAYMWL010000005.1:0-242839 GCA_964394305.1 uncultured Pirellulaceae bacterium
TCACGGTTCCGGTCATCACGGCCCGTAGAGAACTCTCATCTCCGAGAAACACAACGTGCCAGGCACACAATAACGCAGGGTCCGGGACTCGAGTCCCGACCCCTGCCCATTTTGCTCACGCCAGATCAAACAACAGCAAATCGGCATTGCTGTTCGCTTGAATCATCAACGCGTTTTCTTCACTCACTGCCAGGCCATCGCCGGCTTGCAGCTTATTTCCCGCCACGGTCACATCGCCAGCCAGTATTTGCAGCCAGGCATGTCGACGCAGATCAAGTTTGTAATCCAGCGTGTGATTCGCCGCGAGCGTAGCCCGTTGGATCACTGCATCCTGGTGGATGGTCAATGAACCATCGCGGCCGTCGCGCGACGCCGACACCTGCCAACGATTTTCCCGCCCCGCAGCGTCGAACTTCTTCTGAGCATAGCTCGGCTGCAGTCCATTCTTTTCCGGTAACAGCCACACCTGGTACAAGTGCACCGGCGTGTTGGCCGACGGATTGAACTCACTGTGCCGAATACCCGAGCCCGCGGTCATCTGCTGCACTTCGCCCGGCCGGAGAACTTCGCCATTCCCCAAACTGTCTTTGTGCTGCAGTTCGCCGCTGAGGACGAACGTAAGGATTTCCATGTCGCGATGGCCATGCATGCCAAAGCCCTGGCCGGCCGCGACACGGTCTTCGTTCATCACCCGCAGCGCGCGAAATTGCGTGTGTGCGGGATCGTAGTATTCGCTGAACGAAAACGTGTGAAACGTATCCAACCAACCGTGATTGAAATGCCCCCGATCAGCAGCGTGACGAATGCGTAGCATGGCTTGCTCCTAAGCAAAGTGACGTGACGCTAGATATACCGGCGCGAGTGGCGAACCTTACGGGCATTGGCGAGCGTCGAGGCGTCAGCAGTCCGTTTGTTACGGCTTCAACATTTCCGCCATCGCCTCCGTCACACGAGGCGTTTGCAGGTTCTGCCGTTTGTTCAGCAGATGTACAAAGTTGTCGGCGAGAATCTCATCCGGATGCCAGATGTAACTGGTATTGCGGCCGATCTGTTCATGGAAGTGCTCGATCTTCTTTGGATCGAGCACGACGGGCTGCAGTTCTTTCATTCGCGGCTGCCATTTGCCGTTCACCCGATCGACCACGACAAGGCGAAACGTAATGTAGTCGAAAAATTTGCGAGCTGTTTTCGCAACGTACTTTTCCGGCGTTGCGTAAAGAATGGGTACCGCGGTGACTTGCTGCTCTTCGTTCTTGAGCGTGATGTAGCAATCGAGCCGCGGCGCGTCGGGGTTGGTGATGCGACGATCGTCGAGCGACTGTGGCAGCTTCACCTCCTCGCCGATCGTGAAACCGACAATCTTGTAGAGCGCAGCCCGCACCGTTGCATCGTGGCGGCTGAGGACATGAAACAATTCGTGTGCGAGCAGTGCTTCGAGTGCCGGCAGCGGATGTCGCAATTTGGCAGCGGGGAGCACAATTGCATTCGCGCGTGTGTAAGCAGCATCACTTTCCTCTTTGCCGGTCGTGCGGATCAGCAGAATCTGTTTCGGAAAGGGCAAGCGGAACGCAGCGAGCTTCGGCTTGAGTGCGGCGACGGCAAGCTTGATCTTATCCCTTTCTGCCGCGGGCCATTCGGTCACTTGCTCGGCGACTTGCTTTTGCCAATCGTCGCGCGTGACGTCGCGATCCGTCTGCAATCGTGACTGCAAATCGAACTTGCTCAGTCGTTGCGAAAAGTCATCCTCAGCGATCAGGATCTCCTGACCGGTTTTCACATCCGCAAAAACAAGATCTGATATCGCTGTCAGTTCCAGCGACTTAGCGTCCTCCTCTTCTGCGACCACAATCAACGCTGGCGAAACGCAAGCGGCGAAACAGACCAGCCAAATTCGCAGTGACATAGTTTCACTTTTCAACCAGTGGGAGAGTGACAAGCCGGGTATCTCACTTTTCGGCGACACTCTATTATGGCAAGGGATTTGCTTACAGGGGCTTCGGTAGTGAGTTGGCTGGTATGGCACGTTGGCCGCGACACATTTGGACCACGATTTTCACCTACGGCGCCATCTTTGTGCTGTTTCCGCTGCTGAGTTGGCTGGCATATGCCTGGGTCCGAGGCTGGTTGTTTTGAGGCAAGAATGGTCGATCGCGATTCAACCCGTCAACGACTGCTGCAAAAACTCGAACCAGTGGGGCAGCAACATCTGTTGCAATTTTGGAATGAATTGACTGTCGCCGAGCAAGAGCGATTGGCAGCTCAGGTTAGCGCGCTCGATGTTAAACTCTTTGCGCGACTAAAAAAACAATACGGCCGCGAGACCGCTGCTGAACAAGAGAGAGTTAGCGACCATCGCGCGCATTGGGCCGCGCTGGCTGCGCGAGCCACTTCGCCGCCCGCGTTGCAATTGGATGGCAGCGGCGTTGCTTTTTCAAAAGAAGCAGCGATTGCCCGTGGCGAAGAACTACTGCGCGGCAATCGCGTCGGCATGATCCTGGTTGCCGGAGGTTTAGGAACGCGACTCGGTTGGGATGAACCAAAGGGGATGTTTCCCATCGGCCCGCTGTCGCAGCGACCGTTGTTTCAAGTGCTGATCGAATCGCTGCTCGCGGTGCGTCGCAAATATCAAACAGCGATTCCGCTGTATGTGATGACCAGCCCGGCTACTGATCGAAAGACTCGCGAGTTTCTCGCCGCCCACGATCGCTTCGGCTTGCCCGCGGAAGATGTGCATTACTTTTGCCAGTCGACGATGTTTGCTGTCGATGATCGCTGGCAACGCATTCTGCTGGCATCGAAGAGTGAACTGGCCCTCGCGCCAGATGGCCACGGCGGCATGCTTCGCGCTTTCGAAATGAGTGGCTGCTTGCAGGATTGTCGGCAGCGCGGCATCGACGTGTTGTTCTATGGACAGATCGACAACCCGCTGCTGCAAGTGTGCGATCCACTGTTGCTCGGCAGTCATCAGTTATCGCGATCCGAGCTAACAACGCAAGTTGTGCGCAAACGCCGGCCGCTTGAAAAAGTCGGCGTGCTTGTCGCTGCGGATGGCAAAGTGCAGATGATCGAGTACAGCGACCTGCCGGAAGCTAATGCGCACGAAACTTTGCCCGACGGTTCGCTAAAATTCTGGGCCGGCAGCCTGGCGGTGCACGTGATGGATGTCGCGCTGCTGGAGCGGGCGACAAAGCAAGCCGATGCGCTGCCGTTTCATATCGCACATAAGAAGACGCCGCACATTAACGAGTCGGGCGAACGCATCGAGCCCGAGAAGCCGAATGCCTATCGCTTCGAACGATTCATATTTGATCTGCTGCATGTGGCTGAACGGGCGCTTGTTGTCGAGGCCGATCCTGCCGAAGCCTTCGCGCCGGTGAAGAATTCCAATGCAGAACCCACCGACAATCCGCGCCTGGCTCAGGCCGCGATGCAGGCATTGCATCGGCGCTGGCTGCAGGCCGCGGGCGTGAAGTTCGCCGTGGATCTGCCAGTGGAGATCAATCCGCTTTATGCTAATTCGCCGGCGGAACTCGCGCAAAAACTACCGCCGAGCACGACCTTGGACCAGCCCACATATTTCGCCCCGCACGGACCCATCGCGGCAGGCGAAGCGTTATAAAGACGCAAACGCCGTATTTCTGAAGACGAAGTGTCACAGGACGACCTCTCATGCTGCATGCAGTGATCATGGCCGGTGGTGCCGGCACCCGCTTCTGGCCCCTCAGCCGGGCTGCGACTCCCAAGCAATTGTTGGCCCTTGTGGGGGGCCAGACGATGATTCAACAAACGGTCGACCGCCTCACGGGGCTCGTGCCCGCCGATCGATTGTTGATTGTCACTAATCGCAAACTGGTCGAGCCCATGGCCGCGCAGTTGCCGCAACTTGATGTGGCACGCATCCTCGGCGAACCTTGCAAGCGTGACACCGCGCCCTGCGTTGGTCTCGCTGCGCTATTGGTCAGCTTGAATGATCCAGAGGCCACGATGGCGGTGATGCCCGCCGATCACTTGATCTCGCCGTCTGACACTTTTCGGACAGCGCTCAAGGATGCAGTCGCCTTAGTCGACAAAGATCCTTCCCGAATCGTTACGTTCGGCATCAAACCGACGTATCCCGCGGAGATTTTCGGCTACATCGAATGCGGCGAAGCACTTCAAGGTAGCGCTGCTAATCGCGCCACGCGTTTTCGCGAAAAACCCGCTCGCAGCATCGCGGAAGAATACGTGCAGGCCGGCAACTTCCTGTGGAACAGCGGCATTTTTGTCTGGAAAGCGAAAACGATCATCGCTGCGCTAACGAAGTATGAGCCGACCATGATGGCCCATTTACAAACGATCGCAGCTGCCTGGGGTAAAGCCGACTTCAACGCTGTCTTCGATCGCGAGTTCACCGAGATCCGCGGCAAGAGCATCGACTTTGCGGTGATGGAGCATTACACGAACATCGCCGTGCTCAAAGCAACCTTTAGCTGGGACGATGTCGGCAGTTGGCAAGCGATCTCACGTACTTCGGGAGTGGACGCGAATGGCAATACGGTGCAGGCCGCGAAGCACGTCGGCATTCGCACGACGGGGACGATTGTTCGCGGCAGCGACGATCATCTGCTCGTCACGCTTGGTCTGAAAGATTGTGTCGTCGTGCACACAGCCGATGCTACGCTGGTCGCTCACAAGAGCGAAGAAGAAGCGATCCGCGAAGTGGTAAAGGAACTCGAGAATCGCGGTTGGCGTGAGTTTTTGTAAGACGGAGCAGTGCTCCGTCTTCCATGGTTAACACCGTAAAAACACTACGCCTTCGCCGCAATGTTGATATACGCATGCACGTGCGGCGCACCGCGGAAGTGCCAGACAAACGACGGACCTTCGACCCGCCAGATGTCCCACGTCTTGTCCTGGCCCAGGTCGCCCGTTTGATAGAAGGCCATGTGCAACTTGCCCACGCCGCCATCGGCTTTGAGCATGGCTATCACTTCGTCGGCATCCTCATTGCGATAAGGAGCGAGCAGCACCTTGAGCGTATCTTCGACCAGCTTTTGTTGATCGCTCGATAGTTCGCTGACGCCGATGCCGGGGAATTTGCCGCTGGTTCCCTGGATCTGCACCGCAGCTTCGCCGGGAGCTTTCGCCAGCAATGCCTTTTCGGCCTGCTTGGGATCCAGCGCTTTGAAAACTTCGTTGGTCTGCTTCGTTTGGTAGAAGTAGAGATTCTCCGCCGGAGTTTCTTCGCCGTGGCCATAAATGAGTGGCCCGCCGAACGCAGCCTTATCGACGCTGTCGCCGTCCGCCCGTAGCGTCAGATGCCGGCCGGTCAGTGTCCATTGGAACTTGCCCGATTCCGGCGTGCCGAACATGGCCATGCTGTAAGCACCAATGCCGCCGTCGTCGTACTCGGTTTGCTTGAGCAAGCGTTGATAGCCATCTTCCGAGCAAACTCGTTTGACAATCTCATTGGCCAAGGCCTTTTGTTCCTTGGTATAGAACGGATCGTCGATTTTTTGCTTGGTGATGTGCCAGTTGGCGTTGATCTTCTTCCTCAGCTCGTGGTCGAAGTCGAAACAGACCACCTTCCGCTGTTCTGCCGAAAGTGACTTGTACAATTTGGCCGCAACCGTTTCTGCTCCACTCTTGGGCGAAGGGGCAGCGAAAGCCGAACCGGTGAACAGCGGCGCAGCAGCGGTTGCCAGGGCGGCTCCGCCAACCGCACGGAGAAAATCGCGACGATCGAATGAGTCGCAATCGGGGCAGGAATTGTTGGGGCGATTTTTCTTGCTCATACTCAATCTCCTGGGGAGGGAAAACGGGCGGGAATCACGCTGGCATTGTAGCGAATGAAGCCCTTGCAAGCGAAACTAAATTCCTGCACGGTAATCAATCGCCTCGTGGCAACAGGATGAGTACGCGTACGGTTTTTCGAGAGGGGCTAGGTGCTTGTTGCGACGAAAGTGGCGCGTTTCTGGGCTCTGAGACAGGGGAGGTCCCGAGCGGTAAAATGCCTTAACTCAAAAATGCAAGCTCACAACGCAGAACTTCCCCATGACAATTACGGTCAAGAAAAACGTCCCTTCCGGCACGATCGTGCTCAATCGGCCGGAGAAGCGCAATGCGCTCACGCGGCAGATGATGACCGAACTGTCTCAGGCCTTCACCGATTTGCATAATGAAAAGCAAGTCCGAGCAGTGATCTTGATCGGCAGCGGTTCGGCATTTTGCGCGGGGATGGATCTGAGCGAAATGCAGCAAACAGCTGCGCAGCCCGATGCTCAGCAGCAGTGGTACGAAGACAGTTTGCAGTATCGCGAGCTGATCGAGCAGATGCTGCAGTTTCCCAAGCCGATCATTGCCGCAGTGAATGGTCCTGCGTTTGCAGGCGGTGCGGGGCTGCTGCTGGCCAGTGATATTGTTCTTGCCACGCCCGAAGCGAAGTTCAGTCTCCCTGAACCGAAACGCGGGATTGTCGCGGGGATCGTGTCGCCACTGCTCGCGTTTCGCGTCGGTGGCGGCGTGGCCACTCAATTGTTATTACGCGCTAACACAATCACAGCGATTGAAGCACAACGCCTCAATCTCTATCACGAAGTTGTTGCCGAAGATTTGATCTGGGTGCATGCGCACGAAATCGCCAAAGAGATCGCCGAGTCGGCGCCGGAAGCAATTCAACTCACGAAGCGGATGATTTATGAAAACATTGGCGAGCAGATGATCACGCAACTCTCGGCCGGGGCGGCTGTGAGTGCCACCGCCCGAACCACCGAAGCCGCCGTCGAAGGCCTGGCCGCGTTCTTTGAAAAACGACCGCCGAAGTGGAAGTAGGCAAAAAGGAATCCCGCGACGTCCTTAGCGAGGAAAATCTTCTTGCCCAATTCCCTCGGCTCACGCCTCGGGCTATCCGAATGAAAAACGCCCCTGACTTTAATCAGGGGCCTCGTGTTCACTCACTTTTTTCTATTGGACACTACCGCACCGGCATCAAAGCGCCGGGCAGTGCACCACCGAACGTTTTGGCGGCTTCGCCGATGACTTGCAGCACGCCTTCGCCAATTTCGAAGCGTCCCTTGCTGCCGCGACCCGTGCCGGTGCTGGTCAGCGAGATCTTGTCGTTGCCGGCCATTTCGAGCGTCGACGTCAGAGCCGGATAGACCGGGTTCTCGTCCACCGATTGCATGAACTTCATGATCGGCAACAGGCTCACATGCAACTGCATCGGCAGGGCTTCTTTGTCAGCCGTGGTGGCCGAAGCGTCCATCACCTTTTTAATTAGCGGCTGAGCGTTCTTGCCGAAGGCGAAGTACGCGCTGCCCGGGCTCGTGCCGAGCACGATGTCCATGTTGGGGCCGAAGAACTCACGCATTTCGGCTTCCCCTTCCGGAATTGGAACCGACAGCGTGTGAAACTTCACACCGCCGTGCGTGGCGACGTCGAACTGCACTTTTGGGAACTCCGGTTCATCCTTGGCGATGTCGACTAGCTTACGGAAGGCAGCTTCGAACGTCGCGCCCTCGGCCACATACAAGCCCGACACAAACGAGATGTTCTTCGGCTCGAGCACGAGGGCAGCACCGCCGTCCATCTTGCCGCTTTCGATCGTCTTGGTCAGCACATCCATGAATTGGCTTACGACCATCTTCACGGGTTCGCGCTTGCCGGGTTCCACATTGGCGTCGTTATCGATCTGCTTCATCACCTGGCCTTTCATGGTGTTGAAGAGATTGACTTGTTGCTGAATGTCTTCCGGGCCGAGCTTGCCAGTGAAATTCATCGTCACCGAAGCTTCGGGCAGCAGGAACCCGCCGAAGTTCGACTTCAGGCCGGTGTTCATGGCGAACTGGCGGGCCAGCGTCGTGCCGTCTTTGGCGAGCAGCGAAACATCGAGGAACGTTTTCTTAGCAACCGAGTCGATCGCCAGACCGATGGTCACTTCTTCCATTTCTTCGATGATCCGTGTGATCTGGGCCACGCTGTTCTTGCCGACCTTCTCCATCGCTTCGCGTTGATCCGGTGGGGCATTGGCGGCGCCCTGCTCGAACGAGCGTTCAAAGGCGACTTTGATCTGGTCGACACCAAACTGCTTCAGCTCGGCGGGAATGTTGCCGCCAAGGACCTTGACGGCAACGTTGTAATCCTTCGGCAGCGTACCGAGCAGGGCGGCCGGATCAGCGGGCAAGCCGGTCAGGTGTTCCTTGGCTTGGGCAATGAAGACCCAACCAGTTTGCTCTTTGTAATACGCGCTCTGAGCCTTGCCGATTTCAAACACGCCGTCACCGGCGTCCTTAGGTTCGCCCAGTTGTTCCTTGAACGTCTCCAAAATCTGCTGCAGGTTGGTCACCGGCACAAACACGACAGGCTGCGGTTCGCCTGCCACCAGCGACACATACGCGCCGATTGGCTTCTTCTTGTCGAAGCCACCGGTGAAGGCATTGCCGAAGAGAATCGCGGTGCGGCCGGCGTCTTCGCTGCCAGCCGCCTTGGTGATGTAGCCGACATCGGCCAGCATGTCTTCGATGCTGGCAATCGAGACGACGACGACCGGCTTGACTTCCTGCGCGGTGACAGCCGCCGGCGCAAAGAGAACAGCGACGGCCGCCATCCACAGAAACATGGTACGTGCGAGCAGCAGTTTCACGAGAGAAATCTCCCAGGGGCAGCGATGCCCCGAAGTAAGGGGACTAGCAAGTGGCCGACACAACCCAGCGCACGCAGAATCACCCCAAAAATTTGATGACGGTTAGCTATACCCGCCTTGGCAAGCTCGGGTTTTACCAGGGAAAAAAAGGAAAAGAAAGTAGGTGGCGAACGCAAACGGTCGGGTGTGCTGCGGACAAGCGCACGACGTAACTTTGTAGCCCTGCACTCACGTTCATCCAAGTTGTCCACTTTTGCCAGCGATTGTTGGACACAAACTCGCGCCGCAACCGGAAATGGCGCTACCTGCTGTCCAACAATTCAAACAATTGTTGGACACCCCCTGTTAGAGGCATCGACCACTTACGTTAGAAGGCGATGAACCGCTGGCATCCGAATACATACTAGTTTGGCACCTGCACTGCTTCGCCGCCGTTCCGCGTCCCCAGGTTGCTGAAGAGTTGGTGGTCGGTGTTCTTCGAGAGAAACCGCACGCTGCCGTCACCCAGCACAAACCCCACGCCGCCGGGATGATGACTTTTGAAACTGCAGGTGCGATACCAGTGTCCGTGCTGGCCATTGTCGCTGATCGTAATGTTCAGCGGAATGGTCGTGGGAAAGACCGGGTAGTTCGGCAGGAACGCGCCGTTGAAGATGCAATGCGCGGGAATCGTCTCGCCGCACATCAGCGTGTTCGACAAACCGTCCCCGACTTCGGCAAAGCGATAGCCAGAAGGATAGCGGCCGAACATGCCCACCGAGTTATCAGCGGGCCCGCTCGTGCCGAGGTTGTTTCCTTGGCAGCACCAATTGCTGGGGCTGGCCACCGTGTCGGCACAGTACGGGCAGCTATCGGGATGCGTCGGCCCCATGCAGGCCGGATACCATAGGCCCATGCAAGTCGCCGCGTTGCCGGCGTCGGTCCAGCGATTCTTCAAGATCGGGGCGCGGGCCAACGGATCACTCGGGCAGATGTAGGCCTTCACCACCGTGGTGACGGCTGCGGTGTTGTTGGCGTGACTCATCGCCACATTGAAATCGAACTTTTGAAACAGCCCGATCTGTTCGATCTGCGGCAAGATGAACGCCGGCCAGGTGCCGGCCTGTCCCACTCCCCACGCGCTGGCGAACGGCAGCCGCTGAATGTTGTCGTGATAGTTGTGCATTGCAATGCCGATCTGCTTCAGGTTGTTGGCGCATTGAATGCGGCGGGCAGCTTCGCGGGCGGCTTGCACGGCCGGCAGCAACAATGCCACCAGCACGCCGATAATGGCAATCACAACGAGTAGCTCAACGAGCGTAAAACCGCGGCGGCAGATTCGCTGAAGCATGGATTCACCAAGGCGGGATCAGGCAATCGGGCGGGAGCATACATAGAACACCGAGTGGGAACACCGGGCCGGAGCCATTGTGCCGTGCGGTGAACTTAGAAATCAACCTGAATTCCTCAAAAGAGCCACAACATAGAGCGGGCCGGAATCTTTAAATCGGCACGGGCACCACCGGCAACTGTAATCGCCCTTGCACATAATCCACCAGCGCCGGCACCACGAACTGAATCTCATGCTGCAGCCGGGTCCAGATCTCTTCCGCGCCTGCCACGCTCTTTTGCGCGCCTCGTTGTTCCAATTGCAACGCGGTTTGAAAGGCCTGTTGTGCACCGAAGTAACGCATCGAGCCTTTCACAGTGTGCGCCGCTCGATGCAGCAGTTCGAAATTCGGTTCTTGCAAAGCGCGCTGGATTTCGGTGACGCGCTTCGGCCATTCCTCGAGAAACGCTTCGGCAATATCACGGAGCAAAGCGGGATCGCCGCCGCAGAAGTCGAGGGCCACTTGCCAATTGACCGGACAAATGCCGCCCAGCGGCAGATCGGCCGCGGAAACGGGCTTCGGCGCCACCGCGCGACCCAACACGTGCTCGATCTCATCAATCAATAATCGCTGGCGAATCGGCTTGGAAACATAGCCATCCATACCAACTTCGAGACAGCGCTCGCGATCGCCCTTCAGCGCATGCGCCGTCACGGCGATGATCGGCAGGTGACCACCGGTCCGTTTCTCTTGCTCGCGGATCCGCTGGCACGTTTCCAACCCATCGAGCTCCGGCATTTGAATGTCCATCAGGATCAAATCAAACTCGTGTCGCTGCAGCAGCGCGAGCACTTCGAGCCCGTGATTGGCAATCGTTGTTTGATGCCCTAAACGCTCAAGCGTTCCCACCGCCAGCCGTTGATTCACCAGGCTATCTTCAGCGAGCAAAATCCTTAGCGAGCGGACCGCGACCGGAGCGGTGGCGCTCGGATTGGCAACCTGCGAGTTCGCCGCCGTGGCTTCTGCTGGCAACTGCGCATCAAAGTGCAACGCATCGGCCAGAGCATCGAGCAATTCCGATTGCTTCACGGGTTTGAACAACCGCGTCCGAATGCCGAACCGCTGGCACTGCGGGCCGATGTCGATGACATCGTGCGACATCAGCAAAATCACCGGCAGATCAGCGGTCACTGGATTGCTGCGGATTTGCGCGAGCAGCTGCCAGGCCTCGAGATCGTGCTGGCGAACGTCCGCGAGGACCAAATCGCAAGGGGGCTGGCCGTTCGTGGCCGTTTCGAAATGTTGCTTCGCGTCAGCCGTGCTGCTGAACAACAGCGGTTCCATTCGCCAACTGCGGAGCGTTTCTTCCAGGATCCGCCGGCTGGTCGGATGATCGTCGACGACCATCACGCGGGCTCCTTCCAAGCTCACTTTCTTCGGTGCTGGCGCTGTCGGAGGCGCCGAGCAAGTATCAAGCGTTAGCGTGAAATGAAACGTACTGCCGCGGCCCAGATTGCTTTCGACGTCGATCCGTCCGCCCATCAACTCAACCAACCGTTGCACAATGGTCAGGCCCAGCCCCGTGCCGCCGAATTGCCGCGTGGTCGAAGCATCGGCCTGTTCAAAGGGCTCGAAGATCAGCCGTTGTTTTTCCTGCGCGATGCCGATGCCTGTATCGGTCACGCTGAATTGCAAATCGACCGACCTTTCGTGCACGCTGGCACTTTCGCCGAGCAGTTTGACATGCACCACCACTTCGCCCGCGTAGGTGAACTTGATCGAGTTGCTGACCAGATTAATGATCACCTGCCGCAGCCGGCCACGATCGGCGATGACCCACTCAGGAACTTCTGCATCGACATCGAGCAGCAACTCCAGTTGCTTGCTGTGAGCGCGAACGGCCAGCGACTTGAGCGCGTCCCCCAAGCACTCGCGCAGGGAAACAGGCTGCCGATCGAGTTCGATATGCCCCGATTCGACCTTGCTGAAATCGAGAACATCGTTGATGACCGACAACAGCCCTTCGCCCGATTGCAGCACGAGTTGCAGATATTCACGCTGCTGCGTTTCCAGCGGCGAATTCAGGACCAACTCAGTCAGCCCAATCACCGCGTTCATCGGCGTGCGTACTTCGTGGCTCATGTTGGCGAGGAATTGGCTCTTGGCCTTGTTGGCCACTTCGGCCGCTTCCTTGGCTGCAGTCAATTCGCGTTCGGTCTGCTTTTGCCGCGAGATGTCGAGCACAAAACAGATGCATTCTTGCACCGAGCGATCGAGCATCGTCACGCCAATCAGCACCGGCACTCGTCGGCCACTGGCGTGAATGAATTCCTTTTCATACGAGGGGCAGTCGTCGTGTTCGAGCAAGAGCTCAATGGCCCGCTCATCCCCTTCTTTGAAATCGGCCGGCGTGATTTCGTCCCAGCGAATCTGGCCGCTGGCGAATTCCTCGCGCGTGCGGCCGATCATTGTCAGAAACGCATCGTTGGCGGCGAGTAACCGGCCGTCGAAGTTGGCGACGATCACTCCCATGATGCTCGACTGTACGAGCTTGCGGAATTTGTCGTCGCTGGCCCGCAGCGCTTCTTCGGCCCGCATGCGCTGCGTCACATCCCAGAACATTCCCTGGATGCCAATGATCTTGCCCGCTGCATCGAGAACCGGCGCTTTCAGCACCTGCATATAGAGCTTTTCGCCATGCGTCCCGACATACTCTTCGACGAGTTCCAGCGGCTCGCCCGTTTCGATCACTTGCAGATCGTCGTGGCGATACTTTGTCGCTTGCGACTCAGGATAGAAATCGAAATCGGTTTTGTGCAGGATCTGTTCGCGCGGCCGCTGCAGCGTGTCGCAAAAGCGTTGATTGCAATCGATGAAACCGCCCGATAAGTCCTTGCGAATCACGTTCAGCGGCAAGCTTTCATTCAACGATTGATAGAGCGCGATGGTTTCTTTTAAGCGCGTTTCGGCCTGTTCGCGGCGCGTGATGTGATGTTGCAGCTCTTCCGGGCTGCGCTGCTGCAATAGTCGAGGCACCACGATGAGCAGCGTGATGAGCGCAGCCCAGGACAGGATCGCCATCGTCGAACCGATGATGAACCGCAGCGTGTTGTTTTCGGCGAGCCAGGGAACCGCCTGCGTCAAATGCATCGCTCCGGCAGCGACCAAGAGCACGACCAGCAGCCAATACAGGCCATTCATCTTCAGCCGGCCGGTGAAGGCGAGAAACAGCGCGAGCACCGGAATCGTCAACAGCGCGACGCCCGTCGCCAGATCGGCCAGCAATGGCAGAATGGCCGTCATGAAATGTAATTCCCCGAAAGAAGAGAGTCAGCGCCTGTGAATCTACTTCTGCTTGCGGGGAATAGCAAGAAAAGGCCTGAGGAAGCCCGTAGCGTTAGCGAGGGCGTATCCAATTCGCAAATTTCCAGTCCGCGAGCAAACGCTACGGAGGGGACTCCCTCTCGAACGTTACGGGCTTCCTACGAATACTCCCGCACGCGGCGGAGAATGGCGTGGCCGAGCGCTTCGCGGACGCTGTCGATCGTGATGCGGTCGAAAATTTGTTGAAAGAAGCCGCTGACGATGATCCGCGTCGCTTCTTGCCGCGTGAGGCCGCGGGCTTGCGCGTAGAAGATCAATTCTTCGTCGACTTTGCCGGTCGTGCTGCCGTGCGTGCAGCGGACGTCGTCGGCTTCGATCTCCAAACCGGGGATCGAATCGGCGCGGGCTTCGGTGCTGAGCATCAGGTTGTCGTTGCGCTGATAACCGTCGGTCTTCTGCGCGTGCGGGTCGACCTTGATCATGCCCCGCCACACGGTGCGCGATTTGTCCTGCAACGCAGCTTTGTACAAAAAGTCGCTGCGGCATTGTTCGGCAGCGTGATGTTGCAGCGTGTGATACGAGATGTGCTGCTTCCCTTCGGTGAAGAGCACGCCGTTGACCTGGCACTCGGCGCCCTTGCCGCAGAGTTCGACATGTTGATTCACCTTGCTCAGGCGGCTGCCCATCGCGGCAATGGTCCATTGCAGCGAAGCATCGTGCCCGACGAGCGCCTTTTGATGAGCAAAGTTCCAAACCTGGTCGGACCAGTTTTGCAAACTGACCAGCCGCAACATGGCTCGCGGCGCGAGAATCACTTCCGTTGCACCGTTGTGAAAACCAGGACCGGCCGCACCGGCATTCGCCGTTTCGCACATCACGGTCGCTTCGGCACCTTCTTCGAGCACGATCAGCGTGTGCCCCAGATCCGCGCCGCCACTCGACAGCGCCGAAAGAAAATGAAACGGATCGCCGATCGAGACATTCCGCGGCACGTACAGAAAATGCCCGCCCGACCAGCAAGCGCCATGCAGCGCGGCAAAGCGATCGTATTCGGGATTCACCGCACGGGTGAGCAGATATTTTTGAATCAACTCGCCATGCGTATGGACGAGTTCATCAAGGCTGCCGAAGACGACGCCTTTGTCTTGCCACTTCTTGTCGATCGAAACCGACTGCGGGCGACCATCGACGGCGGTCACCTGCCCGGCGAGTTGCACGCCTTGCGACAACAGGGCTTCCGGGGCCGCCGTTGGCTTCATGTTGTCTTGCGGCAACGAGAATTGGCTCAACTTGAGCAAGCGAATGTCGGTGCGAATCCATTCTTCGTCGTTGCGCGCCGGCCAATCCATTTTTTGGAAATGGTCCCAGCAGTTTTTGCGCAGTTTGACGAGCCAATCGGGTTCGTTGCGCGAACGGAGGAAAGATTCGAAGGCTTCCGGATTGAAACCGGTCGTGGCGGCAAGTGTCATGATTGGAAAGAACTAGCCCGACGCGTAAGCGAGGGGAAACCTGGTACCAACGTCACCCTCGCTTACGCGTCGGGCTAGTTGCCGCTGCGCGGCTGAATTGAAAATTACCCAACCGAACCTTCCATCTGCATCTGGATCAGCCGGTTCATTTCAACGGCGTATTCCATCGGCAGTTCTTTCACCAGCGGTTCGATGAAACCGTTGACGATCATCGCGCTTGCTTCGGCTTCGGTCAGGCCGCGGCTGGTCAGGTAGAACAGCTGTTCTTCGCCGATCCGCGAGACGCTCGCTTCGTGGCCGATCGACACATCCTGCTCGGCGATTTCGAGATAGGGGTACGTATCGCTGCGGCTCTTGTCGTCCAGAATCAGCGCGTCGCAAACGACGTTGGTCTTCACGTTCGTCGCGCCCTTTTCAACGCGAACCAGGCCGCGGTAACTGCTGCGGCCGCCGTTCTTCGAAATCGATTTGCTGATGATCTGGCCCGTGGTGTTCGGCGCACAGTGCACGAGCTTGGCGCCAGCGTCTTGATGCTGATGAGCGCCGGCGAAGGCGATCGAAAGAATCTCGCCGCGAGCACCAGGTTCCATCATGTAAACGGCCGGATACTTCATCGTCAGCTTGCTGCCGAGGTTGCCGTCGATCCATTCCATCGTGGCGTCGGCGTAAGCCATCGCCCGCTTGGTCACCAGGTTGAAGATGTTGTTCGCCCAGTTCTGAATCGTCGTGTAGCGGCAACGAGCGCCGCGCTGCACGCTGATTTCGACCACGGCCGAATGCAAGCTTTCGCTGCTGTACATCGGCGCGGTGCAGCCTTCGACATAGTGAATGCTGGCCCCTTCGTCGACGATGATCAGCGTCCGCTCAAACTGACCCATGTTCTCGGCATTGATGCGGAAATAGGCCTGCAACGGGAAGTCGATCTTCACGCCCTTCGGCACGTAGATGAACGAACCACCCGACCACACCGCCGAGTTGAGCGCGGCGAATTTGTTGTCGGAAGAAGGGATGATCGTGCCGAAGTATTTGCGGAGGAGTTCGGGATGTTCACGCACCGCAGTGTCGGTGTCGGTGAAGATCACACCCTTATCGGCGAGGTCTTGCTTCAGCGAGCCGTAGATCACTTCGCTTTCGAACTGCGCCTTCACGCCGGAGAGAAATTTGCGTTCCGCTTCAGGAATGCCGAGCTTTTCGAAGGTGTCTTTAATTTCCTGCGGAACTTCTTCCCAGGTCTTCCCTTGGCCGGAGGTCGGCTTGAGGTAGTAGTAGATGTCTTGAAAATCGAGCGAAACATCGCCGCCCCATTTGGGCATTGGCTTTTCAAAGAAAATGTCGAGGGCCTTGAGGCGGAACTCGCGCATCCAATCGGGCTCGTTCTTCATGTCCGAAATCTGATTGACGATTTCGGCATCGATGCCCTTGCGAGCTTTGAAGACCGGCTTGCTGACCGTTTGAAAGTCGTACTTATTGATTTCGCCGACGGGATCGGAATCGAGAATCGGCGTGGTCGTTTCAGTTGTCATGGCTAGTGCTTACCTAAAGCTGACCCCGAAGGCGTTCGCTGGCGCTTTTGAAGTTTCGCTATGTTGTGCGTTCTAAATGAGTATTCGATTGACTTAATGACCCGCGGCAGCCAACTCTTCTTTGGCGGCCATCAGGCGGTTTTCCTCAGCAGCATCGGGATAGGCTTTGCGGATCCGGTCGTAACCGTGCGTATGCAGTTCGTCGGCTAGTTCTCGGCCGCCCGTTTCGACGAGTCGACCGCCGAGCATCACGTGGGTGAACTCAGGCGGGTTGTGTTCGAGCAGTTTGTCGTGGTGCGTGATGATGAGCAGGCCCATCTTCTCGCGGCCGATTTCCGCGATGCTCTGGCTGGCAAGGCGCACCGCGTCGGCATCGAGACCGGAGTCGGTTTCGTCGAGCACGGCGATCTTGGGTTGCAGCATGGCCATCTGCAGGATCTCGGCCCGCTTCATTTCACCGCCACTGAAACCATCGTTCACATAGCGGCGAGCAAAATCAGGATTCATCCGCAGCTGTTCCATCTTGGCTTTCAGCTCTTTGCGGAAATCCTTCATCGGCATCAGCTCTTCGCCTTCCTTCCGCTCCGGATTGCGAACGTTGGTCGCAGCGTGGCGGAGGAAATCGGCGAGCTTCACACCGGGAATCGCCACCGGGCGCTGAAAGGCATAGAACAAGCCAGCGCGAGCCCGTTCATCGGGCGACTTGTCGTGCAGGTCGGCGCCGTTGAGCGTGATCGTCCCCTCAGTCACTTCGTACTTGGGGTGACCCATGATGACGAGGCCCAGCGTGCTCTTGCCGCTGCCGTTGGGCCCCATGAGTGCGTGCGTTTCGCCGCGGCGAACGGTGAGGTTCACGCCCCGGAGGATCGGCTTGCCTTCTACCGAGCAATGCAAATTCGTGATGACGAGCGTATCGGTCATTGTCTCTCTCAAGTCGCAATCGCAATTTCAAATTGCCAATTGCCTATACAAATGGTGTTTCTACTAACCCGTGATCTTCTGGTGATCGGTAACTGGTGTCACATCGACGTCGGTCGACACAAAACCGCTGTGGTGCGGAATCGGCAATTCGTCTTCGCTCTTTTGGCCGAGCGTGAGCCAGCCGGCTTCGCCTGTTTCGCGCTTCTTGCCGATCTTGTGGCCGCGAATCTTGTCTTGAATCCGCATCAGCCCTTCGAGCAAAGCTTCCGGCCGCGGCGGGCAACCGGGCACATACACATCGACGGGAACGACCAGGTCGACGCCCTTCACGACGTGATAGCCCCATTTGAAGTAAGGACCACCGCCGACGGTGCAGGCACCCATGGCGATGACGAACTTCGGGTCGGGCATCATGTTGTACAAACGACGAACGCGGCTGGCCATTTTGTAGGTCACCGTGCCGGCGACGATCATCAGGTCCGCCTGGCGAGGCGTGGCGCGGAAGGCACCGGCACCGAAGCGGTCCATGTCGTAACGGCTGGCGCCCGCGGCCATCATTTCGATGGCACAGCAAGCGAGGCCGAACGTCATCGGCCAAATGCTCGACTGGCGGGCCCAGTTGATGGCTTGCTCGAGGGTCGTGGTGAAGACCCCTTCTTCGATGCGTGCTTCAATCCAAGGTTGTGTGGACATTTTTTCTTTTCCGCTGCAAACCGTCTTGATTTGTAAGGCCTTTTCTGGCCGGCAGTTACCGCTTCTGCGTACTCGCAGCCAGGAGCACAGGCAAGCCCGTTAGGATAACGCAGCCGGTGGTGCTTCGACCAGCGGCCCGAGGTTGATTTGAGGGGAAATAGCGGCATTCGCCGGCTCAAACGTACAGCACGAATCGCCGTTCAGCCGGCAGTTCGAGAGCCGTACGTTTTCGCCCAGCAACTCCGAAAACATCATCCGCTCCATCGCACAAATGCTCTGATCCTGTTCCGCCAGTTCAGGATAAGGGCAGGCATGCGCGCTCAGCACCGGCAGCGAACGATTTTCACGGGCTTGCTGCACGTCAAACGGAATCTGCCGGGCCGTAAACAACTGGGCCAGCGATTCCATTCGATCATCGAGTGAATTCCCCCGAATTTGGTCGGCATAACTTTCAGCCATCCGCTTGCTCAGTCGTTTCAACAGTCCGCGACGGATCTCCTGATCTTTGATTTCCCGGATTTCCTGCCACAGCGCAACGGCCAGGTCGGTAAAGTTGGATCCTGAAGAGCGGCGGCCCTTGTCGGTGAGCTGATACTTGTGCGAAGGTCGGCCCCGAGTGCCAGCAGCCACCTGCCGTTCGATCAAGCCATCCCGCAACAGGCGGTTCAGCCGTTGCCGCACCGCAGTCGCCGTAACGCCTGTCTGTGAAATCAATTGCGACACGCTCAGCGCTCGTTGCTTACGCAGCAAATCGAGGAACTGCAGATCGGAGGTTTCGGGAGTGGTGCTCATGGTTTTGTTGGTCGCCTTTCGCGGAGCGAAGGACGACTCTGTAGAGAATGGTACCCGAACCGTGCTTTTTGGCAAGGTTATATGTGAAAAAGAGGCTGCTATTTCCCTTGCGCGCGTAACCATTTAATATTTCTAGGCTTATCGCAAAAACTCGGGCGGGGAACGATCGATGGCCAAGAAAGAACGCTGGGCTTCGCGCATGGGTCTGGTGCTGGCAATGGCGGGCAACGCAGTCGGCCTCGGCAATTTCCTGCGTTTCCCCGCCCAAGCCGTGGCCAACGGCGGTGGCGCGTTCCTTATTCCTTATCTCGTCGCCTTGCTGGTGATGGGCGTGCCGCTGATTTGGGTCGAATGGGCGATGGGCCGGTATGGCGGACAGTTTGGGCATCACAGCACGCCAGGCATCTTCGACGCCATCGGTCGCCGCCCTTACTGGAAGTACATCGGCGTCTTTGGGCTCTGGTCGAACCTGATCATCGCGGCGTTCTACTTATACATCGAGTCGTGGACGATGGCCTACGCGGGTTACTCGCTGCTGGGCGGTTTCGAAACGACCTCGGCCACTGCGTTCTTCGATCGCATCACCGGCAACATTCCGAACAGCATCTGGGCGTTCAGCGTTCCCGGCCTGGTGATGTTCACGCTGTGCATTCTGATCAACATTTGGATCCTCTCGCGCGGCCTCGCCTCAGGGATCGAGCTCGTTTCCAAAATCGGCATGCCGCTGCTAATCGTCTTTGCGGCCCTGATTGCCATCCGCGGCTTGCTAATTGTGCCGGGAACCGAACCGATCACCGATCAAGCGCGCGCGGCCGCCGGTTTTGGGATCATCGATACCAAGGCGGTCGCCAGCCCCTTCGAGGGCCTGCGCTTTTTGTGGGAACCAAAATTTCACAGCTTGCTCGATCCCTCCGTGTGGCTCGCTGCGGCCGGGCAAGTTTTCTTCACACTCGCCATCGGTATGGGATCGATCCATTGCTTCGCTTCTTATTTACGCGAAGAAGACGATGTGGTCCTCACCGGCTCGACCGCCGCGTGGACCAATGAGTTCTGCGAAGTGATTCTCGGCGGCACGATCTTGCTGCCCATCGCCGTGGCGTATCTGGGCCTGAGTAATGTGCAAGCCATGACCGCCGGCGGCAGCGGTTTTGATATTGGCTTTAAAACCTTTCCCATTCTGTTTCAAAATTGGGGGGTCCTCGCTCCGATCGCCGGCTTCTTGTGGTTTGGCTTGCTGTTCTTTGCCGCGATTACCAGTTCGCTGGCCATGGGACAGCCGATCATGGCGTTCTTTCAAACGGAGTTTGGTTTCTCGCGGCCGAAGAGTGCGCTAACCTTTGGCTTGCTGCTCCTGCCGTTCGCGGCGCCGGTTGCCTTCCTGAACAGCCGCTCGTTCTTCGATGAGTTCGACTTTTGGTCCGGCTCGTTCGCACTGGTGGTGCTGGCCGCAGCCGAGACGATTCTGTTTGCTTGGGTCTTCGGCATGGATCGCGCGTGGGAAGAAATCGGCAAGGGAGCCGACATGAAGGTGCCGCGCGTCTTTTATTACATCATCAAATACGTCACGCCGGCGGCGTTGATTTTGATTCTCGTGGGCTTCACGTTTTTCCCGCGCGGCCGAGTCGAAGTGACCGATCCCAAGACAAACGTCAAACGGATCGAAGCCCGCGGCTGGCAACCTTACATCACAGGCTGGTTCAGCAACGATAAGATGCTTCCCTGGGAATGGTCGCATAAAGGGATGATCGGCATGCTGCTGAATCGTGATCTGGCGAAAGAAAAGAACGATCTGCAGCGAATCCTTACCACCACCGCATTGACCGACGAGCAGCATCGGGCCACACGAGCCCGGCTCGAGTTCTTGCCTCACCTGCAAGCGCTGAGACAGGTCGATCGCGGCGCGATGATCTTCGCCTTTCTCTTTTTCTGCGGACTGGTGTGGTATGCCTGGCGCAAGCGGGCCGCCGCTGGCGAATCGCCAGAACGAGCAAAGCCGGACAAGAGCAAGCCCGCCAACAAGGAGAATAAGCGATGAACCACCTCACCAGTTCCATGTCCGCAGTCATCATGCTCGCCGTGGTCTGGAGCGTGATCATCGGCAATGTGGGCTACTGCTTTTACAAACTGCTCCGCTCCGATCGCAGGCTGGGTGGAGATGAGTAGGCCTTGGCGTGGCTCACCCCGCAACCGTCGCGCACAGAGTAGACGCCGGGAGAAGTTGCCCCTGGCAAATGTGCGGGTGGCGATCTATATTGATACTCGTTCTCAGCAAACCGCCGCCTCTCCTTGCCCACCGCTTCCGAGCTCTTCGATGGACCTTATCCCTTTGCAAATGTTGCCTGCAGGGCAGGTTGCCCGCATCG
Organism: uncultured Pirellulaceae bacterium; assembly: GCA_964394305.1. Taxonomy (GTDB): domain Bacteria; phylum Planctomycetota; class Planctomycetia; order Pirellulales; family Pirellulaceae; genus Anatilimnocola. The sequence continues at coordinate 21,016 of CAYMWL010000005.1, forward strand.
ACCATTTGCTGGGGGCAGCCGATGATGTGCAGCGGTTGCAGGAGATGGGTTTGCACGAAGGAGCGAACGTCGAGATGGTGCAACCAGGCAGCCCCTGCATCGTGCGGCTCGGCAGTGCGAAAGTTTGTTTGCGGGACGCCAACCTGTTTCAGATTTTGGTGCGCCCAGCATGAGCACTTTGGCAGAGTTGCGGGTCGGCGAATCAGCCGCGGTGAAACACGTCGAAGGAACCGACGAGATCAGCATTCGCCTGATGGAAATGGGGCTCGTGCCGGGAACCGAGTTGCGAGTGTTAGGAGTCGCGCCGCTGGGCGATCCACTGGAAATTGAAGTTCGCGGTTACCGCCTCAGCATTCGCAAAAGCGAAGCAGCCCGCGTGCAACTGAACGCGACTCCCTAATCGCCGCGTACTCCTGGCAAAGAATCGGTCGCAGTTCAAAAGAACACGCAACATGAGCGATCACACCACCTCGATCTTTGGATCGTCCGAAAATTTACAGCAACTGTGCGAACTGCACCGGCAATTGCTGCAAGCCATCGGTGAGTATCCCAAGCTCGATCGCTTGCGCGGGCAGGTGTGGACCACGTTCATGCCGCGCCGCGGCCTGCAGGGAACCGACAGCGGCTTGATGATTTTCGGCCGAGCAGTCAACGGTTGGCTGGACCCCATCACACTCGATTCGATTGCGACACCCGCCAACCGCGAGCTCGTGATCGAAGCTCTGCTGAAGGAATTTTGCGACGAGAAGTGTCCGATGTCTTGGATCGAGAAGCCGCAAAAATGGAATTGGAAACGAAGTGCCTTCACGCGCTTGATGCATCAGTTAACAGTGAAGCTGTTGCCGGAATCCGATGCGCCCTGGCACAGTCGAATCATTTGGTCAAACCTTTACAAAGTGGCGCCCTACGACGGTGGCAATCCCAGCAATCGCCTGTGCAGCGCTCAAGAGCAAGCCTGCTTGCGGTACTTTGCGAAAGAGCTTGAGATCTGGCGACCGCGACGGGTGGTCTTGGTGACCGGTTGGAATTGGGCGCAGCCCTTTGTAAATCAATTCGCTGAACATGCTCCGCTCCCCACCACTCCACCGAAACTCGATGCGAAAAAATTGGTGGATTGGTCAGGCCTCGTGTACCTGACACGTGGCAGCGCAGGAATTCCGTTGGTGGTCTGCAAACGCCCCGAGTATCGCCGGGGCGAAGATTTGGTCCGAGAAATTTCTGAAGCATTCGAACAATTGGCAACCTGAATTCATGACCACCGCGGCTCCTTCGACAGCAGCCATCAGCGTCGCGCTGATCGGCAATCCCAATACCGGCAAAAGCACGCTCTTCAACGCACTGTCGGGCGGACGCGTGCGGACCGGCAACTATCCGGGCGTAACCGTCGAAAAGAAATCGGGCCGCGCTGAGTTTCACGGCCGGCAGTTCAGGCTCGTCGATTTGCCGGGCACTTACAGTCTCGCGCCGCGATCGCCGGATGAAATGGTCGCGGTCGACGTGCTGCTCGGTCGGCGGGCCGATGAGCCGCGGCCTGATGTGGTGCTGTGCATCGTCGATGCGAGCAACCTGGAGCGGAATTTTTATCTGCTGAGTCAGGTGTTGGAGTTGGGTCTGCCGACGGTCGTTGCCGTCAACATGATGGATATCGCTGCCTCGCGCGGACTGAAGATTTCGCTCGACAAACTCGCGCAGCAAGTGCCGGTGAAATTTGTCGCGGTGCAAGCGAATCACGGCAAGGGTCTGGATGAGCTCAAAGAGGCGCTCGTCGCTGCCGCGGATGAAAAGGCGACGGAGGTGCCCAGTCCGTTCCCGCCGGCATTTCAAAACGAAGTGCGCAAACTCGAATCCGCCGGCAGCGAACCGTTGCCGCGGTACTTAGCCGAACGGTTGCTGCTTGATACCAGTGGCTATCTCGCCAGTGCGGAACTCCCTGGTGTTTCGCAGCAACTGCTGAGCGAGTTGCCAGCCGCTCGTGAGCGTTTGCTTCAAGCCGGCCTGCCTGTGCCTGCTGTCGAAGCGATGGCCCGCTATCGCTGGGCGGGCGAAGTTTTAAAAAATGCGATTGTCAAACCCAAAGAACGAGCAGTCACGTTCAGCGACAAAGTCGACCGCTGGCTGACCGATCGCTTCATCGGCACGTTGGTGTTCGTGGTAGTTATGTTCGTGCTGTTTCAAGCCGTCGCTTGGATCGCCGGACCCGCGGGCGACTATACCGACCTGCTGATCGAACGTGCCAGCAACCTGGTGGCTCAGGTGGTCCCCGAAGGGCCGCTTCGTTCGCTGCTGTCGAACGGCGTCGTCGCGGGCGTGGGCGGCGTGATCGTTTTTGTCCCGCAGATCCTCGTTTTGTTTCTGTTCATCGCCATTCTGGAAGACTGCGGCTACATGGCCCGCGCCGCTTACTTGATGGACAAAGTCATGGTCCGCGTGGGCCTTAGCGGCAAGAGCTTCATTCCGTTGCTCACCTCATTTTCGTGCGCCATCCCCGGCATCATGGCAGCCCGCGTGATCGAGAACCGTCGTGATCGAATCGTGACGATGCTGGTCGCGCCGCTGATGAGTTGCAGTGCACGGGTGCCGGTCTATGTGCTGATGGTCGAGACGTTTGTTCCCGATCGTTGGTTCTGGGGCCTGATCGGGCTGAAGGGCATCATGTATCTGGTGATGTATTCGCTCGGCGCGGTAATCGGCATCGGCATTGCCTGGCTGCTGAAATTGACAATCCTCCGTGGCCCGACGCCCCCGTTCGTGCTCGAGTTGCCGAGCTACAAGTGGCCCGGCGTTTCGGTGGTGCTGCATCGCATGTTCGAACAGGGCTGGGCCTTTGTGTATCGCGCGGGCACGTTGATCTTGCTCGTGTCGATCGTCGTGTGGGCGCTGGCATACTATCCGCGCGATGCGAGAACGATCGATCCCGCAGCGCTCGCCCGCGAAGCCGCGTTGTCGACGGAAGTCGAAGCGCTGGCGGCCGATTATGCGCAGCTAGAAGCAAGCACGCAGAATCGAGAGCTGGAGAGCGATGGTTCGCCGAAAGATCCTGCGCTAAAAGCCAGTTGGCAGTCGCTGGCGGCAAAACAGGATGAACTCGCGGACGTGCAAAATCACATTGCGGGGACGTATTTGGAAAAGAGCTATCTGGGCCAGATGGGCAAGGCGATCGAACCGGCCGTCAAGCCGCTCGGTTGGGATTGGAAAATCGGTGCTGCGGCGATTGCGTCATTTCCTGCGCGCGAAGTGATCGTGGCCACGCTGGGGACGATCTACAACCTCGGCGAGGGCGTGGAAGCCGATTCAACACCACTGCAGGAGCAACTTCGTCAGGCCAAATGGGACGGCACGGAGAAGCCTGTTTACACGCTCCCGGTTGCGCTTTCGATCATGGTCTTCTTCGCGCTGTGCGCCCAATGTGCGTCGACGCTAGCGATCATGAAGCGCGAAACCGGCTCGTATTGGTGGCCCCTCTTTACCTTCTTTTACATGACAGGTCTGGCGTACGTTGGCGCCCTGATTGCTTATCAGGGCGGCACGTGGTTGGGTTGGTAGCATGGTGCTCATCTTGCTCCGCGAGATGAATGCCGCGAGCGTCCGGCGATGCGGCGAGAACTGTGATTGGACGCGACTTGCAGCAGATTGCCTCGATGCCGTTGCCGGCTGAATCGCCAGCAACGTTTCATCTCGCGGAGGGAGATGAGTACCGAGGAACTATTTCGGCTTATTCACTTTCGCAAGTTGTCCCGCCGACAACTTGTGTTGTGGCCAATGCCAGTTCGCAGCGTACTGCACATCCTCGCGTGACCAGCGATCTTGCACATCGACACCGATCGCACACCACAACACGTTGTGCGTGATGCTGTTCCCCACCGGCCGGGCTGGGTCCCTGATGAGCAGTTCGGCTAGCTGCGGGTATCGCTCCAAATAAACGCTCTCCCTCTTCATCTTCTGGAGACGAAGCTGCAGCGGCGAGTCGGACTTCAAGTGACCGCGCGCCCACGATTGTCCGCGGGCATCGACTTGCACCGCAGCGAAACCGCCGAGGACCACGTTGCGATGAACTTCATTATCGCGGCCGCCACCGATGACAATCGCGCGGCCGGCTTCGAAGAAGACATTGTCGGTCACCGTCGTGCCGCTGGCGAAGTCATCCAGATAAACGCCCATCACATCGCGACGATTGAAGCGGCCGAGGTGATGCAGGCAGTTGCCGCGAATCACATTGCCGCGTTCTGTCCAATCGTGGCCGAGATAAATCGCGCCGGAGTCAGCGGTCTCCAGGCAGACATGGTGAATCTCGTTTCCTTCGACGCGATGCTCGTTGCCTTGCAGGATAATGGCAGCATCGGGGCCGTCATGAATGCAGTTGCCGCGGACGATAATGCCGACGCCATGCACACCGATCGCAGGCCGTCCGGCGTGACAGGTGCGAGCATAGCGTTGAATATGGTTGTCACAGATTTCATGTTCGCAAGCGGTCAGCGTTTTACGCTCGCCACCTTCGACACGCACCGCGCCTTCGCCGGTGTCGCAGATTTCGCACTGACGAATCGCGTGCTGATATCCGCCGGTGATGTGCACGGCGAGATTGCCAGCATTGCGAAACGTGCAGCGCTCGAAATTGATTCGCTCACCGCCGGCGACTTCGGCCAGGCAAACGCGAGCCGTGTCGAATTGCACGCCGCAGAACGTGATGTGCGCTGCGCCGTAACAGGTCACGAGATGTTCAAGATGGGAAACCGTCACGTCGCCGTTCTTAGCAGTCGGCCAGATATACAGCCGGCCGTGCGCACGATCGAAGTACCACTCTCCGGGTTGATCGAGTTCTTCCAAAACATTCAGCACGCAGAAGCGGGCTGCGTTGCGCACGTTTTCGATTTCGCGGGTGCGGGTGATGGTAAGTCTTCGTTGCGCATCAACGGCAGTCACTGGTTGCCACGCATCAGACCAATCAGCCTCCCAATAACCATGGCACCAGACGTCGGCCAGCGATTGCCAACGGCGGGTGAGTGGCGGATCAGCGGTCAGCTGCGTTTGTTCACCGCGAGAATGAACGTTGCAAGTCGTGGCCCAGCCTTGGTTCGGCCAGCGGGCCAGTTGCGCGGGCCGGTTGTTGCAAAATACTTCCAGCGGCGCTGGGTGAAGTTCGTGTTCATGCCCACGCGAGCACCACTCGCCGAAGTGCGTTACGCCCAGAGCACGCAGATCGGCAACTTGCACCGCTGCTGCAGCGGCGGGGTTCAGGCGGGCAAGCGCCGCCGCGTCGCGGATTGGTTGCCATTGCGTCACTGCCAAGCCACCCGTGAATCGCACGGTTCCTGAAGTCGCAGCGATAACCACGGGCGCAGTTTCACTGCCGCTGCTCTCTGCCGTGAAATGCAACGGAGCGTTGAGCGCGTAGTCGCCTGCGGCCAGCTCCACACGCACGGATGTTTCCGGCTGTGCAGCGCGAATCGATTGCAGCCGTTCCAGCGCCACGGAGAGCGAGAGCGGATCAGCGAGTGTGCCTGTGGCCTGGTCTTTGCCATCCACCGCCACGTGAATCACCTGTTCGGCTGCGAAACCGACGGCGGAAAAGGCGCAGCACATCCCCAGCAGCGCGCACTGGGCGCGCCAACGAAACGATCGACTCATAGTTGCCCTTGCGAGACGAGAGATCGGCGAAAAGCTTTTTGATAAGACAAGCGAAAAGGAGCAGCGCATGTTCGCTCCGCCTGGCAGTGACTGCGGCATGTTGCCAAAAGTCACCAACGTGGTGGATTCACCACGACCGCGTCGCAACGAAATGCAATGCGCACAAACTTAGATTGCGGGCTGCGATCTGCCGACTTTCTGCGACAAAATCAGCCGCTTTGCGGAAAACCACGAACTGACGGAGGCCGGCCAAGATGAGGCCCGGCAGCACTCGGCATGGTGGTTGCGAATGTTCCTGGCAGGCTTTTCTCGCCCACCATCAACGGAGCCCAACCATGTCGCGAGCAATTCTGCTGACAAGTCTCTGCCTGGCCATCGCATCGCTGGTGGCTGCGTTGGAATTGGCGGGCCCGCGTTCGCACCTCGCGTTCGAGCAGCCACAGCAGTTGGCCGCGCGGTATCAACTGCGGAATCGCACCCCGAGTTTCTATGCTCGCGCCAGAACGGGCGGAGTTGCTTCGCCGGTCGCCGCCAGCACACAGTCGGCGAAGCGTTAAGCCTGAGAGCTACAGCACCATTTCGAAGCGGATGCCGAGCAACAGCGCATCTTGAAATTCGCCGCCCGGATTGGCAATGAACTGCAAGTCGGGCTGCAGCGAGACAAAATCGCCGAGCAAAACCTTGTAGAACAGCTCGATGGCCGTTTCATACGTTTGGCCCGTCGCGCTCCGTTGCTGCGGGCTGAACAACACATGCGCAACGCCCAGGCCCACAAGATCGCGCTCACGGCCTTCGAGCCAGCCGCGATACGTCAAACCGCCGCCGTAGTACTCTTGCACGGCGTTTCGATTTCCCGGCGCCCAACCAAATTGCAAGAACGCGCCGAGGCCTTGCTCGTCACCTTCTTCACCCGGTTCTTTCCACAGCAGCTGATCGACGCTCGCATAGATGCCGTAGTTCTGATTGAAAGTCCGGGGAGGTCCCGCTGCGACGATCTCTTCCCAATCACCTGAGTGTTGCCAGGTGCCCAGTCGCACCGTTTGTGGCAACTGGTCCTCACTGCCCCATTGTGTGGCAACGGTTAACTGCAAAATCGAAAACGCGCCGAACTTGCCGAGCGTGTTGAAACCCCACTGATTGCCTTGCGGCGCACCATCGTACACGCCGCCGGCGAGCAACATTTCATCCGTGAGCTGAGCGAACAGCGCAATTCCCAGGCCGGGATTCGGAAAGGTCGGAACCAACACGGTGGGAATCAAACCGAACGACGAGTTAATAAAGTCACCGCCCAAATCGCAGTATGCGAAATCGGCGCCTGCATCCTGCTTGCCGATTTTGATCCAGACCAGATCGTCGACGAAATAATGCTGATACCAATATTCCGAGATCTGCGTCAGATCGCGCCGCGGTGTCGAATCGAGATTGCTATAGAACTGATAGTCGCCGACCGAGTTCTCGGTCAGCGTTGGCCCATGCAAATCCTGGCCATAGATAAAAAAGCGGCCGTTGTTCCACCAGCCGAGCAACTCGGTATCGGCGGTCAGCACGACGTCTAAGTTGCTGCGATATGAACTCGCGCCGGCGGGATTCAGGCCGCCGCGAGCCTTCGTAAAGAACTCGCCGGTGTAAATGTATTCGCCTTTGAGCGCCTCGTTGCCATGCGGTAAAAACGGAAAGAGTCCCGCCGGTCCGGGCGCTTCTTCCCCTTCTTCGCTGCTGGCATCGCCTTCAGTGGCAGCTTCCGGTTCACTGCCACCTGGCGGCCCCAAACCGCGGCTGGGATTGCCAGGCCGCGGCAGCCCGGGTTGCGTGCGCATCTGCGCGGCGGCATGCACTTCGCGCGAGGGATGAGCGGGAACCGGCAGAGTCCGCTGCGGATCAATTTCCTGGCGATCAGGATGCGTGGGGAGCGGCAACAAAGGCTCTTGAGCGGTCGTCACACGACCTGCAACTGCCAAAATCAACAAACAAGCCCATGATGGAAATGTCGGCGCGCACGATCCCTGCCCTCGTCGATCCATGACTATCTCTGCCCCATCTGATTGGAGTTCCACTCCGCTGCAAGGGATGCAATCGTCCCCCGCTGTTTGTCATCTGCAGAGGGAGTAACTACGGTACGCCGCATTCAAGCGTGTCGGTCTTATGTCATTCCGCACGATCGGTAGAACCCGTCTCTGCATCCGCAAAATCTGGCGTGAGCCCGCCACTTTCCTCACGATCCGCCCCAAGCTGCGGCAGACCGCTGCCCCAATGCGAAATTTTCACAGCCAGTGCGTTCTACAGTTGGCTGTTCTCCCGCGTCGGTTTGGGGAGCATTCGGGGCAAAAATTTAGTGAACCTTTCATGACTATTTTCGCAAAGATTGTTTCGGGTTACGGCGTCTTTATACTCCTGTTGATCATCTGCGGCGCTGTCGGCTATGGCGTGCTGTTTCAGATGAGCAAGATCAACGAATACATCGCCGGCCCTGGTTGGGAAACCGCCGACGGCGCCATGGAATTCCGCATCAACTTGCAAGCCGAGACCATCGCGCTGCACAACCTCAAGGATAGCATTGAGGAAGAAGCCAACTGGAAACTACTCGCCGATGCTCAGACCGCAGCGCAGGGCGCAATGGAACAAATGCTGGCGACCAATCTGCTGCCGGTCGATCTGACGACAAACCTGCAGACGAAGGTAGCCACGTATCGTGAAACGCAACAGGAGTTGATCGATGCCCTGAAGGTAGAGCGCAAGAACGTCGCGACTGCCGACGTAAAGCATCGGGCCGCCGCCGCTGATACGCTCGCCTTTTTGGAAAAACTCGAAGAGCAAAGCGATGGCTTGCTTGATCGGATGGCGCCGGTCGTCGCACAGACCAAGTTGATCAGCAACGTGGCCTTCATCAGTGTAATTTCGATCGGGTTGGTGTTTGGCGCGGTGTCGGCAACGTTGATTACGCGCTCGATTACCCGTCCGTTGTCCGCCGTAATCATCAATCTGAAAGAGATCGCGTCGGGCGAAGGCGACTTGCGCCGCCGCTTGAATGCCGATCGTCGCGACGAATTGGGGGAGTTGGCTCGCTGGTTCAATCAATTTGTCGGCAAACTGCAATCGATCGTGCAATCGCTTTCGGGAAACTCGCAAGCACTCGAACAATCGTCCGGCGTGGTTTCGGCGACCTCTTCGGAACTCACTGCTGTCGCGAATGAAACGAAGCAACGGAGCGCCATTGTCGCTGCTGCAGCCGAAGAAATGTCGATCAACATGCAAAACATGGCCGGCTCGACGCAGAACATGTCGTCGAACATTCGCACCGTGGCCAGCTCGATCGAAGAGCTAAATGCTACGATCAGCGAAGTGGCCAAGAATGCGGAAAAAGCCCGCGGCGTGGCTGAACATGCTCAGCAGTTAGCCACGGCCAGCAACTCGTTGATCACCGATCTCAGCCGCTCGGCCGAAGATATCGGCAAGATCAGCGAAGTGATTCAGGACATCGCCGAACAAACAGGTCTGCTCGCGTTGAATGCGACCATCGAGGCCGCCCGCGCGGGCGAAGCCGGCAAAGGCTTTGCGGTGGTCGCCTCGGAAGTGAAAGAACTCGCCAAGCAAACGGCCGGCGCGACCGATGACATTCGCAAACGGATTCAAAACATTCAAAGCGTCACGCACCAGGCCATTGCTTCGATCGGCACGATCAGCGGCGTGATTCAGGACGTGAGCAGTGTGTCGCGGACGATTGCTGCCGCGGTCGAAGAGCAAAGTGTGGCGACAAAAGAAATCGCTCGCAGCGTTGCCTCAACGGCATCTGCTGCCGAGGTAGTTTCGACAGGCGTTGCCGAATCGGCGACGGCCAGCCGCGAGATCACGACGAGCATTACTGGCGTCGATGCAGCCGCTGCGCGGACCCACGGCGGCGCCGGCAAAACACATCACGCGGGCGTGCAACTGTTGGAACTCTCCAAGCAGATTCACGGCCTGGTGGCGCAGTTCCAGGCTTAAGTCGTCGATCGCTCCGCGACCGATGCATCGAGCCATGAAAACCGACGTCAGCCAAAATGCGCGGTGCTCCGCATTGTTCTGGCGTTGGGCGAGTTGAACTTCACCCGCTGGAATGCCGCTGATTCAGGAGCCAGCGGCTATGCCACCCGCATTCACCATCGCGAAGCGATCGGTGATTAAGAAAACCGCTCGCCGACTTTGACGGGATAGCCGCGGAGGAACTCGCTGATTTGCAGCACACGCTTGCCGGCGGGTTGCACGGCATCGAGAGCGATTCGACCGTCGCCTGTCGCGATCACCAGTTGTTTTCCATCGCTCACGACGACAATGCCGGGTTCGGCGCTGGCAGGTTCGTTGATCACGCTGACATGATCGACAATCACGCGCAGCGGTTCACCTTGTGAGCGTTGCCAATGTGTGTATGTCGTCGGCCAAGGCTTGAGCGCGCGGACTTGCCGCTGAATGGACGCCGCTGACCTCGTCCAATCGATCAAACCATCGGTCTTGGCGATCCGCGGCGCTTTGGTGATTTTTTCTTTCGCTTGCAGCGTGCCGAGCGGCGAGCTGCGATCCCAGGCAGCTAACTTGTCGAGGGCTTCCAGCACGGCCGAGACACCAAGCTGGCTCAAACGCTGTTCCAATTCAGGCTGCGTTTCTTCGTAGCCGATGGGCGTGCTGCGAACGACCAGGCAGGGCCCGCCGTCGAGTCGCGGTGTCATGTGAATGACCGTGATGCCGGTTTCTGCATCGCCGTTCAAAATCGCCCAATGAATCGGCGCCGCGCCTCGATACTTCGGTAAGAGCGAGGCATGCAAATTGATGCCACCGAGCGGCGCGAGACCGAGCGCGGTCTTCGACAAGATCTGCCCGTAGTCGCAAACAACAAACAGATCGGCATTCCACTCGCGCAACTTTGCAGCAGCTTCTTCGGTGTTGATGCTATCCGGGGCGTAAACCGTCAGGCCTCGTTCTTCGGCCAGGTCGCGCATCGGATTCAAGCTGGCCTTCTCGCGGCCCTTAGCCGGCGGCGTGGGTCGCGTGATGAGCGCCAGCACTTCATGCGGCGAATCGAGCAGAGCACGGAATGTCGGCACGGCGAACGGGCCAGTTCCCATCATTAGCAAACGCATGCAACCGCCTTTGTATCTGGGGTGGAGAGTATTTTCGGCAGCGCGCTGAGTGAGGCAGGGAAGGGTCGTCTGGAAAATTCTCCCGACCCCGCGTTTAGCAGTACTTCGCTTCCCACTTCTTCCGCTCTTCGGCGAGCGCTTCGTCACTGCCGATGCCACCAGTCGAGCGCTTACTGTTGAAGACCGTTTCGAAGTCGTACAACTCGTCGTCGACATCGGCGCGAGCCCCGGCGCTCATGCGGTCGATGAACATCACGCCGTCGAGGTGATCGACTTCGTGCTGAATGCAACGACCGAGCAGATCGGTGGCGATCATGTCGATCTCGCGACCGTCGAGGCCATACGCCGTGACGCGCACCTGCTTCGGCCGCACGACGGGGCCATACAAACCGGGGAGGCTGAGGCACCCCTCTTCGGCTTCAGCGGAACCTTTGGGCTGACTAATGACCGGGTTGATGAAGACTTGTTCGAGCTCGGGTTTGGTGGGATCGGATTCCAAGTTCATGACAAACAGCCGGAGCGGCAGGTTCACCTGATTCGCTGCCAGGCCGATCCCCTTGGCCTCATACATCAGGTCGAACATTTGCCGCACCATCTGCTTGAGTTCGGCATCGACGCGGCGGATCGGCTTCGACTGATGCTTCAGCGTCGGATGGGGATAAGCAATGATCTGCACGAACAACTCCTGCGGCATGCACGTAGACGACGGTTCTGGCGAAACCGTCAGTATAGCGTCTCTGCTGCGGGAGCTGAATTCGCCAGAATTCAGACTCCGGGCTGCGGATGTTACATCATCACCCGCCTGAAGCGTAAGCGAAGGAATCGGCGTTGTTCCTTCGCTTGCGCTTGAGGCGGGTGCGAGCGCAGAAAGAAAAAGGGACTGGCCCTGGACAAGCCTCACTTCATCTACCCCGTTTTGCCCGAATCCGCTAAGATCGGTGGCTTTACTGAGGGGTGGTTGGCAGCGGGCGGACGATTCCGCGAACCTTGTCTCAGAAACACTACGGACCGGCGGCAGACGCCAACGGATTGGGCCATGAAGACTGACGAACTGCGCGAAAAGTACCTGGAATTCTTTGTCAGCAAGGGACACACCCAGCAGGCCAGCGACGTGCTCGTGCCGCGTTGGGATCCCTCCGTCCTCTTCACGCCGGCCGGAATGAATCCGTTCAAGGACCACTTTCTGGGCCGCGTGAAGCTCGAATTCACCCGCGCAACGACATGCCAAAAGTGTCTGCGGACCGGCGACATCGACAATGTCGGCCGGACCGCGTATCACCACACATTCTTCGAGATGCTGGGGAACTTCAGCTTCGGCGATTACTTCAAAAAGGAAGCCATTCACTGGGCGTGGGAGTTTCTCACCGATAAAAAATGGCTGGGCATCGAAAAGGACCGGCTGACGGTCACGGTGTATCTGGACGACGACGAAGCGGCCGACATTTGGCACAAAGAGATCGGCCTGCCGGTCGCGCGGATCGAGCGGATGGGCGAGGACGATAACTTCTGGCCGGCGAGCGCGCCGAGCAAAGGCCCCGACGGCGTCTGCGGGCCCTGCAGCGAAATCTATTATCACGCGCCGGGTGCCACGAAGAGCGTCGAGATTTGGAACCTGGTGTTCACGCAGTTCAACCGCGTCGGCAATCCGCCGAACAACCTCCGGCCGTTGCCGAGCAAGAACATTGACACGGGTATGGGGCTCGAGCGGATCGCCAGCGTGCTGCAAGGCGTCGATACGAACTATCACATCGACACGCTGCTGCCGCTCGTCGAAGCGGCCGGCGAAGTGGTCGGTGTGAAGTACGATCCGAAGTCCGACACCGGTCGTCGACTCCGACGCATTGCCGATCACGTGCGAGCATGCACGTTTGCCATTCACGAGAATGTACTGCCGGGGCCGAACAAGCAGAACTACGTGATCCGCCGTTTGATGCGCCGCGCGATTCTCGATGGCCATCAATTGGGTCTGCGCGAGCCGTTCATGTATCAACTCGTCGAAAAAGTCGCGGAGATGATGAAGCGGCCGTATCCAGAAATTGCGACCACGACGGATCGCGTTGCCAAGGCGATGAAGGGGGAAGAAGCGGCGTTCCTCGGCACACTCGATGCGGGACTCGCGCGAATTGACAAGACCTTCGGCGATATGAAACGCACCAACAAGGTCATTGTGCCGGGCGAAGATGCGTTCGACATGTATCAGACGTACGGCATTCCGCCCGAGCTCGTCGAAAACATGGCCGCCGAACTAAACTACACGTTCGATTGGCCCGGCTTCAAAGATTCGATGGAGAAGCACGGCGAAAAGTCAGGCAAAATCGCGGCCGACACGGGCATGGATGTAAACAACCCGATCGGTGCGCTGAAGAAGTCGCTCAAGACCACTGAGTTTCTCGCCTACGACGGCACCGAAGCGACGGCCGAAATCAAAGGCATCGTTTCGCACGATCACCTGTGCGATGAGTTCACCGAAGCGGGGCATGAAGCGGCCGTTTGTGTGGTGCTCGATCGTAGTCCGTTCTACGGTGAATCAGGCGGCCAGGTTGGCGACAAGGGGGAGATCGTTGGCACGGGATTCAACTTCCATGTGATCGACACGCAGAAGGATGGCGACCTGCTGTTGCACTATGGACACTTGATTCAAGGGACCATGAAGGCCGGCGCGAAGGTGACCGCGACCGTTCACCCGGGCCGTCGGCAAGGCATCCGCCGCGCTCACTCAGCGACGCACATCATGCACCACGCGCTGCAAAAGCACTTGGGCAAAGATGCGCATCAGATGGGCTCGAAGGTCGAGGAGGACTGGCTCCGTTTCGATTTTGGCAATCCCGAGCCGGTCAGCCCCGAGATCCTGCAAGCCATCGAACGCGATGTCGCGGAAAAAGTCGCTGCGGCGGAGAAGATCACGGCGAAGTTCGTGCCGCTGAGCGAAGCGCGCACGGCGGGCGCCATGATGCTCTTCGGCGAAAAGTATCCCGACCCCGCCCGCATGGTGAGCATGGGCGAATTCAGCCGTGAACTATGCGGCGGCACGCATCTCGACAACACCAAGGACGTCGGCGCGTTCGAAATTCTCGCCGAAGAAGGCGTGGCTGCCGGTGTGCGTCGCATCACCGCGCTGACGGGAGAAAAGGCCAAGGCGCACGAACAACAGACCGAAAGTTCGTTGCAAGCGATTGCGAAATGCCTCGAATGCGCAACGCGCGACGTCGGCATTTGTGTGAAGAACCTGGTGCAACGCGTGCGCGACCTGCGCAAGCAACTCACCAGCGGCAGTAAGCCCGTTGCGACTACCGAAACCATTCCCACGGGCAAAAGCGCCGAACCGACAACGGCAGAGAAGAAGAGCATCTTGCGTGATACCGCCCGGCTGCTTAACGTCGCGCTGTTCGATGCACCGGCTCGCGTGCAGGCGCTCGTCGCGGAAGTTGCCGATTTGAAGCAACAGATTGCCAAGCAAAGCGAAGCTGGTTCGCTATCGGCCGAAACGCTAATCAGCGGCGCTGAACAAGTCGGCGGCGCGACGGTGGTGGTTGCCGAAGCTCCCGGTGCGAACAGCAACTTAATGCGGCAGCTGATCGATCAGATTCGCCAAAAGGTGAGTCCGAGCATTGTCTTCCTCGCCACGTCAGAAGGCGAAGGCAAAGTGGTGCTCGTCGCAGGCGTGTCCAAAGACCTGGTCGGCAAAGGCGTGAGCGCCGGCAACTGGGTCCGCGATGTTGCGCCGGTTGTCGGCGGCGGCGGTGGCGGTAAGCCAGACCTTGCCCAAGCCGGCGGCAAGCATCCGGAGAAGCTCGCCGAAGCGCTGGCGAAGGCCAGGGAAGTGGCGAAGCTGATGCTGAAGGCGTAGGCGTTCGCAGGGGCGCGGCTACTTCCGCTCAATCGACAGATCACTAAACACGACGCTCTTCAGGTGTCGCGTGTGCATCTGCTGGCTGATCGTCGAGAGCATTTCGGCTTTGAGATAACTCAGTGCCGGATCGGAGAGATGCTCTGGTTCGGCTTTTTGGACGAGCGAGAGGATCGAATCGCGCAGCCGCGTTTCATACTTCGGCATCCCATCGGTGAACTCTTCGTGCTTGGCTTCGGGCACCACGCCGATGAGATGAAAGCGGACGACGAGTTGCCCTTCATCGGCTGGCAACATGCGCGTGACTTTGAACTTGCCGAGGTCCACTTCGGTATAAGCGTGCGGGTTTTTTTTCATTTGCTCGTCTTCGAGCAGCTCCATGATCTCCGGCACGTCGAGACCAGCGACCTGCACCGGCGCACTGCCGCAACCTGCCAGCGCAAACAACGACAAGCTCAAGCAAACGAGCGGCAGCAAGCGAGGGAGCATGGCAGATCTCCGGTTGGTGTTCAGGGAATTGGGTCCATGAAAACCATACGTCGCCAGCGAACGAGAATTGTATGCCCTGCACCAGACGCGCGAATGAAGATGCCCGTGGTAACTGCGGATTGACGAATGTAGCGATTATGCCGCCGAGAGGTGCCCCATTCTCGAAAATCGTCGTCGCTCGCTAACGACTCAATCCCGGGGCGCCAAATGGACTTTGGTACCGTTCCACTTGCGCGCCCTCGCTTCCGCTACGGGCTGCCTACTTCGCAGCGGTGGCGTAGTTGCCAACCCATGCCGTGAGATCTTCCGCGCCCTTACGTTGGCAGAAGTCGCCAAACGTTTCGTTCGGCTGGCGGTCGGTTTTGAAGTAGACAAACAGCGGCACCAGCGTGCTTACGACTTCCTCAGCGGGGACATAATCTTTGTAGAGGAAGTTCAGACGATCGCCCAGCAACCGGCCACCGACGAACACGCTGTACTGATTCTTCGCGCGACCGACGAGACCAACATCGCAGTTGTAAGGCCGAGCGCAACCGTTTGGGCAACCCGTCATGCGCACCGTGAAGCGCTCGCTCGACAAGCCGAGGCGTGCGAGTTCCACTTCCATCTGATCGATCATTCCCGGCAAAGCCCGTTCGCTTTCGGTGATCGACAAACCGCAGGTCGGCCAAGCCACGCAGGCCATGCTCCAGCGGCGGACTTCACTGATCTCTTCAGTTAGCTTGACGTTGTACTTCTTGAGAATTGCTTCGAGGGTTGCTTTATCTTTTTCGGCGATATCGGTGAACAAGATACTTTGATGCGCGGTCAAGCGAATGCCCGGATTCAGCGTGCGGCAGATTTCACGCAACGCGGTCTTCAGTTGAAAATCAGCCGTGTCTTTGATGCGGCCGTTCTCGACATTCAGACCATAGAACCACTTGCCGTCCCCTTGCTCATCCCAGCCCATGTGATCGTTGAAGCCGTGGACATCGGTCGGATGCGGATCAGGCAGCGAACCGCCGTAGTACTCCTCAACTTTGGCCTTGAACTTTTCGATGCCCCAATCGGCAACGACGTACTTAAGGCGAGCACGCTTGCGATCTTCACGATTGCCAAAGTCGCGTTGCACTTTGAACACCGCTTCGACCACTTGCATTACGTTTTCCGGCGTCGCATAGCACATCCGCTTGGCCACTGCGGGGAAGGTCTTCTTCGCCGCGGGCGACGTTCCCATACCGCCACCGACAATCACGTTGTAACCGAGGATCTTGTCCCCTTCGGTGATCGCCATCAAGCCCAGATCGTTGGCGTAGAGATCGACGCAGTTGTCGTAATCAAAGCCGATGGCCATCTTGAACTTACGCGGCATGTAGTGCTTGCCGTAGATCGGCTCGACATCAAAGCCATCGCCGGTCGCATCATCGACGCCACCGACGAGCTGCTTCTCGCCCGTCGAGCTATCGGTGAGCCACACGTTGTGGTACGCGCACGTCTTCGGCGCGAAGTGATCGGCGATCTTGTCAGCGAGGGCCTGCGTCTCGCGATAGATATTGTTCGCATAGGGGGCCGGGCAGCACATGACATTGCGATTCACATCGCCGCAGGCGCCGAGCGTCGAGAGTTGGATTTCATTGATCCGCGCGATCGATTTCTTCAGGTTGCTCTTCAGCACGCCATGCAACTGCAAGCCTTGGCGAGTGGTGATGCGCAGCGTGGTGTTGGCCAGCTCATCGCACAGGTCGAGTTCGGCCAGCAGTTGCGCGCTCGTCAGTCTGCCGCCCGGAATTTTCGTCCGGACCATGAAGCTGTAGGACTTCTTCTTTTTACCGTCTTCGCCGACCGTGCCGCGTTCGTCGCGGTCGTCTTGCTGATAAGTGCCGTGAAACTTCAGCAGCACTTCGCTGTCGTGGCCGAAGTTGGGATTCTCATCGACCAATTCCGTCCCCAGCGGGCCGAGCAAGAACCGGCTGTGGTCTTTGACCCCTTCGACTTTGCTCAGTTTGGCCTGGCTGTTGAGGGATGGATAATTCGGTAGTGGATCGGTCATACATTCCGCCGCAGCGTAACGAACCAGAAAAAACGAGCCTGAAATCCGCCTGAAGACGCAAACATTACCATGTTTAGCATCATTGTAATGTTTCGGTCGTGGCGGTCAAGCAAGTATAGCGGTGCTGCGAAGTTCCAGAAATGCCAATCAGGCGAAATGCGGAAGCTGGGGCCTTTGAAACGAAGCAGGCCCGCGCACTTTGCACAGGCCTGCCAAAGGTTGATTTGCTCAAACTTAAAGACTACTTGTTCTTCTCATCTTTCTTTTCTTCCATCAAATCGCGGATCTTTTTCAGATGCGACTCGGTGCCGGCGAGTGCTTCGTTGATTTCTGCGCCGAGCTGGCTCGAGGCGTGACGCCTGAGAACTTTGAGGTTCGCAGCTGCCATCAAGTGGCCGCCAATCTGATGACCAAGGAACGCTTTATCGAACTCGTTCCCTTCGTAACGCGACAGTTCCTTTTTACAACTGGCGAGACCTTCGTCAGCAAGCTCTTGATGCAGGGCAACCCAATCCAAACCGCCCGTCGCTGGCTTCAGGGCCACATGAGGCTGCTGATTGCTGGCGATCGCCGGATTGTTCGGCTTGGTAGCTGGAGCAGTGCGTGATTGCTCATTGTCGAGCCGCTCTTCACGGCGGTCTGTCTCACGCGTGCCAGCGGCCGGTTGAGCGCCTGTGTTCACGTTTGCCGCTGGCCCCGCCCACTTGCTGAACTTGTTCGCTGTTTCCGTGTGGTCTTTGACCAGCATCGCCGCGATTTCTTTGGCTTCGGACGATTGCAACTTATCCATCGCGAACTTCGCCGTTGCCACTTCATTGCGATTGCAGATTGCAATGACCGCAGCAATTTGCTGATCGGATTGCTGATGCTGCTGTTGGCCCGCAACGGGCGGCTGCTGAAAGCCGGGTTGTGTGCCGGGTCGGACATTCGGTTGCCGCGGCTGCGTCTGCTGCGCACTCGCCAAACCACTGAGAACCATTAGAGACACGACCGACCATCCACATACGTTGCGCATGGCAACTCTCCTAAGAACAAACGCACAAAAATAGCTTCCGCGACCGCCCTCATCATGGAAGCCGAAACAGGGAAAACTACTGAATCGCTGTGGCGTGACTCGTCACGCCGTGGTGTCGATGAATGATGTCGTAAACTTCATTCGAATGATCTGGCGCTCGTACGGTGACGATCGTCCGACCGGCTTTCAGTTCCGTTTCGTAAAAATTTGCATCCTCTTCCGGAATGCCGAGCCCGACCAGCGCACCGACCAAACCCGCCGTTGCCGCGCCGCCCGCTGCACTCGCGATCACCGCGGCTAGCAAGCCGCCGGATACGACGGGTCCAATCACTGGCAACACATTGGCGGCAATCCCCAGCGCCCACAACGCTCCCACTCCCGCGCCGGCCGCGGCCCCTACTGCAGCGCCTTCCACGGCCCTGGTGCCAGCATCGCTCTCGGCTGGATCGCTGTACTCGCGGCCATTGGCATGCCGCACCACCATGCCGATATCATTTTCATACACGCCATAAGTTTTCATTTCGCGAATCGCGGCTTCGGCATCGCTGCGATTTCCAAATACGCCGACAATGGTGGTGATGTAAGCAGTCATTGTTCGTCTCCTGATATATGTTGGCTCGATAGCTCGAGCGCCGCTGTTCGCATGCGCCCAACGAGTTGCAAAGGTGGTGCCCGCAGAAGTCGTTGCCCATGAATTCGTGCTAAATCGCTAAGAACCGGGCGATTCACGCACCGAAATACAGTGCTCAGCGAACGCAGTGCAAAAGACATGCACTGCAAGGACAAAGTTCGCTGCCCGCGCGCCGTTCAAAGTGAACGGCGTTTGAACAGACAGTGGGCAAGGAACGTTAACGCACCAGCCTTTTCGACAGTGCTTGCAACTGCTCGCCAAACTCGCGGGCACTCCATAGCGACTTGCCCACGCCCCACGCTTTGTCCTGCACCGTGGGATCGATGTCGGCGAAGATAAAATCTTCCTTATGTCGCCGACTCCGGAGCAGCATCTCGCCCCAGGGATCGATGATGTAGCTATCGCCGTAACCCACACCGTCGTACCGTTCGATGCACTCTTCCTTGCCGAGCGACACATTATTGCCGCGGACGAAGTACACCCCATTTTCCACCGCCCGCGCGATGTGATCGGCCCGCACGTGCATGAAGTGCGCAATCAAGCCATCCTTGCCGATGTAGTTGAAGTGCGGCGCGAACACAATCTTTGCCCCTTGCAGTGCCAGCAACCGCGTCGGCTCGATGTAGCCACCGTCGGAACAAATCACCACACCAAACTTCACGCCCTGGTGCTCAAAAACCGGGAACTCGCGCCCCTGCTTGTGAAACTTCATATACGCCGAGCACTTGCTGTACTTGCCGAGCAAATGCCCTTTGTGTGCGACGATCGCCGTATTGTAGAGGTCGTTGCCGCGGAGTTCATTGAAGCCCACGATGAATGCGGCTTCGAACCGCGCCGAACGATCGAGCACCTGCATGATCTGCGGCGAGTCCGTGGTGAATGCACCCTCACGGGCGACTTCTTCTTTGTCCGGATAACCCGTCAAAAAACATTCCGGAAAGCAAACGATGTCGACACGATCTTTGTCTGCTTGCTCCAAGCCTTTGACGACCTTCGCGAGGTTGCCGTCAAAATCACCGAGTTGCGAATCCAACTGACAGTGGCCGATGCGCATGGTGGTCTGCCTTCTGGAAACGGCTCGCCTTGGATAATTAATCCCAACTGGCCCGCCGATTGGCTTTCGTCTGCGACTTGTTTTTCTTCGCATCCAGCCGCCGGACTTTCGAACCCTTCGTCGGTTTTGTCGGCCGGCGTTTCTTCGGCGGGACGAGCACTTCCAAAATCATCGCCCGCAGCTTATCCAAACACAACTGAATATTCTTCGGCTGATCGCGCGACTCCTGGCTGATCACCACAATCTCTCCCTGCGTGGTGATGCGACTTTGGAACTTCGTTAAAAACCGCCCCTTCACATCGGCGGGCAAGCTGGGGGACTGCTGCACATCCCAATGGAGCGTGGCCTTGCTGCTCACCTTGTTCACGTTCTGCCCACCTGGCCCACCGCTGCGGGCAAACGAGAACCGCAGCTCGCTCTCGGGAATGGTCACGCGGTTGCTGATAACGAGTGGTTCAGACATGGGGACTTCAATCGAGAAAGGTGCCAGGGAATCCCTCGACAATAGACCACCACTCGCCCCTCGCCAAGTTCCCCACTTGTAGGCTGAAGCCGTTGCTTCGGGCATGGCGTCAGCGGTCGTGTCGCGACGTAACTCGGAACGACAGATAACCTGTTTCATCCAAAGTGTCCATTAACAGACCCCTATTTCGGGTTGTCTTAGATCGCCTTTTCCGAGAAAAACAACATTCTGACGATCGAATTAATGAACGCCCCTCTTTTGGGTTGCAGGTGACTTGCGTCGATTCGCCTACTTTTTGGCTGGCAATTCCTTGATCCATGCCTCCACCAACTTCACGGCCGATTCGTGCACGGCTTTCGAACCGATGTGTGGCATGCGGCCGAGGGCGTTCAGTTTCATGCGGTGCAAGATCACACTGCTCTCGGGATGGCCGGGCGAGATCAACGCAGCTTCCTTCAAGCCGAACGCGCCGTGGCCTGGCTTCACGCCGGCGATGCCCAGTTGCTCGAGCGGCAGCGTGGAACTGAGTTTGAACTCCGCGTTGCCGCCGCCCCACTTCGTGTGGCAGTGGGCGCAGTTGGAATGCAAATAAGCGCGAGCGCGCACTTCGATTGGCTGCGTCGCATCTTCGTAGTTCACCATCTTCGGCAACTCAGCAGGTTTCTTTGGCAGCGGCTCTTCAAACAGCCCTAGTTGCTCGAGCGCGGTGAGTTGGTTGACCTTGCCATGGCCATAGTCATGATCGCGATTCAGTTGCAGCGTGCTCACGCCCAGCGCGAACTTTGCCGCGTTGTTGTGACAGAGGGCGCATTCCGCGCGACTGGGAAAGCGATAGACCTGCTCGATCGTGCGATCGCCGTCTTTGATTCGCAGCGTTTTGTCGAGACCGGCGCCATCGAGCAGTTCGGCATCGGTCTGCTCGTCGTTCCACACATAGGTGTAGCCGCGCCAATATTGATCGCCCACTTCGTTGCTGCCGGGAAACTTTTGAAAATGGAGCAACCGCGTTTCCAGTCGTTTGCGACTTGCCGGGTTGCCGCGCTCCATGTCCATGAAGAACGACTTCACCAGCACGGTGCCGTCGGGAAACTTCCAGCCAGCCGGCGCACCAGGAGGAGGCTCGGGATAAATGACTTCATCGAAGCCGATCTTGCCCTCGCCGGGAATGGCAATGAACCGTTCTTTCACCGCGTGGTCGCTCCACAGTTCGGCGTTGACGGAATAAGGAACTACGCCGGGCGCGACCTGATGATCTTTGATGGATTTAAACAGGCCGGTCTCGCTCAGCTTCTTGGGAAAGGGCGCCGTCGCCGCGACGGCAGGCGCGGGAACGAGGTGATAGAAACCTCCCCCCATAAAATCGACGAACAGTAGTTCGTGGTTGTGATCTTCGCAGAAGCTCACGATGCGATACGTGGTGCGGGCAAGTTCGCCGTGGTTCGTCGCGGCGAACTGCTGATCGGAATTGCGCTTCGTCGGCAGAAACGACCAGATCCGCCCGGTATCGAAGTCGCCATAGATGTAGTGGCCACTCAGCTCCGGCAGTTTCTTACCGCGATAGATATAGCCGCCGGTGATCGAACGAAAGTCGCTGTGCGAATGCTCGACGACCGGTTTCAAGATCGGCGACGGCCCCAATTTGCGTTCTGGCCGAAACGGATGCAGCCCTTCGCTCACGCTCCAGCCGTAATTGCCGCCGCGCTCGATGGCGTAGACCATTTCCCACAAGTCCTGCCCCACTTCGCCGGCCCAGAGCTGACCATCGGCGCGATTGAAACTGAACCGCCACACCTGCCGCAGACCATAAGCCCAAATCTCCGGCCGGGCATTTTTCACGCCGACGAACGGATTGTCCTTGGGCACGACATAGTTGTTCCGCCCATCGCCGTTATTAACGTCGATTCGCAGAATGGCCCCGAACAAATCACTGATGTCCTGCCCGGTCTGACGCTCGTCGGCGATGCCCGATGCATCGCCGGTCGCGATATACAGCTTGCCGTCGTTGCCAAACTGCAGCGCTCCACCATTATGGCCGCCATTGTGCCATTCGATGATCGTTCTTTCCGAACCAGGAGCGAACTTGGGCGGATTGCCTTCGACTCGAAACTCTGAAACGCGCGTGCCGTTCGCCACGTTGTCCTTGCGCGGATCGGGAATGTAGGTGACGTAGACCAGGCCGTTTTCGGCGAAGTGCGGATGCACCGTCAGTGCGTACACGGTCTGCGGCAGCGGCTGGCCTTGCTCATCCTTGCCGATGAATTCGTATGCAAGGTCGGCTTTTTCCGTGCCGTCATCGGCGACGAACGACCAGATCTTTCCCTTCCGCTCGGCAACCAGCAGACGGTCGTCGGGATTCGGCGGCAGCCTGACCGCATCGAGCGGTTCATTGAAACTCAACTTGGGAAAAGCCCGCTGCGTTTTGTACTTCGGCGGCGGCTCCGGAGAACCGATCACTTTGGAAGTGGTCCACAGCGTTCGTTGCGGATCGGCGCCGCTGGCGACTGCCGTGAACAGACAACTCAACACGCAGGCAAAACGGAACATGGAGAGGCCCTCTGGGTTGGAGTCCCGGCTTCAGCCGGCAAATTGGCACGAGCGATGAAGACCGGCTGAAGCCTGGACTCCAGCGGGGCACTCCAACGGCATGAGAATGGCGATCTCGCGGAAACAAGTCAAGACTTTTGGTTTTAAACCGAGTAAGATCAAAGCTGCCCACCCGCCTTCTTTCCCTCCCGTTTCTGCCTGAATGTTTCCAGCAGAGGACAACGCATGGCTCGGTGCAATTCTCTTTGCTGGCTCCTGCTGTTGTTGGTCGCCTCGACCGCGGCTGCACAAGAGGCCGCCTTCACCGCGAATGACTACGCGACACGGATCAAACCGGTCTTGAAGGAACGCTGCTTCGCCTGCCACGGCGCTTTGAAGCAGGAGGGAAGCTTGCGCGTCGATACCGCGGCGCTGATCGTGAAAGGTGGCGACAGCGGCGCGGCGCTCAAAGCCGGCGATCCGACGGCCAGTTTGTTGCTGACGAAAATCACGGCCACCGATGACGCCGAACGGATGCCGCCCGAGGGGGAGCCGCTGAAGCCCGCGGAGATCGCGGCCATCCGCGTGTGGATTGCCGCCGGCGCGAAAGGCCCCGACAACGAACAACCGGAGCGCGATCCGCGCGACCATTGGGCGTTTAAGAATCCGCAGCGACCCGCGTTGCCGAGCGTGAAGAACGAAGCCTGGGCGAAGAATCCGATCGACGCCTTCATCGCGGCCGAACATGACAAGCAAAAACTAACGCCGCAAAAACCGGCTGACAGGCGCCTGTGGCTGCGGCGCGTTTCGCTCGACCTCGTTGGCTTGCCGCCGACGCTCGAGGAACTGAATGCCTTTCTCGCGGATGATTCAGCGAATGCCTATGAAAAAGTCGTCGATCGGCTGCTGGAGAGCCCGCAATATGGCGAACGCTGGGGCCGGCATTTCATGGACATTTATCGCTACAGCGATTGGTGGGGCCTCGGCGCCGAGGTTCGCAATTCGCAAAAACACATCTGGCATTGGCGTGATTGGATCATCGAATCGCTGAATGCGGATAAGCCTTACGACCAGATGATTCGGGAGTCACTCGCGGCCGATGAACTCTATCCAAACAATCTCGACAAACTGCGCGGCAGCGGTTTTCTCGCGCGGCAGTATTTCAAGTTCAACCGCACCAGTTGGCTCGACGAAACCGTCGAACACACGGGCAAGGCGTTTCTGGGTTTGACGTTCAACTGTGCGAAGTGCCACGACCACAAATACGATCCGTTCTCGCAAGTTGAGTATTATCAGCTGCGGGCCATCTTCGAGCCGTATCAGGTTCGCACCGATGTCGTCGGCGACGAACTCGATTTCGAAAAGAACGGCATTCCGCGGCCCTTTGATTGCAATCTTGATGCGCCGACGTTTTTGCACATCCGTGGTGACGATCGCAATCCCGACAAAACGAAAATGATCGAGCCGCGGCCGCCGGCGTTTTTGGCGTTCGAACCCTTTGCGATTGAAACGGTGCTATTGCCGCTGGAAGCACAGCAGCCTGGTTTGCGTGAACATGTCATCGCCGCGCATCAAAAGTCGGCCGACCAATTGGCCGCGCTGGCGCGCGATGCGCTGGCTGCCGCGCAGAAGAAACACGCTGAAGCGTTGGAAGATCAAAAGGCAAAAACCCAACTGGAACTAAGCGTCGCTGAAAAGTCACTCGCCGTCGCCGAGGCGAATGTCGCGTCCGTAGCAGCGCGGCTCGCTGCCGATCGAATCAAGTATGCGACAACGGTCTCTGATGTGGCCCAGTCCTTTTTCATCGCCGCGGCCCTTGCCGAGAAAACCGTTGCGGCGAAGAAGGCCGAAGAAGAAGTCGCCCGCGCCGAACTCGCCTTACATATCGCTGCTGCCGACAAGAAAGCAGATCCCGAAAAGAAACTCGCCGCGGCGAAGACGGCTCTGGAGACCGCGACGAAGAACTTAGCCATGCCCGGCGAAACGTACACGTCGCTCGTCGGCTCTTTGAAAACGCTCGAAAACAACCTGGAGAACGACGCTTCGCGCCGCAAGCCATTCCCCTCGACCAGCACCGGCCGACGAACTGCCCTAGCAAAGTGGATCGCCGATCCGCGGCATCCACTCACCGCGCGCGTCGTGGTGAATCATGTGTGGAATCGACACTTCGGCAAAGCGCTGGTTCCCACCGTCTTTGACTTCGGCCGCAAAGGGACGCCGCCGACGCATCCAGAGTTGCTCGATTGGCTGGCTGTTGAACTACGTGACAACAAGTGGAGCCTGAAACACCTGCATCGATTGATTTGCACTTCGCAGACGTATCGCCTCAACTCGTCGAACGCAAACGCTACGCCGGAAACGCTGGCCGCAGATCCCGACAACAAGTTCTACTGGCGAGCCAATCCGCGACGGATGGAAGCACAATTGGTTCGCGACAGCCTGCTGCATCTCGCCGGCGAACTTGATTTAAAGATGGGCGGCCCGTCGATTCCAGTCGCTGATCAGAACAGCAAACGTCGCAGCTTGTACTTCGTTCACTCCCACAACGAGCATCAGCAGTTTCTGTCGATCTTCGACGACGCGAACGTGCTCGAATGTTACCGCCGTAGCGAAAGCATCGTGCCGCAGCAGGCTCTGGCCCTCGAAAACAGTCCGCTGGCGACGGCAATGGCGGAGAAGATTGCTGGACGCATCAACGCAGTCGGCGACGAGGAGTTTGTGCGTGCTGCCTTTCTGAACATATTGGCGACTGAACCCACGAAACCGGAATTTGACTTGATTGTCTCCGCTCTCGCACAATTGACCGAAATCGCCACGCAAAAGAAAACGCCGAATGCCGCCGCGCAAGCCCGTATTCAAATCGTCCACGCCCTGCTCAATCACAACGACTTCGTCACGATCCGCTGAGTGAAGAAGGACTTGAAACATGAACCATCTGCCGCGCCGAAATTTCCTCAAAACGGGCCTCTCCTCGCTCGCGCTCGGTTCACTCCTGGCGCAAGACGGCATCGTGCGCGCCGATCACGCTCAAGAATGGTCGCCGCCAACCGGCCAACCACACTTCGCCCCTAAGGCCAAGAGCGTCATCTGGCTTTTCATGAACGGCGGCGTGTCACACATGGAGTCGTTTGATCCGAAGCCGGAGCTGACGAAGTATGCCGGCAAGTCGATCGCCGAGACGCCGCATAAAGATGTGCAGAATCCGGAGAAGCTGAAGCTGGCCCGCGTGACGGTCATTAACGATGCCAACGGCCAGCAGCGGAACAAACTCTATCCGCTACAGGTTGGCTTCAAGAAGTACGGCCAGGCCGGCATCGAGATGAGCGACTGGGTGCCGCACATGGGTTCGTGCGTCGATGATCTGGCGATTATCCGCTCGATGTACACGACCGATGATAATCACGGCGCTCAGACGCAGTTTCACTCGGGCCGCCACATGCTCGACGGGGAGTATCCGACGCTCGGCGGCTGGGTGCATTACGGCTTGGGTTCGCTGAACGACAACTTGCCGCAGTTCATCTCGATGGGGAAGCGCGAGTATTGGAACGCCAAGGACGGCCATTACCTCGGCCCGGCTCACGATGCGATTCCGATCCGCGTCGATCCCGCCAACCCGCTCGACTTCGGCAAGCCGGCGAAGAACCTGACCGCGGCGGAGCAACAAATCGGTTTCGATCTCGTCGGCAAGTTGAATCAACTCAAAGCCGAGGAGTATCCGAACGATCCGGCGTTGAGCGCGCGGATTAAAGCGTATGAACTCGCCTATCGCATGCAGACTTCGGTGCCCGAGACGCTCGATCTCAATCGCGAAACGGCCGCGACACAACAGATGTATGGCATCAACGAAGCCGCGACGAAGGACTTTGGTTTGCAAATGCTCGCTGCCCGGCGGTTTGTCGAACGGGGCGTGCGGTTCATTCAAGTCCAACACGGCGCTGGTGGCGCCGGCGTGTGGGATGCGCACGGCGGCCTGAAGGCGAATCACTCTAAGAATTTTCTCGCGGTTGATAAACCGATCGCTGGTTTATTGAAAGATCTGAAGCAACGCGGCTTGCTCGAATCGACACTCGTCATTTTCGCCAGCGAGTTCGGCCGCACGCCCGGCACACAAGGAGCTGATGGCCGCGACCATCATATTTACGGCTTCAGCGTCTGGATGGCCGGCGGCGGTATTAAAGGTGGCGTGGTGCATGGGGCCACTGATGAAATTGGTTTCCATGCCGTGGAAAATCGCCACTATGTAACCGATATTCATGCGACGATCATGCAGCAGTTGGGCCTCGACTCGCGACGGTTGGAGATTCCAGGGCGGAAGCGGCTGGATATTGATCACGGCAAACCAATTCAAGAGATTATTGCGTGAGCATTTGCAATTCACTTCATCTCCCCGGAGTTCCGAGGTGAGCGAACGTTCTACAAACTTCAAACTAAGAACCAAGAACTAACCACCCATGCCCTTGCAACTCAATCGACGAACCTTCCTCCGTGGCGCTGGCTTCGCCATGGCCTTGCCGCTACTTGACGCCATGCGGCCTGCCTTTGGTGGCGACACAAAGGCAGCGGCCATTCCGCGCCGCATGGTCTGCATGGAAACCAACATGGGCATCCTGCCGCAGTACTTCTTTCCGGAGAAAGACGGCAAGGATTACGAAGAAACGCCCTACCTCGCGAAACTTGCGAAACATCGCGAGCAGATGACGATTTTTTCCGGCGTCAGCTTGCCCGGCGTGACCGGAGCGCATGCCGCGGAAAAGTGCTTTCTCACCGGCACGCCGCATCCCGAGCGAGGCGGCTTTCGCAACTGGGTTTCGCTCGATCAATATGCGGCCGAGCACGTCGGCAACCGCACACGCTATCCATCACTCGTCCTGGCGATGAGCGGCGAAGGAAGTGCCACGCTCAGCTTCACGCGCAGCGGCGCACCGATTTCGGCCGAGCGGAGCCCGAAGAAGCTCTTCACCAAGCTGTTCGTGCAAGGCAAGGCGGACGAAGTGGCCGCCAACGTCGAAGCGCTGAAGCAGGGCCGCAGCATGCTCGACTTCGTGGGTGATCGATCAAAACGACTCAATCGCAGCCTGTCGAAGGCTGACCAGCAGCGGATGGATCAATACCTGTCCAGCGTCCGCGAGCTCGAACAGCGACTGCACAGCAGCGAAGAATGGGAATACAAACCGAAGCCAACCGTCGCTGCGACAGCTCCGGAAGACATCGAGGATCAAAAGGAGTTTGTCCGCAAAACACGGCTGATGTTCGACGTGATGAAGCTCGCCCTCGAGACCGATTCGACGCGGATCATCTCGCTCTTTATCGATACGACGGTGATTCATAACATCACGCACCACGGCAACCGCCCCGAAGTCCTCGCGGAGCTGAAGGCAAAGGAAGAAGGACAATTCGAAGCCCTCAACGCGTTCCTCACTGCGCTCAGCGAAACGAAAGAAGAAGGCCAATCGCTGCTCGACCGGAGCATGGTGCTGTATGGCACTTGCATGGGAAGTGCCAATTCGCACTCCAATGTCAACCTCCCAGTGCTGCTGGCCGGCGGCGGCTTCAAGCATGGCCAGCACCTGGCCTTTGATCAGAAGAACAACTATCCGCTCAGCAACCTCTACCTCAGCATGTTGCAGCGTCTGGGCGTCGAAACCAGTGAGTTCTCAACGGGGAAAGGGACGATGCGCGGGCTCGAAATGCTCTCGTAATCCTTGTTCAAAATCCAGCCATTCTCTCGCCACGAAGTTCCGCCATGCGCATCTCCGTCCCCCTGTGTTTCTGTGGTGTCCTCCTGCTCACAGTCATCGCTAACGGCGCGGAAGAGAAAGCCAAGTTCTTCCAAACCCACTGCATCAGCTGCCACGACGCCGATACCAAAGAAGGTGGCCTCGACCTCACCACCTTCAAGCAGGAACTCGGCAACCAGGAAAACTTCGCTCGCTGGGTGAAGATTCACGACCGGATCGAATCCGGCGAAATGCCGCCGAAGAAAGAGCCGCGACCAAAAGCAGAAGACATCGCGGCGGTTACGAAATCCCTGCGTACCGACTTGATCGCAGCGGAGCAAAAGAAACTGACAGAGGGCCGCACCGGTGTTCGCCGCCTCACGCGCGCCGAATACGAAAACACCATCCGCGATTTGTTCGACATGCCGGGCATCGCACTGTACGGCAGTTTACCCGCCGATGGCTCGGCACATGGTTTTGACAAGAATAGCGACGCGCTTGACATCTCGCATGTGAACCTGGCCAAGTATGTGGAAGCTGCCGATCACGCGCTCGATCTCGCGATCGCAACGCAGCCGCAGGCGCCGCCGCTGAAGACGCAGCGAATCTCGCTGGCCCGCAACGTGGGGCACATCCTCGGCAACGGCGACGCGGTGCTGCTCGTCAACAAGCAACCCGATCCCGAATATCCACCGGCCGGCGAGCAAGGGCACATCGATCAAGGCGCGCACGAACGAATTGGTTCGTTCGAGCGCGGCAGCAGCACCGGCATCTTTCGCCACGAAGACGAATCGTTCAATCCGTATTTTCTCGACTTCGCGGTCCTCTATCCGGGCCGCTATCGACTGCGGGCGTCGTTCTTCAGCTTTGGTTGGGACAAGGGAAAGGTAACTCCGGCTCGCGGCACCGAAGCCGCCCGCCTCTCTGCTGTGCAGCTCAGCCAGGATGGTCGTCACGGCGGGCATCCGAGTTATGTGCTCGGTTATTACGCGGCGCCGTCACTCGAGTCGCGCGTGCATGAGTTTGTGCATTGGCTCAACTACAAAGAAACGATCGGCTTCAATGCGGCGTCGCTGGCACCAGTGGTTAATTACAGCCGCAAGGGCCGCGCGATGGCGTTCACGGGTCCCGGCATCGGGGTCGATTGGTTGGAGGTCGAAGGCCCACTCCACGACACCTGGCCGCCTGCGAGTCACAAGTCGCTGTTCGGCGATCTGCCACTCGTCGAATTCACACCGGCCGATCATCCGCACATGAAACCGCCGAAGCGAAAAATGATGCGGCAGGAAATTGGCGCTGCCAAAAATCGTCCCGATCCCGCCATGGGGATTTGGACCGTACAAAGCGAACAACCGCTGGTCGATGCCGATCGCTTGCTCGCGGCGTTTCTGCCGAAAGCCTTCCGCCGTCCGGTGCCGGCCGAAGTGCGACAAGCCTACGTCGCTAAAGTGGACGAGCGATTGCAGGCCGGCGATTGTTTTGAACTGGCGATGCGCTGGGCATATCGCGCGGCACTTTGTTCCCCCGATTTTCTTTATCACATCGAACCAGCGGGCAAGCTCGATGATCACGCGCTGGCTTGCCGGCTATCGTATTTCTTTTGGAACAGCAAGCCCGATGAACAACTGACGAAGCTTGCCGCAGAAGGAAAACTGTCGCAGCCTAATGTATTGCGAGGTGAAGTCGAACGGCTGTTGAAAGATCCTCGCTCGCAGCGGTTTGTCGAAGACTTTCTGGGGCAATGGCTCAAGCTGCGGCAGATTGCGGCGACCGATCCCGATCGCAAGCTCTATCCTGAGTTCAGCGCTTACCTGCAGGATTCGATGGTCGGCGAAACGCGGGCGTACTTCCGCGAGCTGATCGAAAAGAACCTCCCAGCGAGCCATTTGATCCGTTCCGACTTTGCGATGATCAACGAAAAGCTGGCGAAGCATTACGGCATCGAGGGCGTGAGCGGCCCGGAGATACGCCGCGTCGCGTTGCCTGCCGGTTCGCCCCGCGGCGGGTTTTTGACGCAAGCGGCAATCTTAAAAATCACGGCCAATGGCACGACGACGTCGCCAGTGCCGCGCGGCGCGTTTGTGATGGAGCGACTGCTGGGAATCGAGCCCGAGCCGCCGCCGCCGAATGTGCCGGCCATCGAACCTGACGTCCGCGGCGCGAGCACGATTCGCGAACAACTGGCGAAGCATCGCGAAGACACCGCCTGCGCGTCCTGCCACGCGAAGATGGACCCGCCTGGCTTCGCACTCGAAGCTTTCGACGTCATCGGCGGTTTGCGAACGCGTTATCGATCGATTGGCGAGGGTGATCCCGCCCCGCGCGGCAGCATCGATCCGTTCATCGGCATCAGTTTCAAATTAGGTCCGCCCGTCGATGCCTCTGGAGTTCTGCCCGACGATCGTCAGTTCAAAGATGTACTCGAATATCAATCGCTGATCGCCGGCAACCACTCGCTCCTGCTGAAAAACCTGGCGCAGCAATTGACGATTTATTCGACAGGCCACGACCTCGCCTTCAGCGACCGCGAACCAATCGCGACGATTGTCGACCGCACGTTAAAGAAAGACGGCGGCATCCGCACGTTGATTCACGAAGTGGTGCAGAGCGAGTTATTCAGGACGAAGTGAGTTAGCAGCGAGAAAAAACGCACTCCCTCTACTCGGTTTTCCGAGGAGAGGGTTGGGGTGAGGGGCTGAACGCGAGTTGAGCAAGGACTTTAAGATGTTGAATCGATTTTTGATAACCGTGTTCGTGTTCGTTTCCGCCGCTTGCGTTTCGCAATCGCAAGAACCAGCACCGCCCGCCACCATCAAACTCCGCGTCAACGGCCTCTTCTCCCCCGATCGCGAAGCTGATCTGCGCGAGGTGATGGTGCAAATCCCAGACGCGAGGTTGCTTAGCATCGATTATGCAAACGCCGAAGCCGTCTTTGCATACGAGGCGAACAAGTCGTTCGACAAGGCGAAGCCGGAAAAGATTCCCGAGCGACTTGATAACGCGGTGCGGACTCACTCGCGCTCAACCTTCAGCATCAAGCCGCTGAGCACGACGCCCAAAGAGAAGTTGCAAGCAGTTGAGATCGGCGTCGTCGGCCTCGATTGCAAAGGTTGTGCGCTCGCGGCCTACGAAAGTGTCGCGCGGATCGAAGGAGTCGAGCAAGCGACGGCCAGCTTTAAGGATGGCCTCGTCACTGCAAAGTTTGATCCGGAGAAGACGAATCGCGGTGCGCTCGAGGAAGCGTTGACCAAAGCTCGTGTGGAACTAAAAAAGTAATGCCAACCAACAACGACCCTCGCGTTTTCTTCGCTGCTGAGCGCACCCTGCTGGCCTGGCTGCGCACGGGCCTGGCAGTGATTGGCGTGGGTTTTCTCGTCGCACGGTTTGGTCTGTTTCTAACAATCGTCATGCGTCAACACGTGAATAACCGCCCTACTGTCTTTTCCACATTGCTTGGCGTCGGCTTCGTGCTGATCGGCAGCCTCATGATCGCCGTCGCGGCTCGGCAGCATGTGTTGTTCTGCCGCGAACTAACCAGCGATCTTCGGCCCAGCCCCTATTGGATGAGCTTCAGTGTCTGGATGGCTGCGCTCGTGGCTGCCGGCGGCATCGCGCTGGCGGCCTATTTGTTCATTAGTGCCGACTCGCTCGGAACGTTTTCTGGTTAGCGCGGTTCTACCTGGTCAATTGGGCCAACGGAATCCGTAAAAAGAACAACCCGCGTCCTTCCTGCTCCTTGGCATCCACATCGTAAAACACGACGCCGATCGTTTCTTTGTTCAACTCCACTGTCCGTGGGCATGCGCGGCCGCCAATCGGGCGGTTGGGGCTGTAGTATTCGTAGGTCTTGTCAAACGTCTGGCCGTCGTCGGTCGAGATGACATAGCGAATTCGTTCGCCGCCGACACCGGGGCCGAGAATCTCCGAAGCGAGCAGCCAGCCGTTGGAGAGGCAGACCAACTCATGCCGCCAACCTTGCGTTTTGATGTCGGGCATTCCTTTCACTTCCTGCCAGGTGCGGCCCTCGTCGGTGGAGCGCAACCCTTTGCCGCTGCCGCTCACAAAAGTTCCCTTCGGCGTGCGGACAATCGGCGTCAGCCCGTGGACTCGACCGTCGCCGAAATTTTCCGCAGTGGATGATGCTGGGCGAAAAATAAAGGTCCGATCATCGAGCGAAAAGAGCCAGCGGTCCGCCGCGAGTTCGACAAACGGATGACGGATCACGCTGCGGACTTTTTCGTCGCGCGGCAACGGCTGCGGATCGCTCCACGACAAGCCTTCGTCACGCGAGATCGAATAGAGGACGCTCCGCGGTTCTTGTTCGTTCGTCTCGGTGCTCCACCGATTCCAACAATGCACCAGGCTGCCATCTGCGAGCGCAGTGAGCGAACCAGGGTAATAGCTTTTCTTGATCGTGGCAGCAAACGGCTCCGGCTGCGACCACGTTTGGCCGTCGTCGGTTGAACGAAGAATTCGCAGATCGCGATGATTCACCTGGCCGTAAGTGACGACGAGCGTGCCCTTCGCCGTGCGACAAACGGCCGGATGAATGTGCCCACCGGCGGGACTTGCCAGTTTGACGAGTGATTTTAGATCAGTGGGCTCCGCGGAGTGCGCGAGTGGCGGGCTGCAGAAAGCAAGGAGACAAACAGCGATTGAGAGAGGCAGGCGAGCGATCATGGCAGGTTTCCTGGATTGGATGTGGCAGCGCCAATTACTGTTACTTCGTGCGGGGCTCTTTTTGGAGGAATCGTTGCAGCCGTTCCTCATAAAACTTATTACCCGGATCGAGCGCGGCGCTTTTGCGGCCCCACTCGGCGGCCCGTTCGTAGTTGCCGCGGGCGAAGTGGACTTCGGCGAGCGTGTCGGCATACGACGGACTTTCTGGCGCTAGTTTCACCGCTTGTTCGGCCAGCGCGAGCGCCTGATCCAACCGACGTTCGCAGATTGCGGCCACCCACGCGGCCTGATTATGAAAGTTCGCACTTTGCGGATACGTTTTGGTCAGCTGCTCGTAAACCTGAAAACAGTTTTCGAACAGCTTGTCGGCTTCGGCTTCCAGGCCGGCTTTGCGGAGCAGTGGCACAAACTCTTCGACGACTTTGATTTCTCCGGGCTGCAAGGATTCGCAAATCGCCAAATGCCGCAATGCCGCCGCGCGATCGCCTTTCGTCAGTAGCCCGCGGGCGCGCGTGCGGTGCAGCGAAAGAGCCATGTCGAGATAACCAGCCTGTTCGGTCAGATTCGTCGTCGGTTTGAGAACGTAAAATCGCAGCTGGTCCCAATGTTCAGCCGCACGCAATGGTTCTTTTTCCGCAAGCAGATTGCCCAGGTATTGATTGGCAATGGTGACGAATTGATCCTCGGGGTTGCCGGTCTGCTGCAGCAATTGCCATTGTTCGCACGACTCGGCCCGCAGATTTCGCTCCTGTAAGGCCATCGCCAGCTGATAACGCGACGGAGCATCGAGGCACATCAGGTTGGCCGTGTTCTGCAGTTTGCGTCCCTCCTCCTCTTTGCCCGAGCGCTGCAGCGCGGTGCCTTGCAGATACCAGGCGAGCGGGTTGGCTTGATTGGCTTCGGCCGCGCGGCTGTACTGCGTGGCGGCGTCGGTCCACCGCTCGCCGTTGAAGAGCCAATCGCCATAGGCTTCGGCCGATGCGGGCTCGGCCAGGCAAGCCGCTTGAAAGTGCGCTTCCGTTTGTGCGCGCTCGTTGCGTGCTGCGCAGGCTTCGGCGAGCAGCACGTGCAGTTTGCCGCGCTGCGCTGGAGCGGTTGTCAAGTCGTTGGCCTTGCCGGTGGCGAAGCGCGCGATTGCAGGCCAATCGACATCGACATGGCGGCCAAAGACCTGCGGTGAAATGGCCACGGCCACCGCTTGCAAGCGTGCGAGAGGTTCTTCCCAGCGAGCATCGCCACTGAGTGCGTCCCACCAGAGTTGCGCTTTAGGCGCCCGTTTGCTGGTGAACAACGCGGTCAGCACACCAGTCAAATTGCGATCCGCAGCGCGACTGTAAAGCTGCAACAGTTGCTGCTGCTGGCCTGGTTGACGTTCGAGCTTGGCGAGTTGAATCCAATATGCACCGCGGGAGTCATCGGCGGCGGCGACCGTTTCGAGCAACTCGCGCAGTTCGTCGTATTGCTTCTGCTTGCCTAGCAACCGCAACTCGGCAGCGATGCTGACGGCAAACGAAAAGCGGTCGATGGTGCGGCTGGTGCGGACCGACTTCTCGCCGGTGAGCGAGCCCAGCCAGGGAGAGTCGAGTTCGACATCATCGGTGATGCCCGCCAGCTTGAGTGCCTCGGCGTGGCGCTGTTGCTGCACAAGCAGATCAAAGGCCATCGGTCGCAAGCCGTTCGCTGCCAACAGCGACAGCGCCTCGGCGGGGCGATCGTTGAGCAGGGCCACTTTGCCGGCGTACCAAACGTCTTCGCTCTGCGCTGCCGTGAACAACTCTTGGAAGGTCGGATCGGCTTCGGCTTGACCAGCCAGTCGCAGACACGTGGCGCGCAAGGCAAGGCGATAAAGCTCAGCGCGAGCGACGGTCGATTTCTCGTTGTAGAATCCCAACAGCCGTTGCCAGTCTCGTTGCTCGCGCGCCAACCCTTGCAAGAAGAGCGGCGTCGGCGCTTTGAGGTTGGCAGCGACGTCCAAAGCTTTGGCTTTTTCGCCTTTGGCTCGCAGCAGCGCGGCGACCAGCAAACCGGCCGTGGCATCGGTGGGATTCTTGGTGAAGTCAGCTTCGGCGCGCTCGAGTTCGCCCGGCAATTTTTCACGCAGCGTGGCGAAGGCGACGAACTGAGCGCGGCCCGCTTCGGTATTCTTGCCGAGGTCGAGACATTGCTCGAGGATCGTCCAATCGTTGTTCGCGATCATTTGCGGCGCGAGGCGTTGGATATCGGCTTGCAACGTGTTGAAGAACATCTGCCGGCTCGTGGAATCGGTCTCGACTTGCATCAAGCCGAACAGCGTTTTGTACGCGGCTTTTTGCCGCAGTTCGTTGATTACGCGCAACCGAGTGTTGCGGTCGCCGTCGTAAAACTGCAGGACCAGCACTTGCAAATCGGCGGGCGAATCGGGTGTGAGCCCCAAGCGGAGATTGCGAACGATGAGGTTCGAACGCATCCGCACTTCGGGATCGGTGCTGCGGGTGGCCTGTTCGAGTTGCGGCAGTGCGGGATTGCCTGTGCGCCAGAGAAAATCGCTGGCCCGCTGACGGACGGCGAATTCGTCATCGCCGAGGGCAGTGACGGCGGCGGCGATCGATGGGAAGGCAGGCTTGTCTTGAGCCGCGGAGTGCCGCGACAGAACGCCGACGAAGGCTACGAGCACAAGCCCCAACCACAGCGTCAGCTTGTGCATGAAGACAACTCGCTGCGAGAAAATGGTGTGCCGTGGACTGTTACTTGAGCGATTGAATGCGAGTGAGGATTTCGCGCTGGCGTTCGCCGGTCGCGCGGCGGGCGGCCATCTGGTAGTAAATTTTCGCGACGTTCGGTTTGCCCGCAGCTTCGGCGCCCGAGGCCTTCTCAAGCAACGCGGCGAGTTCGCCATCTTCTGCCTGTTGTTCGGCCGCGGCTTGGGCTCTGATTGCTGCGACGCTGAGGGCGCCACGTTCGGCGGAGCTGCCGCGAGCAGTGCTACCGCCTCCGCCACCGCCGTTTGCGGGAGCCGGTTCGGCGGTTTCGGTGCCAGGAGTACCTGGTGACGGAGCTTGTACTTCGCCCGATTGCAGCCGGCGCATTCGTTCGTGCAGCGGACTGGAATCGGAGTTATCGCCGACAACCGGAATGATCGAAGTGACAAACGGGCGAAATGAACCGTCGATGAAGTAGCCCGAGCCGCCGTTGGGAATCGTCACGTTCGGCGTCTGCGACACGAACGTCGAGTTCGCCCCTTGGCCCGCCGTGAAATTCAGAAAGCCCATGACCTTGCCGGCCCGAAAACCGACGCCGCCATTGGCCCCGGCGTTCGGATCAAAGCCACCAAACTGCGGCGCGACACCCGGAGCCCCACCGCCAAAATTGGCGAACCAGCCTGGCCCGCGCAGGCCCCAGTTGGTGCCGATGTTTTCGTAAAAGCTATGACCAACGCTGTTGAACGGCCCGCCGATGTTCACTTGCTGGGCTTGGGCCATCGTTGTTAGACACCAAAGAGAAATCGCAACGGCGATGTGCGTAATGATTTTCATAGAGCCAGCCCTCCGCAGGCGCAGCCCTGACGCGCCTGTGAAGTCACTTTACCGCTGCGGTGCAGCGGCGGTCAACTAAAACGCCGAACTTGTATGTTTCCGGTGGTGAAGAGATAATTGAGGAATGAACATTTCTGGCCGAGTACAAAATGGTGTGGTCATTCCGGAGGGGAATGCATCATTGCCCGAAGGCGCTTTGGTCTGCATTTCCTTGTTGAGCCCGCCACGCACAGAAAATGCCGGCAAGCAGCGTCTGCAGTTGCCGTTGGTCGTGAGTGACCGCCCAGGGACTGTGCAACTGACCAATTCCACTATCGCCGAGATCATGGATGATGAAGATGCTGCTCCCCGACATTAATGTCTGGTTGGCGCTCACTTTCAGTTCGCATGTTCATCATGCCATCGCAAAGGCCTGGTTCGACCAACTCGCAACCGATGACACTTGTTTCTTCTGTCGCTTAACTCAACAGGGTTTTTTGCGGCTGTCGACGAACGCGAAGGTTTTCGGGAGCGATGCAGTCAGCCTCGAGGTTGCGTGGCAACTCTCCGACGCTTACGTAAATGATCCGCGAGTTCGCAACGCGGACGAACCCGCCGGCCTGGAGCCGCATTGGCGAACTCTCACCCAAAATAGAAGTTTCGCGACCAATGTGTGGAGCGACGCATACCTGGCGGCTTTTGCACTGACCGCCGGGATGCAGATCATTACCTTCGATCAAGGATTCTCGCAGTTTGCCAATTTGAAATGGCACAATCTGTCTTAGCTCTTGATCTCAAAAATCGCTTCGACTTCAACCGCAGCGCCCGTTGGCAAGGCAGCAAAGCCCAACGCCGAGCGGGCGTGGTAGCCGTCGGTGGTCTTGCCGAAGATTTCGTGGAACAGATCCGAAGCGCCGTTGATGACTAGATGCTGGTCGGTGAAGCTCGGAGCCGAGTAAACGCAGCCCAGCACCTTCAGCACGCGCAGGCCGTTGAGCGTGCCGTGGGCTTGATGGACCGAGCGGAGGATTTTCACGGCGCATTCGCGGGCAGCTTTGTAACCTTCGTCGACCGTCAGGCCGGTGCCGAGCACGCCTTTGGTATCGCTGACATGGCCCGAGGTCATCAGCAGGTTGCCGGTTTTGATGCACAGGTTGAGGTAGCCGGCCGGCTGTTCGGTGAAGGTGATGCCGAGGGACTGAGCTTTTTCGGTGGGAGTCATGGTGAGCTTTCGGTTGGGTGGGAAGTATGGTGCACTTTTCGTATTGTAAGGAATTCAAGCCGAGCACTACACAGGCCGTTGTCCCCAAGGGAGCGGCATGGTCGGTGGTTTGCGATGCCGGTCGCGGCGGACATCCTTGGGGCGGTCTTTGAACCAACTGACGTAGCGAACCAATTGCTTGACTGCTTCTTCATAGGCCCGGCGGCCTTTTTCTGGCGTGGCCAATTCCGCTTCGCCGAGCACGCCCGTTTCGCTGTAACTGCTGGTCCAGGAAACGACCGTCGCCGGGCCGGCAGCAAACAAATCGACCCAGGAGAACGGGCTGGCGTCCTCATTGAAGCTGATCGTGCCGTTCTTGATCAGGTCTTTGCGAACATTGTCGCCATCGAGATACATGTAAAGCGACGTTTCGAGCTCGCAGGCATGGGCACAGCCGCCGGGGAACTTGCTCTCCCGCCAGCTGGGCAGAAATTCCTTATCGACGGTCAGCAAGTTCCACCAGGCACAGCAAACGCACTCGGCGTCGGTTTCAAGATTGGTCCGCCGCGCGACGAGGTCGAGGTTCGGCATGTTCGAACCATGGCCGTTCAGCAAGATGATCTTCTTAAAGCCGTGGTAAGCCAGCGACTTGGTGATATCAAGCACATGATGCATGAAGTGCTCGAAGTCGTTGTTGATCGTCCCCGGGAAATCCATCACATGGCCGGTGTAACCATATGCGACGATCGGCAGGACTTTCATTTTTTCAGGGAGCTCCAGCCCCGCTCCTTTGGCAATGCCGCCGGGGCAGACCAGGTCGACATCGAGCGGCAAGTGCGGCCCATGCTGCTCGACGGCGCCGCAGGGCAGGATGCAAACCTGCCCCAGATCGACTGCGTCGTTGATTTCCGGCCAGGTGAGCTTTTCGTAGCGATATTCGGTGAGAACGCGGCTCATGGGAGGAAGGGATTCGAGGTAAGGGATGTGGGATGCGTGGGAGTGTAACAGTCTTTTGGCGCGAACGAAACAAAAACCTCGTCCCTCGTCCGTCCTCGCTTTTCACCCTTTTGCGGTAACCCGAAATCGGACCCCGCGAACCTTAGGGGGTTTTCTAGCGTCGGAATAATATCGCGAGGGTTTGTGCGAATAACCGGTAGGAGTTCGAACCTTGATTCGCGAACCAGGTATTCCTGGCTAAAAACCAGGTAGTTTGCCGCAGGGAAGTTTGTTTGCCGGAACAGCAAGCAAGTGCGGCCTTTCGCCGAGAGGCAAGAAGGCAAAGCCGATGAAAACTGGCCCTGAGCCGGAGTTGCAGTTCGTGTTGTGCCACAATTCGGCCCGCGGCCGGATTGCGGTCGATCTGAATGCCTTTGTCGATTTCGATCTGGCGATTACCCGCTCGCTGCGCGAACTGGTCGCCAAGTATCCCGATGCTCGCCCGGTCAACGCCGCCAAAGGGCGGATTTCGGGCAAACGCAAGCCGAAGTAACGGCTCAATTTTCCTTCGCCGGCTGATTCAATTCAGCCGGCCGCGGCGGTGTCACCGCTCTCAACTCCCCTTGGTCGTTCCCACGTTCGATCACGACCCTCGCCGGCGCTGGCGATGAACCGTGGCTGAAAAAATACGCAGCCAGCACTCCACCTGCCAACACGACGGGGATTGCAAATATCGCCAGCACAACGAACACGATGACCACTGCCAGCGAAGTGTTGCCCGTTTCCGATGGCTGAAACGGCGGCGGTTCTTTGTATGGCAGCGGCTTCTTCTCTTCCTTACCTTCCAGCCCTTTGTTCGCGGCTTGCCAGGCCAGACGCACAAGCCAGGCGTCGAGCACGAGCACCATCGGCACGATGAGCAGCACCGTGAGCAGCAGCGGCCCCATCACCGTCATGCTCTGATTGGGCCCCAATTGCAGCACCAGGCTGAGCACCATCACAAACAACAGGAACCCGAGCCAGACCAGCAACACATCGAGCAACAGCAAGGGATAAACCAGGGCATCGAATACTGCCAGTGGCAAGCCGTACAACTTTCCTTTGGCATTGCGAATTTGTGAGATCGCCAGGATGCCGAGCAAAGTCGTCGCAAACGGCGAAACGAGGCCGACGACTCCCGGGACCAAAAGCACCATGGCGACGATTCGCATTGCTAACGGCGGCCCGGAGCTAACCCCATCCACTCGATGGACGACGATCGTGCTGCCGGAAATTATCAGCAACGTAAGCAGAAACAACGGAGCAAGAATCGCTCCCCACAATGCGGTTCGCGACAGCCGCGGCTCATCGCTCGCGGTGGTTGCTCGCGCGTCGCGCAGAGCAATCGCCCCAGACTCGTGCTGTTGCTGCAAGCCTGCTTCGCGATACTTCCACCACGCAAAAGCAGTTCCGCCTGCGAGAACAATAAACGCTACGACAAGCGTACTCATGATGCTGTTGACGGTCGTTCCCAAATCCCAATCGCGCCCGACTTTGAGCAGTTCCAGATCAGGGCCGTCGATCATGGTAAGAACCGGCGGACCGAAGTACAGCACAAACCACAGGGTGGCCAGCGATAGAGCGCAGCAAAGCAGCAAGTGATAGGGTGTGCCGAGGAAGGACTGAGGTGCAGTTGGCCCTGGCGTTGGTTGCATCGGCGGCGGAGTTGGTGCGCGCTGCATCGGCGGAGCTTTGGCGACCGCCTCGACGCCCGTTTTCATTTCACTCACATGCTGATACCGTTCTGCCGGCTCACTCTCCAGCGCCCGCAGCACAACGTCATCCAGCCGCGCATCGACGGCAGCCTTCTTCGACGGGGGCGCAAAGCGACCGATGGGCAATTCGCCAGTGAGTAATTCATAAAAGACGACGCCGAGCGAAAAGATGTCGGCGCGATGATCGACTTCTTTGCTGCCAAACATCTGCTCGGGGGCCATGTAGCGCAACGTGCCCATGACCTGCTGCGTGCCGGTCAGCGAATGTTCGGGCGTTTGCGTGCCGAGCAATTTCGCCAGGCCGAAGTCCGCGATTTTTACGCGGCCGCGTGTGTCGATCAGGATGTTTTCCGGCTTGATGTCGCGATGCACGACTCCTTCGTCGTGAGCAAACTGCAACGCTTCGCAAATCTGCGGCACGATGGCGAGGGCTTCGGCGGGATTCATTTTGCCGGCCTGAATCGCCTGCCGTAGGTTCACCCCGGCGACATACTCCATCACGAAGTAGCACATCCCTTCGGCCTGGCCGAAGTCGTGCACGGCGACGATGTGCGGATGGCTGAGCATGGCCAGCGCGCGGGCCTCGCGCGCAAAGCGCTCGGCGAAAGCTGTCGACTGGCTGACTTCGAACGGCAAGATCTTGATCGCCACCAACCGTTCCAGCCCGCGCTGCCGCGCTTTATAGACGGCCCCCATGCCTCCCTGCCCAATCAATTCCAAAATCTCGTACTGCGGAATTCGCAATTGCAGCTCGGCGACCGTAGGCGGCACAAAATGCGAATGAGCCGAAGAAGTGCGGGTCACGGCGATCGGGCCGACGCCGCTGGGAGCCATTCCCGCGACCGCCGGCTGACTTTCGAGCCCCGCTTGCAACAGGCAGCGCGGGCATTCCCCCTGCGGCGCATCAGGCGGCAGTGGCTGTCCACAATTGGGGCAATGGATGGTGTCGGTCATGATCGGCTGGTCCTGAGAATGGTGAGGCTACCACGCACTACACGCGTTTCTCCAGTTGGTTACAGCATTTCGCTTCGTTTTTTGTGGAGGCGAGTGAACCACGACCGCTACACTAGGCTCCAGGTTCGCAATCCGAACCGTCACCTCCCTTAACCCGTGTTTCTGCAGCCCTGATTTCCTTCGTGTTTGTTGAATTAATCGCCGCTTTTTGGCGACAAATACGCGCCGTTGCCGAGAACGGCGCAAATGGATTCGCGAATTATTCAACACGCACCCCATTTTCGATATCGCCGGAAAAGACGCCGTTAACAAAGCAGTGAATTGATTCGATGTAAACTCGCACAGTAGGTCTGTGTATGTCGTGATGTTTTTGTCAGTAAATAGTGGGTGGTAGTTGTATGGCTGATTAATGACAGCTTGGGTCACGTGAAGTTTTGCGGTTTGCGGTTTTGCGGTGTTGCGGTGTAAGCGTTCAAGCTGGCACGTTTTTTTGGGAGGGCGAAGCTCCTGCCGAGCCGCGCCGTGGACGATCTGCCGCCCGTAGATCTTGTCTATCCATTTGGTCCGTCGATTTGGAACAAAAACGAAAGGGTTGGAGTCTTCCCATCGCCACCACGGCTCGGCGGGAGTCTCGCCCGCCTCGCCCTCCCCAAGGAACGTAAGTGCCGGCGGGTGATGATGAACGTTGCTGCAGTCGTTCAGGAATGGTGACAACATGATCGATGCCGCGTGGAAAGACATCCGCTTCAGCCTGCGGCGATTGCTGATTGTGATCACTGCCATCGCTGTTCTGCTGGCCGGGTTTGCCTGGTTTGACGAGCACTATCGCGAACCCTTTCGCCGCAATCGCTTGCTGCGTGAGCAACTCAAAGGACTGGCTTTGCGACGTCCCCCGGAGCTAACACCCAAGCAATGGGAAAGCGCAGTGGCTTGGACGATCAACCTGCATGGCAATAGCCTGCTTCCGTTTGAAGCCGATGCCCGGACGATCCGCAGCTTTCAACAACGTTTGGAGACGAAGCTGCAAGGCAAAGTGGATCTCGATACGATCCACTGGATCTGGAACGAGTACGCCGGTCTGTGTCCACACGGCAAGAGTTACCAACGCTTTCATGCGCAGATGATGGAAGAGATCGAAGCGGGTGGTAGCAATTGGGGAATAACGGTGCCTTAACGCGGCATCGCCGCAGGAAGCCCGTCGCGTTAGCAAGGGCGTAACGGTGGACCTGTAACCGATCATTCCCACCAAGCAACACGCCCTAACGAACGCGATGGGTTGCCGTTCGCCCCTTCGCGCCGGGCGAGCTAGCAACCAGAATGTTCCTCTTGCAAATCAACATGATGAACTTTCGGCCTGGATGTCGATTGAACTGGGGACCGATGGCGTGAACTTGGCATAATTTCCATGTCTCCCGCCGCTCGTCTTCCGCACCTTTCCAGCGCGTACACGTCAACGTGCCACGCCATCACCGACATGCCACCACTGCTTGCTGCCTTTGATCCCAAAGCCGTTTGGAACTACCTGCCGTTCTCGCAGGGGCAGTTTACGCTGTCGCTCGTACTGGGCATTCTCGCGCTGCTGACGTTCACCAATCTGGCCCCCGATGTAGTGCTGATTATTGGCGTTTGCATTCTGGTGCTGATGGGCATTCTCACTCCCGGCGACGCGCTGTCGGGCATGTCGAACGAAGGGATGGTCACGGTTGCAATTCTGTTTGTCGTGGGCGCCGGTGTGCAGCAGACCGGCGGCGTCGATTGGATTGCCAAGCGACTGTTTGGCCGCCCGAAGACGCCGCTCTCGGCGATCACGCGGTTGGTTTTTCCCACGATGTTCTTCAGCGCGTTCATGAACAACACGCCGCTGGTGGCCATGCTCATTCCCGCGGTCGGCGATCTCGCCCGGCGCGAACGCATCCCCGCGAGCAAGCTGATGATTCCGCTCAGTTACGCTGCCATTCTCGGTGGCACCTGCACGCTGATCGGCACGAGTACGAACCTGGTCGTGCAAGGGTTGTGGATCAAGTCGGGGCATGAAGCGCTCGGCATGTTCGATATCACTTGGGTCGGATTGCCGGCCGCGATCGTCGGCGCCCTGTACGTCATTTTTGCTGCCTATTTTCTGTTGCCTGATCGGAGCCCGGCGGTCAGCACGCTCGATGATCCGCGCGAATACACCGTCGAAATGCTCGTACAGCCGGCAAGTCCGCTGGCCGGCAAAACCATCGAAGCGGCCGGGCTGCGACATTTGCCCGGTTTGTTCCTCGCCGAGATCGAACGCGAAGGCGTGGTGATCCCAGCGGTTTCGCCC
This sequence comes from uncultured Pirellulaceae bacterium, assembly GCA_964394305.1. GTDB lineage: Bacteria > Planctomycetota > Planctomycetia > Pirellulales > Pirellulaceae > Anatilimnocola. The sequence goes on from CAYMWL010000005.1 coordinate 64,844, forward strand.
CAAGAGATTTTGCACGGCGGCGATCGCCTGCTGTTTGTCGGCAATGTGGAATCGGTTGTCGAATTGCAAAAGATCCGCGGCCTGGCTCCGGCGACGGATGAAGTCTTCAAGCTCAGTGCGCCGCGGCCGCAGCGGTGCTTGATCGAAGCCGTGGTCAGCAACACCTGCCCGTTTGTCGGTCAAACGATTCGCGAAGCACGCTTCCGCAATCATTACAACGCCGTGGTCGTGGCCGTCGCTCGCAACGGCGAACGGTTGCATCAGAAGATCGGCGATATCGTCCTCAAGCCGGGCGACGTGTTGCTCGTCGAAGCGCACCCGTCGTTTGCCGAACAGCAGCGGAGCTCGCGCGATTTTTTCCTCGTTTCGACGGTCGAGAACAGTTCGCCCCCGCATCACGAAAAAGCGCTGTTGGCCACGGGGCTACTCCTCGCGTTGGTGGTGCTCACTGCATTAGAAGTGGTGCCGGTCATTGTCGCCGCGTTTGTCGTCGCCGGTTTGATGATCGTGACCAAGTGTCTGTCGGTCGAGGCCGCGCGGAAAAGCATCAACTGGGAAGTGCTGCTCGCCATCGCCGCTGCGTTTGCATTAGGCAAAGCACTCGAAGCGAGCGGTTCGGCCAAGCAAGTGGCCGACGGGCTGCTGTCGTTCGCGGGCACGAATCCTTATCTCGCGCTGGCCATCATCTATTTCACCACGGTGCTCGTCACCGAACTGATCACGAACAACGCGGCTGCAGCGCTGATGTTTCCGTTTGCGATGGCGACGGCGGCGAACTTGGAAGTCAGTCCTCTGCCGTTTGTCATCGCGATTATGATGGCAGCATCGGCAGGCTTTGCGACGCCCATCGGTTATCAAACGAACCTGATGGTGTATGGCCCCGGCGGATATCGCTTCAGCGATTATGTGAAAGTGGGCCTGCCGCTGGACATTTTGATCGGCGTGGTGACGATCGTGATTACGCCGTTGGTGTTTCGGTTTTAGGCGTTGTCGAAATCTTCCTGATCAATTCCTAGTTGTCGAACAGCGGCCCGTACTGTGCCCAATTTGAGGTATTTCATCGGCTACCGATCAAAGTATCGGACCAAATTACATCGGTAGGTGCTGCTAATGATATGCTCGGCGGCAGGGGGCCTGCCTTGTTCCGCATACAATTCTGCAACGGCCTCGAATGCGTCGCGGACGTTTGCATGCGCTTCGTCAAGAGTATCACCCTCCGTCAGCAACTCGGGGAGAACCGGAGAAGTAACCGTCTAGCCCCCCTCTGGCTGCGGCGTGAACACTAACGGAACGCGATACAACATTGAGCAATCCTCACAAGTCATGGCGAACTTTGACAGTGCAACATCCGGTAGGGTTATTCTACTCGACGAGCAAAGCAACAGAAGCAACTAGCTCGTTGATTCCGTGAACACCAACCGAATCCCCACTTCCGCTAACTCCACCAACGGTGGCAGCTCCGTCCTCGACCACCACGCACAGCGATCGGTGCTCCCTTGCACTTCGTCGCGTAATTCGCCGCCGATGACGCGGGCGCTGTAAAAGATCCGCACGTTGTGCATTTGGTGATCTTGGCCAGTGAATACATTCGAATCGACATGCGCCAGGCCCGTCGCTTCCACGACCAGTCCCGTTTCTTCGGCAACTTCGCGGATCATCCCATGCACAGGCACTTCGCCAAAATCGATGCCGCCGCCCGGCAGCGTCCAGAGGCCGGCGATCCGCGGCAGTTCGGGCGAAATGCGGCAGAGCAAAATGTGGTCGCCTTCGGTAATCAAGCCATAAGCGGCCACGCGGGTTCGTTGCATGGTTGCGAAATCTGCGAAGGGCGTTTCTCTGTTTTTCAGCGTTGAATTAGGTTACGCTATCTCCATCCCGCCCGCATCCCTCGCCCCAACTCCGCTTCGCCCTCACTTTCCCGAGGCCCGCCATGCACGCTGTTCTCGTTCTCCTTGCGGCTGCACTCGCTCCTACACAACTTCCGGACGGCACGCTGGTCCGCTACGAAGGTAAAATGGTCGCCACGCGCGACGATGGCAATCCGCAGTCGAAGGAGTTCACGCTGACCGCGGTGCTCGGGCCGGTCACGGGCACTGCCCGCGAAGTGGATTGGGTGATCGATGAACTAGGCCGCGGCAGTTGGTCTTGGACCGATCGCTTCAATCGCTGGCATGTCGATTCCACGCAGCGTGGCGATCAACCCACCGCGCCGTCGCTGCTGTTCGAACGGGCCGATGGCAAGAGCATCGTGCCGCTGTGCCCGATTTTGTTCACCGCGGAAAGCCCGCTCGCCAAGGGACAGAAGTGGTCTGCTGATCGACTCGAATACGAAGTGACTGGCGAAGCGACGAAGGCGAATCAAAACTGTTGGGTCATCGATGTGCGGACTGCTTACGGACCGAAACGCACGCTCTGGGTTGCCAAGGATTCGTCGCTGGTCGTCGCAGTGCGCGAGACGGTTTTCGTCGGACAAGGTCAGCAGCATGAACTGAAGTTCGAGCTGAAAGAAACCCAACAACTCACCAGCAGCGAAACGACGAAGACTGCTCAGGCGTTTGCTGCCTGGCTGGAATTGCAATCGGCGTTGCAGCGGCCGCCGCGCCAGGAACGGGGCGATTTGAACGACGAACAATTGGCTCTCGCTCGTAAGCAGATCGCCGGTCTGCAAATCACTGCGGAAGGCACCCCGCTTGCGTCGTTCGCTGCGGCGGCAGCCAAAGATGTGCAGAACCAAAAAGGTCGTGCCGGCGCCATTCAAGCGCTGAAGTCTGCTGTTGTTGGCAAGTCGCTCACCGAGCTGAAGCTGCCTGAATTGAAATTGACCGAACTCGCCGGCAAAGAACTTACTGCTGCCGATTGGAAAGATAAGGTTCTCGTGCTGCACTTCTGGGAATATCGCGATGCACCTCTCGAAGAGCCCTACGGGCAGGTTGGCTATCTCGATTTCGCTTCGCGCAAGCATGCAGGCAAAGCCGTCGTCATCGGCGTGAATGTCGACGACCGGCTGGCTGCGGCCGATACTCGTCGCACGGCAATCTCGGCCGCGAAGCGTCTCAAGAGCTTTATGAACTTGAGCTATCCCATCGCCCTCGACGACGGCGCGCTTGTCAAGCAGTTCGGCGATCCACGCTCGGCAGGTGGCAAGTTGCCGCTGTTTGTCGTGATCGACGCCGCAGGGAAAATTAGTTCCTATCATGCAGGTCTGTACGACATCAAACCCGAACAAGGTTTGAAGGAACTCGAAGCCGCGATCTCGGCCGCAGCCAAGTGAATGACTTTGCCGCACAGTTAGAGCAGTGGGGACCGACTGGCAATGCGCCGACTCCATCGCTCGTGGATGCGAAGGACTATTGTCGGCAATTCGCATTTGAGCACTACGAAAACTTCACGGTCGCGACTTGGTTATTTCCTCTGCACCTGCGGCAGCATTTGTGCAATGTCTATGCGTACTGCCGCTGGGCTGATGACTTAGCCGACGAGACAGCATCGCCAGCGCAAGCGCTTTGCCTGCTCGATTGGTGGGAATCGCAACTCGACGAGCGCGCGCCACGACATCCGGTGTTTGTCGCGCTGCAGGAGACGATTCGTGAGAAACAAATTCCGCTGCAACCGTTTCGCAATTTGCTGATCGCCTTTCGGCAGGATCAGCAAGAGACTCGCTATGAGAATTGGCAACAGTTGCTTGGCTATTGCCGGAACTCGGCCGATCCGGTCGGTCGGCTCGTCTTGCATTTAGGAGCTAGCGCGACGGCGGAAAATGAACTGCTGTCGGATTCGGTTTGCACTGGTTTGCAGCTTATCAACTTTTGTCAGGATGTGCGGCGGGATTTTGAGAAGGGGCGGATTTATTTGCCGCGGGAGGAGCGCGCGGCGTTTGGTTGGAATGATGAACGGTTTATGGAGACGACGCGCACGAACTTAGGGGTTCGTGCTACGTCGCCTGTGGATGATTCGTTTCGGCAGATGCTGAAACAGCAAGTCGATCGCGCGGTGGAAATGCTGCGGGCGGGTGAACCTCTCGTGAAGAATGTGCACCGCGATTTGCGGTTGCCCGTGCGGCTGTTCATCGACGGCGGCCTGGCGATTGCCGCCGCGATCCGCCAGCAGCGGTATGACGTCTGGACGCGGCGGCCGGTGGTCAGCAAATGGCGAAAGATGTTGCTGCTGGCACGGGCGTGGCTGCAGCCGTAGCCCACCGCGCGGAACTGCGAAAAATGGTGGGCCTCGCGGGATACCGCTCGACCCACCCTACGAATGAGCGACAAGCCTGGTCGCAAACTTCCCCCAGCCCGCAAAGCTTAACGCGCGGCCTTGCCGACGCGATTCTTTCTGCTGCACGGAGGCTCTCTCGCAACCGATACAACACGAACAGCAGTCCCGCGCACCGACTCAAGAAGCTGCAATTATGACATCCATCGACCGCCGCCGATTCCTGCTATCTGCCGCTGCCACGCTGGCGGCTCCGTGGTGTCTTCAGCCTGCGCTCGCGGCAGAGACAGTGCCGACAGCGGTGCTGGATTGGCCCGCGCGGGTCATTCAACTCAAAGCCGATCCCGATGAACTGACGCCGCCGGTCATCACCGCGCTAGAAATTCATCGGGACGGGCAAGTCATTGCGACTGCTGGCGACGACCATGTCGTACGCATCTACAGCCTGGCCGATGGCAGTCAGGTGCACCGCCTGATCAAGCACGACGATTGGGTCCGCACGATCGACTACAACCGCGAAGGGACGTTGCTCGCGTCGGCGGGTAACGATCGACGTATTTTCCTCTGGCCGACTACCGGTGAGTTGAAGCCGCGGCAACTTGCGATTCATGAGCATGCGATCACCTCGGCCAGGTTTAGTGAAGATGGCTCGAAGCTTGCCGTCGTCGGTTTTGAGCGGAGCGTGCGAATGTATCGCGTCGCCGATGCCGAAGTGTTGTGGACCGTCGATGGTCCCTGCGATGATTTGCGAACCGTCGCCTGGGCGCCCGATCAACAATCAATCGCTGTGGCCGGTCGTTGCGGCTGCGTGCGACTGCTCAGCACTGCCGACGGCCGGCAGATCCGCCAGTTCAACGCTCACAAGCAACGCGTGCGAGCGCTCGAGTTCTCGCCGGACGGCAGCTTCCTCGCTTCGGTTGGTGAAGATCGCACCATTCACATTCAGCCGCTGAGCGACGGCGCCGTCGGCAAGAACCTGCCGCAACGGCCCGTGAAAGTGCTGGCTGCGTACTTCTATGGCCCCGGCAAGTTGGCCGTGGCGGGAAGCGACAACCAGGTCCGCTTGTGGGACGTGGTCAAGCAAGAAGAGATCGGTTTGCTCAAGGGACACGAAGGGAGCGTAGCTGCTCTCGGCGCTCACGGGACGATGCTCGCTTCGGCGGGTTACGACACGACCGTTCGCTTGTGGACGATCACCGAAAACATCGCGGGCGCGCCGACGAAGCCGACGACGCCGCGCATTGGCTCGAGCCCGATGACGTTGCCATTGCCATTCAATACACGCTAGTTGAGAGTCGCAAGTCGCGAGACAGGATGTTTCGCGGTTTCGCAGAGCGAAGAACGACGGATAGTTACACGGAGGTGACTTGTGGGATTGTGGAATCTGCTCTCGATTTGGCGGCGCTCGCTCTGGTCGGCTGAACTTTCAGAGGCAGCGCAGCACAGCGGCAAAACCATCCGCAAAAGCGGTGGCAAGACCGTGCGCGTGGACGAACCCTCGCGCCGTTGCCGCTTCGAGACGATGGAAGAACGCCAGCTGATGGATGCCGATCCCATCAAGCTCGGCGTGGTCTATATCGAAGAAGACAGTGGTTCCGACCTGCACGGCGACACCTTCGAAATCCTGTTCGAAGGTGGTGCTGCGGGAACGGAGTTGACCCGCCTGGTGATCAACACCGATCATGACCCCAATGGTCGTAGCATCGGCGACTTATTCTTCGACACGGTGAAAGGTGGCTGGGGTGCGGACGAAGCATTCCCGATGCAGATCGTTTCTCAAAACGGCGTGCAGGAAGTAACCTGGACCGTCGAAGACGGTGGCACGCAATTGGTCCTCAATTTCAAAGGTTTCAACGCCGGCGAAAAAGTTCGCTTCAGCATCGACGTCGACGAAATCCAGGACTACGATCCTTCGATCACGGATCTCAATCTGATCAACGAAGGGATCGACCCAATCACTTCGGGCGTCGAATTCCAAGGATCGATCGGCAGCGCCGTATTCAAGGCTCCGCATTTTTACGACGTCGAAGGCTCGCGCGAATTCCGCAACTTGTACGACACGCAGTTCGCTGGCTCCAACTTATTGATTTCATCCGGCAATGCCAATGGTTTGCCGCATGACGATTATCAAGGCAAACGCGACCGCTCGACCGGTGTGATGATTCCGCTGCAACAGCTCCCCAAGCCCATCACCATCGCGGGCCGCGTATTCCTCGACTACGACGCCGACTTGATTCAGGATGCCGGCGATACTGGCATCAATCAGGTTACCCTCTCGTTGTGGAAAAAGGTGGGCAACAACTACGTCTTCACCGGCCACACGACGAAGACCAACGCGCTCGGCGATTATGAGTTTGGTCTGGATTTGAATCTGGAACCAGCGACGTATCAGGTTCGTGAAACGCAGCCCGACGAATATTTCAGCGTCGGCGCTATCGTCGGTAACGTCGAAGGAGTGAAGACCGGTAACCTGGTAACCGGCGACCCCGATCAGCTCACCGAAATCGCGATGCCCTTGGGCGATACGCACGGCCGCAAGTACGACTTCGCCGAAACGCTGCCGGCCTCGATCAGCGGTCTGGTCCGGCTGACCGACAAGTTCGGCAACTGCGAAGCGGCCGGTGTCGCCTCGCGGCCGATCGCGGGCGCGACGGTGTTGCTCAAGGACAAGCAAGGGAACATCCTTAAGCAGACTGTTACCAACGCTCAGGGGAAATACGAATTCACGGGCTTACGGCCGGGTGAATACACGATTGTCGAAATCACGCCCGAGGGCTTGATCGACGGCGGCGATCACGTCGGCACGGTGAACGGCGTGAAGACCGGTAGCGTGGTGCAGAACGACGTGATCGATGTTTCGCTCCGCGGCGGTGATCAAGGGATTAACTACGACTTCTGCGAAAAAGAGCCCGCGATGGTGTCGGGCTATGTCTATCACGATCGTGACAACGACGGCAATCGCGATCAGGGCGAGGAGCCGATTCCCGGCACGACGATCGTACTGTTCGATGCCGCCGGCACGCAGATCGCTACGGCGGTCACCGACATCAACGGCTTTTATAAGTTCACGGGGCTCAAGGCCGACACGTACATGATTGTCGAAACGCAGCCCACGGGCTGGGCCGACGGCAAGGACACGCCCGGCACGATCGACGGCGTGACGGTCGGCACTGCGACCAACGACAAGCAGAACGGCGTGAAGTTGCTGTATGGCGACAGCGGCATCGAATACAACTTCGGCGAACTCAAGACCGTGAGCTTGTCGGGTTACGTGCACGAAGATCCGATCCGCAACTGCCTCGTCGATACTGGCGAAAAGATGCTCCAGGGCGTGACCATCACGCTCTATGATCAGAACGGCAATCTGCTCGCCACGACGGTGACCGATGTCAACGGTTACTACAAGTTCGAGAATCTTGCGCCCGGCACCTACATGGTCCGCGAAACGCAGCCAACGAACTACATTCACGGCGGCCAGGAGCCTGGCAATCTTGGCGGCAACGAATCGAAGGATGAGTTGAGCGCAATCAACATTCCTTCCGGACAGGACGCAACCGATTACAACTTCTGCGAAATCCTGCCGGTCAGCATCTCGGGTTACGTGCACGAAGATCCGATCCGCAACTGCCTCGTCGATCCCGGCGAGGTGATGATCGCGGGCGTGACGATCACGCTCTATGACGAGAACAACAACGTGCTGGCCACGACGTTGACCGACGTCAACGGCTACTACAAGTTCGACATGCTCAAGCCGGACACCAAGTACACGGTGCGGCAAACGCAGCCGGCTGGCTACATTCATGGCGGCCAGGAGCCTGGCAATTTCGGCGGCGATGAATCGCGCGATGAGCTGAGCAACATCATTGTTCCCTATGGTCAGAACGCCACTGACTACAACTTCTGCGAACTGCTGCCGGCCGAGATCAGCGGTTATGTGTGGGTCGATTCGACCAAGAACTGCACTTGGGATGATGGCGAACTGCCGATCGCCGGCGTGACGATCACGCTCTATGACGAGTTCGGTTCGTTTGTCGCCCAGACGACGACCAACAGCCAAGGCTACTATCAGTTCACCGGCCTCAAGCCGGGTGAATATTCGTTGCATGAGACCCAACCCACCGGCTACTTCCAGGGCTGCACACATGCTGGCTCGGAAGGTGGCGATGACTCGGTCGAAGACAACATCACCGACATCGTTTTGGAAAGTGGCGACAAAGGTGTGCACTACGACTTTGCCGAAGTGCCGCCGGCGTTGCTCTCGGGTTATGTCTTTCAAGACGGCCCGGCAATTCCCACCAACGGCAGCACGCCGCCGGATAATTTGTACGACATTCGCGATGGCCAATTGACTCCAGATGACAAACCGATTTCCGGCGTGGTGCTGGAACTCCGTTATACGTTGACCGGCGAGGCAGTTGACTTGTCCGAAACGCTGTACGGCGGCAGCGGCGCTTATCAAGTCGTGACCGATGGCAACGGCTACTACGTCTTCAGCGGCTTGATGGGCAATCAGAACTACACCGTCATCGAAGTGCATCCCGCCGGCTACTTCGACAGCAAGGACACGCCCGGAACGACGACGGGCCTCGCGGTGAACGTCGGTACGTTCATCAGTCCGCTGGTGATCGATCGCTTCGCAGCCCAAGGCGTGTCGTTCCAATACGACGCGCTGCTGCAGATTCCACTGGCCATTGGTCAACACTCGCAGCTGAACAACTTCAGCGAAGTGATCATCACGCCCACGATCATTCCGCCGCTACCACCGCCGCCGCCACTCGCGCCGCCTCCGCCGCCGCAAGTGCTGCCGCCGCCGCCGCTTGATCCACCGATACTCCTCTTCATTCCGCCGCCGCAGGCCGAGCAGATCATCACCGGCGGCGATGCGGGTTGGACGTGGCACTTGAGCGTGATTGACGCCGGCACGCCGCGTATCTCGCAGCGGAGCACGCGGATCAGCGACAAGGTTTTCCGTCCGGCAGCCCTCGTCGAACAAACGCAGTGGAAAGCCGATCGCCTCCGCCAAGGTGTGTGGACCATTCACACCGGCAACGACGATGCCCGTTCGTCGCAGTTTGCGTTCGGCATCGCGGGCGCGATTCCCGTCACCGGCGACTGGAACGGCGACGGCACCAGCGAACTCGGCATCTTCTACAAAGGTGAATGGTTCCTCGATCTCAACGGCAACGGCCAATGGGACGAAGGCGACCTGTGGGCTCAGCTCGGCGGCCCTGCCGATCGGCCCGTCGTGGGCGATTGGGACGGCGACGGGAAGGACGACATCGGCATCTTCGGACCCGAGTGGCCGATGGATCCGCGGCACCTGGCTCACGAACCGGGCTTGCCCGATCCAGACAACAAGCCCAAGGACCGTCAGAAGAACGTGCCGCCGAAACCGGAAGAAGCGACCGAAGGCGAACGCTTGTTGCAGCTCAGCAAGCACGGTAAGGAGCGGGGCGACCTGATCGACCACGTCTTCCAGTTCGGCGTGCCGACGGATGTGCCGATCGCGGGCGACTGGAACGGCGACGGCATTCGCTCGATCGGCGTCTTCCGCGACGGCAAGTGGCACTTCGATATGGACGGCGACGGCAAGTGGACCAAGGGTGACAAGATCGCCCGCTTCGGCGAGAAGGGTGACCTGCCCGTCGTCGGCGATTTCAACGGCGACGGCATCGAAGAGATCGGCGTCTTCCGCGGCGGCAAGTGGATTGTCGACGTGAACGGCAACCGCGAGATCGACGCGGCTGACCGCGTCTTTGAACTCGGCGGCGAAGGGGACCTGCCCGTCATCGGCGACTGGAACGGCGACGGCGTGGACGAACCGGCGCTTTACCGCGACGGTGGTGCGCAAGTCGAGACGAGTTTTGAACTGCCGCCGCCGCAGTAGCAGGAGGCGGGATGTGAAGTTTGGGAGCCAGAAAGCCTGAACTCCCTCGCCCCGATTCTCAAGGGAGAGGTGAGGGCCGCAGTTCGTGATTACTTACCGCTCGCGTCCAGCTTCGCGAAGAGTCGAGCGACAGACAATTCGAACCCAGGCAGCAGCGTCGTGCTGATTGTGCTGTCGAACTGCGTAATGGTGCCATCAGGCAGATACTGCAGTACTTCACGCGTGGGAATCCGAACCTCCCAGCATTCGAGCACCCCGGCTTCAAAATAGTCGCTGCGCTTTCGTTCCATCTCTTTATCCGTATTACCGGGGCTGAATACCTCGATCGCAAGATCGGGTGCGAGCCGCGGCACTTGAGCCTTGGGGACCTTACGTCCCGGCAAGCGATCCCAGGAAATGAAGGAGACATCAGGAATTCGAATCTGTTTGGGGAGTATTCGGATCATGCCATCTGCGCCGAGCACAATACCGAGATTGTTCGCTTCCACGAAGGTTTCTAAATGGCGGATCAGAAACACAGCCAGCAGCGATTCTGGGAGCCCCCTAACCTTCTCCACTAGCACGCCATCGATCAGTTCGCACAGCCGCTTGTTCGGTGCGGCTTCGAGGCGTAGCACATCCTCTTCCGTGGCAGTGCCCAGCGGTGGATGTAAAAGAATTCGGCTCGGTGGAATGTCGCCCAGTTGCGCGAGCAACTCGGCAACAGTTTCCGGCGTTTCAGTCGTGACGTCGGTGGACATGGGGTTTACCTCTAGGGGCCATTCTACTTCAACTTCACCCCTTCGAGCGCCAGCAACTTCTCCTTCATCTCCACACCAGCCGGACAAGAGAAGCCGCCGACTTTGCCACCCGACGCAACCACGCGGTGGCAAGGAATAACCAGCGGAAAACGGTTGGTCCGCATCACACTGCCGACGGCTCGGGCGGCGCCGGGTGAGCCTGCCGCGGCAGCGAGTTCGCCGTAACTGCGCACTTCACCGCGGGGGATTTTTTGGCAGGCCCGCTGCACTTTCCTCTGAAAGTCCGATTGCTGGCCGAAGGCGAGCGGCACTTCACCCCAATCCACGACTTTGCCCGCGGCGAAGCGTTTCATCTTGGTGATGAGCTTCGCGAGCCATGATGGCACTTCGTCGGCTTCAACGGGTTCGGCCTCGCTGCGTTTCGCGGCCGCTGCGGGTGAATCGTGGGCGATCGAGATCAAAGAGATCTCGGCACCCAGCCATTCGACAACAATCCAGCCGAGTTCTGAATCGAAAACAACGGCCTGCAGTGCAGGTGCAGCCTCGACAACTTTGGCTTTCTTCAGACGCGGACGTGACTTCAACTGCGGCATGATTCACCTCACTCGGCAATCCGGATCGCTTCGCCAACCATCTTTGCTGCCAATGCACGTTGCTTGTCGTGCGCAAACATCCGCACCAGTGGTTGCCCTCGCTCGACACGATCGCCAATTCGCACGAGCATCTCGAATCCCGTCGAAAAATCGATCTTGTCGCTCAGCACTTTGCGGCCGCCCCCGAGTTCGATAATCGCCAGTCCCAGTTGTTCTGCGTCCATGGCGGTCACCACACCCGCGCGCTCACTTACCACTTGACTCGTCGGCGCGAGTGGCCGCGGTTTGTCGAGATCGCCACCTTGAGCAGCCACCATTTCAACAAACTTCTCCATCGCCCGGCCGCTGCGAATGTGCCCTGCAATCAACTCTTTGGCAGCGGCCTGATGCGCCGCGCGCTTCGTGAGTAGTAAGAGTTCCACTGCCAGCAGCTCGGTCACTTCCCATAAATCAGCGGGACCGTTGCCCTGCAGCGTATCGATCGATTCATTCACTTCCAGTGCATTGCCGCACATCCGGCCCAGGGGCTGATTCATGTCGGTGACATGTGCAACCGTTTTTACATTCATCCGCTCGCCGGTGCTGACGAGCGAATTGGCTAGCGCTCGCGCGTCGTGAGCCGACTTCATGAACGCGCCGCTGCCCCACTTCACATCGAGGACCAACGCGTTCAAACCCTCGGCGAGCTTCTTGCTCATGATGCTCGCAGTGATCAGCGGGATGCTGGGAACCGTCGCCGTTACATCGCGCAACGCGTAGAGCTTGCGGTCGGCCGGCGCGAGTTCTCTGCTGGCTCCGGTGATGACGCAGCCGACGCGTTCGACGACGCGGCCGATTTCATCCATCTCCAAATTGGTGCGATAGCCGGGAATCGATTCGAGCTTGTCGAGCGTCCCCCCCGTTGCACCGAGGCCGCGGCCGGAGAGCATCGGCACGCGCAGATCGCAACACGCCAGCAGCGGCGCGAGGATCAGCGATGTCTTGTCTCCCACGCCGCCGGTGCTGTGCTTGTCGACGACGGGACGGCCGTCGTCGTGCCATTTCAACACTTGCCCACTCGCGAGCATTTCGTCCGTGAGGGCTGCCGTTTCCGCCGTCGTCATGCCACGCAGATAGATGGCCATTGCGAGCGCAGCCATCTGATAATCGGGAATCCGCTCAGCAGCAAAGCCGCCGATAAACTCCGCGATTTCGGCGCGCGACAGCTCACCGCCGTCGCGCTTCTTCGCAATGGTGACCACAGGATTCATTGCAACCACATCGTCCTAACGAGCGCGTTTGAAATACAGTTGCGTGGCAACGCCTTGACGACCTGGTTCGACTGCGACGAGTTCCCAACCATCTTTGCCAAGCAAGTTCAATTCCGCACCACCGGCACTCACGCCACTGAGGATCTTGTATTCGAACTTCACCGTCGCGTGCACTTTTTCTCCCTGCGCCGCGGCAAACTGCCAAGCTCCTGCGATTGCGATCAGGCCGATGATCAACGCGAACAGCAACTGCGAATTGCCCTTCCTCATAACAACATCCTTTTCATGAAAGTTAGAATCCATTACTTGATTTCCTTGATCCGAATCCGCCGATATTCCATCTGCCCGCGATCGGCTTCCAAGCCAATCGGCCCCGTCGCCGGCAACATCGCATCGAACTTCAGCGTTTCCCCATTGCAAGTCGCTGTGGCCGTGGTTCCTTTCACGACGACTTCGATTTCATTCCAATCCTGCGGGCGATAGTTCTGCAAATCCTTGTAAGGCCCTGCGACCAAATAGTCGCGGCATTGCAGCTGCGGCTTGCGAATGAACACGCCGCTATCCGCATTCACACCCGCGCGGAACTCAAGCTTCAAAACGAAATCGCGAGGAAACTCACGCGTGGTCCACATTTGCGCGAGTCCCTTGCCGGGGTTCACTACGATGCGACCATCGCGCGCGGTATAGCGACCATCGCTGGCTGATTCTTTGCCGTCGAATGGCGCGCCGGTCATATACTTCCAACCGGTCAGGTCGCGGCCGTTGAGCAGCAGCTCGAAACCTTCTTCGAGCACAAACGCTTTATCGCTTTGAAACGGCGACGCAGGCAGGCCGGCTTTGTTCCACAGGTTCACATCAGGAACATTCGACCAGCCATAACGAACTTGCACGGGCTTCTCGACGGAGTCGGAAGAAACGATAACCGTGTCGCCCGCGATCACCGCCTTCGCGGCCACAAACTGACCATCCATGCCCGCGATCGTGAAGCCACGCAGGTCGCCGTCTTTGGCCACCAGGCCGCCACCGAGATGCTTGAAGCTCAGCACCGCATTCTTGTCTTGAATCTTGATCGAGTCGTATTCCGGACCTGAATATTCAATCTTCTCGCCATAGGCGAGCGCCCGCGCGGCGAGGGCCAGACGGGCGCCGACTGGCTGTTTCTTCACCGGGTGAATGTCACCCGCGTCGCCGACATCGGTGATCACCGCCATTGCCGTGTTTTGCGTTGTTTGCACCGTCAGACGTTGGGCTTCACGCAGTTCCGGGCTCATGCCGTTGTGCGGCGCGATCTGTACGAAGAGGAAGGGAAAGTCGCCTTGCCCCCAAGCCTTTCGCCAGCTGCCGATCAGCGCGGGAAAGAGCGTGAGATATTCTTTCGCTCGGCCATTGTTCGATTCACCCTGATACCAGATGACGCCGCGCATCGCATACGGTTGCAGCGGAGCAATGCTGCCGTTGTACAAACCGAAGGGGCGGTTGTTGTTCTTCGTCGGGTCGGCTGGCGGGGCCGGTTTCCGCGGCGCGGGTTTGCCAGCGGCTTTGGCCTTGGCGGAATCAGCTTCCCACTTGGCGAGCAGGTCGGCTTCCTTCTTCTTATAGTCTTCGACTGCGGCGGGATAATCTGCGATCTTCTTCGCTTGCACGGCGAACAACGGGCTGAGTGTGGGATTCGCTTCTAGATCAGCCTTCGCGGTCCAAGCTTCGGCCACGGTGCCGCCGACGGCTGACTTGATCAGACCAACGGGCACGCCGAGCGCTTTGCGCAGATCCTGGCCAAAAAAGTAGGCCACGCCGGAGAAGTTCGTTGCGCTAGCCGGGCTATCGACAGCCCACGCGCCACCGATGGTCGTTTGTGGTTCGTCGATCGCGCGGGCGGAAGCATTGAAGAGCCGCAGGCCGTTATCACCAGCGGCAGCGATCGCTTTGTCGCCACCTGCCGACTGCTTGAGCGACCACCCCATGTTCGATTGGCCGCTGCAAACCCAAACTTCGCCGACGAGCACATCCGTCTTGGTCACCATTGCATCGCCGGCCTTCACGGTCAGCGTTTGACCTTTTTCTTCGGCCTTCAAGGCATCGAGTTTCACCGCCCAAGCGCCGTACTTATCCGCTGTCGCCTCTTTCGTCTGGCCGGCGAACTCGACCGTGACCTTGGCATTCGGGTCGGCCCAGCCCCAAACGGGCACCGGCATTTCACGCTGCAGCACGGCGTGATCGGTGAACAGACTGGCGAGGGTCAGTTTATCCGCCGCAATGAGCGAGCTGGCGACCAGCGACAGCAACAAGGCAGGTAAAGTAAAACGGAGGATTCTCATAGCATGGGTTTCCCAGGAGGGACGAGAGAGGCAGTTCGCTGCGACCGAGCGTAACCCGTGGCTGCGGCAATTGCCAGACAGGCGAACAACACGTCGAGCAAGATTGTTCAGGAGCCTGCTGTGCATTTGCATTTCCTATTTTTAAGACAGCGGATGATAACACTGATAACACTTTTGACGGCGCGCTCGCTGGGTCATAAACCTATTTCTAATCAACGCTTACAGCACGAGTATTCCGGTTATCACAGTCCCCTGCGATAACGACTCTTTCGGGCGGTCTGAGCTGGTTTGGTCGTGGTGAAGCATTTCAACGCTGCGGCCGCGTTATAACTCCACCTCACACAAACCCGTTTGAACAACAATCGTCTTGACATGCATTCGGTGCCATGCAAGATAATCTCGTATGAGCTGCACCCTGATCTTCGCTGCTGGCGACGCCCAAACCGAATCCTTGCTGCTGCGCATGCTGGTGCAGTTGGCCGTCATCATCGTGGCATCGCTCCTCGGCGCGCGGGTGGCCCAGTGGTTTCGGCAGCCTGCAGTGGTCGGTGAGATCGCGGCCGGGTTGCTGCTCGGGCCCTCGTTGTTCGGCTGGCTGTTTCCCACGGCGGCCCAGGCGATCTTCGCTCCCGAGACAGCGCAGGTGATGCAGATTTTGAGTCAGATCGGGCTCATCTTGCTGCTGTTTCTCGTGGGGCTGGAGTTCGACTTCGGCCATCTTCGCTGGCATGGCCGGGCGGCGCTCGCCACTTCGCTGACCGGTGTGATTCTGCCATTCGCGTTGGGCCTGGCGCTCGCGCCGCTGATCTATCCGCATTTGGAAGAGATCGACGGCAACCCGGTGCCGTATGGCGGTTACATGCTCTTTATGGGTGTGTCGATGTCGATCACCGCGATCCCCGTGCTCGCGCGGATTCTGCTCGAGCTCGATATCGTGCGCACGCGGATCGGCTCCGTGACGATGACGGCCGCAGCCGTCGACGATGTGATTGGGTGGATTCTGCTCGCGGGCATCTCGAGCATCGTCAAAGCGCAGTTCGACGGCTGGAAAGTCGCGCAGATGACGTTCTTTACGCTTCTCTTTTTTGGCTTCGTCGCGCTGTTGCTGCGGCCAGCAATGAAGTGGCTGCTGCAACGCTGCTATGTGGGAGAGGATCGCAGCGACATCAGCGCGACGGGCTTGGGCCTGGTGCTGGTCGTGCTTTTTTTGTGTTGCATCGCCACGAGTTGGATTGGCATCTTTGCAATCTTCGGGGCGTTCTTGCTGGGTGCCGCGCTCTCGGACGAAGAGCCGCTGCGAAAAGCGTTGGGCCGCGAGCTGCGCGATTTTTTGTCGGTCTTTTTTCTGCCGATCTTTTTTACCTACACGGGGCTGCGAACGAATCTGGGTTCGCTCGAAACATTCACCCATTGGCTGTTGCTGGCGGCGATTTGTGCTGCCGCGATTGGCGGCAAATGGGGCGGTTGCACGCTGGCGGCCTGGACTGGCGGATTCAAGTTGCGAGAAGCGGCCTGCATCGGCGCGCTGATGAACACCCGCGGGCTGATGGGGCTGATGGTGATCAATGTGGGCCGCGAACTGGGTGTGATCCCGCCGAGCGTGTTCTGCATGCTGGTGCTGGTGGCGCTCGTGACGACATTGATGACGACACCACTGCTGCTGTGGCTAGCGCCGGGCACGGAATTAGAGAGCCCCGTAAGTCAAAGCGCGCTCGGCAAAGGCTCCTGCTAGCCCGACGCCAGCAACGAACCCACACCTCACGGTTCGGGCTGCCTTTTCGCACACTTACGGCTGCAACAGCAACGTCAACGGCGATTCGGACACCACCGGTTTGCCGTTTCGTTCACTCGTAGCGCGAATCGTCAGCGGCATGTTGAGTGGTCCGGGGGCGGCGCCGCAGCGGAGCGTTAATTTTGCCGCCGTGTCTTGGGGCTTGGCTTCAATCGTCGCCGCCGCGAGGTCGCGCATGTGAGCGGGGACCAGCAATTCAATCTTCAGCGGCTTCTCGACGGTGCGATCGCAATTGATCTGCAGCGGGATGACGAGTTCCTCTCCCTTGCGAATCGCGATCGTATTTTTCTCGGCGGCGACGCGTAGCGGACCGGGCGAAACCAGCGCGATCATTTGTTCGTTTTGATTGTTGGTTGTGTAGCTCACTTTGTACTTCTTGCCGGCCGCGTCGGCGAGTTCGCCGACGATCATCAGTTGACTGCGACTCGTGCGGCCTAACTCCATCCAGGGGGGCAGCGACACTTCGAACTCAAACTCGTTGCTGCCCGGCGGCACTAGCTGTGGAACTGCTGCGACGCCTTGCAGATGGCGGCCTTGCTTATCGGAGAGTTCGACCCACAACGGCCCTTCGAAACCGCCGCGGTCGATGGTGAAACCTTTTCGCAGCGTCGAACCACGCGCAATGTATTGCAGATCGTATTGCCCCGCGAATTTAAACGGCGTGGCGAGCGAGGTGACGAGCAGTAGATGATCGACCTCAACGAGACCGAGCGCGGTCACTTGATTGTTGTTGTTGGCCGGCGCGATGATTTTGGGTTGCCGCGTGACACTGCTGCCGTCGATGTCTGCCTTGCCGACAATTTGAATCGCCTGACGACTGACGGGGACAGTGGCCTCGCACGCGAAAACGATTTCGCCTTTGTTCTGGTTCGCCTTCACTTC
Source organism: uncultured Pirellulaceae bacterium (assembly GCA_964394305.1). Lineage (GTDB taxonomy): Bacteria > Planctomycetota > Planctomycetia > Pirellulales > Pirellulaceae > Anatilimnocola. Next base: position 82,512 of record CAYMWL010000005.1, read on the forward strand.
CACAGGCGGCGCGGTGACGCCGGCGGGGAGGTTCTCGACGCTGAGCGTGATCGCGCCGGCAAAACCGCCGAGGCGCGTGATGTTGATCGGCAGTTTTTTCGTGCTCCCCACATCGACGGCCACGGAATCGACGGTTATGTCCAGTTGAAAATCCGCCGTTGGTTTCGCGCAGCGGAGGCGATAGGCAAACTCCTTGCCGCCGCGCGAAGCGAAGCGCTCCTGCACGACAACCGTGTATTTGCCGTCCTTCGCGGCGGTGAATTTCACTTCGCAATCCGGCGAACCGCCGGGCAAATCATCGCCGCGGGCCAGTTCTTTGCCGGTGTCGTCGAGCACGAGCAGCACGGCATCGAGAGGCGAACCCAACCGCGCGGCCCGCACGTCGAGTTGCACGGCCTCCCCCTTCGCCAAGGTCAGTTGCCAGGCGTCATGATCGCCGGGCTGCTCGATGCGGCCGTTGGCAACGCTGCCGAGTTTCAGTTCCGCCGCTTGTTCGGGCAGATTGTTCGGTTCCTGCTCCAATTTTTCTGCGAGATCATCCAGATCGATACGCACCAAATTCAGCGGCGAACCGTTGTGTTGAAAATAATGGAACACGATGTTGCCCGCCGCAGGCAACGTGGCTTCGATGGACTCGAGGCCTTGGCCACTGACGGTGAACCTGGTGTTCGATCCGCGTTTGCCGCCGAGGGGATAGATCGCATCGATCCAAGCATCGGCAGTGATGGTCAATCGATAGACATAGCTCTGCAAACCGCTGGCCCGCGTATCGGTGATCCGCACCGCATATTGTCCGCTGGCGGGGGGCGTGAACCGTAGTTGCGGATCGCGATTCAGGCTGCCGGTGCTTTCAGCGAGGAGATCGCCGGTTGAATTGCGAACTTCGATTCGCGCTTCGAGCGGCGAGCCGAGTTGCTCGGCGAGAACGGCGACGGTGATCGGTTTGCCGGCTGCGGCCGTGAAGGTCCATTCGTCGAGGTCTTCGCGGGGAAAAATCCGGCCGTTGATCGTCACCGGCAGCGCGACCGCCGTCGGCAGCGGATCGCCGTCGGTTTCGTCTTCGACCACTTCGGGCAGCGTTCCGACGATGAAGGGGCGGACCGGCGTCGCCCCTTGGGCATTCCACGATCGCCATCCATGCGGGCCGAGCGCAGCATCGGCGGCGATCGTCAGTTCCGCGGTGTAATCCTTGGGATAGTCTTCTTTTTGTTGGCTGGCCGGCTGTTTAATGACCGGCCCTTCGAACCATTTTGTTGGCACGCGGGCGATTTCGGCGGGGCCGGTGATGCCTGGGCCAATCAAGTCGAGCGGCGCGCGCTCATATAAGTAGTATCCGCCGATGCGGACGGCCACTTTCGTGCCCCGTTGGCCGCCGGCGGGGAAGATATAGGCCGTGTCGGGCTGTTCCGCGGCAGCAAAGTTGGCTGCCGCGAGAGTGGCGAACAAAAACGCAATGCCGGTCAATCGCAGCATGGCTGGCACTCGGTGGGAAAGGTGGGCGGTTCCTGCGGCGGGATGCAATTTTAAGAATGGCGACCCGCGGCGGAAGTTGCAAGAGAAATTTGTACCCCGCGAGCGAGTCGCTGGGCAATTGCAGGTCGGCTGGTTACTCTGGAAGGATTCCCCTGGTTTGTCGCCCGGGTGTTTGTTCAGACTTTTTGCTGCGAGCGCACACTGCTCCGTTGCTCATGCCGATTCGCTTTAACTGTAAACACTGCGGCCAGAAGCTGAGCGTCGGCTCGCAACGGGCCGGCACGAAAGCGAATTGCCCGCGGTGCAAAGAAATCGTCCGCGTGCCGGGCGAAGTCGTGAAGCCCAGCAAGGCCGAACTGGCCCAATCGATGCTGGTGATGTCGGGCGAAGGGGCGGCCGTCGAAACCGCGCCGCCGAGCGACGAACCGACAGCACCGCCGCTCGCCAGCGAGCACTATCCAGTCGACCACGCTACCGAAGCCGTAGGGTACGACGCGCCGCTGGAAACTTCTGAACTGGTCTTTGATACCGCGCCGAGCATTGTCACCGGCGCCGATACGCCGCCAAATGTCATTCAGCAAACGGACTACAACCTGGTCAGCTTTCCGCGGTATGTGCTTTATGCGCAAGCCGGTTTGCTGGCCGTGGTGGCAATCGTTTGTTTCACGCTCGGCGCTCTGATGGGTGGCGCGTTCTTGAGCGCTCCCGAGGGCGGAGTTGCCGCGGGGCCTTGCTCGGTCAGCGGGTTCGTCACGGTGAAGGATGGGGCAACTCAAAAGCCCGATGAGGGTGCGGTCGTCTTCTTACTGCCGCAGGATACTCGCAACATTGACGAGCGGGCGCCGGTAGCGGGCTTTCGGCCGCGCGATTCAGAGCCCGAAGGAAATCATCGCGGCTTGGCGATCTTGAAAGAGATGGGAGCAGGCTACGCGCGGACCGATAAAGAAGGCAAATACAAAATTACGGTACGCAATCCTGGCAAGTACTACTTGCTGGTCATTTCGCGCAAGAGTGGCGCCGGCGCTGAAGTCGCCCAGGCCAAGCAAAAGATTGCCCGCTTCTTTGAAAACGCGAACGATTTGCTCGGCACGCAGAAGTATTTCTTCAGCGCGGAGACGCTCGCAGACGGCCGGAAGTACGACGTTCCGTTCGAATAAGGCCGTTTTTCGTCCGTTCGATGTACACGAAATCTTGAGGGGCCGCGACTTCCGTCTGCGGCACCGCGAGCAGATCGCTGATGTTGAACCAAACCGAGCTGCCATCCGCACATGTCAGCACATCGCACGCGCGGCGGCCGCGTTGCACCAGCCGTTGCTTGACGCATACGAGGCCGAGCAACTTCAGCACGTCGTATTCATCAGGGATCTGCGAAATCACGTAGGGTTTGCGGCTGGAGCCATCGCCCGTCGCGAGGATGCCCTGCAAGCAAGCGCTGAAGGCCAGTCGTTCGGATTCCGCTTCTTCCCATTGTGCGAGTTGTGCGTGCGCTTCGCCGGCCAGGTAATGGGCCCGCGGAGAAAATGCGGCTCGCGACTTCCAGCTGTGGACCAGGTTGATCACCGCTTGGGCGTCGCCGGCGCTGAGCAACTCCGCAGCAGCTTGCAGATCGGCGGGAGTGAGCAGAGTCACCTTCTGTTGCAGCCAGACAGCCCGCGCGGCGAGAAACGTCGCGCGGCCGGGCAGTTCGAGAAAGCGAGCAAACTCCTGATACATATCCGCGACTCACGGGTCCTACACACTCGATCAACGCCTCGTTAGTTGAATCCGATTCGAACTGACTGACGAGGAGAGAAGCGAAGTCGTGTGTGCGTTCACAACATTCAGCCGACATGATTCAAAGTAATCGACGACCCCGCGCGTTTGCAATTGCTAACTCGACAACGCGCGCGAGATTTCGAAAAATTTTTGCACGCATGACATCATGATGCTCGCGCGGTGTCATCGTGATGCGATTGCGCGATGACGATGTGATGTCATCGGCAACTTTATTCGCGACCGACATGCGCGAAGTGACGAATGCCTGCCGCGGTGAGTCGTTCGTAAAGTTGCGCGAGATGCGCTGCATCGCGCGTCTCGACGGTGCAGAGCACGTTCACGGCCGCGATGTTCGGTCCGCAGAAGGTGCGATCGTGCACGATGTCTTGCACGCTCACGCCGATTTCTTTCAACAGTGCAGTGAAAGTCGCGAGGCCACCAGGTCGATCACTGATCTCGGCCGTGAACCGCGCGAGGCGGCCATCGGCGACGAGCGCGGCATCGATCAAGCGCGCGACAATCGTCAGATCGATGTTGCCGCCGCAAAGGAGGAGCACGACCTTCTTGCCGGCGAGCTTCGGCAACTTGCCGCTGAGAACTGCCGCCAGTGACGCGGCGCCGGCCCCTTCGACGACACTCTTCTCCAGTTCCATCAAACGGACGACGGCGATCGCTAATTCAGCTTCACTGACAGTGACGATCTCGTCGAGTCGCGGCTTGGCGATGGCGATAGCGAGCGCACCGGCTTTGGAGACAGCCAGGCCATCGGCGAGCGTGGGCTGGGTGGTCACTTCGACGGGCTTTTCGGCGGAAAAAGCGGCGGAAAACGCAGTTGCATTGGCGGCCTGCACACCGATCACCCGCACTGCGGGCCGGAGCGATTTGATCGCCAGCGAAACACCCGCCGCCAGGCCGCCGCCGCCCAGTGGGACGATGACGGCATCGACGTTCGGCACTTGTTCGAGCACTTCCAAGCCAAGCGTTCCCGCGCCAGCGATCACGCCTGGATCGTCATAGCCATGCACGTAAGTCAGGCCTTCTTTCGCAACGAATTCATCTGCCAACTGTTTCGCTTCGCCGAAGCTGCTCCCTTGTACGATGACTTTCGCGCCGAGCTTGCGACAGTTCGTCTGTTTAATCAGCGGTGCGTACGTTGGCATCACGACGGTAACGGGAATGCCCAGTGAACTGCCATGATGGGCGAGGGCCAGCGCATGATTCCCCGCGCTGGCCGCAATCACGCCGCGCTTTCGCTTGTCTTCATCCAGTAGCAGCAACGCATTGCGAGCGCCCCGTTCCTTGAACGAACCGGTCCGCTGCAGAAACTCGAGTTTGCAATAGATTTCGCAGCCCGTGGCTTCGGAGAGCGGCACGCTGTGAGGGCACGGCGTGAGCGCGATGCCGTCATGGATGCGCTCGCGGGCGGAGCGGATGTCGGTGAGGGAGAGCATGTTGCCTACTTCAGGGGAAGGTTGGACCACGGTGGCACAGAGGACACGGAGAGGAGAGTTTCTGCGTTCTCTGTGTCTCTGTGGTCGAACATCTTACGAAATAATCTCCCGCTTCCGATTCACATAGTCCCACACCACATACCGATCAAGATCGTTCCCCGCCGTGAAGAAAACTCGCCCCTTGGTGCTTTCGGCGAGGCGGTACGCAAAGCGGATGTCTTCTTCCGACTGCGACCAACTGGGGAGCAGGAACAGGTTAATCGTGATGCCGTCGCGGGCGCACATCAGCCCCTCGCGGAGCGTCGCTTCTTCGGTGCGCGGATCAGGCGGATAGAGCAGGTAGAGCCAATCGCCGCTGTAGTGTGCGGTCGGCAGGCCGTCGGTGATGAGAATGATCTGCCGGTTCGGCGTGTCCTGCGTGCTGAGGAACTGCCGGGCCATCGAGAGTGAGCGTTGAATGTTGGTGAAATGCGGCGGAATGCGTGATTCGGCGACGTCGTCTTTCGACATGTCGACCTTGAGTCGCACCACCGGATCGAACAGCGTGACCGGTTTCGGCATCAACTCGACCACTTTACCGGGCGGCACCACGCGAGCGAATGTGGCCATCTCGACAAATTGCAGAAAGTCGCCGGGATACTCCTTGCGAATCAGCCCTTCGAGCGCCAGGCCCATCCGCTTCACATTCACATACTGGCCGTCGTGCCGCATCGAGCCGCTCATGTCCATGATGACGACGGTGGCGCACTTGGGCGTGTTGCGCGTTTTGTGAATGACGATGTCTTCTTGATTCAACCGGATCGGCAGCTCGCCGCCTGTGCGGAGCAGTGCGTTGATGAATGACTGCGGAATGTCCATCTGCGTCAGGGAATCGCCGAACTCGAAGGGCTTGGTCGTTTGTAGTTCCACCGCCCCTTCGCCGAGCACGGCGTTCGGATGGCGGCCGGTTTTGGAATCGAGCAGGTTGCTGAAAATCCGTTCGAGCAAGCGACCCTGGAAGATGCGATACGCCTGCGGAGTGAGCCGAAAGCCGCTGCCGTCGCGCTCCAGGCCCTGGCGCTCGGCCATCTCGCGGACCATGTTCTCGACCATATTCTGCAGTTCGTTGAGCTTTTGAATATCGCCCGGCTCGGTGAACTGCTCGAGGAGATCCATGTCGATGATGGCAATCTGGGCGTTGGCCATGGCCTCTTCGAGTTGCTTCAACAGCTTGTCGATCTTTTCGAGTTCATCTTTGACGGCGAGTGCTTCTTCAACGGTCAGCAGCGTTTGGCCGGTGAACTTGTACTTCGCGGCGAGTTCATCGACTTGATACTTTTTCCCCAGCACATCGATCAACTGCACAAGTTGGTGCGCGAACTTGCTCCGCTCATCGCCGGCCGCATACCAGAGCATTTCCAGGTCGTACAACTGCTCGCCATCGATTGCCCGTTTGAATGTCTTCCGCAACGCATCGGGCGGATTCGCTTTGTCGCCTGCTTTTTGAAAATCCTTCTTCGCCTGCTTCTGTACCGAATCGGTTTCGTACTTGGCGAGAATCTTTCGCTTTCGCTCCAGCAACATCGCCATCAGCGCATCGAGACTCGGCCCGAGCCCGGCGATCTGGCTGGGATCAAGCCGAATTGCCCGCGCGAGCTCTTCATCGGTCAGCCGGCGCATATTGCCGTACATCAACATGTGCTCGAAGGCCGGACTGATGAGATCAGGCGGCGGCTGCGTGGGACTCGGAAAATTGACCGGGTCGAACTTCTGATACGTATGGATGATGCCGCCGGGTCGCATAGGAAGAAGGGGTTAGGGACTAGGGGCTAGAGACGAGGGAGGATTACAAACCACTTACTCGCTCACCTCCGTAATCCGGGGAGAGAGGTGGGGTGAGGGGCCAGCCCCGCAGCAAACCTTCTCCTGCATTCTAGCGCAATAACTCGGGCGGCAAGTGAACGAACTCGCTCAAACCTCAAACTTGAACATCCGTTTCGCATTCAACCCAAACACCTTGTTCGCATCCGCCGCGTTCATTTCTCCCAAATATTCGCTCAGATGACTGAAGATCGACGCCTCGCGGGACGACTTGTCGTACACGCCGCCGCCGCAGATCAACCGATCGGCGCCATAAGCGGTGATTAATTGCTTGATCACCGGCTTCAAATCGCGATGCGGATACATTCGCGTGGTCGGCACAGAACTGATTTTCATCACGCAGTTGCTGAAGTCCGCCCACTTGACCACGACCGCATGTTCTTCGGCTGTTCCCTGCAGCGGCCGGCCGAGATGATCGATGATGACGGTGGTGTCTTTGAATTCTTTGATCAGCGGAGTGAACCGCGGCGCGTAACGAGGTTCCAAATGCAACTGCACGGCGATTCCCAAGTCGGTGGCCAGTTTCCAAAGTTGCCGGAGTTCCGGTTTGTCAAATGGCGGCAGCCGTTCGGGCGCGTAGGCATGCACACGCACCGCAACGATCGGCAGTTTCTTGACCAGCTCCGGCAGCTGCGCGACGGACTTCGGTTGATCGGCAAAGACCAGCGCGGTTCCTTGGAAGCGTTTGCCCCCAACGGCGAGGCAGTGTTCTAAGTAACGGTGATCATCCTGATAGGGCTCGGGGTGAACGATCACGACTCCGTTGACGCCACAGCGGTTCATATCCTCGAGTAACTTTTCCGGCGTCGCGGGTTCCTCGGGTTTGTAGGGTCCGTTGGGGTGATAAGGAAAGCGTTCGTCCTTCGTGCCGGCGAAGCAATGGATGTGGGTGTCGATGATGGGTGGTTTGAGGAAGGAGGCGGCGGAAAGTTGGGTGGCCGCGGCGAGGGCGACGGTGGTTTGGAGGAAGGTGCGGCGACTGATTTGATTCATGAAATGGTCCAGCTAAATGGTTGCGGGATTCGCAGCTCAGCCACTTACCCCGACCCTCTCCCCGGCGTACCGGGGCGAGGGAGTGAAGACAGGAAGAAGACTATTTCAGCACTACCCTTGTGCTCACAATCGCCCCGAGCTCATCCATCACGGTAATAAACCACGCGTTGGCATCACCGGGGGGCGCAGCAGCAGTGATTACTCTGTCATCAAACTTCGCCTCAACGGTCTTCCAGGTTCGTTTGTTGATCGGCCCGGTATCGGTCGTATAGTGCAGCTTCGCTTCGAGCAACTTTTTCAAGCCGCCGGTGCAGACGCATTTGATTTCTTTTCCTTCCAGCTTTGGGTCGCCGGGCTTGGTGAGGATGTTTGATTTTTGCAGCGTCTGATTGACGAAAAAGTCGATTTCTTTCGGCTCCCAACCCGGCGGGTGGCCGTGCGGCATGTTGACGGTCATCCGCATTTGCTTCTCGCCGCGGACGTCGTCATAGCTCTTCATGTAACTGTCGATCGGATACGCGAAATCATTCGTGCCGTTGACGAACAAAATCGGCATGCTGACCGACGGCAGGTATTGCTTGGGATCCCACAGCTGAGTCCAGCGATCACGTTGCTCGGCGGGCATCTTGTTCAGACGGTCGGTCCAGGCGCTATTCTCTTGCAGGTGACCGCAGCCATAGACGGGGACCGCTGCTTTGAAACGATTGTCGACACCCGCGACGATGCAGGTGAGATAACCGCCCCAGCTGATGCCGGTGACGGCCGTTTTTTCGGGATCGACTTCAGGAAAACTGCGAATCAGCGAATGGGCGCGGATGACGGAGGCCACCGCATGATAGGGCCATTGTTCGCCGGGCTCTTTCAGCACGCTGCCAAATTTTTCGTCGTCGCCTTGATTCGGGCCGCCGTCTTCGAGTCGCGTGCGATTGTTGCGATCATGGGCGTTCTTCCCTTCGATGGGGCGATGACCAGCAAGGTCCATGGCAATCGCCGCGTAACCTTTGCGGGCCCACAGCTCTGCCCATTCACGAAATGCGGTGCCGCCGCCGCCATGCACGAGCACGATGGCAGGATGCGGATTCGTCTTCATCGCAATGCCGAGCGTGCTGGGAGAAGCGTAGTAAGCAAATACGCGCGTCGGCTTGCCGTTATATGGTTCGCCTTCGTAAAAGAGCGAACGCACGGGTTCGCCCTTTTCGACCCATTCGAATTTCGGTGGCTTGTGAAGCTCGGCGAGATTCCAAGGCGTGGTGGGCGGTAATTTGGCAGGTTCAGCAGCGAAGGCCGAAACGCCGAGCAAAAAGAAAACGAACGATCCGTAGCGGAGAGTAAAGAGCATGACAACTTTCCTGCACTCATAATTCCAAGGTGAGCAGCCGCGCTGGATTATCAGCGCCGCGGCGGCGCGTTGCAATGTTGCGTTGGTACCTGCTGCTCCCGCGCTTACGCGTCGGGCTAGCCGCGATAGCGCTGTCGCAGGTAGTCGCGGCAGCGGGTGAAAAAGGCGTGATAATCGGCGCGTTGATAATCGGGATACGTCCAAGGTCGGGTTTGCCACCCGCCGCGAGCGCAATGCAGTGTCACTTCGGCGAAGATTCCCTGCGAGAGATAGATGCGATGGTCGCGGTCTTTCGTCGTGGCTAAAACCAACTTCGCTTCCGTGATGTAACCCGGATCGAGATTCAACGGTCGCTCTTCGGTATGCCCAGCCTGTGTGCGATATTCTTCTTCCCAGGCATTGGCTTGCAGTTTGAATTCGGGCAAGCGAGCGGGATCGATGAGTGTCTCGCTGGCCAGGAAATACTTCTGCAGGTCAGGCCCCATCGATTTTTCGTAGTAAGTGGTCTCGCGATGCTCAAAGCGGTCGCTCTCCAGCGCTACGGGACCCCAGGCTTCGGCAAATCGAGCGCGAGCCCAGGCGAGGGCCGGTTCGTGCCGGCTGAAAACAGCCGCGATCAAGAGGACCGGTCGTTGTGCAATGACATCACCCATGTTCGCGTTACCCGCCCCTCGACTCTTTTCCGCCGACTGGTTAAGGTTGAATGAACGCAAGCACGCTGCTGGCGTTTTTCCACCTGCTGTCAAACTGCGATGCCCAACCGGTCAGAGCAGAACCCTAAGACCCATGGTAAAAGCAAAGTCTCGCGGATTGGAATACGTCGAACCGATTGGCGCCCGCGTCCTTGTTCGCAAGGACGAGCCCAAGCGGCAAACGAAGGGTGGCATTGCGCTCCCCGATGCTTCCGAAATTCCCACGATTACCGGCCGCATCGTCGCCATCTCGGCCCAGATCGAAAACGACGAAGATGTGCCGCTGCGGCAGTACGATAAAATCCTGTTTCATCCCAAGAACGCGATTCCCGTCGACTTCGAATCGGATAATCAGTTGTTCGTGATTCCGGTGGAAGATGTGGTGGCGGTCTTTCGACGCGGGGCGCCGGACGGTTCGGCCAAGAACAACGATGCGGATGAGTAGGACAGCATGAACGTCGTCGGCATTGGTACGGATATCATCGAGTGTCTGCGAATCGCGCAGATGATCGAACGGCATGGCGAGCTGTTTCTTAACCGCGTTTATACGCCGCATGAGATTGAATACTGCAGCGCTCGCAAAGCGGCGACGCAGCATTACGCGGGACGCTTTGCTGCGAAGGAAGCCATTCTCAAAGCGCTGGGCACAGGTTGGACCCGCGGCATTGCCTGGGGCGACATGGAAGTGCGGAACGACTTCGGCGGCAAGCCCCGCGTGCTGCTCGGCGGCGGGGCACGCGAGATTTGTGCGCAACAGGGAATCGCCCAGATTCTGATCAGCATCAGCCACTGCCGCACGCATGCCACTGCGTATGCACTGGCCTTGGGTAGCGGCGACAGTGGGGTGATGGGATTGCGCGATTAGCGATTGTCGCCATCCGCTCCGCGGCCGGTGAATCGGCTTCAGCCTGCGAATCGTTCGCGGAGCGAGACGACGACTATCCTAGCAAGCTGCGCAGCAACTCTGCCGTTGCCATGATCGCTGACGGATGAATCTCATGAAAGCCGTTGAATTCGAGGTACTTCGGCTGGCAACCTGCCGCGGTCAAGGCATCACGGAGCGCGGCGCCTTGCGAGATGTGCAGAATGGGATCGCGGCGGCCATGCGATTGCACGATCTTGGTGTTCGCCAGTCGCGCGGCGCGTTCTTTCCACTCGGCTTCGCAGATGAGCGCACCGCTGTAGATGATCAGTCCGGCCGGTGGTTCGGGCAAGGTCATTGCCACATCGGTGGCAATCATCGAACCTTGCGAAAAACCGCCGAGCACGATCTGCGAGGGATTGAGATTCCACTGCTGTTGCACTTCGGCAACCAACAGACAAACCATCGCCGCGGCGGCGCTCATGCCGGTCGGTCGCACCGTGCGGAAGGCGTGTAGCGTTTCCGGAGTCGGTTGGTTCAACAAACGATCGAGATCGATCCACCACCAGGCCCGTCCGCCGGGCAAGCCGCGATCATCGAGCGCGAGAACGCCGGCGGGGAAAATCACCGCGATCTCTTCAGCCCGCTCGCCCACCAACTGCAACAACGGCTCGGCGAGTCCCAGCAAGTCTTCGCCGGAAGCACCAAAGCCATGGCAAAGCACAACCGCTAACTGCGGATCCTTTTTCTCGCTGCGAACCACGATGCAATCGAGGCCGCCGTAACTGGCATCCACGGCAATCATGCTTCGGGTCCAGTTTCGGTCGGCGGCTTTGGCGGAAGAACCGTTTCGACCGTGGTCACTTCGATGGTCGCCGTCGCCGCAGTGACTGCATCAACAGCGATCACATCAACTTGAACGGTTGGCTCGGCTTCGATTTTTGGCGGCGGCACCCGCGGCACGAGTCGCCGCGCCCCGTCGCCGATCAACTTCATCGGCACTTCAGGATTGGTGTTGGGCTTGCCACAGCGACAAAACTGTGTGGTTGCCGCGCCGTCGGTCCGCACCTTGTGCCCACACGACGGACATTCCCAGATCCGCCGCAGGTCGTATTTCAATCGTTCGAAGGGGCCCTTCATGGAGTTGCTTTCTGCGGGTTGAGGAGCGCTGCATCTCTTATCGTACGCCGGAACAAGGCAAGCGGAGAGTGGGTGTTGGGACGGGAGAAGAGTCGCTATTTTTTCATTCTCCCACTCTTCCTCGATCCCTCTCACCCACACTTGTACTCCTTCGCCCCAAATCCAGCAGCACTAACCCAGCTCCTGCCAACATCGCTGCTGCGATCAACAATCCCACGGGCAAGTGCGTCACGTTCTCCGGGTTCCAGTTGAATCGCTTTACGAAACTCAGCTGCTGAATTTCATTCTTATAGCGGGCAATGCTGACGACCAGTCCGTTATGAATGACGTGAATCAAAATGCCGGGCCAGATGCTGCCGGTGCGATAACAGGCCCAACCCAACAGCAGCCCCAGCATCGCGCTCGACAGAACGCGCTCGAGAATCACCAAGCCGCCGACGGAAATGTGGAAGACACCGAAGACCGCGGCAGATATGAGGATCGCGCCCCACCACGGCAACTTCTGCAGCAGCGCGATCTGAAAATAGCCACGGAAGAACAACTCTTCGCAAACGGCCGGCGCAATGGCCATGGCGAGCAAGATCACGCCGTAATGAACGTTGCCCAATTGCTCAGTGCGATCGGCAAAGCGCGAAACGAGTTCGGCCATCTGTTCGGGCGTGAGTGTCGACAGTCCAATCCGTTGCGAAATCACGATCAGCTCATGAGCGAACGGCCATAAGCTGAGGCCGAGCAACAAACCGCCGATGAGCGCCAGCGGCGAAGGTGCGCGCAACTGCAGCGTGGTGCTCAGTTGACGATTCGTCCAATAAGCGAGGAATAATGGAACCAAAAGAAACACAACCGCAGTTCCCGCCGCAGACGCGAGCAATTGCGTTTCGAGCGGCGCCTTTTGCAGATTGCCGACGATGCCAGACACAACGAAGTAGCACGGATACAGAATCGCGACCGCAGTAGCGCCTTGCGCGAGCGTTGGCGTACGCTGTTGTTCTGGAGGTCGGCGAACGAGCTCCGACCAACTCCCTTCGCTGCCGTAGAGCACCGCATCGCTACCGAAAATCTTCGCAGCAAATGCGAGCGCCGCGAGAGCGTAGAGCGCTGTCGTGATGACAGCTGTGGCTGCCGAAATCGGATCGGCTTTGCTCTGCAGCAGGTCGCGCGCGAGGAGCACGATGTTGGCCAGCGGCGTGATCGCCAGTAAGCCGTCGAGTTTTAATCCCGGCAACAGACTTAAGAAGCCCGGCGCGAGCGCGAGCAACACCAAAGGAATCAGATAGGCTTGCGCTTCCTTAAAACTGCGAGCAAAACTGGTGATGGTGAGCATCACTGCCGAAAAGAACGCGGCAAAAAGCAGCAGCAGACCGAGCACGGCGAACACGGTGCTGATCGGCAAGCCTTGCGGCCCGAGCAACACGCGGCCGAGTTGGCTCGCTTGCAGCGTGATGGTCATGGCGGTGAGATTAATCACCGCGGTCATGAGCGCGACGCACAACACCGCGAGATACTTGGCGATCAACAGCCCCAGCCGAGGCACGGGGGCAGCCATCAACGCTTCGAGCGTGCCGCGCTCGCGTTCGCCGGCTGTGAGATCGATGGCGGGATAAACCGCGCCGGTCATCGTCATCAGGATCAAGATCAGCGGAATGAGCGTGGCGATTTGAATCGTATCGTCGGTTGTTTCGAGCGGTTTCAGCGCCGTGGTGAGCCGCGGCTTGTCATCACCGCCGAGCTCTTTTAGCTGGCGATAGAGCATGGCTTCATTCGCCGCCCGCAGCCGGCGGTTGATGTATTGCGACAGTTCGCGACCGTAGGAACTCGTGGGCCTGAAAACCAGATCGAGATTCAGCTTGCCAGGATCGTCATCGTCGATTTGCGTAAAGAGGACCGCGACATCGGCATCGCCCTGCTGGACAAGTTTGTAGAGATTGCTGAGGTTGTCGTCGAACTGCGGCGCGATGTTGTCGATCGTTGGTTCGCTCAGCGTGGGCTGCGTGATTGAGGGGACCGCGGGTGGACCGCTCGGGTTTAATTTTTGCTTTTGAATCTCGCCGCGCTCTTTCAACCACTCGTCGCCCAGCTGCAACACGGCGAGCAAGCGCGCGAAGTCTTCTTCGCGACGGACAGCGACTTGCCAGCGGACGGCGGCGCCGCTGGCATTGGCATTCAGCAGCATGAACTGGGTGAAGACGACGCTGATCAGCGGATACAACAGCAGCGGCATCAAGATCAACGTGACGATCGTCCGCCGATCGCGGAGCGTTTCGCGCAGCTCTTTGCGCGTGAGCCGCACGACGCGAGTGACCCACGATTGCCGCGGCACGCCGTCGAACGCTGGTTTAACAGGTGGAGCCGACATCAGTGGGCCGCCCCCTGCAGTTCCGCTGCGGAAAGCCCTTTGAGAAACATTTCCGTCAGCGTCACGCAGCCGGTTCGAGCACGCAACTCGGCCAGCGTCCCTTCGTGCATCAGCTTGCCTTTGTGCAACAGGCCGAAGCGATCGCACAGCCGCTCGGCTTCATCTAAGCGATGCGTGCTGACGATCACGGCTTTGCCCATGTTGCGCGCGGCCGCAATGAAATCAAAAATCACCTTGCTGCCCAGCACATCGAGGCCGCGCGTCGGTTCATCGAGCAGCAGCACGGGCGGATCATGCATCAGCGCCCGCGCGAGATTCACACGCTGCTTTTGTCCGGTGCTGAGCGTCGAACTGCGGCGGTCGAGAAAATCTTTCAGCCCGAACAGGTCGGTCAACCTGGCCAGATTGGCAGCGGCTTCTGCATCGGGCACACCATACAGATCGGCAAAGAACAGCAGCAGTTCGCGGGGCGTGAGCCATTGATACAAACCAGCGCTGGTGCTCACCAGGCCAATGCGAGCCTTCACCGCGTCGGGCGATTCGACCGAGCGATAGCCATCGACCTCGGCATAGCCGCTGGTCGGCAGCAGCAGGCCGAGAATCATTCGCAGCGTCGTCGTTTTACCGGCGCCGTTTTCGCCGAGCAGGCCGTAGACTTCGCCCCGCGGCACGGCCAAGGTGAGGCGATCGACTGCGAGGACTTCTCGCCCCGGATTGGGAAATCGCTTGGTGAGTTCGTGAACAGTGATCATCAAAAGGAGCTAACTAGACCGCAGTTCGGGCGCTGCAGCACGATTTTGGTAGGGACACAGGATGGCGCTATTATCCGCATCACCCCAGCCGAGGGCGATGGCCCGTTGCAGGATTTCTTCGTGCGTTGTCGACAATGGCAGCTTTACGCCCGCCCGCGTGGCAAGCGCTTGAATTAACAACACATCTTTGTAGTGTTGCGCCAAACGGGCCTGCGGCGTGAAATCGCCTGCGAGCATCTTCTGTCCTTTGGTATCCATGCAGATCGAATACGCAGGACTGGCCCGCAGAATCTGCAGCGCAGCGGCGGGGTCGATTTCGCAAGCTTGGGCAAACGCCAGAGCCTCAGCAAGCACTGCGCGCTGCAGGCCCAGGGCAAGGTTCAGCACGAGTTTCATCCGCGCGCCGCTGCCGGGCGGGCCGACGTGAAACCATTGCTTGCCCCAACTGTCTAGTAAGTCTTTTGCCTGCGAAATGGGCGCTGGATCGCCACCGGCCATCACAATCGCAGTCCCTTCGCGAACCTGCTGGCTGGAACCACCGATGGTGGCATCGATATAAGCGATGCTTCTTTCGCGGAGCCGTTTTGCTAGTGCGACGGTGTGCTCAGGATCGCCTGTGGTGGCGTCGATGAGAAGTGAATTCGGTTGCAAAAAGGGGAGTAATTCTTCAGCAACTTGCGAGACGATTTTGCTATCCGGTAGGCAAAGAACAATCGTCGAATGCGACGTGATTTGGACGACAGAATCCGCAAGTAAACCGCCCCGCGCAACATGCTCTTGCGTTCGTTGGGCCGACAAATCGAAGCCCAGAATTGGATAGCCAGCCTGCAGCATCCGCTCCGCAATTGCCGCACCGAGCAACCCAAGGCCGATCATCCCAATTGGTCGCGCTGGCATGGTTCGAGTATCCTGTATCTCTTACTTCTGCCTTCTGCCTTCCAACTTCTGCCTTCCCCACGTGGCCCAGTATCTTACGGTCTTCGCGATCCTCCTGGCCAGCAGCGTGGTACAGGGGGCGGTTGGCTTTGCGGGAGGCTTGTTCGCCATTCCATTGCTGATTCTGTCCGGTTTTTCGCTCGCCGAAGCAGTCTCGATCAACATGATTGCCTCGACGGTGCAGAACGCGCTCGGCGCGTGGCGCCTGCGGCGGGAGATCGATTTTCGCGCAGCGTTCTGGCCGACGATCCTCCGCTTTCTCGCGCTGCCACTCGGCGTCTGGACGCTCTATCTCATCGGCAACACGAGCAAGGATTTGGCGTCGCAAATCGTCGGCTGCATCATTCTGCTGATCCTCGCCATTCAATGGCTGCTGAGCGTGCCGCCGCAGGACAAGTTGCACTGGGGTTGGGAGCTAGTCGCGTTTCTCGGCGGCGGTTTTTTGCTCGGTCTGTGCGGTATGGGTGGGCCGCTGATGGTGCTGTGGGTGATGGCTCATCGCTGGCCCACCGTGCGGGCGAAAGCGTTCTTGTATTACCTGTTTGCCACGGGAATGATCCCGCAGGCGTTTTTTCTCTGGCTGATGTTTGGCGAGCAGATTTTTACTGCGTTTTGGATGGGTGCGCTGTCGATTCCCGCGCTCGTGATTGGCATGTTGATTGGTTTGCGAATCGGCGCTAGTTTGCCCGATCATGTGGTGCGGCGATTGACGATTGGCGTGTTGATTCTGATTGCGCTCAGTGCGATTGTGACGCCGTTGCTTGCTTAGCCGGCAGGTCTGCTAGTTCTATCGGGTGGCGTTCAATAAGTCGGCGACTTTTTGAACACCGGCATGCATAACTCTCGGGTTTCCGAGGTCGGCGCGTTCAAAAAGTCGGGTACTTTGTGAAAGTTTACGATGAAATCGGACGGCGCTGCGAGTTTGGCACGGGCCAAGTTTTATAATGACGATCATGCGATTCTCGTTGCGAACACTATTGATGCTGATGCTCCTCGCCGGGCCACTTGGCGCGTGGGGCTGGAAAGAATGGCGGGCGTATCAAGCGCGGCTGGCAGTCGAGCGGGCACAATCGCCTTCGGTTTCGGTGCTGCAGCCGATCATTTGGGTCACACCACTTTCCGGGGCAACGAATTCAGACGCCGAACGCGAAATCTGGCAGCAACAACGCGACAAAATCTCCTGGGAGAGCTTCCCGGAAAGCACACCTCCGTCACGCTAGCCAGCGAAAAATCCCCAAAAATTCTTCGATTCCAAGCGTTGACAGGTGGGGGCATTCAAAGAACAATTTGCGGTTTGCGAGACGCCGCGCCCCGCCAGTCCGGTCGTACCTTCGACCCGCTGGCAGGTCGCGGCGTTTAGCCGTTTCTGGCTGGTTTTGCCCCCGTTTTTTCGCGACACGCATTCGGAGAGCCTCCTGAGTTGGAAGACGCCATTCAAAAGGCCGATGTGCTGATCGAAGCCCTCGGTTGGATTCGCCGGTTCCGCGACAAGATCACCGTGATCAAACTCGGCGGCAGCATCATGGAGCAACCCAACGCCCTGCGTCACGTGTTGCTCGACATCGTCTTTATGGAAACCGTGGGCATGCGGCCCGTCGTCGTTCACGGTGGCGGCGCTGCCATCGACCGGGCAATGGACGCGGCCGGCCTGGTGCCGAAAAAGATCAAGGGACGGCGCTACACCGACGACGACACACTGCGAATCGTCGAAGAAGTGCTCGCCGGTGAAATTAATGAAGGGATCGCCCGCCAGATCGAAGAACTCGGCGGCCGAGCGATGAACCTCAACTTCAAAACGACGAACGTGCTGTTCGGCGAAAAGATGACGCTGCCGGGCGAGGATGGCGAGCAGATCGATCTGGGCCACGTCGGTCGCGTGACGCGCGTCGATCGCAACGTCATCGAAAACCTCTGTTACGCTGGGCAAGTGCCGGTCATTCCGTCGATGGCCCTGGCCTCGAACGGCGGCAAGTTGAACGTCAATGCCGATACAGCTGCTACAGCAGTTGCCCAGGCTCTGGGTGCTGAAAAATTGATTTATATGAGCGATGTAAACGGCGTACGGCGGGACAAAACCGACCCGACGTCGATCATCCATTCGCTCACCGATGTGGAAGCCCGCGAACTTATTCGCACGGGCGTTGTCGATGCTGGCATGATTCCGAAGGTCGAAGCCTGCCTCGAAACCTTGGACCGCGGCGTGCGTAAGGTGCATATCATCGACGGCCGGCTGCGACACTCGCTGCTGCTGGAGATTTACACCACGAGCGGCGTGGGTACGGAATTGATGAAGGCACCTTCGTAGTTTGGAATTGAATCGTTCCTCTCCTTTGAATACAGAGGAGAGGGAGTAATGCTATAGGCTTGGGAGAATAAGAAATGGCCACCGCTGTTGGACTCAGTTCCGCCGAAACCGTTGCGCTCTTCAAGCAGCACGTAATTGGCAACTACAACCGCTATCCGGTCAATCTCGTCCGCGGCGAAGGCTCGTGGGTCTGGGACAGCGAAGGAAACCGCTATCTCGATTTCTTCCCCGGTTGGGGCTGCAATCTGCTCGGGCATTGCCCGCCGAAGATCGTTCAAGCCGTGCAAGAACAAGTGGCCACGCTGATTCACGTGCCGAACACCTGGCATATGGACGTGCAGGGTCGCTGGGCGCAAGCGATCAACGAACGGAGCTTCGGCGGCCAGGCTTTCTTTTGCAACAGCGGCACCGAAGCCAACGAAGCAGCGATCAAGATCGCGCGGCTGCATGCTTCATCGCACGGCAATGCCAAGAAGCACAAGATCATTACCTTCACCGGCGGCTTTCATGGCCGGACCATGGGCTCAGTGACTGCCACCGCGCAGCCCAAGTATCACCACGGCATCGAGCCAATGCTGCCTGGTTTCATCTACGCTCCGCACGGCGATCTCGAAGCGACGAAGAAGCTCGTCGACGACGAAACCTGCGCGATCATGCTTGAACCCATTCAAGGCGAAGGTGGTGTGAAACTGCCGCCGCCTGGTTTCTTGCAAGGCTTGCGCGACTTGTGCGATGAACGCGGTTTGCTGCTGATGTTCGACGAAGTGCAAACCGGTTGCGGACGCACCGGCGATTGGTTCGCTTACCAAAAATACGGCGTTACGCCGGACGTCATGACGCTCGCCAAAGCCGTCTGCGGCGGTATCGCCGGTGGCGCGATGATCGCGAAACGCGAGATTGCTCCGGCCCTCCGTCCTGGCATGCATGCGGCGACATTTGGTGGCAATCCGATTGCCGCGCGGGCAGGCATTGCGACTTTTGAAACGATCGAAGAAGAAGGTCTGCTGGACAACGCGAAGCAACTGGGCGAACTCTTCCGTCGCCGATTGACGAAGTTGCAGCAGCAGTGCGACCTGATCAAAGAAGTCCGCGTCGCGGGCGTCATGATCGGCGTTGAACTAACCATGGATGGCAATCCCGCCGTAGCGAAATGCCTCGAGCGAAAGTTGCTGATCAATTGCACGCAGGGGACGACGATTCGCCTGCTCCCTGCGATGAATCTGCCTGAAGAGCAAGCCGAAGAAGGCTGTGATATTCTGGCCGATGTCCTGCAGAATTTACCTCGCTCCTAGTGTGATTTTTGTCTCTCCTTCCTGATCCTCTTTTCTTGAGGAAGGCGTTTTTTGTGAAACGACATGTTTTGACATTGTTGGAATTGACCTCGGAAGAAATTCACGAGATTTTTCAGCTCTCGCACGAACTGAAGCGGAACCTGACAGCCGGCATTCGCGAACCGTTGCTCCCCGGCCGCGTGATGGCGATGCTGTTCGAAAAGCAATCGCTCCGCACTCGCGTCAGCTTCGAAACCGCGATGGCCCACCTCGGCGGCACCACGTTGTTCCTGGGTCAGGACGTAGGCTGGGGCAAGCGTGAATCGGCCGCCGATTTTTCGCAAGTCCTCAGCAGCTACGTCGACCTTGTCGTCTGCCGCACGAATGCGCATTCACGAATTGAAGAACTCGCGCAATACTGCACGTGCCCAGTGATCAACGGCTTGACCGACAGCGCGCATCCTTGCCAAGCCCTCGCCGATCTCTTCACGCTCGAAGAGATTCACGGCAAACTCGACGGCAAGAAGCTCGCCTTCATTGGTGACTCGAACAACGTCGCCAAAAGCCTGGCCATTGGCTGCGGCAAACTCGGCATGGAGTTCGCTATCGCGTCGCCGTCGGGCTACACCTTTGATTCGCAGTTCCTGACCGAAGTTCGCCGCGAAGTGCCGGAACTGAAGCTGACGCAGACCGCCAAGCCGCGCGAAGCGGTTCGCGACGCGATCGGTGTCTACACCGATGTCTGGACCAGCATGGGTCAGGAAGCCGAATCGGAACAACGCAAAATTGCGTTTAAGGATTACCAGGTCGACGTCGCACTGATGGAAGCCGCACCCGAAGGCGCTGTCTTCCTGCATTGCTTGCCCGCCAAGCGGGGCGAAGAAGTAACCGCCGATGTGATCGACGGCCATTACAGCGCGGTGATTCCACAGGCTGCGAATCGCATGCACGTGCAGAAGGGCCTGATCGCCTGGCTACTCGGCCAACGGCCGTAGTTCATTACGGAATTCAGGAATTCACTCCCTTGCCCTGATACGCCGGGGAGAGGGTTGCGATAAGGGGCTGAAGCGTCGAACGACGAAGCCCTTGCTCGCATCATCACTCACGCTCGGCGAGCAAAATTTCTTTCTTAGCCCGATCGATCCCCACCAAGCCTTTGGTAACCGGATCGTACGCAATCCCCTGCCCAGTGAACGGCGCCTTTTCGCGGCGGATGAATTCCAACACCTTTCCGTCGGCAGGCACTTTCAGGCGGTAGAGCACCTGATGATCGTGATCGGTCACGATCAATTCATCGCGTTGCCACACGCCACCGCTAATGCTCGCGGTGCCGATGTGCTGCAGAACTTCGGGTGGATAGGTCCAACGGCCTCGCTCGTTCCACTGGCCATCGAAGCGGACCAGAAAGGTCTCGCCATTCACGCTGCCGTAGCGGGCGAAGTTGCACCACCAGTCGGTGTCTTTTTCTTTCTTGATAGCCCAGGTCAGGCTGCCGCCGAAGTTGCCGAAGTCTTTGAAAATGGTCAGCTTCATCGTGGCCGGATCGAGGACGCGGATCTCGCTCTGCTCGGGGAGGCGCGGATAGTTGGAGTGAGCACAATACAGCAAGCCTTCCAAAAAGAAGCCGCTATTGAGATGCTTCGCTTCGCCGGTGCTGATTGAAATGCGCTCGCCACTTTTGCGGTCGTACTTGGCGATCTTTTCGCTGGCGATGGCGTAAATGAATTTGTCGTCGGCTGCAGCGGCTTGATGGGCTTCGGCGGCGGGGAAGGAGCGAGTTTGTTGCCAGGAGGTGGTGGGTTCGTCGGCTTGGAGTTGGAGGAGGGATGCGAGGCAGGCGATGGATGGGAGCGTGATTGCGAGGAGGATTACTGCGAGATGGTTGGTTTTTGTCCGCATCAGCCCCTCTCCCTAACCCTCTCCCGGAGTACCGGGGCGAGGGGACCAGAATGTTATTTGTCACTCGCACGCCGGCCACCTTCGCGGACGGCAACGATGAGGAACGTTGGGTTGAGTGACTCGAAGCGCAGCCGATCGAGTTGATCATTACCACGAGCGATGTTGACCATCAGCACTTTGGTATCGCCGGCCGCTTTGTGCAGCACTTTGCGTACTTCAGCGAGGTTCTCGATGCTGCCGACGTTGGCAACGAGGCGGCCGCCAGGCTTCAGTTGTTCGAACGCTTGTTCGACCAGCCCGCGCACATGCCGGCCGCTGCCGCCGACGAAGATCGCATCGGGATCGGGCAGACCCTTCCACGCATCGGGCGCTTGGCCGAGCACGGGGATGAGATTCGTCACGCCAAAGCGTTCCGCGTTCGCAGCGATCAGCGCGTAATCTTCGGGATCCATTTCGATGGCATACACCGAGCCCGCCGCGGCGACTTGCGCGGCCTCGATCGACACACTGCCGCTACCCGCGCCGACATCCCACACAATGCTGCTGCGGCCGATATCGAGTTCCGCGAGCGCGATCGAACGGACTTCCGCGGGCGTGAGCAAACCATGTTTCGGATGCGATTGCAAAAACGCTTCGTCAGGGTTGCCGAAGAGCCGTCGCCCACGCATCGCTGCCGGACGATCGGGAACGCCCGGCTTGCGGATGAGGATCATCACGTTCAGAGGACTGAATTTCTGCTGGACCACTTCTTCCAGTTCGCCCTGCGTCACGCACTCATCGGGTGAGCCGAGATTTTCGCAAACATAGACCGTGAAGTAGTCGATGCCCCGATCGAGCAAAGCCTGCGCGACTGCGGCTGGCGAAGATTCTTCGGTGGTGAACAGACCGACCTTTGTCGCGGTGCGCGCTTTTTCGGCAACGAGGTCGAGAGGCTGCGTCGCGAGACTGGTCAGATACGCATCGTCCCAACTTTCTTTCACCCGCGCGAAGGCGAGTTGCATACTGCTGACATGCGGCGTGACTTCGAAGCGATCTTTGCCGAGTCGATCGCAGAGGAAGCGCGCGGTGCCGTAAAAAAGTGGATCGCCGCTCGCGAGGACGACAATCGATTCCTTCTTCGCGGATTCGATGCGTCGTACGATCTGCTCCAGATCGCCGCCGATGTCGAGCTTCTGGGCTGGGTGAGTGGCGACGGCGGCCAGCGTTTGCCGGGCTCCGAGAATGAGCCCCGCTTGTTGCAGCTTTTGCCGGGCAGCTGCGGTCAGGCCTTCGATGCCGTCGTCGCCAATGCCGATGATCTGAACCTTATCCATGCGCGTTGCTTCGCCTTGAGATTTAGCAAGAGAAGGAGTCTCGCGGTCCGCTTTTGGACCTGCCTCAGCCTCGCATTCTACGACCGGGCCGCGGTGTTTGCGATTGGCCTAAGTGCTGGCAGAGTCGCGACTTCCCCGCAGCATTTCGAGCCCTCACGGATTCGCGGGAACGCATCAACGGTTGCTATCGTCACAGTTTCACACTGGCGAATCCAGGCAATGTTGAATTTTGGCAACCGAGTTTCCCTTGCCCCTGCAGGGGGCGCGACTTAAAATGAAACGCATTCGGCCTGCCAGTGAAGTCCCAGACCCCACTTCTCAGGAAGCTCGGAGCTCCCTTTACGTACCGCCGCGCACCTTGGATCGACCCCGCGCGCTAGATCGGCCATCGTAGGAACACCCCGTGCCCCTTACTGACGAAGATCGCTATCTGATGCAGCTCTGCTTGGAGCATCAGCCCCGGGCTTGGGAATCGTTTGTTGACCGCTTCTTAGGTCTCGTCGTGCATGTAGTGAACCATACTGCTGATTCGCGCGGCTTGAGTATTACGTCGCAAGACTTGGAAGATCTAACCGCCGACGTCTTTCTCACGATCGTCAGCGACGACTACGCCGTGCTCCGCCGCTTCAAAGGACAGAGCAGCCTGGCCACTTATTTGACCGTGGTTGCTCGCCGCGTGGTGGTGCGCGAAATGTTGCGCCGCAAGCTGAACGCACCGGCCGACATGCACGAAGCCGAAGAAGTTGCCGATACGCATCAACCGGTGGAAGATCGCTTGAGCAATCGTGAAGAAGTCGAACGCCTCATGGGCGAGCTCGGCGGCGAAGAAGCGAAGATCGTGCAGTTGTATCATCTCGAAGGGAAGAGCTACGAAGAGATCGGCTCGACACTTGGCATTCCCAGCAACAGCGTCGGGCCCACTCTGTATCGCGCTCGCGCCAAGCTACGCCGCTTCGGCGTTGATTCGGCTGCGAGTTAATTTTTGGAAGCATAAGCAGCCAGTGCGTGAGCGCTGGCTGTGCTTTTTTCTCCGGCCGATAGCGACGCGAGCGCCGCGGCAGTAGTATGCGGCGAGCTTTTCTCGGCCTGTCAGCCTCCGCCCCCGGGCGGCACAACTCTGCTTTTTCCGGCACGAATGTCGATGAGCGAGCCGGCATGCCGAGCTGCGGCAAATCAAGCTGCGGTAGTGCAACCTGCCTTTGATAGGAATGATGATCATGACGCGACAATGGTTCGGAATGGCGGTCGGTCTCGTGTTGTGCCTTTTGGTTTCAGTGGCTCACGGTCAGCCCCGCGGCAAGGGTGGCGAGAGGCCGGGCGAAGGCAAGCCTGGCGGTGGCCGTCCCAGCGCTGGTGCGAGGCCGGAAGGTGGCGCGCGTCCCGAAGGTCGGCCCGAAGGGAACAATCCGGCAGCTCGATTTGGCACTCCGGGCAAAGCACCGGGTGTTCCCGGCAAAGCACCCGGTGGTAACTGGGCCGAAAACAGATTACAGCCGAACAACGCTAATAAAGCTGCCGGCGCTGCACTTTTCAACAACAGGAATTCACCCTCCGCAGCAGAAGGTGCTGCCGCGGGAGCAGCGGCGGCGAATCGCAACCAGCCAAACGTTGGCGGAGCCGCCGGTGCCGCTGCGGGAGCTGCCGCAGTGAATCGCAATCAGCCCAACTTCAGCGGTGCCGAAGGTGCTGCTGCGGGCGCGGCAGTTGCCAATCGTAATCAGCCTCAAGTTTCCGGCGCTGCTGGTGCCGCCGCCGGTTACGCTGCTGTTCGCAATTCATTTGATCGACCCGATATGTATAGCGCGGCGTGGCACACCACGCACGCCGATGCTTGGGCCGCCACCAATTGGGCGGCCGGTTCTGCTTGGACCCCGGCGGCCTGGGGCGCGATTGCCGCACACTGCAGCTATGCCAACAAACCAGTCTCGTATGACTACGGCAACAATGTGACGTGCGTGAACGGCAACGTCCTGATTGATGGCCAGGCCGCTGGCACCGCAGAAGACTTCAGCCAACAGGCTTCTGATCTGGCTGCGGCCGGCACGGCTGCGACTGTTTCGCCCGATGACAAGTGGTTGCCCATCGGCGTCTTTGCCATGGTGAAAAATGACCAACAGCATCCGCAGTTGATTCTGCAGATTGCCGTGAATCCCAACGGCGTAGTGCGCGGCAACTACACGGATGAAGTCAGTGACCGCTCGTACCCGATTCATGGCGGCGTCGATCCCAAGACACAGCGGATTGCCTGGACCGTCGGCGGTAACACCACTAACGTGATGGAAGCTGGACTGGGAAATCTCTCGCAAGGCGAAGCACCAGCGTTGCTGCACAAAAACGGCAAAACCGAACGCTGGATCCTGGTTCGCCTGGCGCAGCCGCAGTAGTTTTGCATCTGCCTGGAAATATGGGTTGAGTCCAATACAGCGATTCCCATGAACGAACCTAACGCGAACGCTCCCAGAAAATCCGTGCGCAATTCTTGGCAAATGGGGTTGCTCGTTTTTCTGGGACTGGTCGGCGCCTATGTGATTGTGGCTTACGTTCTGGCTCCGCTGAGTTGGAAGACCTACGCACGCTTCCATCCCGCGCTCGATGCCGCGCCGACGATCACGGTCACCGGCGACAAGCATCCCGGCGATCCGCTGAATGTGGCGCTCATCGGCACCCAACAGCAAGTCGAAAAGATCATGCTCGCGGCGAAGTGGTTCCCTGCCGATCCGCTGGGCCTCGGCAGCGATTTGCGAATTGCCGAAGACACCGTGCTGAAGCGCGCTTACGATAAAGCGCCGGTTAGCAACTTGTTCTTATTTGGCCGCAAGGAAGATCTCGCCTTCGAGCAACCGGTCGGCGGCAATCCCAGCCAACGGCATCACGTGCGATTCTGGAAAGCTGCAGAAGTCGATGCCCAAAATCGTCCGCTGTGGTTCGGTTCGGCCACCTATGACGAACGCGTTGGGTTGAGTCACACCACGGGTCAGATCACGCATCATATTTCTGGCGATGTCGACGCGGAGCGTGATCATCTTCTCGCAACGCTGAAGCAAACCGGCGATCTGAGGGTGGAATATGTCGCCGATTTTCAGCCGCAGCGCACTGGCAAGAATGGCGGCGGCGATAAGTGGGAAACCGATGGTCGTTTAGGTGTCGGCGCCATCAATCCGTAAGTGTGATTTCGCGCTGCTGACGTGCATTTGTCACTAGGCGAAATTATTATGAGAGAGACTTAGTAGGGCTGCGCCAGTCGGCCTCATTGCTTCTCTTTGCGGGCTGTTTGAGCGCCGGTATGACGATTGAATTCAATTGCCCGCAATGCACCCAGCAAATCCGTACGCCCGACGCTACTGCGGGGAAACGGGGGAAATGCCCCGGGTGTAACGCGATTGTGCGGATCCCAGCAGCAACCGAGGCTGCAGCGCCGCAATCGGCTCCAGCGCAACCACCCGCCGAAGCCGCTGAGACCGGACCAATCGAGTTTTTCTGCAGCCTGTGCGGACAACTCGTGCGCACACCTCGAGCGGCTGCGGGCAAAAAGGGGAAATGCCCGCATTGTCAGGGCGTGATGCAGATTCCGCTCAAGAGCCGCAGTGCGAAATCGGCGACGCCACTGACAACCCCGAAAAAAACAACGCAACGCTCGCCGCAGCCGGCGGATGAAATCGGGCTCGCACCGCTGGAAAGCCTCGATGGCCTGGCTCCTCTTGCGGAAACCAAACCAGCACCCCAATTGCAGCCGCGGCCGAGAGCGAAGATCAGCCCAGCGCAAGCGGAAGATGACGACCGCGAATTGAGACTGCAGTCGACTGTGCCCTTAGCGCCGCTGACTCCGCTCGATAGCAGCGGTTCGTCGAATGCAATGACAGGGCTCACGCCGATCAACAACGACCTGTTCGGCGGCACTGATCCATTGGCCTCAGCCAATGCGAACTTGGCCAGCGGCGATCTGTTTGGCGGGGCGCCGCTCGGCGGTGATCCGTTTGCAACCTCGAGCGGCGGGTTCGGTTCGCCCGCTTCGACTTCGTTAGCGCCGGCCACTTATTCTGCGCCTAGCTCAGCACCCGCTGGACCGAAAAAACCAGACAGCATCTTTGTGGTGTTGCCTGCCGTTTTTCAATTGATGGCAATCATTCCGTTCTTTTTGTGGAACGGTTTTTCCTTCGCTTCCACCGTATTTCTGCTCATCGTCGCGATGTCGGCCCCATCGTCAGCGGCGAATCCGGACGCAGCAGCGAAAGGGATTGCCTTCGTCATTCTCATTCTCGCGCTGCAAGTACTAGGACTTGCAGCGCAAATTTGGGTCATGGTCGGGTCAGTGCAGATGATGCTGCTGCGTAGCTACGACAACGCGATCGCTGCGGCCTGGATGTCGTGTGTGCCGTGCTTCGGCTTGTGCGGCATTCCGTTTGGCATCTGGTCGCTCATCGTATTGCAAACGCCCGAGTACAAACGAATGTTCCGCGATTGAGTGTCGCCTTTCGCTCCGCGACATAAAGAATTGAGCAAAGAGTCGCGCTGAGCACAGCAATTCCCCCTTCACGCGCAAAAAGCCAGGACGACGCGGCGTACCGCTCGTCCTTGGCATCTTTTTGCAATATCGTCCGCGTTCATCGTTCGCGGGGCGAAGCGACGGCTTTAGTAGTTCGAGCCTGGTCCACCGCTGACGTTGCCGACCATGTGGAAGTGGTTGTGATCGATATAGATTACTTCCTGGGCGTCTTCATCCACCGTGGTATGCGGCACCGGCCAGCCGACGCGGGTGATTTCCGAGTAGTAGATCGTGCACTTGTAGTGAGCATGGTGTAGCTGCACGGGACCAAGCAACGGCACGACACGCGGCGGATCGATGTAGTCGGCGATCTTTTCTTTCAAGATGCGGACATTGTTTCGCTGACGTTCGTGCAGGAACGGCAAGCCGCCTTGGATTGGGTTGGCCTTTTCCCAAGCGCGAATCACTTCGTCATCGCTCGGCGGATCCAGAGCAACGGTCGGACCACCGGCCACCAGCGGCGGCAGGATTGGCGCCCGCTCGTAGCGTTCATGGTTCCAGAACTCATCTTCTTTCTTCTTTTGATAGTACGGGCTGACCGGGATTGGAATCCCGAACATGCCGAAGTTGGTGCCGAGTGCAAGACCGACGCAGCCGGTGCTGCTAATGGATGTCAGCGCCATCACGGTGCAAAGAGCTGCAAGAGCCATCCTGTGCGACATGATAAATCCTCGAGAGCGGCCGTCGTTGTGCGGGTTGGCTGACATCGTTACAAACTTCCCAATAGCGAACGCTGGCAAAGTGCCTGTTGTTCCAAAGCTATTTATCGTGTGAAGCTGTAACGAACTTGCGGATTTTTCTACCTGGGCGAGAAATTCGGAGGAAAGGGGCTGGGGCTTGGAAGTTGGAGCTCGGGAAGTGCCAGCAATGAATGCATTTCAATAGCTCCCGGCTCCCCGCACCTGGCTCCTCAAGAAACGAAAAAACCTCCACGGCCCGAGTCCGCGGAGGTTCTGTGTTTCGTCAGGTTGTCACTATCAGCTTAGCGATAGCGGCGGTTCTTGAAATCGAGGAACCACCAACCGTCGTCCCATTCCATCGTCACTTTCCGCCAGCCCAGTGGTACTTGCGGATAGGGATAAAACGGTCCGATATACGGCCAGGCCGTGGGCGAGTATTGCTTGGGGTAAGTCACGGCAGCGTAGTTTGGGTACGCAGCGTAGCTCGGCCAGGCGTGGTTCGGCATTGACGGGTGATCGTAGCGGGCCGGGGCGATGCCCATGCCGCCGCCGGTATGCATCGGCACCGGAGCGCCATACTCACCGCCGTATTCACCACCATATTCGCCGCCACCCTGACGGGCGATGTACGAAGGAGCCACAGCCATTGGCACTTGCGGGCGAGCATAGCTCGACGATGGAGTCGGGCCGTATCCGTAACCCGGGTTCGGAGCGATCGGGCTGACAGGCGTCGGCCGGGCAGCGATGTGCTGAATGCCCGAGGCAGTCGGGGCTGTCGAAGCAGCGATGCCGCTGCCAATTTCCGAACGCAAGATCGAACTCGTCTGAACGGGCGACAGCATCGGCACCGGCTTCGAAGGAGCCGCGGGAATGGTCGGCAGCGGAGTCACAGCCGGCGCCGGCGAAGTGGCTGCAGCGGGTTCCACTGGCAGGTTCATGCTGGCACGCATGTTGCGCGATTGCGAAACGCCGCCGTCCATGGCGTACTTAGCGCTATTTTCGGCCTTTGCACCAGTTGCCTGCTTAGCCGGAGTGGGATTCACGGTGATGTCGTTCACCACCTGCTTCACACCCTTCACGCGGCGAGCCAGGTCGAGCGCCTTGGTCTGCTGCTCAGCCGAAGCAACGTGGCCCGAAAGCCAAACCGTTCCTTCTTCGACTTGCAGTTCCAGGCTAAAGCCTTTCAAACCGCCGGCTTTCTTTTCTTCTTGCAGCTTCTGAGCAATGGTTTGCCCGATCTGCGCATCTTCGGCCTTGTCGGCCCACGCCATTGCTGGCGAGAGCATCAGGCCCGCCACCAACGCATAACGAAACACGTAACGTCGCATGGTTCCCCCTCCTGAGGATAATTTTCGATAAGTTGACCGCCTCGCGTCACGCTGATCTTCCGCACCTCTTCTTCGTCACGCATGATGGAGCATGGCGGGAAGCAACAGCGGCAACGGCTCGGGTAAGGCAGCCATCTGGGCTCCATTTTCACCGCTGCGGAGCAACGACCAATGGAACCCGGCACCCGCGCACAATGGGTGTATGCAAAGAGTGCCCGAAAGTATTTGTCGGCGAACGGTCGTATCGGAAGGTAGGTTTTTTTCGATTTTGCCGACCGGTCCGAAGCGATTGAGACCCAAAAACGGGCGTTTTCCCGGTGCTAGCGAGAAACTTTAACGATTGCGAAAACTGTCCGGCAGCGGAGTAGTGCTCGTGGGCCGAATCAAACTTACTTGCGCCGATCCGGCATGAATGGCGAGCGGACGTTGTCTGTTAGTTGGCCGAATTAACCTGGCCAACGTTCATTCCTTCTTTTCACTGGTTGCATCTGCTTTTGCGATCGTGCCGAACATCTGTCCCTTCACCTTGCCGTGGGCCCAGGTGCCAGCATACATGCCGTCATAAATAACCACCCGTGTGCTGAAGCTATCACCCAGGCCGGGGATCGACATATCGGTCATCGTGATGATGGGCGTGTCACCAGCCCATTGGATTTCGAGCGGCACCGGCAACGTCGCGTCCGTCTTTCCATATTTGATGCGTGCTTTCAGCAGCCAGGTGTCGCCGTCAACTCGCTGCGCACTCACGATGGTGTATTCCTCCGCAGCTGGCGGCTTATCGGTTTTGCCCAGAACTGTGAACGTGCCCGTCATCTTAGCGCCGGTCAGCGTTTGCTCGAGCTGCTTGATGAGTTCGTCCTTAGTGGGCTTGGCAGCAGCTTTCGTCTTGGGTTTTGCTTCTTGGGCAGAAACCGAGCCTGCAAAAAACAGAATGCTGAGTGCCAGCAATGACAGCGTGCGGAACATCTTTAACTCCTTCGTTGGACGGAGCACTGCTCCGTCCAGAACTGACGATAAATGAATTTCTGAAGTTGGTACGCGCCGCCAGGACGGAGCAGTGCTCCGTCCTATTTTTTCTCATTCAACGGCACATCACGAAACGCAGTATGGCAGGCCTTGCAGTTGTGGCTCACAGCGGCAAACAGCTTCGTTGCTGCCTCAGGGCTCGTAGGCTGCTTCAATTCATCTTCCAGAGCCTGACAAAGCATCTCGGCTTCTTTCGTGAGCGCCACAAACTTCGCTGGTTTCGCCGTCACTTCTTTCGTGCGGAGCATTTCGGTGAAATGTTCGCGCAGCAGCAGGGCTTCGTGATCAGGAACAAGCGCCGGCATATCGGCGGGCGTTTTCCAGCCGGCCTTTTCAATCGCTTGCAAGTGATCGTGAACATGCTCAATTTCGACCATAGCTTCGGCCATGGCGGGCAATTTTGCGGTAGCAGGAAACTCCGCCTGTAGCTCGTCAAGCAACGCTTCGTCGAATGCCTTCGCCGCATCGGCTGCGTGAAACAAACCACGATACGCTTCACTCGTGCCGCCGACTTTGAGCACCGTCGCCGCATCTTCGTGGCGAATCAAACCGGCGCCGACACAAGCCACTGCCGCTGCAGCCGGGCTGCGATGTTTGCCATGATGACAATGAATGTAAATCGGCCCCGGCAGATCGCGAACCGCCTTTGCCAGTTCCTTCGCCCGTTCTGCCGGCACACCGTCATAACTGTGCGGCAGGTGAACGTAGCGCATGCCATGCTTCTCGGCGATGGCCACATCAGGCTTGGCGCCATCGACGCTGATCACGGTTTTAATGCCGAGCGCCTTGAGTTCAGCAAACGCAGCATCCCCTTCCGGCATTCCGCCGGAAATCACCTTCTCATGTACGCGCACCGGGTTGGGCAGATGCTGCGCTGTCAGCTTTTCAATCTTCGCGGCCGGCGGAGTGGTAGTAACTGGAGCCGGACTCGGTGCGGGCGACGGCACGCCACAGCCGCCAAGCAGGGCCAGGAATATGACAGCAATTGTGCGACTCTTCATGGGATGATCCACGCCTCTGGGGGACCTGGCGCATGGGCTGGGCCTGTGCTCGTCATGCTAATCCTTGCCCCGCGCTACTGCCAGCAGCCGGCGGCGTAGCGAACGATGGCAAGATTTGCTCAATGTGCCGATTGTGCAGCGTCGATGAGTTCTACCGGTGGCAGCGGTTATTCCAGCCAGCCAACGTCTGCAGCCACCGCAGGCCAGCTAGCTCTTTTGAGAACAAGGACTTTCTCGCGTCGCTGACGGGGCTTCCCGAGGCAACCTGACCGAGACCCCGAGGGGGAAAGATGCCAGGGATCGTCAGTCGCTGGAGCCAGGGCCAATTCCCTTGGTCGTGTTGCTCGCTCTTTTTCATACCATTGCTTGCCTGCGCGCTCACGCCCAGCCTTGCACTCGCGCAAGAACATCACGGCCCCGGGCAAGTGATGTACGCTCCTCCGCAACAGAGCATGTACTACGGTCCTCCGTCTGGCTATCCGCAGCAACCAGCGTATTCGCCTGTTGCGCCAGCGGGCGTTGCTCCAATTGATGCCCAGACAATCTATGAACGATTGCAACAACAAGACGCCGAAATCGCGCGGCTGCGCAATCAAATGCTGGCCAATGGGCAAGCAAACACCGTGACCCAAGCCGGATCTAGCGCAACCGCCGACCTCGACTCCCATGGAGTCAGCCTCGCCAGTATGCAGTCAGGCAGTCCCGGCGCTGCCAACAAAAAGAAAGAAGAGAAAAAAGAAGAAGGCTGGAAAGACATGTCCACGGATAAGTGGACGGTGAAACTGGGCGGCCACGTGCAGCTCGACTACGTCACCTGGCCGCAAGCGAGCCAGCAGATCGTGGGCGACGACAACTACTTCAATTATCGCCGCTTGCGGTTGGTTGCGGACGGCACTGGCTACGGTCAGTTTGATTTTCGCCTGCAGATGACGCTCGAACCGGGACAAGGTTCTGACACGAGCAACCTGGGCTCGCCCGACGTCAAAGACGCTTATCTGTCGATGAACGACATTCCCTGGCTCGGTCGCGGGCGCATCGGCAACTTCTTCGTGCCCTTCAGTCTCGAACAAGTGACGAACGACACCAACAACATTTTCATGGAGCGTTCGATCCCCACGCAAAACATCTTTGCTGCGGACCGTGAAGTCGGCTTTGCCTTCTACAACTGCAATGAGTCGCAGAACGTGACGTGGACCTGGGGCATGTTCTTCGACGACATCAGCGATACGTTCAAAGCCAAGATCGACGACAACCAAGGCTATCGCGTGGCGGGCCGGCTCACGTACTTGCCGTACTACGACGAACCGTCGGACGGCCGCTATCTCGTGCACACGGGAATCGGCATTTTGCACACTGACGACTACGACGACCTCGTTCGCTTTCGCGCTCGTCCGCAAGTACAACGTGGACCCTTCCTGCTCGACAGCGGTAACGTGGCTGCCGACACCTACACCACCGGTGGACTCGAATTTGCAGTGGTCTGGGGACAGATCACGCTGCAAAGCGAAGCGTTTGTCTGCAATGTGAACCGAAATGTTGGCGGCACGGCTACCATCGGCGGCGCCTATGCTCACCTGAGCTACTTTGTCACCGGCGAATCACGCGTCTTCGAACGCTTCGGCCAGCACGGCCCGCAGTTCGGCCGCAACAAGCCGATCACCAATTTCTTCGCGGTGCCTGGTTGCGTTGGCCCCGGCGCTTTGGAATTGAAAGGTCGCGTGTCGAATCTCAACCTCGATGAGCTGAACGCCGGTCAATACAACGATTTTACGTTCGGCTTTAACTGGTACTGGTCCGACCGGACTCGCATCATGTTCGACTGGATTCATCCGTACACAACCGATGATGCCGTGTTCGGCACAGCCGAAGCCGATTTGGTCGCCCTGCGTTTTGACTTCAACTGGTAACCGTTTGCCACTCACGAGCCCGACGCGCAAGCGAGGGAGAAGTGGGTACGAGGTTCCCGATCAAGGTTCACTCGATCATCAATTCAACCTAGGAATCGCCCCATGCAATCTCGCCTGTTCTTCGCTGCGTTTCTCGCAGCCGCAGCAATCGCGTCAACCCACGCAGAAGTCACCTTCGGCTGCGATCACTGCGGCCAGGTCTGCCCCTGTCAAAAGACCTGTCGCCTCGTGTGCGAAACCAAGAAAGTGGAGATCACCTGTTGGGGTTGCAAGTGCGAGGACTTTTGCGTTCCCGGCCCCAGCAAGCCGGGCTGCAAACATTGCGAATGGGTCTGCGAAGAATGCCACGCCGGCTGTGATCCCGACGCCATTCATACGCAGGCCAAAAAGTTCGTCTGGACCGAATGGATCCCTGGCTGTGCGACGATGCATACCCGTAAAAAGCTGATGAAGAAAACGATCACCAAAACGATCCCGAGCTACAAGTGGGTTGTCGAGAACCTTTGCCCCCACTGCCAGGCCCATGCTCAATCGGCGCCGGTGCCTGTCGGCACCGAGATTCCCCAACCGCCCAACGCGCCAGGAACAGCCGTGCTGCCGGTCTCGTATGTTGAAGCCGATGCACTGCCGTTAATCTCCGATGAAGAAGCAGATGTGCAGCCCGCTGCGTTCCAAGTTCCCTTGCCGAAGGCCGCCAACAAGTCGGCCGCTCCGCCCGCCGCGACCAAGAGTTGGCAAGACTCGTTCAAGCTTCCCTGGCAGCGTTAAACTTTCTCAAAAAAGTCGGCAACGCCTGTCGAACAACCCTTTCGCCATTCGACTGCTCATCGGCGGCAGGTTTTTTTCACATTCTTGATAGGGCAGGAGTTGCTTTATGTTACGTCGATTTCTCGTGGGTGGTTTGCTCGTGGTGGCGATTGTGGTGGCGGTGCAGGCCGATGACAAACACGATCAGCACAAAGACCACATCGGCGCCGCGCCGAACAATGCGCAGTTCGAAAAAATGAAGAAGCTCGTCGGTACGTGGGTCAAAGCCGATGACAACGGCAAGCCAACCGACAAAGTCGTCTCGGTGATGAAGCTGACCGCTGGCGGCAGCGCACTGCACGAAACCATTTTTCCCGGCGACGACATGGAAATGGTTTCGGTCTACACCGTCGATGGCAAGGACCTGGTGATGACGCATTACTGCGTGATCGGCAATCAGCCTCGCATGAAGGCCGATCCTAAGTCACCGGCCGATCAAATCAATTTTGAATTCGCCGGCGGCGGCAATCTCGATCCCAAAAAGGACAAGCATATGCACGGCGCCAAACTCAAGCTCATCGATGCCGACCACATCGAACTCGAAGGAAATGGCTGGGAGAACGGCGCACCGGCCAAAGAGATGTGCGGCGTGATGAAGCTGGTCCGCAAGAAGTAATCCATGGTACTCATCTTGCTCCGCAAGATGTCCGCCTCTGGCGTTCAGCCAGAGGCGCAACCGAGGTTGCCGTTCAACTACGGCCGGTTCTGCTGCCATTCCAAACCCGGCTTATCGACACGGAATTGCACCAATCGCCGATGTTCGACTTCGGTCACATAAATCGTCCTGCCATCGGGACCACCAAAGCACAAGTTGCTCGGCTGCTTCCCCAGCACGTCGATCTCTTGCAGCACTTCCCCTTTCGGTGAAAGTTTTACGACCGTTCCTTTGCCGTAGCGGGTGATATAGAGATTGCCCTCGACATCGACACGCATCCCATCAAAGCCGTGGTCCTCGAACTGCTTAACCAGTTTTCGTTCACCGAGCGTGCCGTTGTCGTTGATTGGAAACGCCCACACACCGCGCTGAACACTTTCGTTGACATACAGAGTTTTGCCATCCGGACTCACATCGACGCCGTTCGTCGTGCCAAGGTCTTTCGCCAGGCGCGTGACTTCGCCTTTCGTGGAGATCCGCCACAGTTGGCCGGTGCTTTTGTCCCAGGCTGGATCGCTGGCGAAGAGCGTGCCATCCGCGGCGCGGGCCAGATCGTTGGGCTGATTCATTTCGTCGCTGTGTGCAAAGACGGTGATCTTTTTTGTTTTCGGATCGATCTGCAAAACGTTGTGCCCGACATAATCGGCAACGTACATCATTCCCGCACGGTCAATGCGAATGCCATTTCCGACGCTCTTCCCCTCGAGCTTCACAAACACTTCGCCCTTGCCGTCCGGCGTTACACGGCCAATCGTTCCTTGCTCGGCAAAGTTCACCGCGTAGATATTTCCCGACGCATCGCAGGCTGGCCCTTCGATGCCGGCCGTGAATTCGTTTGGCTGCGTCAGCGGCGTGGCTTTGAAGAGTGCTTCGTTGGGATCCGCAGCAAGCAGGGCGAGCAACAGTAGCAGGTTCATGAGATGATTCTTTCCATGCGATAATTCAAAAAGGCAGCGCCTCGAGAAAAGACTAACTGGTCGGTGATAACGCGAAAACCATGCTTCAGGAAGAAAGGCCGCGCGGTGATGCTCACTTCGCTAAAGACGCGCGGCAGTCGCAGCCGGTTCGCTTCGTCGCTGACAGCATTGAGCAAGGCCCGCCCCACGCCGCAGCGTTGA
The DNA here is from genome assembly GCA_964394305.1 of uncultured Pirellulaceae bacterium. GTDB lineage: Bacteria > Planctomycetota > Planctomycetia > Pirellulales > Pirellulaceae > Anatilimnocola. Next base: position 117,974 of record CAYMWL010000005.1, read on the forward strand.
TGATCGGCTGATACATAGAAGCGATCGAGGTGGCCATCGGCTTCGAGATCAGCAAACCCGCCGAGCCGCCGCTCGTCGTTCAGCTCTTCGCTCATCTCAGCCACCGCACACCAGCGCGAAGCCAACTTCGCGGCCCAAACTTTCAGCTGAATTTCGGAAGTCCAAGCCGCAATTTGCGCCGGCGCATAGTCGCGGCAATTCACTCGGCGAATGGTGTCTTTGAACAACTCAAGCATCCGCGGAGCATCGTCTGCACGATAGGGGCGAATCGTCAACAAATCAGTTCGTCGCTTCGCCGCCATTGCGTGTGCCATAACTTTGAAAGACCGCCTGCGTAACATTTTGCTGCATGAACCGAACGCTCCCATCGGCGAAGGCCATATTCACGCCGTGGGTATGATAACTCCGCGGCACGAGAAACATATCTGTTGTCGTGTTGATGCAAGGTGCGCGCTTCACCGGTTCTGGCGAGCACCAGTTGAATTGATCCGGCACCATCGTGTTCGGCGGCAAACGCGTGCTAAACAACACGCCGCCATGCACGGGGTTGTAGTAGCGGCCCCGAATGTCATGCCACACAATGTCGGGCGACAGGATGGTCTCGGTAACAAACGCGGTGTTGGAAGTGCCGTCGATGATTTCGGCCATCTTGACTCGGGAAACACCAAAGAAGATGCCGTCGAGATTGTTGCTGTTCGCCGGCCCGCCGGGATTGAAATAGGTGCTGGTCGCCAGCGTGATCATGTTTCCCGAGAAACCTTGATGAGGCTGCCCGTTCGAACCACCCCAATACGTTTTGTACTTGGGACTTTGCGCGTCCGACGAACAAACATAGGTCTTGATGCCGGTTTGCATGTCGGGAAAGCCGAGCGCGCTATTTCCAGCATCCATCCAGATTTCAAAGCGATCGAACAGCGGCTTCTGTTCGATGTACGGCATGAGATCGTGAGCCCAGCAGCGGCGATCCTGTTTCGCTCCGTATGGATCGGGACCAGCCGCGCCCGTCTGATCGATGAGCTCATACACGCCGTGCGGAAAGCGGAGAAAGGTGTCATGAAAGTTGTGCAAGCCGAGAGCGACTTGCTTCATGTTGTTCGAGCAACTCATCCGCCGGGCGGCTTCGCGGGCGGACTGCACCGCGGGGAGAAGCAGGGCCACCAACACGCCGATGATCGCAATGACCACGAGCAATTCAACGAGCGTGAATGCCCGCGAGCACCCGGAAGAAGCAATTCGGCACTTCATAAAACGAGGCCTAGCGCAATAAATTAGCAGGTTTGTGCGTCAATCGAACCACTCCTCCCGGGCCTCTGTTCCGGAGGTGATTCTGACTGAAACACGAAAAAAGAGCAAGATTTTTCTGCGCGTGCGGCGGCGTCAGCAATTAATGATCGAGAATGAACTCGTTGCTGTTCAGCAGGCTCCACCAGATATCTTCCAGGGCGGCGGCCTGGTTGTTGCCGTTTTGGGCAATGATTTGCCGCACGGCATCTTGTTCGCGCTTGCTCGGCTGGCGAGAGAGGGCGGCGAGGAACAAATGCTCGACCTTTTCTTCCAGCTTGAGATTGCTCTGCTGCAAACTCTTTAAGAAAGTGCCATCGGCGCTGCTGACGGCGCTCTTCATCAAGTCACCGTTCATCATGATCAGCGATTGGCGGACGCTGCCGTTGAAGTGCGACTCTTCTTCCGAGTCATCGGTTCCCATCGGACGGTTGAACTGAGCGAGCCAATCGACGCGGGCGGTTTCCAATTCTTTTTGGTTGCCTGATTTCTTCCGCAGGTCTGCCGCGATCAGCAGCGAGTTGTAAACTTCCTCGGCTTGCAGTTGGCGGGTGTAGTAATGACTGAACAGTGGCACGCTGCCCGCGTCGGGGGCATCAGCCAGGTTGTTCGCCGTGATGCGGCTCGAGCGGCCGAACGCATCGCTCAGAACCAGCCACTTCATCACTTTGCGCACGTCGTAGTTGTGGGCCACGAACTGCTCTGACATCTTCGCGAGCAACTCGGGATGCGAAGGCTGATTTTGCGGGCCAATGTCATCGACGGGCCGCGTGAAACCGTAGCCGAAATAATGTGACCACAAGCGGTTCACCAGCGCGTTGCCCAGTTGCGGCGAGTTGATCACCAGGCGAGCCAGTTCCTGCCGGCGATTCACTTCGTCCAGCCGACCGCTGGGCGGGATCTTCGTGCCGTCGACAAACATCGGGCTCGTGGCGCGAATCGTACCGTTGGGGAGTTCGTAATAAACTTCGCCTTCGGTGGTAACCGATTTGCGATCGACGAAATCTTCGTCAGTCAAGCGCGTGACGCCGGCCACTTGCTCGACGCGTGCTTGCCGGAAGAAGGCGTTCATCGCCCAGTAATGTTGCTGGCCCCAGTCGTTGGTTGGATGCTGATGGCACTGCGCACATTGCAGTTGCTGGCCGAGGAACACCCGTGATGTGCGGGCCGTCGCCAGCGTCGCATCTTTGCCGAGCGACGCGACCAGGAAGTTCACCGCGCCGTTGTAGTCGGCGGCGCCCGGCTGAGCCGAGCCTTCGGCGGTCAGCAGTTCATACACCAGTTCGTAGTAAGGCTTCTTCTTGGCCAGCGATTGCCGCAGAAATTGTTCGAGCCCCTCGCGACTGGCGAGCGTTTCGGCATCGCCGCCGAGCGTGCGGCCGATCAGCAAGTTTGTCCAAACACCGGCCCAGTGGGCGGCGAATTGATCGACGTATTGATCCCCTTCGGTCAGCAGCGTCACGAGTCGTTCGCGCTTGTCTGCCTTCTTATCTGCCGCGAACTTGCGGACTTCATCGACCGTGGGAATGCGACCGAGCAGCCGGATGAAGACGCGGCGGCACCACTCTTCGTCACTGGCGACCGGCGAAGGCTGAACCTTGTTGTCTTTCCACGATTGGGCAAGCGAACTGTTGATGAACGACACCATCTCGGCGTCGCTGAGGGCTTGGTCGTATTTCTTTTCAACCAGCGAATGGACGCTGACGGCCGGCTTGGGCTGACGCCCAGGAGTCAAACTCGGGGGACCGAGATTCGGCGGGACAAAATCAGGGCCGGGCTTGTCGTTCATGCCCTTGGGAAGGCCTTTGTCCACAATCTGTGGCGGCAACTTATTACCATTTTTCGGCGCCGGTTTGACGACCGTCCCATTGCCACTCTTGGCAACCACATCCGGCTTCGGGACATCAGGTTTGACCGGTTTGACAATCGCCGGACCAGACTGATTTTGATTCGCGACGAAGATAGCCAGCGTGATTCCAAGGCCAGCGACGCAAGCGGCGGCAGCCCACCAGGCCCAAGTACCGTCTTTCTTGCGAGTGCGCAACGTGGCGGAAGGCTTGCGAACTGGCGCAAACTGCCCATTGCCAGCGTGCACAGGGACAGGTGTGTGCGGAGGAACGACAGGCGCTGGCGTTTCCACTGCCCGGACCACTGCAGTCGTCATCGGAGCGATTTCGAGTGGCAAGGTTTCAATCGACGGACCCGGGAGCGGCGGCAGCACGACATCTTCCGATTGTGCAGCTTGCCTGCGCATGGCCCAGGCCTGCATGATGCGCGCGGTCAAATCTTGAGGGAGTCGCCCACCCAAGACTTCATCCAGGCAGCCATCCAGCAGATGGTCGTCGAATCGTTCTTTGTCCTCGCGTCCGCTCATTGAATCTTGCTCTCGATGCATTCGCGCAGCTGTTGTTTCGCCCGCTGCATCAAGTTTTTGGCTCCGTCAGGTGTAATTTCGAGGGCCGCTGCAATGTCCGTGCGGGAACTTTGCTCGCGAAACCTCATCTCCAGCGATTTGCGGGCTCGCTCGGTCAGCCCCTTCAAACAATCTCGTAACAGGTCGAGCAGTCCTTCGCCATCATCCTCGCCGGCCCAGTGGGACCAGGTTCGGTCGAGTTCTTCCACATTTTCGACCGCCGTGACTTTGCCAGCCCGCCGCCGGTAGGAAATGTAAAAGTTGAAGGCAATCTTCCGCAGGTAGGCACTCGTTGCGGCTGGGTTGATGTCCTGAAAGGGACGCTGCAACGCAGCCAAAAACGTCTCTTGGGTGAGATCTTCCGCCTGGGCTGCGTCGCAGCCTAGGGCACGTAGGTAACGCCATATCCCAACCTGATAGGTTTCTATCAGGCGGACCGGATCAAACCCAGTCGCGGCGGATACGGGTGCAGACTTCATGTTCCAAACTAACAACGCTCGAACGGGTGCGAAGTACTCAACAGAGCCCAAAAGAAGGGGAGGTCTGAGCGCAAGTCGGCTGACGGATTTATTTTACACGCCCCCGTAGCCTGAAGCCATCGCTTCGGACCCGTCCCACGACGCGCAGCGGCGCGGCGTCGACGGTGGAGAGCGTCGTAAGTGCAGGAACCCCTTGGCCGTTTCACCCAAAACGCACATTAATAGACCCCTATTTCAGGTTGTTTTTGCGCGCATTTCCCTAGAAAAACAACATTCTGACGATCGAATTAATGAACGCCCCTCTTTTGGGCTAGTGCAAACTTACGTCTAGCGAATAATCCAGCCTCCGCGCCGCTGCGCGTCTGGCTACAGAGAAAGCTCGCCCCGCCGGGGATCCCGCATCCCTATAGCCATCGCCCAAGTCAAAGTTCCCCTCCTTTCCTGTTTGGGCTATATTCAGCCCGATATTCCGCCACGGGCCAGCCCGATATTCCGGCGCCGGCCAACGAATAGCTCTTCATCCTTCCGACTATCCTTCCTTCCAGCCGGCGGTTTCGATATGGCCAAAAGTACGTACGAGTGGGAAACCAAAGGCAAAGCCAAAGACTCTAAGAAGGACACCGGCAAAGAGAATAAGGACAAACCGCACGACGGCGGCTGGCGCGAGACCGTCGAGTCGCTGGCAATGGCCGTGATCTTGGCGCTCCTCTTCAAGGGCTACGTCGCCGAAGCATTTGTCATCCCTACCGGTTCGATGGCGCCTACGCTGCAAGGGCGGCATCGTGATATCGACTGTCCCCAGTGTGGCTACCGCTATCAAGCGACGGCCAGCGATGAGGTCGATCAATCGTCGGGGCTGCTCAACGGCAAGCATGTCATCTCGGGCTGCTGCCCGGTTTGTCGCTTCACGCATCCGATCAATCCACTCAAGGATGCCAACGAAGCATCGTTCAGCGGCGATCGGATCATCGTCAGCAAGTTTGCCTATGAAATCGCGGAGCCGCAGCGCTGGGATGTGATTGTCTTCAAGTATCCGGGCGGCGCGACACAGAACTACATCAAGCGGCTCGTCGGTTTGCCGGGCGAACAATTGCAAGTCGCCGGCGGCAATGTTTACACACGCCAAGCCGGCACAAACGATCCTTATCGCATCGCTCGCAAGCCACCCCACAAACTGACGGCCATGCTGCAGATCGTCGACGACACCGATCACATTCCCCCGCTCCTCACCAAACTCGGTTGGCCCACGCGTTGGCGCGAGTTGCTCGGTGAAAACGCCCAGCCCGCCTGGAAGACCGAAGACGGCGGCAAGACCTACGCGGTCGCCGAAGTTCCCGCCGGCACGGCCTGGCTGCGCTATCGCCACTTTGCCCCGAGCTACGACGACTGGGCTGATCTCACGGTCGAAGGCAAGCTCCCCGCCGATGCTCACGCTTGGGACGGTCAACTGATCACCGACTTCTACGCTTACAACACGTCGACTTATGTTCGTTCGAACGCGCCGACCTCGACTCCGCCGAGCGGTTTTTATCCCTGGCAAGCGACGGAAAACATCGATTTCAACGATCTGCCGCCGCGGATGACCAGCCGCGATGGTCCCGAAGAAATGCTCTACGATCCGGACATGCCAGGCCCCGGCGTACCCAGCGCTGAACGCACGCTGGGCAATCACTGGGTTGACGATCTCGCCGTCGAATGCCTCGCTGATATTCAAGATTCACAAGGGACGATCGCGCTCGATCTGGTTCGCGCGGGAACGCACTACCGCTGCACGATCGATGTGAAGGACGGCAAAGCGACGCTCACGCGCACCAACGCGGCAGGCAATTCATTGCCCTTTGCCGATGAACAAGGGAAAGAGTTTGCGAGCAACGAAAACCCCACCGCGTTGACCGCTGTCAAAGGCGCGGGCATGTATCGCTTGCGGCTGACCAACTGCGATCACCAAGTGCTGTTGTTTGTGAACGGCAAGGCAGTCACCTTCGATCGACCCACCTGTTATCAAACCTCGCGGATCGTGGCGCCCCAATGGACGCGGCAAGATGGCCTCGATCTGGAGCCGGCCGGCATTGGCGTGAGTGGTCTGCGGGCAAAGGTTTCGCAGATGAAGATCTTCCGCGACAAGTATTACATTTCGGTCGACGAAAGCAGCAGCTACAGCAGCACCACCGATTACACGCACGCGTATCGCGCCGGCGTTCCGGATGAAGGCAAGCCGCTGTTGCAAGAAGTGTTTGCCATGCCTGACTTGTGGAGCAGCAGCGGTTTGTTCGACGAACAGAATCGCCGCACCGTGGAGTTCACGCTGGCGAAGAACGAGTACTTCCCCATGGGTGACAACAGCCCCAGCAGCAGCGACGGCCGGTATTGGTTCAAGCCCGATTACCTGACGCGCGACCTGTTGATCGGCAAAGCGTTGTTCATTTACTGGCCGCACAGTTGGAACCGGCCGATTCCGTTTCAGCCGAACCTGCAAAGGATGCGGCCGATTCGGTAACTCGGTACTCATCTCGCTCCGCGAGATGATTGCCACTAGCGATAGCGCCGCGGCGAGAAGTGCAGATTAAAGAGTTTCGCGAGTGACTTTTCGCGAATGAGAGTTGACAAGTTTTGTAAGTGACAACGCTGGTTGCGTCGCTGGCTGAACGCCAGCGACCAACATCTCGCGGAGCGAGATGAGTACCAAAGAAGGAACGCCACGATGATTTTAGAATCCCATGGATTGGTAAAAACCTACGGCCGGCGCCGCGTCGTCGACGGCGTGAGCTTTGAGGTCGATTCCGCCGAGGTGGTTGGTCTGCTGGGCGGCAACGGCGCCGGCAAAAGCACCAGCTTCAAAATCACCTGCGGCATGATCGAGCCCGACGCCGGGCAGGTGATTCTCAACGGTCTCGATGTCACCAAATGGCCGATGTACCGCCGCGCCAAAGACGGAGGCATGGGCTATTTGGCGCAAGAGGCCAGCGTCTTTCGCAAGTTGAATGTCGAGCAGAACCTGCTGGCAGTGATGGAGCTGCTCGGCATCGATCGCCGCACGCGAAAGGCTCGCACCGAAGAATTGCTTGAGCAGTTCAAGATCACGCACATCCGCAAAAGTAACGCGGCGCGGGTCTCCGGCGGTGAACGCCGCCGGCTGGAGTTCGCCCGCTGCTTGATCACCGAGCCCGAGGTGATTCTGCTCGACGAGCCGTTCGTGGGCATCGATCCGGTGACCGTGCAAAGTATTCAAGTCGTGATTCGGGAACTCAAAGCCCGCGGCATTTCAATTTTGATCACCGATCACCAGGTGCGCGAGACCTTGCAGATCACCGACCGCAGCTACGTGATGCACGCAGGGCGCGTGTTATGCCACGGCACGCCGGACGAAGTACTCTCCAATCCGGAAGCCCGCCGTCTGTATTTCGGCGAAAACATCGACTTCGGCAGCATCGGCCCGCCACGACCGCATTTGGGCGACGGCAGCCGCCGCCGCACGATTCGCACCGACGTGCACAGCGATGACACGCTGGATGCAGAGGAGGCGTGAGTGCGAGACACAGGTTTGCGATCCGGGAGCCACTCAACGGCCCCTTCGGGGCATGGAACGATGCCCGCAACGGTGTTATTGATGCATCCCTCGCAATCCAACGCCGACGAATAACCCTACTTTGCGGCGTGCCCGGCGCCGATCTTGCGTTGTCCAGCACGCAATCGCGTCCTATAATCCTACGGGGTTGTGTGCGAACGTGTGTGCGGTCAGGAGGGGTGCGTGGCCGAAAAGCCGAAGTTACTCTTTGTAGCCGGCGAAGGGGATGATCTCCCACCTTCGATTGCTTCGACGTGTGAAATCGTCGAGGTCCATAATCCGCTCCGCGCTCTGGCTCGCGTCGGCCGCGAGGAATTCGACGGCATTTATGTTGCCGCCAAGCATTTTTCCGAAGCCCTCCGCCTCGGCCGGTTGCTCGAAAACGACCGGATCCTCGAAGGGATGCCCGACGCCATGGCGCTGCTCGACAGCGAGTGCATCATTCTCTGGGCCAACGAACGACTGCGTCATTGGACCAACCGCGGCAACATTGTCGGCGAACATTTTTTCGCCGCCCTGGGCAATCCTGAGATCGTCGGCACCGAAACTTCACCGTTACGGGCCGCGTTGCGCTCGACGCATCCGGTCAGTTCGCTGCTGCGGACCGTCGACAATCGCTATTTTCATCTGCACGCCGCGCCGATCGTCGATCCAGAAGAAAAAACCAAGAACCTCGTGGTCACCGTCCGGGATGTGACGGTCGAAACGCAACAGCGACACAAGCTCACGGCCATTCAAGACGCCGGCCGGACGCTGGCTGATATGAAGCCGGACGAGATTTTCGATCTCTCGGTCGAAGAGCGGGTCGAGCTGCTCAAGTCGAACATTTTGCATTGCATCAAGGACCTGTTGAAATTCGACGTCGTCGAAATTCGGCTCGTCGATCACAAGACCAAGCAACTGGTCCCGCTGCTCGAAGTGGGCATGGATCCCGAAGCAGCCCAGCGCATTCTGCACGTCAGCAAAGAAAAGAACGGCGTCACCGGCTTTGTCGCCGCGACGGGCAAAAGCTATCTGTGCGAAGACACGGCCAACGATCCGCTGTATCTGCAAGGGATTCAAGGCGCGAAGAGCTCGCTCACCGTGCCGCTGAAAATGCACAGCGTGGTGATCGGCACGTTCAATGTCGAAAGTCCGCAGCCGCGGGCCTTCACCGATAGCGATCTGCAGTTTTTGGAAATCTTCTGCCGCGACGTGGCGATGTCGCTGAACACGCTCGACCTGCTTGTCGCGCAGCGGGCGAATGCCGCGCAAGAGAGCGTCGAACAAATTCACCGCGAAGTGGCGCTTCCCATCGATGCGATTTTGAACGACGCCACGATGGTCGCGCAGCTTTATAAAGGCGCCGACAACGCTTGTGCCGAGCGGTTGAACGACATTGTGCGACTCGCTCGCGAGATTAAAGCAGTCATTCAACAAGTGGGCCGCAAAATGGCCCCGGCCGAAGCGATTCCCGCCTCGGTTCTGTCGCAGGACGAACGTCCCAAGCTGCGCGGCCGCCGAGTGCTCGTGGTCGACAGCGAACCGGCCGTGCGGACCAGCGCTCACTGTTTGCTCGAAAAGTATGGCTGCGTCGTCGAAACCGCGCAGCGTGGCGACGAGGCCGAATCTCTTTATCAGCACTCTTTGCGCGACTCGCGCTACGACGTGGTGCTGACCGGCATCAAGCTGCCGGACATGACGGGCTACGAGCTGATGATGAAGCTCAAGCAAATGATTTCGCCCGTGCCGCTGATTCTGATGAGCGAATTTGGCTGGGACGCCGGCCACACGCTCGTCAAAGCCCGCCAAGCCGGTTTGCACAGCCGCGGCTATCTCATCAAGCCGTTCATTCTGAAGCAATTGCTCGATACCGTCGAGACGATCATCGATTGGTCGAATGAACCGGGGTCGCAGGCATAGTGGTCGCTTAATCTCTCCCTCGGTTCCGGTGTTTTCTTTGGGAGGGCAAGGCTCCTGCCGAGCCGCCGCGGCGAACAAACGTAATTTGCCGCTGAAAGCACCGCGGAAGATAGACTGTCCGCCCGCGGAACCATCAAGTGCATTTCAACCTTATTGCGCCGCGCCGGCTCGGCAGGAGCCTTGCCCTCCCAGAGAAGATACCGGTGTGATAGGGTGAGTCAGCGACGACTTGGGGCAATAAGCTAAACTATCGGCATGACGCCGTTTGTTGGCATTCCGCTGCTTGCCGTCGCTGCCCTGGGGCACTTCGCGCTGGCGTTGTTTTTGTTCAACCGCCTGCATGCGCAGCCCTGGCAGTATCGCTTGAGGCAGGTGCTCGAACGGCTGCTGGTCTTGGCCACGCTGCTCTTTCCGATCTTCATCCTTTGGAACATCGGGCACCTGCTGCTGGGCTCGCAGGCAGGTTGGTGGGACCTGAAGAACGGCAATGGGGTTGCCCTCAGTTGGTTGTACCTGTTGTTATGCTGCGGCTCGTTTTTGGTCGCCCTGCCGATGTGGCTGTGGACTAAGTTGCGTTACCGACTGCCGAGCGAATTGATTGCGCACGATACGACCACGGTTGACTTGAGCGAACTCGCGCGGCCGACGGTGAGCGGCGTGTTTCCGAAGTTCTGCGCGGGGCTTCCTGGTAACGAGGTCTTTCGTCTGCAGGTACAAACGAAGAAGCTGCAGCTGCCCCGATTGCCGATGGCGCTCCGTGGCTTGCGAATCGCTCATCTCACCGATTTGCATTTGACGGGCAAGATCGGGCGGGAGTATTTCGCAGAAGTCGTGCGACTGACGAATGAACTGCAGCCCGACCTGATTGCGATGACCGGCGACATTGCGGAGAAGACCAAATGCTTGCCGTGGGTCAGGCTGCTGTTTGAACAGCTGCAGGCTCCCGACGGTAAATTTTATGTCCTCGGCAATCATGACTTTTTGTTGCCCGATGCGAATGAACTGCGTGCAGAACTTGCGCACGCAGGCTTTGTCGAACTGAATGGCCGCTGCGAACAGATTGTGGTTCGCAATACGCCCCTGTATATCGCCGGCAATGAACTTCCCTGGAATGGCCCCGCGCCGGAAGTGACGCCTCTGGATGACAAGTTCCGCTTGCTCCTCGCGCACACGCCCGATCTTTTCGATTGGGCTCAGCAGCAGCAGTTCGATCTGATGCTCGCGGGTCACAATCATGGTGGGCAGATTTGCTTGCCGTATCTCGGCGCGCTCGTTTCGCCGAGCAAGTACGGCTCGCGCTACGCGGCCGGCCTGTTTCGGCAAGGCCCGACGCTGCTGCACGTCGGCCGCGGCATCAGCGGCGAACACCTGCTGCGGTGGAACTGCCCGCCGGAGTTGACCTTGTTGGTGCTTGAATGAAAGTCGCCGAACGCTCCGTATTCGGTGAATCGACGTAGCACAGCGAGATAATTGCGGGACACCAGCGGCACTCCCGCGTTTGGCAAGATGGCGTTTGCAATTCCACCTCTGCTCGCCAAAAGACAGAACGACGCGGAGTACCGCTCGTTCTGTCGGGCAACTGCGGGGCTCACCTCCATTCACCGTTCGCAGAGCGAAGCGGCGACGATCCTTTCGTAGCAAGCCGCGATCGCCCCAACTAGCATGGAGGCTCCCCTTTTCGCGGAGGATCTGTCATGTTTAGACCAGTCGCCCTGACCCTGTTGCTGCTCTGCTGCGGGCCTGTGCAAGCCATGGCTCAGCCAGGTGTACCACCGCTGGGCAGTGCGCCCAGCCAACCGGCAGCGCCGCCGACCGACGAACCCGTCGTCGGCAATCTGGAGCATTTAGGCTGGAGCCTCAGCGGGCCGCGGGCGAAGCATTACATCTTTGGCGGCCTGGCGGTGGCCGATTATGTGTCGCAGGGGAAACGGCGAATTGTGACACTGCAGGAACACGTCGATCTGCTGAAGCCCGATCCGGACTATCTGTATTATCGCGAGCTGCGCGACGGCAACTGGTGGGCGTTTCGCAAGCATCCCTGGCCGGATCGGACGTATTCGGTCTGGTTTCGCTCGGCCGATGCCCCCGCCGGCAGCAAGTGGCAACGGCTGCAGTTGGCGCGCATTCAGGTGACGGGAAATTGAGTGGCTCGAAGTTTCGTCCATCAAGAATTGATTGCTAAATACCGCCCGATCTGACTACAATCGCACCAATCTATCGACATCAGCAGGGTGCGCTGATGGAGTTTGCTGCCTCTCTCTTCTCTAGCATTTTCATGAACTCTCCACGCTCCGCTTCAAATCGCCAGGGCTTTACCTTGGTCGAATTGCTCGTTGTCATTGCCATTATCGGCGTGTTGGTGGCGCTGCTGCTGCCGGCTGTGCAAGCGGCGCGCGAATCGGCGCGGCGAACGCAATGCACCAATAATCTGAAGCAAATGGGCATTGCCGTACATAACTTTCACGATACGACGCTCAAGCTGCCACCGGTGCATTTGGGTGGACCGAGCGGCATTTACAAATCCGGGACGGGGTTCATCGTGCTCCTGCCTTATCTGGAGCAGCAGGCGCTGTACGAAAAATTTGATACCACCACCGAGTATGACTTGAGCACGAATCCTGCTGCGGCGGCGTTGCCGGGGGCGAGCCTAAAAGCCTATCAATGTCCCAGCCGCGGCCGAGCCGGCGGCAAAATGTCGGACGGCGCGCCACAAGTCGGGGCGACCGGCGACTATGCGTTTGTGAGTGTGGCGACGGCGAATTTTCAGCATCAGCATCAATCGCCCGACAGCGTGCTGTTCGGCATGTTGGTCGGCGCCGCCAGCAAGCCGAATGGCACGCATTGGCAATCGCGCACCGCCATGAAGGATACGACGGACGGCCTGAGCAATACGGCCATGATCGGCGAGAAGCACGTCTTTGTGAAAGACATGTACAAGGGCGGATCGACGGGAGGGAGCTCGGACGGCAACATTTACATTACGGAACAAACCACCTGGTACGAATGTCACAGTGTTCGCAACATGGACCATCCCGCTGGCTTGTCCCGCGGCCCGCAAGACAATTTTTCGTCCGAGCGTTATAAGATGTTCGGCAGTGCCCACCCCGAGGTGTGCCTGTTTGTTTTGGGTGATGGGGCTGTCCGCGGCATTCGTCGCAACATCGATCGCAACATCCTGCGACTGCTGGGTGACCGTCGCGACGGCGAAGTGATTCCTAACTTCGATTAGTAAGAAGTCTCCAGACACACAGGCAACGGTCAAACGCTTCGCGCTTACTAACCATGAGGATCGGCGTGCTAATGAATGTTCGTGGAACAATGCTGCTGTTGGCCGCCGTCGCACTCGCTTGCGTCGGTTGCGGTGGAAAGATGGGTTCGGTGACCGGCAAGGTGACCGTCGAGGGGCAACCTGTTGCCAATGCGAGCGTCACCTTTGAAGACGGAGTGAAACACATCCGCGCTTCCGGAGTAACAGACGCCAACGGGGTGTACACACTCTCAACGAACGCCAAGAACGATGGCGCGCCGGTGGGCGATTACAAAGTTTCGGTCACGCAAGCGGGACCTGAGGACAGCAGCCAAACCACCGCGCCGCCGCGGCTTTTTCCGCCGCAATTTGAGCGGGCGGAGACTTCGGGGCTGACTACTTCCGTAAAATCAGGCTCGAATACCTTTGATATCCAATTGCCCAAGCCGTAGTTTCGTCAAGTCGATCGCTGGCTTTTCGATGCATCAATTTTGCAAAACTTAGTTTGACAACGCCTTCGCGGCCGGGTATTTTCACCCATTAGATTCAGTCGATGGGTGTGCGCTCGTCGGTTGCATCTCCCTCCCAAGCGTAAAGCCTTGCCAACCGGCGATGCTTCCAACCCTTGTTCCCTTTCTGAATGAAACAATCCAGGGTCTCCAGCCATAATCGACTGGCACCCGCAGCGGCTTCGAATTGGTCTGCAGCTTGCTGCGACCTTTGCCGCTGGCCACGCCCCCACCACCCACTGCTTGAAATTCCTTCCTTGGAGAATGGTTATGATGTGTTCTGACAACCGTTTGAGCCGACGCAACCTGCTGACTGTCGGCGCGATCGGCGGCTTGGGTTTGACGCTGACCGATTTCTTCCGGATGAAATCCGCTCAAGCTGATCTCAAGCATTACGACTTTCTCCAGGCCAAGGCCCAGAGCGTCATTCATATTTACCTGCCGGGCGGCATGGCCCATCAGGAATCGTTCGACCCGAAGCCCTACTCGCCCCTTGAATACCGCGGCGAACTGAACCCGATCAAGACGAACACCGGCGAACAGTTCTGCGAAACCCTGCCGCAACTCGCGACGGTTGCTGACAAGATTGCAGTCATCCGTTCGATGACGCACGGCGAAGCGGCCCACGAACGGGGCACCCACAACATGTTCACGGGCTATCGCCCCAGCCCCGCTTTGAATTACCCCAGCATGGGCAGCGTGGTCAGCCATGAATATGGCCCGCGCAACAACCTGCCTCCTTACGTCTGCATTCCGAGCGTGCCGAATGAGTTCGCCAGCAATGGTTACCTCAGTTCATCGTATGCTCCGTTTAGCCTCGGCGCCGATCCGGCCAGTGGCGGCTTCAAGGTGCAAGACCTGAATCTGCCGACCGGCGTGACCGAAGAGCGGTTCACCCGTCGTCGTACGGCTCTCGAAGCGGTGAATGATCATTTCGCCAAGTACGACAAGAGCGACAACGTCGGCGCGATGAACACGTTCTATGAACGGGCTTACAGTTTGATCAGCAGCAAGCAAGCCCGCGACGCGTTCAATATCGACGCTGAAGATGCCAAGCTCCGCGATGAATACGGCCGCAACACGGCCGGTCAACGCTTGCTGATGGCCCGCCGCCTGGTGGGTGCTGGTGCGCGGTTTGTGACGCTGACTTATGGCGGCTGGGACATGCACTCGGGCATCACCCGCGGCATGAAGAACGCGTTGCCGGCCCTCGATCAGGGCTTGACCGCTCTGATCAAAGATCTGGATCGCAGCGGCCAACTCGCCACGACGCTGATCATGGTCTCGAGCGAATTCGGCCGTACGCCGAAGATCAACAAGGACGCCGGTCGCGATCACTGGCCGAAGGTGTTCAGCGTGATGCTCGCCGGTGGCGGTATCAAGGGTGGCACCATCTACGGCACTTCAAACGCCACGGCTTCGGAACCCGAAACCGATGCGGTTGGTCCAGAAGATTTGGCCACGACCATTTATCATCAGCTGGGCATCGTTGCCGACAAGGAACTGATGAGCCCCGGCGATCGCCCGATTGAAATTGTCGACGGCGGCAAGGTGATTAAGGGCTTGCTCGCTTAGTTTTTCGATTACAATGAGTGGGGCAGCAACGTCGCCAGATTTTGCTGCCCCGTTGTTTTTAGATACGCAGTTTTTTGCTCCCTGCCCTTGGTCGTTTGTCGTCAGGCGCTTTGTTGCCAACCTGTTGACCCCCGCCTGACCAGTGCATGTTCTCCCAAAGCTTAGGCTCCATCCGCAAGCGAGAACCCGTTATGACCCGTCTTCGTTTTGGGCTGCGCGCTCTGCTCCTTCTTTGTCTGGCTTGTTCTGCCGCGTACGCGGTCGAGCCGAACCTGGGTCAGATCTCGCCCATTGGTGTGCAGCGCGGCACGGAAGTCGAAATGACCTTCCCTGGTCAGCGGCTCGCCGATGCCAAGCAACTGCTGTTTTATTCGCCGGGCTTTGAGGTCAAAGAACTGAAGGCCGCCGCGGATACGAGCGTCGTCGCGAAAGTCGCGGTCGCTGCCGACTGCCGCCTGGGCATTCACGCGGTGCGATTGGCCACAGCGTCGGGTATCAGCAATCTGCGCACGTTCACTGTCGGTCCGCTGCCCGAGTTGAAAGAAGTCGAGCCGAACAATCTCTTCACCGCGCCGCAGCCAGTGCAGATGAACGTGACGATTAGCGGCACGTGTGCCAATGAAGATCTCGACAACTATGTCGTGGAACTTAAAAAAGGTCAGCGGCTGAATGCCGAAGTCGAAGGGCTCCGCCTCGGCAACGTGATGTTCGATCCCTACGTCGCGATTCTCAATGAACAACGATTTGAACTGGCCCGCAGCGACGACGCGGCCCTGCTGTTCCAAGATTCGATTTGCTCGATCGTTGCTCCGGAAGATGGCAAGTACATCGTGCAGGTGCGCGAAAGCTCGTTCGCCGGTGGTGGCGCTGCCTACCGGTTGCATGTCGGTTCGTTCCCGCGGCCCACGGCGGTTTATCCCGCCGGCGGCAAACCGGGCGAAGTGATTCAAGCCAAGTGGATCGGCGATGCCAGCGGCGAGTTCAGCACGAGCATGACGATTCCCACCAGCACCGATGACAAGCCAGGCGTTTACGCTCAAGACGCCCAAGGCATTTCGCCGTCGCCGAATCCGGTGCGCGTGGTTGATCTCAACAACGCTCTCGAAGTCGAACCGAACAACGATGTTGCCACCGCATCGCCCGGCGGCGAAGCCCCTATCGCGCTCAACGGCATCATTGATTCGGCGGGCGACATCGATTTTCACAAATTCACCGCAAAGAAGGGGCAGCAGTTCGACGTCCGCGTCTATGCCCGCAAGCCGCTCCGTTCGCCACTGGATTCCGTGCTCGTGATTTACAACGACAAGGGAATTCAGATCACGAACAACGACGACAGCGGCGGCCCCGATAGCTACGCCCGCGTCAACATTCCTGCTGATGGCACTTACCTGGTTTCGGTTCGCGATCACTTGAACAGCGGCGGCCCGAGTTATGTCTATCGAGTTGAGATCAGCGAAATCAAACCGGCGATCGTGATCGGCCTGCCCGAAAAAGTGCAGTACATTCCGACGACGCTCACCGTGCATCGCGGCAATCGCATGGCCCTGATGGTGAATACGCAGCGCGTGAACTTCAGCGGCGATGTTGCTCTCGAAGCTGCCAACCTGCCGCCAGGCATGACGATGGAAGCCCTGCCGTTCGCCGGCGGCAAAACGGAAGTGCCGGTGCTGTTCACTGCGGCTGCCGATGCGGCGCCCAGTGGTGCTTTGAGCAACTTGACCGGTAAACCGACCGATCCAATGCAAGCTGCGCCGGGCAGCTTCTTTCAACGGACGATGCTGATCCGCGGCAACAATAACAACGACGTTTGGGGTCACGATGCCGACCGGATGGCTGTGTCGCTCGCCGACGATTCGCCGTTCAAGATCGAAGTCCTCCAGCCCAAAGTGCCGTTGGTTCGCAACGGCAGCATGGATCTGAAAGTGGTTGCCACCCGCGCCATGGGTTACACCTCGCCGATCAGCGTGCGCCTGCTCTACAACCCGAACGGCGTCGGTTCGTCGGTCAGTGCGGTGATTCCGGAAAATCAAACTGAAACGGTCATTCCGCTCACGGCCAACGCTAACGCGGCGATCGGCGTTTCAAAAATCATCGTCCTCGGCAGCGGCCCACACAACGGCGGCAAAATTGAAACCTCGAGTGGTTTTATCGATCTGAATGTGGCCGAACAGTACTTCAAATTCACACTCGACAAGGGTGTCTGCGAGCAAGGACAGGAAACCGACTACGTCGTGAAAGTTGAAAAGCTGACCGACTTCCCCGGCGAAGCCACCTGCGAACTGGTGGGCCTGCCGAATGGGGCGACTTCGACGCCCGTGAAGTTCACCAAAGACAGTGTGGATTTCGAATTCAAAGTCGTCGTTGCCAAAGATGCTCGCCCCGGCAAATTCACGACGCTGATGACCATCACCAAATTCCAGCAGGACGGCGAAACAGTCACGCACACGCTGGGCCCTGGTGAACTCCGCATTGATGCCCCGCTGCCACCCAAAGTCGATGCACCGAAACCGGCAGCAACGCCGATGCCCATGCCGCAACCGATGCCGATGGCGACGAAGCCACCGGAAAAGAAACGCCTGTCGCGACTCGAACAGTTGCGATTGGAAAAAGAAGCAGCAGAGAAGAAGTAGTCGTCCTAGCCCGACGCGTAAGCGTGGGTGAGTGGATCATCAACTCCGCTTTTCCCTCGCTTACGTGTCGGGCTGGTTGCTCGTCGCTAACGCGACGAAACACAGAACACCGAACCCAAACACGTTGAATTTCCGCGGAGCGACTCCCATGTCCAAGCATTCCCTCGCCCTCTCGCTGTTGGCATTGTCGATACTGACTGCGACTGCTTCCGCGCAGCAGAAATTCACCTCGCTCAACGTTTATCCGCCCGATGTGCACCTCAGCACGAAGCAAGATCTGCAACGCTTCGTGGTGGTCGCCACTCGCGACGACGGCGTGACGCTCGACGTCACCGCTCAATCGTCGATCAAGCTCGCCGACGACAAGTTCTGCAAGATCGATAAGAACGCTCTCTATCCCGTCGCAGACGGCAACACGATGCTCACGGTCGAATATCAAGGCCTGACGTCTTCGGCGACCGTCGAAGTGAAGAACGCCGCGGCCGACCGCGGCATCAGCTTTCAACTCGATGTGATGCCGGTCTTCATGCGGGGTGGTTGCAACACCGGCAGTTGCCATGGCGCTGCTCGCGGCAAAGATGGCTTTCGTTTGTCGCTGTTTGGCTTCGATCCAGCCGGCGATTACTTCCGCATCACCCGTGAAATGACCACGCGGCGCATCAACCTCGCTTCGCCGGCCGATAGCTTGCTCATCGAAAAGTCGATCGGCAGCGTCCCGCACACCGGCGGCAAGCGCTTTGCCGCTGACTCGGAACACAATCTCACGTTGCTTCGCTGGCTCGAAGCGGGTGCGCCGAACGACGCCGCTCCCACGCCGGCCGTGCTTGGCGTTGATCTCTATCCACCGAGCGCGGTGCTCGAAGGGGAAGGGGCCACGCAGCAGTTCATCGCTCGCGCTCGCTATGCCGACGGCACCGATCGCGACATCACGTCGCTCGCGACGTTCATGACCAACAACGATAACAGCGCCCCGATCACCGTCGACGGCCTGGTGACAGCCGCTGCCCGCGGCGAAGCCTTCATCATGGCCCGATTCGAAACGCACACCGTCGGTAATCAAGTGCTGGTTCTGCCAAAGGACCTGATGTACACGCCGCCAGCCGTCACCGGCAATTACGTCGATGAGCTGGTCGGCGCCAAATTAAAGAAAGTCCGCATTCTGCCCAGCGGATTGTGCACTGACGAACAATTCATCCGCCGCGTTTCAATCGACATCACGGGCACACTGCCGAGCGAAGAAGACTTTCTCGCCTTCATGGGCGATGCCGATCCGAACAAGCGGGCCAAGCTGATCGATAAGCTGCTCGACCGCAAAGAGTTCTCCGAAATCTGGGCCATGAAGTGGTCGGAACTGCTGATGATCAAGAGCAGCAACCAGGTCAGCTACAAGTCGATGTTCCTCTATTCGAACTGGCTCACCGACCAAGTCGCCAACAACGTGCCGCTCGATCAAATGGTGCGCGAACTTCTGAGCTCTTCGGGCGGAACGTTCAAAAGCCCCGGCACCAACTTCTATCAAATCGAACGCGATACGCTGAAGACTGCCGAAAATGTCGCGCAGGTCTTCTTCGGCATTCGCACGCAATGCGCCCAGTGCCACAACCATCCGTTCGATCGCTGGACGATGGATGATTACTACAGCTTTGCGGCGTTCTTTGCCCAGATTGGCCGCAAGCAGAGCGAAGACTATCGCGAGATCATCGTCTACAACAGCGGCGGCGGTGAAGTTCGGCACCCGGTCGGCAACAAGGTGATGGAACCCAAGTTCCTCGGCGGCACGGTGGCCGACGTCAAAGGCAAAGACCGCCGCGCCGTTCTCGCACTGTGGATGACCTCGCCCGAGAATCCGTTCTTCGCCACGAGCGTCGCCAATCGCGTCTGGGCCCACTTCTTTGGCAAGGGCATCGTCGAACCGGTCGATGACATCCGCGTCAGCAACCCGGCGAGCAATCCGGAACTGTTTCAACAACTGGGCAAGAAGCTAGTCGAATACAAGTACGACTTCAAACAACTGGTTCGCGATATTTGCAACTCGCAAGCGTATCAGCGATCGGTCGAGCGGAACGATTCGAACATGACCGACGTGCGGAACTTTGCTCACGGCAACGTCCGCCGCATTCCGGCTGAAATGCTGCTCGACTGCATCAGCCAGGTGACCAGCGCTACCGACAAATTCCAAGGTCTGCCGCTTGGCGCCCGCGCGACACAGATTGCCGATGGCCGCACCAGCAATTACTTCCTCACCACGTTCGGCCGCTCGCCGCGCGAAACGGTTTGTGCAGGAGATGCCAAGACTGATCCGACGTTATCGCAAGCCCTGCACATGATCAACGGGCAAACGATTCAAGGGAAGATCGCCGCCGGCGGCCTGGTGAGGAAGATGCTCGCGGATAAGAAGACGCCGGAGCAAATCATCGAGTCGCTGTATATCCGCTGCTTGTCGCGCAAGCCGCAGGGCGAAGAAATGCAGCGACTGATGACCACCGTCACGCAGGCCGAGAACCCGCAAGCGGGCCTCGACGACGTCTTCTGGGCGATCCTCAACAGCCGCGAGTTTTTGTTCAATCACTAAGCATTCCCTATAAGCCTGAAGCGCCAGCGAAGGAATCACCACAATCCTTCGCCATCGGGTCAGGCTCTGATCTTGTCGGAGTTCGGTTATGGTTCGCACTGCATCCTTCATCGCTCTCGGCCTATTCGCATCAGCCGCGTTTGCGCAAGCTCCTGCCAAGCCCGCGGATCCCGCGCAGCCGAAGATCACTTACGACGATCACGTCCGTCCGATCTTCAAGGATCATTGTTTCGCCTGCCACGCGCAAGATCGTGCCAAGGGTGGCCTGGTGCTCGATAGTTACGCCAAGACGATGGAAGGTGGCAGTAGCGGCGAAGTGGTGATTGGGGGCGACGTCGACAGCAGCCGGCTGTATGCGCTCACCAGCCACAAAGAAAAACCCGAAATGCCGCCGATGGCCGAAAAGTTGGCCATGGCCAAGCTCGACCTGATCAGCAAATGGATTGAACAAGGGGCCCTGGAAAACAGCGGCTCGAAGGCGACGATCAAAAAGAAGAACAACCTGGCCCTCGCCAGCGTAAGCGCCACCGGCAAACCGACCGGCCCCGTCGCGATGCCCGAAGGCCTGCTTAAGCAACCGGTACAGTTCACCGCCAAGCCAGGTTCGATCACCGCGCTAGCCGCTAGTCCTTGGGCGCCGCTCGTCGCCGTCGCCGGACAGAAGCAAGTCTCGCTTTACAACAGCGACACCGCTCAGCTAATGGGCGTGCTGCCGTTTCCCGAAGGAATTCCCCATGTGCTGCAGTTCAGCCGCAACGGGAGCGTGCTGCTGGTCGGCGGCGGTCGTGGTGGACATTCGGGGCTCGTGGTGCTGTTCGACGTAAAGACCGGCAAGCGGATCGCGAAGCTCGGCGAAGAACTCGATTCGGTCCTTGCAGCGGACATCAACAACACTCACTCGCTGGTGGCGCTCGGCGGCCCGAGTAAGATTGTTCGCATTTATTCGACCGAAACCGGCGCGCTGCTGCATGAAGTGAAGAAGCACACCGATTGGGTCACCGCGATTCAGTTCAGCCCCGATGGCGTATTGCTGGCGACCGGCGATCGCGCCGGTGGCCTGTTTGTGTGGGAAGGCGAAACCGCCCGCGAGTATCTGGGTCTGCGTGGTCACACCGGCTCGATCAGCGGCGTCGCCTGGCGGCCCGATTCGAATGTGCTCGCCAGCGGCAGCGAAGACGGCAGCGTTCGCCTGTGGGAAATGAACGACGGCAACCAGATCAAGACCTGGCCCGCGCACGGCGGCGGCGTCTTCAGCATTCATTATTCGCAAGACGGCCGCATCGCCACGGCGGGTCGAGACAACAGCGTCAAGCTGTGGGCCGGCGATGGCGCCGCGATTAAGACCTATCCGAACTTCACCGAACCCGCGCTGCGGGCGGTCATCGTGCATGATGGCAAGCGCGTCATCGGCGGCGATTGGCTCGGCAATCTCAAAGCCTGGGATGCGACCGAAGCCAAAGAACTGTTCGTCCTCGCGCCGAATCCGCTGCCACTCGATCAAGCGCTCGCTGCCGCGCAAGCAGCGGTCGCGCCGAAGCAAGCTGCGGCCACTCAAGCTCAAGCGGAACTTGCTGCCGCGCAGAAACTGGTGACCGACAAAGACGCCGCGCTCAAGGCAGCGGCCGACAAACACACAGCCCATGTTGCCGCGGTTGCCAAGCTCGAACAAGATCGCCTGGCCGCGGTGAAGTTGGTTGAAACGACAACTGCCGCAATGGCTGCCGCCGCGGCGAAGCAAGCTGCCGCGGTCGCGGCCCAGAAGGTCGCCAGTGACGAAAAGGCTGCTGCTGAAAAGCTCGTCGCCGATAAAACCGCGGCTGCCAAGACGGCTGCTGATGTTGCTGCTGCGGAAAAGGCTGCTGCGGATAAAGCAACCGCCGATAACGCGGCCGATGCGGCAGCGCTTACCGAAAAAGCCAAAGTCTCAGCCGAAACCGCTGCGAAAGTCGAAGCCGAACGCGTCGCTGCTGTGGCCGCCGTTCCCGCCAAGATCGAAGCCCTGACCAAAGCTGATGCTGCGGTGACGGCCGAGAACGCCGCGGTTGAAGTTATCAAGCAACAGTTGGCCGCCGCGAACGCTCAAGTCGCGACGCACACAGCCGGTCACAAAGCGGCCAGCGATCAGTTGCCAGCCTTCGTCGCCGAAGTCGCCAAGCAAACCAAAGAAAAGGCCGACCTCGAAGCAGCCGTCGCGCCGAAGAAGGCCGCCGCGGATGCTGCATCCGCAGCCGTCGCTGCCGCGAACGCGGCCGTTGCCACCGCGCAAGCCGATCGCGATGCCTTCGCCGGCATGCTGGCCAAGCTCGACGCCGCTGCAGCCCAAGCTCAACAAGGGATCGCCGCCAAGCAAACGATGGCCACCACGCTCGAATCAGAGCGGAACGCCATTGCCGCGCAAGCCGCAGAGAAGGCTGCCGCCGCGAAAGCGGTCGCCGACAAGCTCGCCGCTTTGCAAGCCGAACTGGCCAAAGCCCAAGCCGAGCAAAAGCAAGTCGACGAAGCCCTCGCTGCGAAAGCCAAGGCCGCCGCCGACGCAGCAGCCGCGCTCGCCGAAGCTCAAGAACAAGTCGAAAAAGCCGCTGCGGAGAAGAAGGCCTTTACTGAAGCATACGGTCCGAAGTAGTAAGTAGTTACCGAAAGCCGTGACCACTTTCGCAATTAGTCGCGCTTGCTTGACGCGACTCGCACGAACCTAGGGCTTCGTGCTACCGGACCTGGTCATTTCGCCAGACGTCGCAGTGTGTAATGCGCTTCGGCGGGGAAGAATAGTTCGCCCGCCGGCGCCAGCGACTTCAGCCGCAGTTCGTAGACATGCCCCGGCCGAAGTTCGTCGACGGCAAGCTTCACCACGCGGCGGCTGGCGTCGAGCGTAACCGCGGCGATCTTCTCGGTCCGCCGATCGATGTCGTTGCCGCCGTACACGGGAGTCGACTCGCGGCGGTAACTGCTGAGGGAATAGTTCTCGCTTTGTTCGGCCAGGCTCTTCTCCACCGGCGAGAAGAAGTGCAGTTCAAAGCCGCCGGCAACTGCTCGCATCTCGGCGAGGCCGTGACCGAACTTGTTCGGGTCGACCTGGATGCGAATGACCTCGCCGATGTTGTTTGCCGCGCCCCAGCCGCTGTCGCGCAGGCTGCCGACGAAGAGTTCGCCGGTGGGCGACACTTCGCAGCAGATGGGGCCCAGCGGCGCTTCATCCAACGGAGCTGTCACTGTCAGTGGATAAGCACAGCCTTGGTACTCACCGTCGACCTTTTGCAGGCTCATGCGAACGAGCCGCCGCGTGTCGTACTCGCAGCCGACAAGGTGCCCTTCCAGCGGTCCGAACATTTTCGCGGGCAAACCGCGGGGCGTATCGAGGAAGCAAATACCATTCACACTCCGCGTCCAAGGATGCGGAATATCGATCGTGGGCGGCGCCAATTCCGCGGGCTTCTCTTGGCCTTTGTTCACAAAGCCGAAGTGTTTTCCTTTTTGCACATGATTCAGTTCGTTGAACGGGTTGTAGTTGCCCTGATTGTCAGTGACAAAGAGCTCGCCCTCCTTGTTCAAAGCCATGCCCATGGGAAAGCGATGACCCTGCGTAAGGACTTCGATGTCGTAAGCGTACCGCCGATTTGCCGCCAAGGGACTAGGCGAAAGCTTGATTACGCAGCCACGCAACCGCTTGCTTACTTCCCGCCGATTGTCTTGAAAGCAAGGCAGAGCGAGATAGAAATTCCCTTGCGCATCGCACGGTAGGCCCACCGCCCAATCGTGATAGTCGCTCGTATAGCCCCAGCCAGCAACCAGAGTACTACATGCAGGGGCATTATTTTTTGGGTCGATAGAAAGGCTCAGCAGGCCGTACTTGGCAACGACGAGCACATGATCCGGGAACGCGTGAAGACCATAGGGTGCGGCCAGGCCATCGGCAAGTAACTCTCCTTTCGGTTGCGGCGACGACAGCGATTGGGCAGAAAATTCCAGCACCTGCCCTTTGAGCGAAGCTACCACGAGATTGCCGTTCGGTCGCCACGCAATTGCGGTGGGCATGATGTCGGTCGGCAGCGTCAATCGCTCGCCACCAAAGCCCGGCGCGATCGTCACAGCCGGCTGAGCATAAGAAACTTCCGGGGGGCGTGGCACATGATACTCATCGGCCGGCAACGCTGTTTCGTAGCGAGCAGAGAACTGAAAATCACGCGGGAAGGGGTTCGGTCGGCGGGGTGTCAGCAGGATTTCATCTTCACCTACGAAACGAACGATATTGTCTCCGTACTCCAGCGAAACAACGCCCCTGTCAGCCGCTTCAAAGCGAACAATTCCTAGATCGTGTTTGACAGTTACCTTGCTCTTCTTGAGGTTGACAAGCCGAGCGACCACCGTCGCCTGCTTTGGAAATTGATAAAACCACCATGTTCTGGTCAGTCCACGCACTTTGGAATGGGCATGCGGCTTGATGGTCTGTCGAATGAAAACCTGGAATTGCTCGGTCGGCTTTCCCTTTACTTTGCGAAACATCATTGGATAGTCGATGCTCAATTCCCCCTTGCGCAGTTCCCAGCGACCAGGCTCGGCCAGCCATTGCCCTTCGGTTACGGCTTCGTAGCGAGCGCCCTCAACTTCAAGTTCGATTTCAGAATTTTGCAGTCCGGATTCGAACAGCACACTTCCCGCCGGTTCCCAGTACCAATTTTTTCCCTTCGTTCGTTGCCGCGCGAGATCGCCTTGGCTCCAGGCGAGCAAGCGATTCGTGGCGAAGTCGAAGAGGATGTTCTGGCGGTTGGGCAAACCGATAAGCGCGGCGCGCTCCAGCGTTTGGCCTTCGTATTCGATGAGGTCGGTGACGACGAGTGGCTGCTTCTTCGCATTGTCTTCACTCGAATAAAACCGCAGTGTGCGGACGGGCTCGGGGAGCGGCGGTTCGAAGCCCGGAGTGCTCAGCACCTGCCAAACGGCGGCCAGTTGTTCGTGCAGGTTGTCTTGCAGCACGCCGCGGACGGGTGTTTGCACGGATGGCATTTCCATGCGGGGCACGATCCGCGCGGGATTGCGGACCCAGCGATCGAACCAGGTTTTCCGCAGCCGATTCTGCGGCAGGGAGAGCGTCGGGCCGCGAGCGTTCGGCGGCGCTTTCACAGGTTGTACGCTGCCGACTTGATGGCAGGCGGTGCAGCTGAAGCCATCGGTGCCGACGAGCCGTTTGCCGGCGAGCAAGCGCGCGGTGAATTGCGCGCCGAGTTGTTCGGGTGCGAGCTCAGGCGCTTTGGTTCGTTCATAATCGGGGATGCGATCGACATCAATCAGGTGCCCGGCTAGTTGCTTGGTTTGTTCGGGAGACAAGTGGAACTTCGGCATCTGCACTTGCAAGTAAGGTCGATGCGCGGGCCCTGCGCGAGTGATGGCCGCAGCGAGCGCCTCGTCAGTCAGCTTATCGCCCACGCTGTTGAGCGACGGCGGCGTGAACGAAGCGAGTTGCGAGGCGAACTCTTCCTTGGCTGCGGCGAGTTGCACCAGTTTGTCGCCGAACTTTTTCGGCAGCACGCCGGCCGGCTGTGGTTCGCGAGCATGACAGGCAAGACAGTTGTTTTCGACCAACAGTTGTTCGCCGGTCGGCGGTGAGGCGACTTTTTCAGCAGCTGCGATGCGCTGCGAGAAATAAGTAGCCAGCGCCGCGGCGGCAGTCTTCGACAACTGAAATTGCGGCTGCGATTTCGCTCGCTCGGCATTTTCAATCGCGCAGCTTGCTTCCCACCGACTGCTCTTGGACAACAAGGCGGCGGCTTGGGGAGCAGGGCTTTTCGCAACCTCGGTGGATTGCGGCAGGCGATGACATAGATCGCAGCGATGTTGGCGGACGAGTTCGCGGGCATTCGTTGCCTTGGCTTGTCGTTCCTTGTCTGCCGTTTTGCTGTCCGCTGCGGACGAGGCCTTTTCAGAAACCGACAGGGCCAGCGCGATCGCTTCCCGCTCTTCGACGGTCAGCTCAAACGTGGGCATACGATGATCGCGATTCAATGCGGCCGGCGACTGCAGCCACTGGGCGAAGAACTCGCGCGGCCGTTTCGCGGCGATGTAGGTCAAATCGCCGCCGCCAAAAAGGCCGCTCTCGCCGAATTCATTTTTTTGATGGCAGGCGAGACAACCTTTCGTCAGCAGCAACTGCTGGCCGAACTCATGCAATTCGGCGGTGGTTTTGACTTTGGCTTTCGGGTCTGGTTTCGCCAGCTTGGAAGGCTTGGGTTTCTCCGGGAGCTGGCGTTCAGCGAGGAGCCAATCGGCGATCGCTTCCGCTTCGGCTGCAGTGAGAGGCAGGTACGGCATGCGGCGGCGAACGTCCGTGTCGTTCGCCAGCGATGCATCGTGCTCGCGATCAACGGCGAGCCAGTTGATGAGCCAGCTCCGGTTCACCAGCAGTGCATCGAGCGCTGGAGCGGGAAGCGACGCTTCACTCGCCCCCGCCGCCGCATGACAGGCTTCGCAGCGCAACGCCCGCGCGAGTACACGGCCTTGTTCGAATTCGGTCGAGATGACTTTCTCCCGTTCGTGCAACAACACTCGCGCGGGGATCGGTTCGCGCTCGAAGCGGTCGCTCGACCAAAAGAGCGAGATTCGCGCGGGCCATTCGCGAGCCGTGAACGTCACTTCGAGCGGCAAGGGACCAAACGGCAGTGGCTCGGCGGCCGAACTCGTCCAAGCGTTCGGTTTAGCAGTCGAGATGAGTTGCTTGCCGTTCAACGCAACACGCACATCGCCGCTGCCGTGCGCGTGCAATTGATACTTGCCGTCGTCCGGCACGTCGAGCAGCCCCCGATAAGTGACCGTGAACAGTTCGCCGCTGCGCAATCGCTCGTCGGGCCGCTGCGACCAGTTGGCGGCAACCACCGTTTCGAGCCGCCGCACCGGCGGCAGATTGGGCTGCTGGAATTCGGCGATCAGTCCGGGAACGAAGGGCTGCTCATCGGGGTCGTCTTGAGCAACGGCGACAGCGTTCAGACGCAAAATCAGCCAGCCAGCCACGAGGAAGAGAAAAAGATGTCGAAATCCACGCATGAGCAATCTCCGCCATCAAGAACGATCGTGTTGATTGTGGCGGGGGAACCGGCAGATTGCTACACGAGCCGAGCCGTTGCAGACTTGACTCCGCCGGGAGCCCCCATTAGCATCGCGCTAGTGGGTTTTTATCGCCAGATTTCTCACCGCCCTGGTTTTTCACGGCTCGCAGACACTGTCATGATTGGTTTGCCGAGCAAAACAGGGGCTTTATTTTCGAGTTTTCAGCATGCTGCGTTTTTTGTCACCGCTGCGCAGCAGCGCGGTTGCGCTCTTCGTGGTCATCGGCCTCGCTTCTTCGTTTGCGCGGCCGGCGGCTGCCATCACCCCTGAGCATCCTGATGTCAAAGCGCTGATCGAACGCAGCTTGTCGTTCTTGTCATCGAACACGCACGACAAGATCGGCGGCCGTTGCCTGGTGGCCTTGGCGTTCAAAAAGAATGGCCGCGACCCCAATTTCGGCAAGATTCGCGATGCCGTGGCGGATTGTCAAAAGCAACGCTTCGATGGTTTTGCGTATTGCGACAATTACAACCTCGCGCTAATGATCATCTTTCTTTGCGAGATGGAAGATGAAGCTCATCGACCGTTGATTCAGAAGATGCTGACCGAGTTGTTGCGGCGGCAATTGCCGGCCGGCGGCTGGACGTATGACGGCAGTCCGTTGGGCGATACGTCGCAAACGCAATACGCCGCGCTGGCGATGTGGATTTGCGATCGGCACGGCTTTGATGTTCCCGTAGCGAACATCGGCAATACGATGAACTGGCTCATCCGCACTCAGGATCCCACCGGCGCCTGGGGCTATCATGGCAACGAACCCGTTGGCAGCACGCGGGCCGCGCAAACTCCGCTCACGATGTCATTGACCGGGGCGGCCCTCGGCTCACTGTACATTCTCAAAGAGCTGGTCATTCTGCCCGGCGAAGATGGTCCCGCCGCAGCGGCTGGCGGAGGACAACCTGCCGGCAAAAAACTGCCGGGCGCGTTGCAAGCGGTCGGCAAGAAGGCAGGTCCCACGCAAGTCACTCGCCGCCGGCCGGTCGGCAACGTCGACAACACGCGCTTGCAAACGGCGATGCGCGAGGGGAATGCCTGGATGGAAAAGAACTTCACCGTTGATCCGCCGCATGAGTGGAAGCACTATGCGTTTTATGCCTACGAACGATACGCCAGCTTTCGCGAAGTCATCGAAGACAATCCGGTCGAAGAACCCAAGTGGTTCACCGACATGTTTGAAAACTTGAAGAAAACGGTCAAGCCCGATGGTTCCTGGGAAGGGGGCGATACGCCGGTCGCTGCCACTGCGTTTTCCGTCCTCGTTCTTTCGCGCAGCACGAAGAAAGCCATCAAGCGCGCCGAAGCGCTCGGCGAAGGCACGCTCGTCGGCGGCATGGGCCTGCCGCCGAAAGTCGAAGACATCAAAGAACGGAACGGCCGCCTCGTCGATACTCCCTTGTCCGGCTCCATCGACGAACTGCTGAGCATTCTCGAAGACAAAGATAACCCCGAAGCGATTGGAATGGCCGATACCAAAGCCGTCATCAAGCTCGACGCCGACATGACCAAGCGGACCGGACAAGTGACGCGACTGCGGGCGATGGTCTCACACGAATCGTATGAAACGCGACTCGTCGCGGTTCGTTCGCTCGCCAAAGATCGCAATCTCGAAAATGTGCCGGTGCTGCTGTACGCACTCAGCGATCCCGACATTCGAGTCGTCCGCGAAGCCGACCGCGGCCTGCGCTTTATCAGCCGCAAACTCGAAGGGGTCATGCCGATCGAAGCACCGACCAAAGAAGCCCTCACCACCCTCCGCGACCGCTGGCGGAAGTGGTATTTATCGATCAAACCGGATGCGGAATTGATCGATTAGCGAATCATGCGGGGCGAGCGCCGCAGCGTGAGCCCGCCGCGTCCGCTCTTGAATTGCAATCCCTGCAGGTTTGGCCGATACTGCAAAGGCTGGCTTCGTCCCCCTCCCTTTCATCCCACCGGCTTTGGCTCCCCCATGGACGCACCGTCCGCCATCCCGTTTGCATCGCGCACGCGACTACTCGTTGCGCTGGGAGCTTGCATTCTTCTGTTGCCGTTTTGCCAGCCATCGCAAGCGCAGTCAGAATCAAATCCATCCTTCCGCCGCGAGGTGATGGCCGTCCTCTCCCGCTCAGGCTGCAACCTCGGCGCTTGTCACGGCAATTTGAACGGCAAGGGCGGCTTGAAGCTTTCGCTCCGGGGCGAAGATCCGACGGCCGATTACAAAACACTGGTGCGGCAGCTCGAGCAGCGGCGTGTCAATGTGCAAGAACCTGCCGCGAGCCTGATCCTGCAAAAGCCGGCTGGGCAACTCGCGCATCAAGGCGGCGTGCGGTTCGCGAAGGATTCGCTGGAATATCGCGTGCTGCATGATTGGATCGCAGCCGGAGCACCGGAGCCGATTCGCAAAGAACCGAAACTGGTTCGTCTGGAAGTGACGCCCAGTGAAACGGTCGTGGTGGCGCCGGCGGATGCGCAGCAGATCGAAGTGCAAGCGGTCTTCGCCGATGGCCAGCGGCGTGACGTGCGCCACCTGGCCGTGTATGAACTGACCGACAACCTGGCCGAGGTCAGCAGCGAGGGCCTCGTCAAAAAACTGTCGCTCGGCGAAACCACGATCCTGGTTCGCTACCTGCAGTTGCAAGTTCCCGTCCGCATTGCGTTTCTCCCCTCGTCGCCTGCCATCACCTGGCAAGCACCTGCGGCGGCCAACCGGCTCGACAAATTGATTTTCGCCCGGCTGCAAACGCTGCAGCTCACTCCTTCGTCTCCCTGCGATGATGCTACGTATCTTCGCCGCGCGTATCTCGATCTGCTCGGCGTGCTGCCAACCAGCGACGAAGCGAAAGCGTTCTTCGCGGATGGTTCGCCCGACAAACGCGAGCAACTGATCGATCGCTTGCTCGCCCGCAGCGAGTTTGCCGAGCACTGGGCGCTCAAGTGGTCCGATCTGCTCCGCAACGAAGAGAAAGTGCTCGACGCTCGCGGCGTGGATGTTTTCTACCACTGGCTGAAGCAAAATTTTGCGCAGAACACCCCGCTGAGCCAGCTGGTGCGTGAACTGGTCACCGCGAGTGGCGGCACTTACGAAAATCCGCCGGCCAACTATTACCGGGCGATGCGCGATCCGTTTACCCGCGGCGAAACCACCGCCCGGCTCTTCCTTGGCGTGCGGCTGCAATGTGCCCGTTGCCACAATCATCCGTTCGATACCTGGACGCAGGACGACTACTACAACTGGTCCGGAGTTTTCGCCCGCATCGATTATGAAATTCCCGACAACAAGCGGAAGGATAAGTTCGACAAGAACGAGTTCATCGGTCAGCAGATTGTGAAAATCAAAAGTGACGGCGAAGTGAAAAACGCCCGCACGGGTAAAGATGCGGAGCCAAAATTGCTCGGAGCGAAGCAGCCACTTTCCGCCGAACAGGAGCGCCTGAACGCCCTCGGTGAGTGGCTGACTTCGACGGACAACAAACGCTTTGCCGAAAATCAGGCCAACTTGATTTGGTATCACCTGTTGGGCCGAGGCCTGGTCGAGCCGATCGATGATTTTCGCACGACGAACCCGGCCGTGCATCCGCAACTGCTGGAACAACTGACCCAGGATTTGATCCGCTCGGAATTTGATCTCCGCTATCTGGTTCGCGAGATCATGACGAGCCAGGTCTATCAGTTCTCCAGCGTGGGGAACGTAAGCAATGTCGACGATGTGCGCAATTTTTCCCGCACCGTGCCGCAGCGCTTGTCGGCCGAGAAACTGCTCGACGCGCAGTGTCACGTCCTCGGCGTGGCTGCCGATTTCAATGGTTATCCACTCGGCACCCGCGCCGGGCAAATTCGCGGCGTCGAACGGGAACGAGCCCGCGACAAGAAGCCTTCGACCGCTGATCGCTTTCTGAAAACCTTTGGCAAGCCCGACCGCCTGCTCGCCTGCGAATGCGAACGTAGCGGCGAAACGACACTCAAGCAAGCCTTTGTGCTCCTTGGTGACCAAGGCCTCGAAGAACGCCTCGCGGATGGCAACAATCGTTTGTCAAAGCTCGCGGCATCGGAGAGATCGGACGAAGAAGTGATCAGCGAGTTGTACTTCGTCGCGCTACTGCGGCAACCAACGGCCGATGAACTGTCTGCTGCGAAAACGTTGCTCGCTCAGCACGAAAAACGCTTCGGTGGTCTGCAAGACTTAGCCTGGGCGCTGCTGAACAGCAAAGAGTTCATCTTCCGACATTGATTCACAATTTCTTATTCCCTCGCCCGTGTGTTCTCGGTACTCCGAGCAAAAACGCAGGGGAGAGGGTTGGGGTGAGGGGCTAATGCGAGAACCGACTTCTTATTTTGCAGCACTTCTTCTCCTCGCAGGCGCTTCAATCGCCTTCGCCGGCGAAGCCGACAAACGCCTCGACATCTACTGGATCGACACCGAAGGTGGCGCCGCCACGCTCCTCGTCACGCCCACCGGTGAAACCATCCTCATCGACGCCGGCAACCCAGGTCGTCGTGATGTTGATCGTGTGGTGAAAACCCTAACCGAAATCGCCGGCCGCAAGCAGGTCGATCACATGATCACCACGCATTACCACGGCGATCACTTCGGCGGGATCATCGAACTTTCGAAAGCCATGCCCATCAAGAATCTTTGGGACAACGGCGAGTTCGAAGGCCTGCGCGATCATCCGGGCAAAGCCTATTTCGAACTGAAGGCCGACCAGAAGCACGTGATCAAACCGGGCGACAAGATTCCCGTCAAACAACTCCCCACGGGTTCACCGGAACTTTCAATTACCTGTCTAGGTACGCGGCAGCACTTCATCGCTGCTCCAGCGAGTTCCGCTGAAAACACCACCGTGTGCGCCACCGCCCGCGACAAGGACCGCGATGGCAGCGACAACGCCAACAGCGTGGTGCTGCTGATCCAATTCGGCGACTTCAAGTTCTACGACGCGGGCGATCTCACTTGGAACATGGAAAAGAAACTCGTCTGCCCGCACAACCTCATCGGCAAAGTGGATGTCTATCAAGTGACACACCACGGCCTTGATGCGAGCAACAATCCGCTGGTGCTGCAAACCATCGAGCCCCGCGTAGCCATCATGAACAACGGCACGACGAAAGGTTGCGCGCCCGAAGTGTTTGCCAACCTGCAAGAGACCAAGTCCATCCAGCAGGTGTACCAGGTTCACAAGAATCTCCGCCCCGACGGCGAAAAGAACAACGTCGCGGATGAGTTCATCGCCAACAAAGAAAAGGCTTGCGCAGGGAATCACATTCGCTTGTCGGTCGCCGCCGATACGAAAAGCTATACCGTGAGCATTCCGGCGAATAAGCATGAGAAGACGTTTCAGACGCGAGAGTAGTGCGAGCAAGCCACTGGAATGCGTCACCATGCAAACTTCGTCCAGTCGATTGCCGCCCCATTCGCCTTGGCTTGGCGCAGGCGCAGCGGCTGGCCGAACGGCCACGTGATGTGGACGCTGGTGCTATTGCCGTTCACGGTTTGTCCGGCAGTGTGGCTATGGCAGCATACTCGCCGGCACCCGTCAGGAACGTAACGCCATGTCGACTTCCTGGACCGAACCAGCGCCGCCCAATTCGCCCCGGCCGTCGATTCGCTGGCGATTCTCCTTGCGGGCGATGTTGCTCTTGCTGCTGCTGATGTCACTCGGCATCGGTTTGCCGCGGCAGCGATCGATTTCGCAGCATCAGGCCGCCAGTCGGCTCCGGGCAAGGGGTGCGGAGTTTGAGTTCGCTGAGCAGACTCAAGCCACCTGGAACTGGCTGGTGTTTGGCGACAATCGTTACGATTTCGTCTATCGCATTGCTTTCTGCGAAAGCGCCTTGTCTGCGAAGGACCTGACAAACATTCGCGTCTTTCCGGATTTGTACGAATTGCGACTGACCGATTGCCGGTTGGATTCGGCTGCAACGCGCAAACTCGGTTCACTCGGCAATATGCGCGGCTTACGCATCGAACGTGGATCGCTGCAGGGACTCGATTCGCTTGCCTGGGAGCCATTGAGTGAACTCGAATGGCTGGTGCTCGAGGATCTCGATTTATCCCCACTCGATTGCCGCCGCATGCAAGTTCTGGCGAAGTGCACCACGTTGGGCTTGGTCAGTTCGCAGCTGACAGACGCTCAAGTGCAACCGTTGAACTTACCTTCCTTGAACATGGTGCGGCTCCAGGGCAAAGAATTGTCGGATGCCGGCCTGACCTTTCTCGCGCATTCGCCCGATCTGCAGTTCTTGACGGTGAACGACTCGCAGGTTTCCGGCCGCGGCGTGCGCTTTCTGCACCCGAACGTCAAACTGTTGGCGCTCAATCTCAATGGCAGCGCCGTCAGCCCGGCAGGACTGGAAGAGATCGCGAAGCTGCATTCGCTCACCATGCTGCAGGTTCGTTCGACGCCGCTCACGGCGAAAGATATCGAGAAGTTCAAAGCGAACCGGCCCCACTGTGCGGTGCTGGGAGACAGGGAATGAGCCGGTTAATGGCGTCTTTTCCGGCGGTGCGCAAACCGGGGTACGTGTTGTGAAAGTCACCGGGCGATTTGCATATTTCCCGGCCTTTTCGATTGTATTGTCTCCAGAGTAGGGGGGCTTTCACAACAAACAGGATGAAAAACAGATGCCCCCAAAAGGCAGTTAAGGGATTAGTTCGACGCTTGCCATTCGCCGATGGTTACTCTTCGAGCCACACCGTGAATTCAAGGGTGGCGATGAGACTCTGCTTCTGATCATCATGGTCCCCCTTAGCGTCGAACTTAACTTGAATATTCGAGAGCAAGCCATGGTTGGGAAACCGCTGATGCGTATGGAGTTCACCGGCATACCACTCGTCCCTGCTGCCGATTGACTGCGGAGATTCGATGGAGCGAATCGCCTTGGGAAAGGAGTAGCTAAACGTCTTGCTCGAGCGAATCATTGTGCGATCGTTCCGAATGGTCTTATTGCTCTCTGCTTCGAATGCATGCCACACAAGGTCGAAATGAAGTGTTCTGCGGTCGGCAGAAAGTCTCAGATTCTGACTCGTCAATTGCACCATAGTCCAATCATCCGAATCGATTTCGGAATCGTCGCGCAGGACCGCCGCGTCTGCGCCAGCGGTGGTGATCGTTTCCGACCGAGTTACTTTCCCAAAACTCCGCGTCGGAATTTTCCCCGCGAATTCAACGGTCTCGAAGACTTGCATGGGGGCGTTGTCAGCAACGTAACCGAGTTCGAAGGAAATCGGCGCCGCGCCGGATTTGGGATCGTAAACGACATGCTCCTTCGACATGATTGACTTGACCGCCGTGACAAATCCCTCGATGCTGCCACCAAACAACGAACTGACGCCTTCGGGAAAAGCGCCGCCAATTACGACGAGTTTTCCTTCGACCGAATTCCAGACGTTTTTCACTTCATCGGTAACGCTGCCATCCACCTCCGAGCCGAATGCTTTGACCGACGCTGAAATTGCTCGCTTCAAACTCTCGACGGACGATTCTGCCGACAGGGCCACGAGAATTCGACGTCCGTAGTCGACTTTGCGAACATACGCGACCTCTCCACCCGTGGCAGCGCCGCGCGCCAGTCGTTCGGCAACAACCGGGGATGATTCAATGATTTGATTGGGGAGATAGCCGCCGAGCGGCGGTGCATCGGTGCTCGCGGAATAAAACACCTGGTCTAATGTCAGCAGGGCAACGCAGCGACGCTCGTCCCGCAATTGCACCAGATTGGCAGACATGCGGTTCTCCCAGTATTTCGCCGACATGCCAATACTAAGCAGGGCATCCTTGAGGCTGGTGGAAACCTGATATTCAGAAATCACTCGTGGACCACCGGGCTTGTTGCCGGCGAGGATGGGCCGCGCACGCTCTTCGAAGTCGGCATACGTGCCGTTATGTTCGAAGGAGACGCGACGAATGTTTTCGGCGCCATTCCCAATCGGTGTCGCCCGCATTTCTGCGGGGAGGTCCGTCGGCAGAAATCCGGAAAACGTTACCGTCACTCGAGGGCGATTGGGAATCTGCTCCAACTCGTGCAGTTGGCCGTCGCGCACAGCAGCTGCCCAGAGAAGCGCGCCGGGAAACGCCTTGCCTACCGTGTTGTCCATCATCACCAAGTCGGCCAAGCCGCGCGTTTTTCGGTAAACCGTCTTCTTGAACTCCTGAATCCTACCCGGCGATTCCTCCGTGACTGTCTTCTCTTCCACAGTTTCCAGTGGCGGATTGTCTGATACTCGGTCTCTCATGGCGTTCGCGGTAGACTGCAAATACTGTTCGAAGAAGGTCTTTTGAGGCATGGTGCAGCACTCCTGTGTTTGTATTTCTGCCACGATTGCCAGATGACTATAAGAGACGAGAATTCAAGTCGCAAACTATTTATAGAGCTTCATTCTCAGCAGGGATTGTCACGCTGCTGACGTTGCCTGCGATTCGCAACAACTTTGACTTGGCGTTTTCACAAGCCTGACCCGCAATTAAAGGAACCGCGCCATCACTGATTTTTATTGACAAGAAGCGATGATTCGCGACAATGCGGCGCACTTGCGGCGTTTTGTTGCTGCTGAGTTTCTCAAGTCTTGGTCATTCCAGATGAGCTTAGCCATTGCAAATTGCGCCTTTGGGCGAGGTGTGTTTGCGGGTGTTGATTTTCAACAAGGCGAACAGATCCTGCAGTTTACCGGCCCGCAAATAGGCCTTGCTGCCGCACTTCGCAAGGGCGAGCTGCAAGGCAACACGCTGCAAATCTCGCCGGACAGTTATATCGACATCGAAGAACCGGGCGTACTGGTCAATCATTCTTGCGAACCGAACTCTGGAGTTGTAAACGACAGTTTTTTGATTGCGCTGCGATCAATTCGAGCTGGCGAAGAAATCACTTACGATTACTCGACAACCATGTTAGATGGTACATGGGAGTTGACCTGCCATTGCGCGACGAAGGAGTGCCGCGGCATCGTTAGAGATTTTACCTTCCTGCCCGCTTCAACCCAGTCCAGGTATTTGAAGCTGGGAGTTGTCCAGGGTTTTATTGCTCGACAATACTCAAAAGAATCCGGATGTTGAAAATGCGGCGCGGACCAATGAGCGGTCGCCTGGAGTCTTTGTGGATCCCAACTTAATCAACGCAATCGAATCTGTCGCACGCCCGAATTGGACCGATGTGCTCCAAGCCATCGGCGCCATTGTTTCGGTCTTTGTTAGCGTACTCGGATTCGCCTTTTTGTGGGTTCAAATCCAAGGCCTGAATCGCGCATTGCATAGCGAGACGCATGGGAAAATTTTCGCCGAGGATTTCGATATCGCCAAGATTTTCCTCGAGCGACCACGTTTGCGCCCGTACTTTTACGGAAATGTGGAGATTCAAAAGGACGACGTCGACTACGGGATGGTAGAGACCATTGCCGAGCTTTATGTGTGTCATTTTGAGCATGTTATGCTGCAGTCAAAGTATTTGCCAACGGACATTCGGCAAAGCTGGCTAGAGTATGTCCGCTACCTTTACCGATCGAGTCCACCGATCCGGGATTGCTATTTCTGCATGCGAAAAGAAGGCGTTTATACCGAGCGGATGGATCGATTTCTGTTTGGTACTCAAGCCGAAGCGTTTGGCACAGCGCTCGCAGTCAAAAAGGCGGATTTTCAACATCAGCAAGATGCGATCGTTTGACGCACCGGTCGTTGGCAATTCGGCAGGTAACTGCCGTCTCCCAGCAGATCAACTCAAGCCGCGGCCACTCAGGTAGCGGAGCAAATGCTGAACGTCGACCGGCTTGACCAGATGCAGGTCGATGCCGGCCGCGGTCGAGGCTTCGACGGCTTCCGGATAGCTGTGACCTGTGATCGCGATAATCACCATTTCGGCTGCGTCGGGCATGGCCCGCAATTCTTCGGCCACTTGAAAGCCGTTCAGCGTGGGCAAGCCCAGGTCGAGCAGCACAACGTCCGGACGAGCGACGTTCGCGATCTGCAAAGCTTGCAGCCCGGAATAAGCGACGTCGACCGCATGGCCGCAGTGAATGCGGAGCAGCATGGCCAAACTGTCAGCAGCATCCTTATTATCTTCGACGACCAAAATACGGAGGGGCGTGTGGGAATTGGAACTGTCGGTCACCGGAAATCCTTGGACGATACAGAGAGGTTCGCAGATCGGGCCCGTTCCCTCGGCGCTACTGCGTGGTTCATTGTAGCCTGATGGCGCCACAATGTTGGTGGCCTCAGCGGGATGATGCGTAATTCGGCCGATACAGCACAATTTTCATGCGACAAGTGAACTCGTTCGAATCCCGCGATTCTGGATGATCGATTGACGACAGTGACGTCTATTTCTACTCTGTCAATAGCGTGGCAAAATCGCTGACATTCAGGAACTTCTCATGGAAAAGACGCCGGAGTGGTATTGGCTGCTGGCCTTCGTGGGCTTCATGATCACCGCAATTTCCTTGGTCGTGTTTCGCCCACGACAAACTTCGGCGGAACAATTCTATTTCAGGATTTTAATCGCAATTGCTGCAGCAGGCATTGCTTCGATCATTCCCGGATTTTTCGATATCGAAATAACATGGCTGAAGGCTTCGATTCGCGCTGGTGGTGCGATTGGGGTGTTTGTTTTAATCTTTACCCATAATCCCCGTCCCTTTGAAGCAGACGACCTAGCAGACATTCACATTGACGGTGAATGGGAGTTTTTTCTGGTACTCGACAACAAAGACATAAAAGGTGGAAATGCTCGAATCCGTCATAAAGCGGGAAGCAGGCTGTTTCAAATCACGGGCAACGTACCGGCTAACCCTGCTGCTCCAGCGGGTTCTCTAAGATCGCCGCTGGTCACTTTCGAGTCGAATTTTGGAGTGATTACCGCGCAACGAGTAGTCTTTCACTATCGTAATAATTCTAACGAAGAGGGCGTCGCTACTGCCGATTACGCATCAGTTAGCCCTGAGGAGTTGCTATTCAACTTTCACGACTTTGCCGATACCGATAAGGACGGTGTCACCTCCGGCTTGCTCAGATTCAAGCGAGTTAATAAGTGAAAATGTACGCTTGAGCGACGGAGATGCAAAAATGCAGAATCAATATTCCCACGGCGTGGCATTGTTCGTGTATTTGAATAGCCAATAGACGCCTGTGTACATGCCGATGGCGATGGCCAGGCAGCAGAGAATGAGGCCGGCGAGCGCCCAGCCGCGGCGCTGGGAATAGAGCCCCCAGATGCCCATCATAAGACCGACCAGGCCGACGATTGCCCCTTCGAAGCGAAGCGGCGATAGGATCAAACCAAAGACGCCCAGGATGAGCGCTGCGATCGCGCCGCCGTTCGAAGCGTAGGCTTGTTGCAGCGAGTTTTTTTTGGGCTTCGTCGCTGGGCCGCCGAACTCGGGGACTTGCCGTGGCGGCAGCAACAGGGCATTCGCGGCAAACGGAGAGCCGCGGCGGAGCAGCGAACCATTGGGACCAAACTCGAGTACGGGTGTTTCGACGCCAATGGCCGGTTCGGTCGGGTTAGGTATCGGAGGCGAGACGAGTGCCGCGGAGTCTCTGGCGTTATCCTTCGCCGGCGCTGCTTCGACCAACTCGGCGACGATCAGCGGTTCTTGCGCAGTGCGCGAAACAGGAATGACGCCGGGACGCGATTCCGCGCGCAAATCAAGGCCACACTTCCAGCAGCGATTGACCGCTCCCATCAAAGCTTCGCCGCAATTTGGACATTCGCGCCCCGACATCCTGAATTCACCTTTACTACAGGCGGAGGAGCCGTCTCATCGGCCAGAACTGACCATCACCGAGCATCACGACGCCGATGCGATGTATCTGCAGATAAACTCCGAGCGCCGTTGGTTCGCGCGGCGCGTTCACCTGCGGCGTGGAAGTCGCAGGCGTCGAGATCGAGGGGATGGGTGCTCATCGCTGGTTATTCTAATCCAGCGGGGGGTGGGCCGGAACTAGCGAGTTCGCAACCAGTCGGCCGCGTTACTCAGGAATGCCGGCCGCTTCGCCGCCGGCGCGAGTGCCAAGGGCGTTGAAGAGTTGGAAGTCCATGCTCTGCCGCAACACCCGCACACTCCCATCGCCAAGAACAAATTGCACCACCCCCGGGTGCTTGCTTTTGAAGCCGCAGGTGCGGAACCAATTGCTGTTACTCGCGCCGGCGTTTTCCATGGTATTGAGAGGAATGTTGGTCGACACGGTCGAAAAGTTCGGCGAGAACGCCGAGTTCCAAGTGCAATGTTTCGGCAGTGTTTCGCCAGCCATCAGCGTGTTCGACAAACCATCGGTCACTTCCGAAAAGCGGATCGCGCGAAAGTGCCGCGCAATCATTCCCGCGAACTCGCCCGCCTGCGAACCATTCCCCGCGCTGGAGCCGAAATTATTCGACTGACAACACCAATCGTTGGGGCTCGGTGTGGTGTTTGGACAGAACGGGCAATTGTCCATGTGCGTTGGTCCCATGCAGCCGGGATACCACATGCCCATGGCCTTGGCGGGATTGTCATAGGTCCCGCCGCCCGCCCGCCCATCGAGAATGGCCTGATTCGGTCCGACGTCGCTGGGGCAAAGATACGTCGGCACAAACGTGGTCACCGCGGTCGTATTGTTCGCATGAGCCATCGGCACTTTGAAGTCGAACAACTCGAAATGATTGCGAGCTTCCATATAGGGCAGAATGAACGCGCCCCAAGTGCCGGCGACGGGAAAGTTCGGCGTCGCCGGTTTGTTGCCCGGACTGCCGAAGGGCAGCACGTTCATCGTGTCGTGATAATTGTGTAAGGCCAGGCCAATTTGCTTGAGGTTGTTGCTGCACTTGATCCGCCGCGCGGCCTCGCGGGCGGCCTGCACAGCTGGCAAGAGAAGTGCGACCAACACGCCGATGATCGCAATTACGACGAGCAGTTCGACCAGCGTAAAGCCGCAATGCGACAGGCGGGATGTGCGGGAGCGACTTTTCATGGCCGCATTCTAAGCACCCAAAAGATGTAGTGCAAAAATTTCGCCACTCGCCGGTAGTTTGCTAACAACTGGTACACACCGCTATCTTTCTATTGTCGCCCTCCTAGCCGCCTTGCAAGCGCACATGGCCGAACCAGTGGATCCGCGCGAACCTACCGCGGCCATGGCGACATTGCTAGGCAGGACTGGGTAGGAAAGAGTACTCAGTTCGTATCCGAGGTCACGTTCTTCAAAGCTTTGATAATCGCTTCGGCCGATTCCGGGCGATTATTCGGCTCGGCCGAAATGCACTGCATGATGACGCGGGCCAGCGTCTTATTCAGATTCGGCACAAGCTCGAGAATATTCTGCGGCGGCCGGGCGTCGTGCTGCAAAGCGCCTTTGCCCGTCGTATCGGTCGAGGGCCAGGGGAACTCGTTCGAGCACAGCTGATAGGCCGTCACGCCGAACGAAAAAATATCGACGCGCTGATCAGTCGGCTTGCGGCGGACAATCTCCGGCGCCATGTACAACGGTGTGCCCGTGCGATTACCCGGCAGAAAATATTCTTTTTTCGCCGGTACCGTCAAACCGAAGTCGATCAGCTTGAGCGAGTCGCACTCGGGGCTGACGATGAAGTTCCGCGGGCAGATATCGCGATGGATGAACCCCGCCTTGTGGACCGCATCGATCGCTTCGGCCATCTCGCGAATCAACTCGTGATGATGGCCCGCCAGCTTCGGTTCGCCCTGCTTGAGCAGCACGTTCATGCCGGTGCCGGGGACGAATTCCATGACGATAAATTGCCGGCCGTCCTTCGCCGTGCCATGCTCATACGTTTCGACGATTCGCGGATGTTTCAGCTGGGCCGCGATGGCTCCCTCGCTGGGTTTGTTCAAACCCTTGAAGCGAGCTTCGAAGGCGGCGGTCTTTTCGGTATCGAGAATTTTCAGCCCGACGGTGCGGTCGGTCCGATGATCGCGGGCCATGTGAAAGTTCGACATGGTGCCGTTGATCGCTTCCCGCAAAATCTGAAAGCGCTCGCCGATATCGGTGCGCGAATCCTTGAAGAGATCGCGCAGAGAATTGAAAAAACTGCCTGCCATAGAAAAGGACTTACCTGGCCACGAAAAGCTGGGCTTCTACGTTCCTTGACCGCGGTTTCGCAGCAATCTGCACAGTCGCAGCAGCAAACAGCGCACCCGCAATAACAACCTGTTCCATCTCCCACTCTAGGCGGCGACAGCAAGCGGAACAAGCCGTGCGTAGCGGCGTTGGTATCCGGTTTTCAGTGACGAGTACGATCACGGAGCGAAAGGCGACTAACGAATACCCCAGCAAAACGGATCGGCGTCGTCGAGCAGCAGTTTGCTTTCGCCGGTGATGTACGCTCGGCCGGTGATGGTCGGAATGATCTTGCCCGCCGCGCGATCGAGCCAACGATAGTTGCCCGTAAACGTGGTGCCGATGATGCTCTCTTGCACCCACTCTTCCCCTTCGGCGAGTTTGCCGTCGGCAGCGAGACAAGCGAGCTTCGCGCTCGTACCGGTGCCACACGGGGAACGATCGTACGCGCCGCCGGGACAGAGGACGAAGTTTCGGCTGTGACTGCCTGGGTTTTGAGGTTTGGCGAAAAGTTCCACGTGATCAACTTCAGAATGGCCGATGCCATTGATCCCAGCGCGCAGATGATTGGCGAACGAGGTCAAGAATGACACGTTAGAATGTTTCAGCCCATAGTCGAGCGGCGGGTAGGCATTCTTTACTTGAAGCTGCTGTTCCAACGAGACCAGCAAAAACCAATTTCCGCCCCAAGCAATATCAACGCACAAATCCGCTACGTCTGGACCGCGGTAGAGTTCCAATCTCTTCTCCCGCCAACTCGGCACATTCTCCACACTCACACGTCCATCTGCACGCAGCGTCGTCGTCACCACGCCAACCGGCGTTTCGATGCGATGAACTCCAGGTTCAATCAAACCTTGAAACGCCAGCGTTTGCATCAACCCCATCGTGCCGTGGCCGCACATGCCGAGGTAGCCGACGTTGTTGAAGAAGATCACGCCGGCAGCGCACGTCGGATCGGTCGGTGGAACCAGCAAGCCGCCGACGAGAACATCGCTGCCGCGTGGTTCGTTGACGATGGCGGAGCGAAAACGGTCGTGCTGTGTCTTGAAAATCTCCACGCGTTCGGCAAGCGAACCATGGCCGAGATCTGGGCCGCCGACGACGACAATGCGCGTCGGTTCGCCGGCCGTGTGAGAATCGATGACGTGGATTTCGCGCATGATTTCGCAGCGATCTCTTAGGCCAGGCTCGCGTTAGGTCAGATCTTCGAACAGCGCTTCGACAAACTCGGGTGCTTTGAACTCCGCGAGATCCGCCGCTTTTTCACCCAGGCCGATGAACTTCACCGGGATGGCGAACTTCTCGCGGATCGCAACGACGACACCGCCCTTGGCCGTGCCATCGAGCTTGGTCAGCACAATGCCGGTGCACTTGGCCGCCGCGGAGAAACCCTGCGCCTGGCTGATCGCGTTTTGTCCCGCAGTACCATCGAGCACGAGAATCACTTCGTGCGGCGCCTCGGGAATGATCTTGCTCATGACGCGATGCACTTTTTCGAGCTGCTGCATCAAGTTCGTTTGCGTCTGCAAGCGGCCGGCGGTGTCGACGATGCAAATGTCGGCATTCAGTTCAACAGCCTTGGCAACCGCGCGATGCGCCACGCTCGCCGGATCAGCCCCCGCGTCACCTTTCACAATTTCCGCCCCAAGGCGATCGGCCCAGATGGTAAGTTGCTCGACGGCCGCCGCGCGGAAAGTGTCGCCAGCGCCGAGGACCACTTTCTTGCCTTGTTCTTTGAATCGCTGGCAGAGTTTGGCGATGGTCGTCGTCTTGCCGGATCCGTTGACGCCGACGACAAGGATCACAGTTGGCCCGCCTGGCGCAAAGTTGATTTCTTGTGCCTGCCCGGGCTGATCGAGCAAGCCGCGGAGTTCTTGTTTGACGGCCGCGAGAATATCGGCCATGTGAACGACGCGGCCGCGGAAGTCGACTTTCACTCGATCACGAAGTTTACTGGCCGAACCAACACCCATATCGGTCTTGATGAGCGCGGCGTATAGCTCATTGAGAAAGTCATCATCAATCAGCCGGCCTTCGCGCTTGAACAAGTCGCGAATGTCGGTATTGAGGATGTCGTGCGTCTTCTTCAGCGCCGATTGCAGCTTGCCGAAGAACGTCTGTGGAGCTTCGGGTTGCACCGGCTGCGCAGCGGGCTTTTCTGTTTTTTGAGTCGGTGCAGGAACAGCCGGCTCGTCGGGCTTTTTTTTGAAGTAGTCGAAAAGTCCCATGACATCTATTTAGTTGGCAGGCTTGTCGGTTTTGATTTCGCGCCGTTCTTTGACGAAGCGGTCGAGGATGCCGTTGACGAAGTGGGACGATTGCTTCGCGCCAAACCGCTTGGCAAGTTCGACGGCTTCGTTGATGGCGACGCGCTCGGGCGTGTCGGCGTGCAACATTTCATAAGCGCCGATCCGTAGGATGTTGCGATCGACGACCGCCATCCGCTCCAGGCTCCAGTTATCGGCTGTTTTCTTCAGCAGTTCGTCGAGCTCGCCCCTGTTCTTCCGCACACCGGCCAGCAGCCGACGAGCAAAGTCGAGCAGTTCCAG
The DNA here is from genome assembly GCA_964394305.1 of uncultured Pirellulaceae bacterium. Taxonomy (GTDB): domain Bacteria; phylum Planctomycetota; class Planctomycetia; order Pirellulales; family Pirellulaceae; genus Anatilimnocola. Next base: position 161,809 of record CAYMWL010000005.1, read on the forward strand.
GTCCTGGTTGAGCCGATTGCGCATGAAGTCGTCGGCCTGCATCAATTTGCGATCAGGATTCAAATCATCTTCGAACAGTACTTGCAGCACGACTTCTCGTGCGCGACTGCGGCGACTCATCGGGAACAGGACCTCACAGAAATGGGGACGGTGTCGCCGGAATTATACACCTTCGAGCCGATTTTTAGGTGAGGGGGAAACGCAATCTGGTTTCTCGGCATGGGAGGACGAAGCTCCTGCAGAGCCGCCGCGAGGTTGTTGGTGGATTTGCGGACAAGGGCTCCGCGGGGGTTGTCTGGATCGATCGCCCGCGGAGCCAGTTGTCGCGGCGGCTCGGCGGGAGCCTCGCCCTCCCAAAGGCACTTTCGTATTTCCATAAGCTGCGACGATCGAGCCGCTTCTGCCGTGCGTTGGTGCTGGCACTGCGTAAGCTTCCCGTAATTTTGAGAAGAAATAGAGGAATTCTCAGATCGAGTCGGGTATGATTAGAGCGATTTCGCAGGGAGCGCTCCGGCGGTTGGTGCCTCGCGGCGACCTTGCCCGTGCCTGTTCAATATTGGATCTCGGCCGATGACGGCAGGAAATACGCTTCGCAGCGTGCTGCGGCGGTTGCAGTGCGGTTTGCTGTTGGGTTGTTGTGCGTTCGCGTTGGCCGGCCCAGCGGTTCGGGCCCGATTGGTTCTGGCCCAGGAAAAATCGCCTCCGAACAACGTGGTGGTGGCCGAAGCCAAGCCCAAAACACCGGCGCCGGATGCGATCGATCCCAAGCTGGCCAAAATCTTCGCCGGCAGTAATCCAACGGGAACCGCCGATCTCAAGCTGATGCAGGAGCATATCCGCAAGATCAGCGCCAAGTTGCAATCGGCCACGGTCGGCGTGCAAGTGGGAGCCGCTCAAGGGAGCGGCGTGATCATCAATAAAGAAGGCCTGGTCTTGACGGCGGCCCACGTGTCGGGGCAACCCAAGCGTCAAGTCATGTTTCAGCTCGCGGACGGGCGCAAGCTCTTCGGTGAAACGCTCGGTCTCGATCGCAGCACCGACGGCGGGCTGATGAAAATCACCGAAGGACAAGACTTTCCCTATCTAGAAATGGGCGACTCTTCGACCTTGCGTGAAGGGCAATGGGTCCTCGCGACCGGCCATCCCGGCGGCTATCAATCGGACCGCCAGCCCGTGCTGCGGCTGGGGCGTTTGTTGCTGGTCGAGCGCACGGTGCTGACCACGGACTGCACTCTCGTCGGCGGCGATTCGGGCGGTCCGCTGTTTGATATGGAAGGTAAAGTAATCGGCATTAACAGTCGAATCGCCACGCCATTGACTGCCAACATGCATGTGCCGGTCAATACGTTCAAAGATACGTGGGACCGCATGGCGAAAGGTGAAGCCTGGGGGCATTTTCCCGGACAGGAACCTTATTTGGGCGTTCGCGGCGAAAAAGATGCCAAAAATGCCAAGATCGCTCACGTCTTTCCCGGCTCTCCGGCAGAAAAGGCGGGGTTAAAGATTGGCGACATTGTCGAAAACTTCGGCGATCACGCGATCACCGATTTTCCCTCACTTTCCAGTCATGTGCAGGAACGCCAACCAGGCGATCGCGTCAAATTGAAAGTGAAACGGGGCGAAGAGTCGGTCGAATTGAAATTAGTGCTGGGCAAGCGAGGCGAATGACAGCATCAACCCGCAAAATTCGACCGGAAACCCGCAGTCCGGTATGATTTTCTCAGTGGATGCAGTTTCGCGGAAACATTGCCATATGGTTTTCGCCCAATGGGTGTGGAGCGTCGTACTAAGCAAGTCGAGAGTTGTCCTTTTGGAACGAGAGCCGTTTATGAAGCTGTCAGCTGGATCGTGGCGCTGGATTGTGACCCCCGTGGCACTGCTGTCATTGTTGGCTGTGGATCTGCAGGCGACAGCAGCAGAACGTTCGCACGCCAAGGTGCTTGCGGCGTTTCGCGATGTGGTGAAAGATCCAGCGCAAAGCACCGTCCGCATTTTTGCTGACGGCCGCAAGGCAGCACTCGGCGCTGTAGTCGATCAACAGGGCCTCGTCGTCACCAAGGCCAGCGAACTCAAGGGCAAACTCGAATGCCAGTTGCAAGATGGTCGCCGCGTCTCGGCGGACATCGTCGGCAAAGATCCCAGCGTTGATCTCGCGCTGTTGAAAATCGACGCGACTAAACTGCATACGATTGCCTGGTCTGAATCGACCGATGCTACGGTCGGCAGCTGGCTCATCACTCCTGGTTTGGAAATCGATCCGGTCGCCATCGGCGTGGTGAGCGTCGGCGCGCGGAAGATCTCTGCTCCTTCGGGTGCACTCGGTGTGCAACTCGATCAGAAGGACGATGTGGCTCGCATTGAAAAAGTGATGCCCGATAGTGCGGCCGAACGCGCTGGCATGCAAAATGGCGACCTCGTGTTGAAGGTCAATAGCAAGGACATCAAAGGCCGGCAGAACCTGATCGAAACCGTGCGGGCCTACATGCCGGGTGAACGTATCGAAGTGATCGTGAAGCGTGGCGATAAAGAAGTGACGCTGACAGTCACGCTCGGCAATCTCGCGCAGTTGTTTCACGGCAACGAACGGGCTGAATTTCAGAACAATCTGGGTGGTGCGTTGAGCGAACGGCGGGCAGGATTTTCGCTCGCGATTCAGCATGACACCGTGCTGCGGCCGGCGGATTGCGGCGGCCCGATTGTCGATCTCGATGGCAAGTGCCTCGGCATCAACATCGCTCGGGCGGGTCGCGTCGAAAGCTATGCCTTGCCGGCTTCGCTGGTGCGGGAAGTGGTCGAAAAACTAAAGACCGCGGCCGAAGTTGCTCAGAAAAAGCTGACCGACATTTCGACTCCGGCGGAATCGGCGAAACCCCAGTAATTTCGTCTGACGAGTTTCCTGATCCTGGAAGTTGCTGCAGGCCCGGCGATTCTTCGGTAGAATTGACCGGGCTGCTTCGTTTCTTGCCTGATCCTCTGTTGTGAGTCGCTCGCAATGAATGACAAAGTCGAACGTCTGCGGGCCGCCATTGCCGACCTCGAGCGCGAGCTGCACGGCCTGGAGCACTCCGATCCCGAAACCCGCGCCCTGCTGCAATCGGCCGCGGCCGATATCTCCACCGCGCTGCAGCGCCGCAGCGGCAGTGCGAAGCCAGAGGTAACGGAGTCGCGTAATCTGCTGGAGCAGAAAGTCCTCGAGTTCGAAGCCTCGCACCCGCAGGTTTCATTGGCGCTGAGCCGCTTCATCGACATGCTGGGTCAGATCGGGATCTAAGCGAGTCCCGCAGGACGGAGCACTGCTCCGTCTTTCAGCGGGTACCAGCGCTCTTTGGCGATTCGGCCCGCATTGAGACGGAGTAGTGCTCCGTCTTACAAAGGACCGCACCCTTAGCCGCGATTTTCACAAGCCTGTTTTCCGTCGTGTTTGGTGAATAAATCGCGACTTTTTCCGGGCGAAATACGCGCCGTTGCTGGGAAATGCACTAGACGAGCGGCCGATTTATTCACCACGTGACCTGTTTTCCGCATCGCCGGAATCGACGCCCTTAACAGCGTGCAGCAGCGGACGGAATGAGTCACGACTCACCCGACGCATGGCTTCTGGCTGCGTGACCAGCCTGAGAAAAATGGAATCCCACCCGATTCACCTTTTCCAGCAGCGCGGCTAGATTAACCGTCCGGCTCGTCACTCGACTCATCAAGCTGTTGCTGCACGTACCAACGACGATTCAACGGCCATCACCTGCTTTGGGGTGGTTGACAGAAAGTGAGAAGCGGGTAAAACGAGTTGTGGGGTTTGTGAAAAACTTCACAAGGCCACTCAATGGCCAAAATTATCGTCGTAAACCGCTTCCGGAAGCAGGGTTACGACCACAAGGCGTGATTTACAACTAGGCGGAACGACGGTTCCCGTTTTTGGCATTTGCCCGACGGGGCAATGCATTTGTTGGGCAAAGGCTTGGCGTTATGGCCAAAAAAATGTCGGTCGAGGAAATTCTCGCTGCAGCCCGCGGTGGCGCTGCGAAGAAACCTGCGGATGCTCCGCCCCCCCCTCCTGCTGCTGAGGCTGCGCCGGCCGCTGCCGCTGCGGAAGCTTCCGCGGCTCCGGTCAAGCCGGCCAAAACTGGCGGAATGAGCGTCGCCGATATTCTGGCGGCGGCCAAAGCAGGCAAAGCTGCCCCCAAGCCCGCTGTAGCTGCCGCAGCGCCCAAGCCCGTTGCGGCTCCGGCCGCTGAAAAACCAAAGCCTGCTCCGCCCAAAACCGATGCAGCCGTTGCGGCCGCTGTGCCCAAAGACACTGCAAGTATTCTGGCTGCGGCTCGCAAAAGCTCGAAGCCTGGTCCCGTTTCCAAGGCCGAGGCCGAGGCCAAGGGTATTGCTCCTGTGCCGAGCGGCAAAAAGAAGCTCGAGGCTCCGCCGATGCCGGCCAAGCCCGAGTTTGCTCGCGCTCCGGCTCCTGTCGCCGCGGATCCATCGCGCCGCACCTTTTTCGCGGCGATGGGTGGCGCGCTGTTCGGGTCCTCGCTGGCGATTGGGTTCACCTCGCTGGCGGTTACGCATTTGATGTGGGTGTTAGGTCTCGCCCGCTACATGTTCCCGAATATTTTGATCGAGCCCCCTACGCGCTTCAAAGTGGGTCCGCCGTCGAACTTTGGTCCTGGCCAGGTCGAAACGAAATTCATTCCCGAATTCGGCGTGTGGATTGTTCGTTACGAATACGAAGGCCGGCCGATGGTCTATGCCCTGAAGTCGGTCTGCACGCACCTGGGTTGCACGCCCAATTGGCTAGAGGCTGAGCAGAAGTTCAAGTGCCCCTGCCACGGCAGCGGTTTCTACAAGGACGGCATCAATTTCGAAGGTCCCGCGCCGCGGCCTCTCGAGCGCTACGCCATTGCTCTGGCCGATGACGGTCAGTTGGAAGTCGATAAGAGCCGCACGTTCAATCAAGAACAGGGGCAATGGAAAGATCCGGCCTCGTTCGTACCGGTTTAATTGCAGGCCGGTTTTGTCCGCGGCAGTTCGGCAGCTTTTGGTTTGGCGACCTAACTACTAATTCAGATATTTATGGCTACGCTCGGCGAAATCATCCGCGAATCTCAGATTTGGAAGAGTATCTTCCGTCATCCGGCTCCGCTGGATCGGCGGAATCGCATCGTCGTGATGCTGACCAACTTCTTTCTGCACTTGCATCCCGTGTCCATCAAAAAGCAGGGCATCGCGCTCAGCTTTACCTGGTGCATGGGTGGTGTGACGTTCTTCCTGTTTTTGGTGGAAACGATCACCGGCGTGTTACTGATGTTTTATTATCGGCCGACGCTGGAGTGGGCTTACAACGACATCCTAGCGCTCCGCGACGTCACGTCGCTCGGCATCTTGCGCGAGATTCATCGCTGGGGCGCCCACGCGATGGTGATCACCGTTTGGCTGCACATGTACCGCGTGTTTCTCACGGGTTCGTACAAGCCGCCGCGTGAATTCAACTGGGTGATCGGTGTCGTCTTGCTCTTGCTGACGTTGTTGTTGTCCTTTACAGGCTACTTGCTCCCCTGGGATCAGTTGGCCATTTGGGCCATCACGGTGGGTTCGAACATGGCCCGCGCCCATCCAGTCTTGGGCTACGAAGGTCCTGGCGCCATGTTCCTGCAGATCGACGGCGTGAACATGATCACGAACGCTTCCGATGCTCGCTTCGGCTTGCTGGGGGCGCGGTTTGTGGGTGAAGAAACGTTGAACCGCTTTTACGTGCTCCATTGCGTGGCGATTCCGCTGGCGGCGTCGCTGCTGATGGCGATTCACTTCTGGCGGATTCGTAAAGACGGCGGCATCAGCGGACCGTTGTAATCGCACTGTTCTTCGCGAACCGGTGCGCTAGGGTGTTATTGAACTTGTTGGGCTTGATTTGGCGAATGGCAGGCAGCGATGCACGGACACGAACCAGCTGAGGTTTTCATCGGCAAAATTGCCGGTTTTCTCGGTTCGTATTATTTGCTGATGTCGGTGATGAACGCGGCTGTCGCGCTCATTATCTGGCAATCGGGCCGGGATCGTACGTTCTTTCGGCTGCCGGTCACGCGGTTTCCGTTCACGGCGTCCATCGTGTGGTTGATCGTTTCGGTCGCCCTGTTGCTGATGTCGGCCTTGGCCTATTCCGGGTCGCCGGATTTGGTGAATTACATTTCGCTGCCCGAGGTGATTACGTCGGCGATCAATCGCGCGATGAACCCGACTGTGTATACGATCGGCTCGCTCGTGTTGCTCAGTCTGTTGTTTGTCGGGCGAAGGTTCTTTGTGCAGCCGATTGTGGCTTGGGTCATGCTGAATCTGGCCATGTTGCTGATGGGCATGTCGATGCCCAATCAAGATTTCGCTTCGATCGTGATGAAGCCCGACAACGTGCCGATCGTCGGCTTGATGTTCTTGCTCGGCTACTTCACCTGGCTGGGTGCTTATCAGGCCGTGCAGAACGACGACCGCGCCAAGCAAGGTTTGGAGCCACTCGAGAAGCTCGACAATGAAAAAGTTTTGGTTTGGCCGGACCTGGTTTATACCGAGCTGATCTGCATGGTCGCCCTGACCGCGTTCATGCTCATCTGGGCCATTTCGCTGCAAGCGCCGCTCGAAGAGCCGGCTTCGGCCGTGAAGACGCCGAACCCGTCGAAGGCTCCTTGGTACTTCTTGGGTCTGCAAGAAATGCTGGTGTATTACGATCCCTGGATGGCGGGTGTGGTGTTGCCAGGCATGGTGGTAGGCGGGTTGATGGCGATTCCTTACATCGATTTCAACAAGCAGGGGAATGGTTACTACACCATCGATCAGCGCAAGTTTGCGTACATCATGTTTCAGTTCGGCTTCCTGGTGTTGTGGGTCACGTTGATCGTAATGGGTACGTTCCTGCGTGGTCCGAACTGGAACTTCTTCGGTCCTTATGAATATTGGGATACGCACAAAGTTGAGGCGCTGAACAACGTCGATCTTTCGGAGTACTTCTGGGTCAACTGGATGCAAAGCAGTCGCCCGGCAGCGCCCGAAGGTTCGACGTTCATAACCAAGCTGGGCTACAACGTCTATCGCGAATTGCCGGGCATTTTTCTGGTAATTGGCTACCTGACGATCCTGCCGCCGCTGCTGGTGATCTTCAGTAAGTTCTTCCAGCATTTGTTCGTGAAGATGGGCTTCATTCGTTACATGGTAATGACCAACCTGCTGCTGATGATGATGTTGCTGCCGTTGAAGATGGTGGCGCGCTGGACCGTGAACCTCAAGTACTTCATCGCCTTGCCTGAGTACATGATGAATTTCTAGAGGGTTCCCTATCCGGGTGAATTTGGGCCCGGTGGTTGGTGTGGCGTTTGTTAGGTTGGCGAAGGTTGAAGTTTTGTTAGAAGGGCCGCCGAGGCGGAGATCGTAATCATGCCCGCAACCGAATCGACCTGGTATAACATGCCGTTCATGCACCGCGTCTTCGCGGTGAGTGGCGTCGTGCTGACCCTGGCCACGATCTGGATGTTCTATAAGGATCACAATCGTGCCTGGAAGGACATTCAGAATAAAAACGTCGAAATGGAAGTGATGTACACCGGACTGCGCGAAGCGCAGTTCGAGACAGCGCAAGCCCAAGCCGACGTCGCCCGCCTCGCGATTCTGGAAAGCGAAGCGAAGGCCCTGCCCATCGATGAAGCTGCTGTGGCCGCTTTCAAAGGGGAATTGCAAGCCGAATTGCTGCGGCTGGAAAACAAAGCCAAGAAGACTGAACATCAAGAAGTTAAGTTCGGCGTCGCCGACGAGCAGTTAAAAGAATTGCGAAAGGCATCGGAAGACGCTGCCGCGGAACGTGCCAAGGCCAAGGCCGCCCGCGCTGCTGCCGATGCGGATGTGAACAACGTCGAATTGCAAAATGCAGCCCGCGAAGCACTGCAGCAAGCCGAAGCCAAGGAAGCTGCCGCGGCCAGGTTGCGGGCCCGGATCGTCGCCACGCTGGCTGGCTATGTCAATCAAGCGAAGATCAACGAAGACGCCAAAAATCTGCAGCGCAAGTTTCAGTCGGCCCACGTCGACAAGGCCAAGGCTGATCTCGACATCGCCATTCGCGACAACCTCGACGAGGCCGGTCCGCAGGCCAAGATCGATGCGGAAGTAAAAGAGTTCAACGAGCTGAAGGATGAATATCAGGCCCTCAGCGCGCATCGCAAGGAACTCGAAAACATACTGAAGAACATCACCGCGCCGGTTGACGCAGCCAGCAAGGCCTTGGCCGATGCCCAAGCGGCCCACAAGCGGTTGGAAACGACGGTCCGCGAAAAGCGTGAAGGCTACTTCGTGAAGTACGACGGCTTTCCGTATTACGGACCGGGCAAGGACATTTTGAACCTGCCGATTCTCGATGCGTTCGGCAGTACGCGCAAGCCAGACACCAAGTGGTCGGCCGATTTGCTGCAGGACTACACGCACGCCAAGGTCCGCCGGTTTGATCGTTGCACCACCTGCCACGGCAGCATGCAAAAGTCGCTGCCGGGCGATCCAACGTCGCCGCTGTTCACCGCGGAGTCTTCGTTCGATGTGCTCCTCATTCCGCGGACTCCGGAAGAGATCAAAGCCCAGCGGGCTGAGCTGAAGAAGCCCGAGCTCGACGCCGACAAGAATCCGATCCCCTACACCGTCGAGGAATACTTGGGCATCAAGTTGGCCGACGGCGGTTTGCTGAACCCCGACGATGTGATCGTAAAATACATCGAACCGAAATCGCCGGGCGCTGCCGCTCAGCCGGTGGATCCGGCCGCTGCCGCTCAATTGCCCACCGGCGCGGAAATTCTGCAGCAAGTGGCCAGCGGCGTGACGCCGAGCGAATCGTCGGAGATTCCGAACCGTACTGGTTTGCTGGTGGCCGACGTGATCGAAGCCGTCGGCGATAGCGATCTAACGGGTCAAAATCGCGGTGCTCGTCGTATTTCGGCGACGCTCGTCGATTTGGCCGCAGCTGGCAAGCCGTTCACAATCCGCATTCGCCGTGGTCTGCCTCATCCGTACAACACGCACCCGCGGCTCGACTTGTTCATCAGTGATTCGAGCCCGCACAAACTGTCGACGTTCGCGTGCACCATCTGTCACGAAGGCCAGGGCAGCGCGACCGAGTTCAAATGGGCTTCGCACACGCCCAATGATCAGATTCAGCAAAAGGAATGGACGGATAACCAGGGTTGGTTCAACAACCATCACTGGATTTATCCGATGTATCCCGAGCGGTTCACGCAAGCGACCTGCCTCAAGTGCCACCACGATGTGGTGGAACTCGAACCGAGCGAGCGCTTCCCCGATCCGCCGGCTGCCAAGTTGATGCACGGTTATCAATTGATCCGCAAGTACGGCTGCTATGGCTGCCACGAAGTAAATGGCTATGACGGCCCCACGAAGCGGGTTGGTCCCGATCTGCGGCTGGAGCCGAACTTCTTCGCGGTTGCGCAGCAGTTCGACTTTGAAGTGGCCAAGGCTGGCGAAAAACTTGACGACGCGAAGAAGGCTCAGCTTGCCGAAATGATGCGGCTGGCCCGCGAGCTCACTGCTCATCCGGATAACGACGCGACGCGTCGCCGTTTGATGACCATGATTGATGAAGACGCTGCCGTCCCTGCCGACCAGCAGGCGCTGCCCGGACCGACCCATCGACTGGCCGGCATGCTCCGCGATGTGGATGCGCCCGGCACGCTCCGCAAAGCAGGCCCTAGCCTGCGATTTGTGAAGGAAAAGGTTGATAGCGCGTTTCTATATGACTGGATCAACGATCCGCAGAATTTCCGCAAGTCGACGCGGATGCCGCGGTTCTTCGGCTTGACCAAGCATCTCGAAGACGACAAGAAATCGCTCGAGATCACGCACGAACTCGAGCCGATCGAAGTTCGCGGCCTGGTGGCGTATCTCGAAGATCGCTCGCAAACGTTCGAGCCGATTCCGCGGCCTGCAGGCATCGCCGAATGGTCGGATGAAGCGATGATCGGCCGCGGCAAGGAGCTGTTCGAGACGCGTGGCTGCCTCGCTTGCCACACCCACAAGGACTTCCCGGATACATCGAAGTTCCGTGCGAAAGAAGAGATCGTGCAGGGGCCTGACCTGTCGAACATCGGTCAGAAGTTCTCGCTCGCCGCGAATCCCAAGGGCCCGTCGTGGCTCTATAGCTGGATCAAGGAACCGACGAAATATCACCCGCGGACGGTGATGCCGAATTTGTATCTGGATCCGGTGCAGGTTCGTGACTTCGGCGATAAAGACGCGGAAGGCAATCCGAAGACGAAGTGGGCTGATCCCGCGGAGGACATCACCACGTACTTGCTGTCGGATAACACCGGTGAGTGGAAGCCGGTTCTTTCGAACGAGCAGCTGGCCAAGGGTTTGACCGCGGCCGAAAAGGCCGCGCTCCGCTCGCTGGCGATTGAATATCTCAATGAGCCGTTCTTCAAGGACGATGTGGAACGAGAGGGTGGTTACTACGACAAGGGCCTGCCGGAATCAATGCGTTCGGAACTCAAGGGCGCCGAAATCGAATTGATCACCCCCGACGGCAACTTGACCGATGCGCAGCGGCTGCGCTACATCGGCTTGAAGACTGTTTCGAAGTATGGCTGCTACGGCTGCCACGACGTTCCCGGCTTTGAAGATGCCAAGCCGATCGGCACGCAGTTGCAGAACTGGGGCCGCAAGGATCCATCGCGGCTCGCGTTCGAACACATCACGCATTACATCGAACATGGCCACGGTCACGCTGGCAAGCATGGTCATGCGAAGCACGATCATGCCCAGACCGACAAGCATGACGACAAGCCGGCCGCGGCGACGTCGAGCGACACTGGCGGCACGGCGGACAGTGGTGGCAAGGGTCTAGCGACGGGCCACGAACCCGCACCGGTAACCGCGATTGCTGATGGCGAAGATTTGCCGGTCGGTTTCGAAGATTATTACGAAGCGCAGCTCGGTGGCGGGAGCCGGATTGGGTTCATTTATCAGAAGCTGAAAGAACCCCGCAGCTATGATTACGACAAGACGCTGAACAAGCGGTTCAACGAACGGCTGCGGATGCCGCAGTTCCCGTTCACTGCCCAAGATCGCGAAGCGGTGATAACTTTCGTGCTGGGGCTCGTCGCTGAGCCGCCACGGGAGAAGTATTTGTATCGCGCCAATCCGCGAGCCAAGGCGATTGCCGACGGCAAGATTGTGCTCGAAAAGTTCAACTGCGGCGGCTGCCATATTCTGGAAGCTGACAAGTGGAAGCTGAGCTTCACGCCGGGCACTTACGAGCCGCAGGCCATTGCCGAACCCGTTTATCCGTTCCTAATGCCGCATTTTTCGCCAGCGGATCTCGCGAAGTCGGGCACTCCCGATGCGAGCAATCAGCTCCATGCTGTGCTGGCCGGCATTCCCAAGTTGTCGAAGGACACCGGCTTGCCGGAAATCGTCAACGAAGAAGGTGACGTCCTCAACGCGGACGATCGCTACGATCCCAAGAAGACGAGAGTTTCGGTCGAAGTGGTGAAGCCGACCACGCTCGCGGGCGGCGGATTTCTGCCCGGCCTGTCGAGTGTTTCGGTCGCTGGCAATACGGTGACAAATGCCTACACCGGACACGGCGGCATGCTCACTCGCTACTTGCAGCCTCGCGTGACGAAGCTGGCACAGGATCCTGACAATGTCTTCGCACCTGGCACCGCGGGCGCCAGCGGCGTCGAATCGTATGGCTGGTTGCCTCCGCCGCTGTACGGCGAGGGGAACAAAGTGCAGAGCAATTGGCTCTATGAGTTCCTGCTGGAACCATATCCAATCCGCCCTGCTGTGTTCCTGCGAATGCCGAAGTTCAACATGTCGCGCGACGAAGCCACCAAACTGGTGAACTACTTCGCGGCGGTCGACAACGCGAACTATCCGTACGAAGCGTCGGAAGTTCGGCAAGACAGTCGCCTCGCCGAACGGCAGGCTGCTTATGAGAAAAAGGCAGCAGAAGAAGGGAATCGTCAGAATGCCAATCGCCTGGATGATGCGATGAAGATCGTCATCAACAAAAAGAGCTTCTGCGCCCAGTGCCATATCATTGCCGACTTCCAACCCGATGGTCAGGGTCGCAATCGCGGCCCGAACTTGGGCGATGTCTATCGCCGTCTGCGGCCGGAATATCTGCGCGACTGGATTGCCAATCCGAAAATGATCCTGCCATACACGGGCATGCCGGTGAACTTCAAGTACGAACCGGGCAACTTGAAGCAACACACGCAGATCCCGCCGGGCGATTTCTCCGGCAACGGAGAAGAAGCCGTCGATGCACTCGTCGATTTGCTGATGAACTTCGATCACTACGCGAAGCAGAAAAACTTGATCGCGCCGCAAATTCCCGCAGCGCCCGCGACAGCTTCCGATGCACCCGCACCGGCGGCTGGAACTCAGAACTAAATTGCTCGATTACCTGCGCAGTTCCGCAATCGTCCTGGGGGCGAGCGGGGCTGCGGTTGATTCCTTGCTAAGATGATTTGGTCCTCGCTACAGTTCGTTTCCCATCCCGCCTCGGCTGGCCTCTACCCACAGGTTTGCCGCGACTTCCTTTCCTGGAGTCTTCTGATGATTCGCCGCTTTGTTGCTTTGCTGGTTATCGCCCTCGCGGCGACACCTGCCGTTGTTTCGGCTGCCGATGGCAGTTTGAAAGTGAAATTCAAGTTGGGTGGCGCTGCTCCCACCCCGGCCAAGTTGAAGATCGACAAGGATGGCGAATTCTGCGGCCCGAAGATGCTCGTCGATGAGTCGATCAAGGTCGGTCCCGGCGGCGAACTGCAAAACATTGTGATGTTCATGTACGTCGCGCCGGGCAAGAAGGCTCCGGTAAGCGCTGCTGCGGTTGCTGCACTGGCCAAGGAAGTGAAAGTCGACAACCTGGGTTGCCGCTATGAACCGCGTGTCACACTGGTTCACACTTCACAAACGCTGATCATCGGCAACCCCGATCCGATCGGCCACAACAGCAAAGGGGACACCTTCGCCAATCCTGCTTTCAACGAGTTGATTCCCGCCGGCGGTTCGACGAAGAAGACCTTTGCCAAGACCGAAAGCCGCCCGATGCCGCTCGCTTGCAACATCCATCCTTGGATGAGCGGTTGGCTCTTGATCCGCGACAACCCGTACTTCGGTTCGAGCAACGACAAGGGTGAACTGACCATCAAAAACATTCCCGAAGGGAAGCACACGTTCGTTGTTTGGCAAGAGAAGGCCGGCTTCGTGGTGAAGGGCACTCAAGGGGCCAAGACCAGCGAGTGGAAGAACGGCCGCATGGAGGTGGAAGTGAAGGGCGACACCGATCTCGGCGAATTCACCATTCCGCTCGATGTGATCAACAAGAAGTAAGTTTGCGAACAGGAACTTTGCCGTGAACCAGTTTGGTCCAATCCGCTTCGCAGCTTTGTTAACCTGCGGAGCGATCTGCTGCGGAACACTCGTTGTTGCCGGTTGTGCGCGACCTGTCGCGGACAACCCGCACGTCGTTGCCAGCAACGTGTCGTCGCTGAAGCAAGCCTTCGGCGGCGGCGCTGCCGCTGCGGGACCCGCGACAACGGCAGTCGCCGCCGAGCCGACAGGTTGGTCCACCCTCAAAGGCAAGTTCGTTCTTGCCGGTGCTGCTCCAGCTCGCGCAACGCTCAAGGTTGACAAGGATCAAAGCGTTTGTGCACCGGGTGGCAAAACGGTGCTGGACGAAGAGATGGTGGTCGATGCCAGTGGCGGCATCAAGGATGTCGCCATTTTCGTGACGACCAAGATCCCGGCGAATAACCCCAAGTGGGAACATCCAGACGACGCTGCCAAAGCAACCGCGGTCAACGACGTTCCTTTCGATCAAAAAAATTGCATCTTCCTCAGCCATCTCTACATCATGCGTTCGACCCAAACGCTGGTCATTAAGAACAGCGATGAAGTCGGACACAACACCAGCATCAATCCGTCAGCCGGCAGTAAAGCTGCTTCGGCCAACGTCTTGTTGCCAGCGCTCAGCAGCACCAACTACAAGCCGGTCGGCGAATCGTCGGTGCCCAACCAGGTTTCGTGCTCGATTCATCCATGGATGTCGGCCTTGTTGTTGACGCGGAACAATTCGTTGTACGCAGTGACGGATGACAAAGGCAATTTCGAAATCAAGAATGTGCCCGCCGGCGTGGAACTGGAGTTTGCCGTTTGGCAGCAGAAAACCGGCAACCTAACCAAGGTGAAGGTGCAAGAAGGTGGCGGCGCTGCTGCGGACCAAACATGGAAGCGGGGCCGCTTTAAGCGGACGCTGACGGCCGATCAGCCGTTGGAAATGATTGTGACACTCGACGCCGCGGACTTGCCGAAATAGCTAACTGATTTTTAGAGACCCGTATTCGATTTGCCTGCCCGCGATCTATCGCTCGCGACCGGGATGAGACTTATGAACCTGCGTTGGATGATGATGTTGCTGGTCCTCGGCTGTGGCGTTTTCGCCAGCGGCTGCGGCGCGCCTCCGCCCCAATTCCGGCGGTATGTCACTTTTATTCGGCTCGCCGAAAAACAAGCCGGTGGCGATCTCAAGCTTTCCGCGCAACAACTGCAAGATCTCGACGAAGTGCTGGCCGCTCAGTTCGGAACGCCGAACGAGCCGTTAGTTCCCAACGTGGGCGAAGTCGAAATCGGCAAAGTGCTGAACCTCGGCCGCTTGAAGGTGGCCGCCGGCGCTGTTGGCAGCGACGAGAACGACCGGGCCGTCGGTTTGTATCGCGAGCATTGTGCCCACTGCCACGGCGTGACCGGCGACGGTTTGGGCCCGACGGCCGCGTTTTTGAATCCTTATCCACGCGACTATCGCAAGGGACAGTTCAAGTTCAAGTCGACTCCTGTTGGTTACAAGCCCACGCACGAAGACTTGAAACGGATCATTGTCGACGGCATTCCCGGCACGGCGATGCCATCGTTTTTGTTGCTGCCTGAAAATGAAATCGAAGCGCTGGTCGACTATGTGAAGTACCTCGCCATCCGGGGCGAAGTGGAGCGGAATCTGCTCAACTTGTGGGCTGGTGGCGAATTCGACAAAGACAGCCGGCTCATCAGCGATCCTGCCAAGCCCGATCCCGAGCAGATCGCCATGCTCAAGGGTCAAACCGCCGATGTGGTCACGAAGTGGATTGATGCAGAAGCCAATGCCACCGGCATCTCTGCACGGCCGACTTATACGCCCGAAGAATTTGCCAAGTCGAAGGAAGCGGGGCGCGTGCTGTTTCAAGGCACGAAGGCCAACTGTTTCAGCTGCCACGGCATCGCCGCTTTGGGCGATGGTCAGCTGACCGGGTTCGATGAATGGACGAAAGAATTGATTGCTCCGACGGGCGTGCGCAATCCTGAGCTGGTGCGCGAGTTCACCAGGCTTGGCATGCTGGAGCCCCGCAACATTCGGCCGCGTAACTTGCGGCAGGGTGTATTCCGCGGCGGCCGCCGGCCGATCGATATCTTCTGGCGGGTCCGCAACGGCATCGAAGGGACGCCGATGCCGGGCTTCAAGCCGGAGATTCTGTCGGACAACGACATTTGGAACATTGTGAATTACGTGCAATCGCTGCCGTATGAACCGATCAGCGATCCGCGCCAAGCCCTGGATCCCGTCAACGTTCACGTTTCGGCCAAGTAACCATCCCTGCGTACTCGCAGCAACAGATCAGGCTTTGCCGGAAGGCGAGGAGAATTCAACGTGGGTCGTTTTTGGAGTTTGCTGTTTCTGTCGGTGCCAATCGTCGGCGTCCTCGTCTTTGTTTGGGCGATGGCGGGATGGCCCGGCATGGAAAACCACTGGCTGCCGGCTAACGTCGGCGGCAACGAAGCGATTTGGATCGATCGGTTGTTCCTGTTCATTCTGGGGCTGACCGGCGTCATCTTCGTCGCCACCGGCCTCGTCTTTTTCTGGTTCCTGTGGGTTTACGACGCAGAAAAAACGACGCAGCCTGTGAAGTATTTTCACGGCAGTCATACGCTGGAAGTGGTTTGGTCCATCATTCCCGCCGCGACGTTGTTGTTCATCGCCATCTTTCAAATGAAGGTCTGGGCCAATGCCAAGTTGGAACGGCCCACACAAGACGGCCTGCCCAAGGCGCCGATCGCGGAGATCACTGGCCGGCAGTTTGAATGGCGGATTCGCTACGCGGGCAAAGACGGCATCGTGGGCACGCAAGACGACGTACTCAAGGTGAACGACCTGCATCTGCCCATCAACGAAGATGTGGTGCTGCTGATCAAGAGCCAGGACGTGTTACACAGCTTCTTTCTGCCGCACGTGCGGGTGAAGCAAGACGTGGTCCCCGGCATGCAGCAGTTTGTGTGGTTCAAAGCGAATCGCACCGGCAAGTACGACATCGTGTGCGCGGAATTGTGCGGCTGGGGACATTACAAAATGCGCGGGCGGATGACACTGCAAAAGCGCGCTGACTACGACAAATGGCTGGAACAGGCGTGGCAGGAACAGGAAGTCGCTTCCTTCGCTCCTTCCGCAGGAGAGTAACGCAAAGCAATGAGTACGACCGCAGTATCACCGCATGGCGCCCATGACTCGCATGCTCATGGCATGAGCGTCGGGCAGTTCATCAGCACGTATGTGTTTTCGCTCGATCACAAAATCATCGGGCTGCAATTCTTGTTCTCCACGTTGCTGTGGTTTCTCGTCGGCGGCTTGCTCGCGCTGGGCATTCGCTGGCAGCTGGCTTATCCCTGGCAAGATATGCCGGTCATCGGCCGGATGTTATTTAGCGCAGAAGGTGGTCAGATCTCGCCCGAGTTCTACACCACGCTGTTTACGATGCACGCGACGGTGATGATCTTCTTTGTGATCATTCCGATCCTGGCCGGCGCCTTCGGCAACTACCTAATCCCGCTGATGATCGGCGCCGACGATATGGCGTTCCCCACGCTGAACATGCTCAGCTACTGGTTCATGTGGCCGGCCTTCATTCTGATCGGCATGAGCTTTTTGTTCCCGCCCTATGGCGCCGGTGGCGGTTGGACTTCGTATCCACCTCTGTCGGTTGTGTGGGATGCTGCTCCGGGCAGCCACTGGCCGCAAACGTTGTGGCTGATGGGTGTGACGTTCGTCGGCGTGTCGTCGATGATGGGGTCGGTCAATTACATGACCACTATCATTCAGATGCGTGCGCCCGGGATGACGATGTTCCGTCTGCCGTTGACTATCTGGGGGATGTTCATCACCGCGATTCTGCAAGCCTTCGCGTTGCCGGTTTTGACGGCTGCGGGCTTCATGCAATTGACCGATCGTATGCTCGGCACAGGCTTCTTCCTGCCGGATGGCTTGGTCGTTAACAACAGCGCGCCGGCGACCGGTGGTGGTCAGCCGTTGCTCTGGCAGCACTTATTCTGGTTCTATTCGCACCCCGCCGTGTACATCATGATTTTGCCGGCGATGGGCATGGTCAGCGACATCATCAGTTGCTTCGCTCGCAAGCCGATCTTCGGTTACAAGCCAATGGTGTACTCGATCTCCGGGATTGCCGGCCTCGGGTTCATCGTGTGGGGTCACCATATGTTCGTCTCGGGCATGAATCCATTGCTCGGCATGACGTTCATGGTCAGTACGATGATGATCGCGTTGCCGTCCGCCGTGAAGGTGTTCAACTGGCTCGGTACCATCTGGGGCGGCAAGATTCAGTTCACCACGCCGATGCTGTTTGCGTTGTCGTTTGTGTCGATGTTCATCATCGGCGGTTTGTCAGGCATCTTCATGGCCGCCACGCCGGTCGACATCTTCATTCACGATACGTACTTCATCGTGGCCCACTTCCATTACGTGCTCTTCGCGGGCACGGCCATGGCGGTGTTTGGTTCCATCTATTTCTGGTATCCGAAAATGTTCGGCCGGATGATGGATGAGAACCTTGGCAAGGTCCACTTCTTCCTGACGTTCCTGTTCCTCAATGGAACGTTCTTCACGATGCACATTCTGGGCGCGGTTGGCTTTCCCCGCCGGTTGGCCGATCCGTACGATTACGACACGTTCCGCCACTTGTTGCCGATGAATCGCTTCATGACCTGGTGCGCGATCGGCATGGTGGCGACGCAGGTGATCTTTGCGTTCAACTTTATCCGCAGCATGTTCTTTGGACAGATTGTGGGACGCAATCCATGGGGTGCGAACAGCTTGGAGTGGACCGCGCCGAGCCCACCGGGACACGGCAACTTCGACTTCCAACCGATCGTGTACCGCGGTCCGTATGAGTACGGCTCGCCCGAAGTGGATACCGATTTCTATCCGCAAACGCAGCCGCCGCCGGCCGATCCGGCCCGGCGCTATAAAGATCCGCATCACTAAGTTACTGCTGACTGCGTTTACCAACCACGAATTGCCAATTACGAATTTCAAATTCCATGAACTCCACCCCGACAAGCTATCGCTGGCCACATCGCCTGGCCCTGCTGTCGGCGGTCGTAACCTTTCCGCTGATTTGGGTCGGCGGTTTGGTGACGAGTTATGACGCAGGCATGGCCGTGCCGGATTGGCCTTCGACCTACGGTTACAATTTGTTCCTCTACCCCTGGACTACCTGGTTCTTCGGGCCTTGGGATTTGTTTATCGAACATGGTCATCGCTTGCTCGGCGCGCTGGCCGGCATGTTGATGATCACGCTCGTCGCCGTGACTTACTTCGCAAAGAGTCCGCGTTGGCTGACGCAGTTCGCTGTCGCGCTGCTGGTGCTGGTGATTTTGCAGGGCTTGCTCGGTGGCCTCCGCGTGCGCCTTGATGACCGCATGTTCGCCATGCTGCACGGCTGCACGGGGCCTGTGTTCTTTGTGCTGCTCGTGGCGTTTGCCGTCGTAACTTCGCCTAAGTTTGCCACGCATGAATTGCCGGCGAAGCAAACTCCGCAGCGGCTCACCACAGCGGCTTGGGGCTTTGCTGGTGTTTGCTATTTGCAATTGGTGCTCGGCGCCATGGTGCGGCATGTACCCGTGACGAGTTCGGCGGGCTTCTTTCGCGCGGTCGTGCTGCTGCACATCGTGATGGCTCTGGTGTTGCTCGGCCAGGCATTGTTGCTTTCGGGGAAGGTCCTCTTTGGTCAGGATCGCAGCGTGTCGCGCTGGGTCGGGGTGCTGTTGTCGGTGTTGATCGTTGGGCAAGTTTCGCTCGGCGCGGCGACTTGGATCGTAAAGTACGGCTGGCCTGATTGGATGGGCTCGTTCCAGTTCGCCGCGGAACACATCAACTATGAAAAATCGGCGCTGCAGGCGATCATCTCGACAGCGCACGTGGCCAATGGCTCGCTGATCCTGGCGACCGCGGTGATTCTGTCGTTGCAGACATCGCGTCATTGGCGGCCCGCCATTGCCATGGCGACTCCCTTGTTGCTCGTGAGGCCCGCATGAGCACATCGACCGTCACCATTGGCCGCCGCAGCGACGCTCTTTCCCGCGTGTTCGATTTTGTCGAACTTGCCAAGCCGCGGATTGGCGCGTTTGTGTTTCTGGTCGTGCTGGCCAGTTGCTACATTGCGACAAGCGGCACTTGCAGTTTGGCCGTGATGTTCGCCGCTGCTGCCGGAACATTGCTGGTCGGCGCCAGCGCGAGTGCGATGAATCATTGGCTGGAACGTCATCTCGATCGCCGCATGGTCCGGACTGCCGATCGCCCGCTCGCCAGCGGGCGTCTTTCTTCGACCGAAGCCTTGGCCTTCGCCACCGTCACGATGGTTGCTGGTTGTGCGTTGCTTCTCTGCACCAACAACACCGCCGCCGTGCTGTGGGGCGCTGCGAACTGGGCTGCCTATGTGCTGATCTACACGCCGCTGAAAACACTCAGCAGCTGGAACACCTGGTTCGGCGCCATCGCCGGAGCCATGCCGGTGCTGATGGGTTGGTCCGCGACCGGTGCAGAATTGAACGCTCCGATCGTCGTACTTTTTGCGTTGCTCGTTTGCTGGCAACTGCCGCACTTCATGGCCATCGCCTGGTTGTATCGCGACGATTACGAACAAGCGGGCCATCAAATGGCGACCGTCGTCGACAAGACCTACCGCTCGGCGGCCTGGAACGCGATCGGTTTCGGCATCGTACTGATCCTGTTGCCGCTCGGATTGTTCGCCGGCAATCGCACTTTCGGTATGTATGTCGCGATCGCTTTGCTCATGTTGCTCGCCGCTGCCCAGGCCTGTTTTGCCTGGCAGTTTTTCCTGAATCCAAACGAACGCACGTCGCGCCGGCTGCTGCTGGCGTCGCTGATTTATTTGCCCTCCACGCTGCCCTGCATCTGCCTGACGGCGTGGCCTGTTGCCTAACGAATTTTGTCTCCCGCTCACAACGGTAAGTTTGCTATGTCGGATCATTCGCATGACGACCACGGTCACGGTCACATCAAGCTGCAGTATCAACGCAGCCTGCCGATTCCCAACGGCAAGCTCTGCTTGTGGCTGTTTCTCTCGACCGAAATCATGTTCTTCGCCGGTTTGATCGGCGCCTACATTGTGCTCCGCTTCGGCGCTCCCGCAGGGACCTGGCCGCTGCCGCACGACGTGCACCTGGTCGAATGGATCGGCGCCATGAACACGTTCGTGCTGATCTGCTCCAGCGTGACGATCGTGCTTGCGTACGAAGCAGCCAAGTCGAACTCAGTGCAACTCGCCCGCGGCTGGTTGTTCCTCACGCTGATCCTGGGCTCGGTGTTCCTCGGCGTGAAGATGGTGGAATACAACTCGAAGTTCAGCCACGGCATCTATCCCGCCGCGCCCCGCAGCCTGCTGCACGAAAAGGCCGACATCTACTACGTGCAAGATGTGCGGATGAAGCTGACCGCCAAATTCGACGCCCTCAAGGCCAAGCAATCGGCCAACGAAACCGAGCCGAGCAAAGCGCCTGAGCTGACTCCCGACGAAAAGACGCAGCTCGACGTCGTCACCAAGCTGCTCGACTACGTGAAGTGGACCGAAACGATCGCCGCGGTGAACCCTGATACGAGTCGGCGGCATGTCGCGATGGAGCGGCTGGCCATGTCGATCTATCCCATCGACCACAGCCACATTCCGGCTCAAGAGAAGCACGAAAAGGTCGCCAAGATCTTGAAGGATGAAGCTTCTGAAGTGGAACGCGAGCAATACGCCGTCAATCAGCAAAAGACCGATCTCGTCAAAGCCCGCGCCGCTGCTGCGGAGAAGCACACGGCTCTCGAAAACGAGATCAAAGTCCTCACCGAGCGAAAGATGAAGTTGCAGGAGTCGCCGAAACCCGCGGGTACGACCAGTACAAGCGGCGACGCGACAACGTTTGTCGCGCTGCAAGATCAACCTGCCGCGCAAACCGAAGCGCAACAGATCGACGCTCAACTCGCCACGGCGAATCAACAACTCACGCAAGCCAAAGACGAGATGGCCAAAATCGACGCCGATTTGGTGCCGCTCGACACGCACGCCAAAATTCTCGACGGCCGCTTAAAAGCACAAGACGTGCTCGTCGAAGCCGAAGGTGGTTTGAACGAACACAACAAATGGCTCCGCCTGCCGATGATGATTCCCAGCGGCAACATGTGGGCCAGCACGTACTTCCTGATGACCGGCTTCCACGCGATTCACGTGCTTGTCGGCTTGATCGCCTTCGTGCTGATCCTGCCGAAGCAGCTCGATTCGCGCAAGGCTCACATTTTGGAGAACGTCGGCCTGTATTGGCACTTTGTCGATCTGGTCTGGATCTTCCTGTTTCCGCTCTTGTATCTGTTCTAATAGCAGCAACTGGCAGCGCACTTCTGCCAACACAACATAAGGTGGTTTATGGGTCACGATGATAAGCATGTCGAGCGCCAACACTTGGGCGCCACGACCAATATCGACAAGCACGCTTCGCACGGCGGACTCGGCGTTTATATCGCCGTATTCATTTCGCTTTGCGTCCTCACGCTGCTGTCGTTTGTTGTCGGCAACTCGCAAACGCTGCGCGAAAAAGCACCGCAGGTGATGTGGGCCGCGATGATGGCTGTCTCCTGTGCCAAGGCCATGCTCGTGATGTTGTTCTTCATGCACTTGAAGTGGGAAGCCAACTGGAAGTATGTCCTCACGGTGCCGGCCAGCATGATGAGCCTGTTTCTGGTGATGATGCTGGTCCCCGATATTGGCCGCCGCACGCGTAACTACTCCGACGAGCGCTGGCTGTACTCGGCGACGCCGGTGGAGCACAAGGAAGAACATCATGACGACCACGAAGGTCATACACACGACGAGGCCAAACCCGCCGACCATAAGTAGTCGCGGTGGTTGGCAGTGTTTGATCAGGTTGGGTGATTGGCAATGAGTAAGGCAGTCCTGGCGTGGCTCGGCATCCTCTTCATCGCGATGGGGGGAACGTTTGTTTGGCTGGGCATCAAGTACAGCCTGCCGGCGGTCGAAGTGCAAACCGTTCGCACCGGCATCGATAAAGATTACGAAATCAAGCCGCCGTCGGCCGACGAGCCCATTCTGACGGAGTTCACGTTAACGGAGCGCAGTGGCAAGAAAGCTGGTACCGCCGATCTACTCGGCAAGGTTTCGGTGACGAATTTCTTCTTCACGCACTGCCCCGCCGAATGCTTGAAGCAGCAGCGGGCCTTTGAAATCGTGCAAAAGGAATACGGGCCGCAGGGGGTGCAGTTCGTCAGCATTAGTTGCGACCCCGAGAACGATACGCCGTCGCGCTTTCAGAAGTATGTCGCCGAGCAACGGTTCGACATTGCCAACAACGGCGAAGCCTGGTGGTTTCTCACTGGCGATTTGACCTACATCCAGCGCATCGCGGCTGAGATTTACCAGGTGCCGCTGAAGCGCTTTACGCATACCGAGAAGTTCGAAGTCCGCGATAAGTGGAACAATCCCCGCGGCAGCTTTTCATGGAAAGACGGCAAGAGCCTGGTCGATTGCAAACTGCTGCTCGATAAGCTGCTGCAAGAGACCGAGCCTCCCGCCGAAGTGGTCGAAGCTGCTGCCGAGCGGAAGGCGATGGTCGAGCGGGCCAATGCAAATGCCAAGGCAGCGAAAGAAGCGAGGCCGGTCGATGAAGCGAATCGCGCAGAAGAATCAGCCGACAAAAGCACTGCAACCGAAACACCCGCGCCATAAGGAACCTGCCGGGTGAAAGATCTGGTTCATCTGCTGCCGCACGTCAATGCTTCGCTCAACGGCCTCGCTGCCGTGTTGCTCGTCGTGGGTTGGGTGCTGATCAAGCAGCGGCGCGAACAGGCCCACAAGTGGTGCATGCTGGGCTGCTTTGGCGTCTCCGTAGTCTTTCTCGCCTGCTATCTCACCTATCACGGCTTGCGACATCAGGTCTTGGGCGAAACGAGCCAGAAGTTTCCTGCAGCTACCTATCCCACCGCTGCCTGGTTTTATTACCCGATCCTGCTGACCCACGTCGTGCTGGCAGCAGCGGTGCCATTTCTCGCGGTCGCGACGATTTATTGCGGGCTGAAAGACTATCGCCAGCGGCACATTCACCTGGCCCGCTGGACTTTTCCGATCTGGCTCTATGTCTCGATTACGGGTGTGATCGTATACTTGATGTTGTACCAGTGGTTCCAGCCGATTGTGGAAGCACACTGATTGGGGAATGCCATGTCGCTGCGAAAAATTCTCTGCTGCACCTTCGCGTTGCTGCTCCTGTGTTGCCTGGCCGGCATCGCCGAGGCGTGCCCGACGTGCAAAGAGCAGATCGCGGGCGACCCCGCGGCGTATAACATTGCCCGCGGCTATGCTTGGAGCATTGTCTTCATGCTCTCGATGCCCTTTTTGATCCTCGGCGGCCTCGGCAGTTATTTCTATTGGGAAGTTCGCCGCGCGTATGCCAAGCAGGCGTTGGAAGAATCGCTGGCTTTGCATGAACAACCTGCGAGCCAGCCGTAGGCGACCGAATCGTCGATTCATCGTGCACAGATCGAAACGACGACTATGAAACGCATCCTCATCATTGGCGGCGGCGTGATTGGGCTCAGTGTCGCGCAAGCCTGTGTTGCTCAGGGCCATGATGTCACCGTCCTCGAGCGCCAACCCGAACAGCGCGACGGCTGTTCCTATGGCAACGCGGGCATGGTCGTGCCGAGCCATTTCATTCCGCTCGCCGCGCCGGGCATGGTCGCGCTCGGTTTGAAATGGATGTGGAATCCCGAATCGCCGTTCTACATCAAGCCGCGATTGTCTTGGGATTTGCTCACCTGGGGCGCTCGCTTCTGGCAGAGTGCCACGGCGGCGCGAGTTGCAGCCGCGAAACCAATTCTGCGCGACTTAGGTTTCGCCAGTCGCGAACGGTTCGATGAACTCGCGGGCGATGCCAACGAGTTCGGCCTCGTTCGCCGCGGTTTGCTCATGCTTTGTAAGGAACAGAAAACGCTCGACGAAGAAGCGCACGTCGCCGAGCAGGCTCGCGAACTGGGCATTCCCACGGAGGTCCATAACGCGGCCGGTACGGCCGCGCTCGATCCAGGCGTGCAGATGGCCGCTTGCGGTTCAGTCTACTATCCACGCGACGCACATCTCTCGCCGTGGCTCTTCATGCAGTTCCTGCAAAAAAAGGTTCTCGCTCACAACGGCAAGTTGCTGTTCAACACGGAAGTGAAAGGCTTCGTGCGGAACGCAAAACGAATCACTGCCGTCCAAACTTCGCAGGGTGAGTTCGCAGCAGACGAGATCGTCATCGCCGGCGGCTCCTGGTCACCGCTGGTGGCTCGCGAATTGGGTTTGAAAATTCCGCTACAGGCCGGCAAGGGGTACAGCCTGACGCTGCCGAATCCCAAACGCTTGCCGCAGCTTTGTTCGATCGCCTGCGAGGCTCGGTTGGCCGTTACGCCCATGGGCAACTCACTTCGTTTCGGCGGCACGATGGAGATGAGCGGCTTGAACGAAACGATCAGTCCGCGCCGCGTCCAAGGCGTGATCCGCGGCGCGACGACGTTCTTTCCCGAGTTCACCGCCGAGGACTTTGCCGACATCAAACCTTGGTGCGGACTGCGGCCTTGTTCGCCCGATGGCTTGCCTTATATCGGCCGCACGGCGAAGTATGACAACCTCGTGATAGCGACGGGCCACGCGATGATGGGGCTCAGCTTGGCGCCGATCACCGGACAATTGGTCGAGCAAGTGATTCGCGGCCAGAAGCCGCGAGTTGATTTGACCCTACTCGCACCCGATCGATTTGCCTAGGCACTCGCCTTGAAACCCAGTTGATACAACCGGCGATAGAGTTCGCAGCGACCCAGCAGCTGGTCGTGCGTGCCCATGTCGAGCACGCGGCCACCGTCGAGCACGATCACTTCGTCGGCCAGCGCGAGCGAGGCCACCCGATGCGTAATCATCAGCGTCGTGCGGCCACGGGTGAATTGCTCCAGTACTCGGTGGATCAGCTGTTCGCTTTCCAGATCGATCTGGCTTGTTGCTTCGTCGAGAATCAAGATTTGTGGGTCGCGCAGTATCGCGCGAGCGAGCAGAATGCGTTGCCGCTGACCACCGGAGAGCTTGCCCCCGCGCTCGCCGACGATGGTTTCGTAGCCGTTCTCGAGCTTCTCCATGATGAAGCGATGCGCATGGGCCTTCGTAGCCGCTTCGATCACTTCAGCATCGGTCGCGTGCGGCGAGCCGTAGCGAATGTTAGCCGCAACGCTATCGTCGAAGAGCATCGCTTGCTGCGCGACGAGCCCGATCCGTTCACGCAGGTCGCGCTGTCGCATCTGCCGCAGGTCGAGATGATCGAGCTTCACGCTCCCTTCGACAGGATCGTAAAACCGCAGCAGCAGGTTCATCAGCGTGCTTTTGCCGCAACCGTTAGGACCGACGACGGCAATGGTTTTGCCGAAGGGAATCCGCAGGCTGATGTTCTTCAGCACGGGCTGCCCCGGCTTGTAGTGGAACGAAACATTTTCGAAGACGACCTCGGGACGCACATTGCGCAAAAATTCGGGCTTCACTGGATCGACGATCCCCGGCTTGGCATCGAGCACTTCATAAATGCGATCGGCCGCTGCCATGCCACGCTGAATGAAGTTGAATACATCGGCCAACTTACGAGCCGGGTCGCTGATGCCGGCAAGGAGTGCGTAAAACGCGAGCAGCGAGCCGGAACTGAGTGGCCGCTCCATGATCTTGATGCCCAAGATCGTCGTTTGCTGATTGAGCACCAGATAAGCGCCCGACAAAATCGCGAGCGAAATGATCACCGTCCCCATCAACTCCACGCTCGTGCGAGCGCTGGCGTTATAGACGGCGATGCGAATTGCTTTGAAGAAGTATTCCTTGCTGGCTTCGTGAAAGCGGCGGCTCTCGTGCTGCTCCATGCCGAAGGCCTTGACGGCTTGAATGCCGGTCAGCGATTCAGTCACGCGGCCGAAAAGTTGCGACATTTGTTCCATCGCGCGGCGATTGGCTCGTTTGAGCGACTGGGCCAGTTTGTAGGCCACGTAGCCAGCAAACGGCGCGATGATGAGCGATAGGACAAGCAGCCGCCAGCAAATCAGCGCGGCGCCAATCAAGCAGGCCAGACCCTTCAGCGGTTCGAGTAGCACGCGGCCGAACATGGCGTTCACCGCAGCGTGAACATGAGAAACATCGGTGGTGAATCGCGACAGCAGGTCGCTGGTGCGATCGGTGCCGAACGCGGCAATCTCGCGGTTGAGTGTTTTGCGCATCAGCCGCGCGCGCAGATCAAAAGCACTCAGCTGCGACATCCGCTCGACCAGAATCATGTGCCCGGCGAGGAAGGCGTCCTTGAAGACGGTGGCCAGGCAGAGAATTCCTACGAGCAGGGCGAGAGCCCAAAACGAGTTATCGGGCAGGTAGCGAACCACCCACGGATGATAGGCTTCCGCCTGGCGGAGGCCGAGTCGTTCGCTGACGAGTTGCATTTCGTCGGCTTCGAGCAAGGCGCGCTTCTTGCTGCGTTCCGCGGCTGGCAACAAGGGCAACATGAGTTGCGCGTCTGCGATTTTTTTCTCCAAAGCGGCGACCCGCTTGGCAGCATCGAGAACTTCGTCGTCAGCCCATTTATGCGGCGATTTGCCGCTGAAAGTAACGTCGACGATGGGTTTGACGAGACCAATGTTCGCACCCCAGAAGAGGGCGACGATCAACGCACAGGTCACCGTCAGCGCAAACGTCACCCGCCTCCGCAAGGTGAGTTGCATGACGCGGAGAAAATTCCTCATGACGCTTCCGCTGCTGACAAACGACCATCCGTGATCGACACCCGAGACCTGCGCGTGCTAGCAAGTGAAGCCCAACGCAGTGCTGCGGGACAGTGAAGCTTTTAGCAAAACCGGGCAATTTCGCCAAGGTCGGTCGGATGCTGTGTTTTGCCCAACAGCGAGCGTCGAGGGGTCAGTCAGGCGTCAAGCCGACGCGAAAGTTCGCGGCTACTTTGCCTTCGCGTTCCGCCGAAGTTGATTGCTAGCTTGCATCAACGCGCAAAGCATCATTCGGCCGATGTCATCGCGGCGCTCAGCATACTTCGCCTCTTCAAAGGGCGCGTTGTCAAACGCCTTGGGATCGAAGTAGGGAGCGGGAATTCGGATCGCAGCACCCTCCACGATCGGGCAAGCAATGTCCGCCTCGTGACAGACCAGAATAGCCGCGTAATCTTTTTGCGGGTTGTCCTCGTGATTGTAAAGCTTGGAGAATTCCTGTGTCTCGAGCCGCTCACCCCAACGAACTTTGTAAATAGGGTTCGCCTCGCCCGCTTTTCCACGCGGCGCTTCGTCGCCGCTGGCTTCGATTTCGACGCCAATGCCTTGTAACGATTTGATCGTGCGCGCGTTGAATGCGCTCGGCGCCGTGCCGCCGCTGTAAAACTGCACATTGGAGAGGCCGTAGTAAGTTGCCGCGATGTTGCCCAGCGTCGACCCCAAGATGCTGCGGCGCGAGTTGCCGGTGCAGATCACGCTCACGCCCAGCGGCTTTTCGGCCGCGTCGTTCTTGGCAATCCAGGCCGCGAGTTCATTGGCTGCCTGCTGATGTTTCTCGTCGATCTGGTCGAATTGTGTTGTTAGCAGGTCGGCATGTTCACGCACTTTGGTGAAGAGTTGCTGCCGCGAAAGGGGTGCGCTCTCTGTCATCAGTTCTTCCAAGCGGGAGATGGTGAGTGTGTTTTCAATCGCCAAGGATGCGAACGTTGTTTTGTCAAAGACTTCGCTGACTTCTTCGAACGACAGCACCGGAGATTTTTCATTAAGCGCGGCGAGCAGCGTCGCCTTGAGGCGACGGTCATTGTCGGGCACAATTGCCTGCGATGTGGCAAAGTGATGGGCAAAGGCCAAGGTAGTGACCAAGGCGTTCCGAGCAGGCGGCAAATGGGTTTGAGCCCAGGTCCCGGCAGTGACTACGAGCCATACGCCGAGAGAGAAAGCTGTTGTTCGTATCATTGCCATGGCTTTCTCGCTGGTGAGAGCTGTGCCGTTGGGCAGGAACGGCGCGAAGTTTCGCTGCTGCCGATTTACCAGGATAATTCAACTGCCTCGCGATAGTGTGGGACATGGGCGTCGATTCCCAGGTGTTTTTCGGCATGTTCGGCAAACGCCAGAGCGCCTGCTTCTTCACCGTGCGTAAAGAAGACTCGCTGCGGCTTCGGTTGAAAATGCGTCAGCCATTTCAGCAGCCCGTTGCGGTCGGCATGCCCCGACAGGCCGTAGACCTTCGCGATTTGAGCTTCGACACGGAACTCTTGGCCGTGAATGCGGACAAACTTGGCGCCGCTGAGAATGTGATGGCCGAGCGTTCCTTCGGACTGATGGCCGACGAAAAGAATCGTGTTCGACGGACTGCTGATGTGCTGCCGCAGGTGATGCTTGATGCGGCCCGCGTTGCACATGCCGGCGCTGGCCATGATCACGCACGGATCGTAGTACTCGTTGATCCGCTTCGATTCTTCGGCCGTGCGAACCATGGTTAGCCCGGGAAACCGCAGCGGCGGCTCGGGGCCGCTGATGAGCGCTTTCATCTCCGCATCGTAGTATTCGCGAAAGCGCTCGAAGACGGCCGTTACATCGACGGCCATCGGGCTGTCCATGAAAACTTTGATGTTCGGAATGCGTCCCGCGCGGACTAGCCGCGCGAAGTGATACATCAACTCTTGAGCTCGCTCGAGAGCAAACGTAGGAATGATCACATCGCCGCCGCGTTTGACGGTGGTATTGATGACATCGGCGAGTTGCGTTTCGACATCGCCTGCATCAGGATGCAGCCGGTCGCCGTAGGTTGTTTCCATCACCACATAGTCAGCCTTCACGAGCAGCGAAGGATCGTTGATGATCGGCTTGTTCCATTGACCGATGTCGCCCGAAAAAACCAGCCGCCGCATCTGGCCGCGCTCGGTCACTTCGAGTTCGATCATCGCCGAGCCGAGAATGTGCCCGGCGTCGTGAAAGATGGCGCGCACGTTCGGAAAAATCCGCTCCGGCTGGTTGTAGTGCACTTCGCGGAACAGCGGGATGCAATGATCGACGTCTTCGTTGACGTAGAGTGGCTCTTCCGGGTACTTGCCGCGACGCCCTTCGCGCTGGTGCCGCTTTCGCTTGTACTCGGCGTCTTCGGTTTGGATCTTCGCCGAGTCGCGCAGCATGATCTCGACGAGCGCTGCCGTCGGCCGGGTGCAGTGAATCGGCCCCGTGAAGCCTTCCTTCACAAAGCGGGGAATCAGCCCGCTGTGATCGATGTGCACATGGGTCAGCAGCATGGCATCGACGCGCTCGGCGGGAATGGGACAAGGATCCCAATTGCGCGATTGAAACTGCCGTTCCTGAAACAGCCCGCAATCGATGAGCAGTTCCCGCCCTTCCGTCTCCAAGCAATAACGGCTGCCCGTGACTTGGCGATTGGCGCCGAGGAAATGGAGTTTCATGGATTGCGAGTTTCAGCTGAATGATTGCGGATCGGGAAAAGGGGCGAGTTCGATTGTAACGAAGATGCGGGTTCCCCACCTCTCGGCGAAATGAGGTTCGGGATTAGACTGGAGGTTTGGTCGGGCTGCTGAACGAGTGCGTAGCACAGCCCCTCACCCCAGCCCTCTCCCCGGAGTACCGAGGAGAGGGAGCTCTGCAAACTGACTCCTGACGCCTGTTTCCTGACTCCTGCAATGTCCACCCGCAAACCAACACCGCTGGGCCGCCTCTGGTGGCTGAATCCGACTTGGTTGTTCGGTCTGGGGACGATCGGGACTTTCTTCCTTGCACTCTTTCTGTCAAACCGCTCGTACGACCTTTACGAAACGCCAAAGTACCTGAAGTTCGAACATGTCTGGATTGCGCTCTCGGCCTGGATCTTGTTGGAAGTCGGCCGGCGGATCGGCAGCCGTTGGCAACGCAGTCGCGGCGAAACCGGTGAAGCCATCATCGACGACGTGAACTGGTGGTTCTTTGCGACGTTCGGCTTGACGGTCGCTGCCTATTCCCTGCTGCTGTTGCGTGGCTTGCAGAACGGCCTGTCGCTGTCGGTGATCAAAGAAAATCTGTTCTCGCCGCCGGAGGAGGTTTCGCGCGAGTTGGCCGGTGAAGTCGTTGTCTATTTGCCCGGCGTGACCACCGCGACGCAGTTCGGCATTATTTGCGTGCTGCTCGGTTTGTGGCTCAGTCATCATGGTCGCAAATACGTGTGGAAATACGTCGCGGTGGTTGTCGCCCTGGCAGGCATGCGGGCGTTGCTGTTTCACGAACGGCTGGCCTTAATCGAAGTAGTCCTGTCCGCTGCGGTACTGATGTTGCGATTGGATTGGCTCGAGCGGCCGCTGAGTCCGAAGATGAAGTTGCTGTTTCGCGTTGGTCCGGTTGTCGGCCTCATGGCCATGGTGACGATGTTCGGCGTGTTCGAATATTTCCGCAGCTGGCGGCATTATCGCAACCACTTCACTTCAATCAGCGAGTTCACCGTTTGGCGGCTCGGCGGCTATTACAGCACGAGCGTGAACAACGGCGCGCTCGGCTGGGAGCGCGAAGGCCAACGACCGCTGCCGTTCGCGACGCTCAACGCGCTGTGGGAATTCCCGCTAATCGAGAAGTCGCCGTTCTCCTACGAAAGCCTGACCGGAACGAATCCGCCGAAGGCCCACGAAGCGATGCTGAAACAGTACGGCAACTACGAATACAACAGCTTGGGTGGGCTGTTCGATCCGCTGCGAGACTATGGTCCGGCAGGATCGCTCGTCTGGTGGCTCGCTTTCGGCGCATTGCTGGGCTGGGCTTATCGCGGTTACTTGGAAGGCTCGCTGCTGGGGCTGCTGCTGTTTCCGATTACATTCGTCAGTTTGCTGGAAATGCCGCGATTCATTTATCTGACGCATCCGCGCGCCCTCGCGGCGCTGGGGGTGATCGTCTGGTTGGGTTGGAGACTGTATGTGCACAAGCGGCAAACATGCCAGGCGCATTTGTTGGCAACCGCTTCCTCTCTTTCGCAGATGAGAGGCCAATGATGTTACCGTGCGTGAACGGCCGCTATTTGGTGCAGCGACTGACAGGCATTCAACGCTATGCTCATGAGATCGTCTCGCGCTGGGATCCCGTGCCAATCCACAAGCCCAAGATGGGTGGCAAGGGGGCGAGCGGCCATTTGTGGGAACAATTCCGCTTGCCGACCCTCGCCCGCGGGCCACTCTGGTCGCCAAGCACCACCGGGCCGCTCGCGATCGCGCGACAAGTGGTGACGATTCACGATACCGCATTCCTCGATCAGGCCGATTGTTTTTCCCGCTCGTTCGCTGCCTGGTACCAATGGCTGGTGCCACGCCTCGCGCGGCGGGTGCGGCGAATTATTACCGTATCGCAATTCTCGAAGCAGCGGATCATCGAAGTCTGCCGCGTGCCGGATGAAAAAGTGGAAGTGATCCTCAGTGGCGTCGGCCCGCAGTTCAAACCACAGCCCACGAGCATGTTGGAACGGGCACGAACCGAATTGAAGCTGCCCGAGCGTTACGTTCTCTGCGTTTGTTCGCTTGAGCCGCGGAAGAACCTTCGCCGTCTGCTTGCGGCGTGGAAGGAGATGCCGAATCGCCCGGCGAATCTGCATCTGGTGCTCGCCGGCGCAAAGGGAAACATCTTTCACGACTTGGAAATGGAATCGGCCCCCGCGAACGTGCAACTGGCCGGCTACGTCGGCGATGACTTGCTGCCGGCGCTCTACGCCGGCGCGGAGTTCTTTGCTTTTCCGTCGCTCTACGAGGGCTTCGGCCTGCCCGTGCTCGAAGCGATGGCTAGCGGCACGCCGGTTCTTTGCAGCAACACCACTTCGCTCCCCGAAGTGGCCGGCGACGCGGCAGTGCTGGTCGATCCGCTGCAAATCGAGAGCATCGCGGCTGGGTTGCAGCAGCTGGCCGATGACGAAGCGTTGCGAACCAAGTTGAAGGAGCAGGGACTGGCTCGAGCCAAAACGTTTCGTTGGGACCAGGCCGCACGTCAAACGTGGGACGTGCTGGCTGCGGTGAATTGAGCACTTATGAACATGACTCCTGTGAATACGACTAACCCACGCATTGCGCTGGTGCACGACTGGCTGGTCTCGCCCGGCGGCGCGGAGAAAGTGCTGCTCGAACTACATCGCCTTTATCCCGAGGCGCCGATCTATACCGCCGCCTATGTGCCGGAAAAATTTCCGGAGTTCGCCGCCGCCGATGTGCGGCCCAGTTGGCTCAATCGCATCGGCCTGGCCAAGACCAAGCATCAGCTGTTTCCCCTCGCTCGCACTTGGACGTTCCGCAGCCTGGATCTTTCGAATTACGACATCGTGATTTCGTCCTGCTCGGCGGAGTCGAAGTACGTGCGCACCGGCAAGCGGACCATGCACGTGTGTTACTGCCACACTCCGGTCCGTTATTACTGGAGCGATTACGAGTGGTATCGCAACAATCCGCCCTTTGGCAAATTGAACTGGCTGGTCAAGGGACTGCTGCCACTGATGATCGGCGGGTTGCGGCGCATTGATTATCACGGCGCGCAGGGCGTCGATCGCTTCGTGGCCAACTCGCAGTACGTCAGCGCGCGAATCGAAAAGTACTACGACAAAGACTCAACCGTCATTTATCCGCCGGTAAATGTTGCGCAGTACGATGTCTCGCATGAACGCGATGACTACTACCTGATCGTCGGGCGGCAGGTCGCTTACAAGCGACTCGACCTGGCCGTCGATGCGTTCAATGAACTGGGCCTGCCACTGAAAGTGGCGGGCACGGGTGAAGAGATTGCCAAGCATCGGGGCCGGGCCAAGTCGAACATCGAGTTCCTCGGCCGAGTGCCCGATGCGGATCTGCCCAGGCTGTACGGCCGAGCGCGGGCCTTTGTCTTTCCTGCCGAAGAAGACTTCGGCATCGTGCCGGTCGAAGCGATGGCCAACGGCACGCCGGTCATCGCGTATGGCGTCGGCGGCGCGACAGAGACGGTGGTCGAAGGTGAAACCGGCACGTTCTTTTACGAGAAGACTGGCAGCTCACTGGCGGCCGCGGTTCGCAAGTCGACCACGATGCAGTTCGATGCCGACGTGATTCGCCAGCGCGCCGAACGTTTCAGCCAGGCCGTTTTTCATCGCGAAATGGGCCGCTTTGTCAAAGAGCAATGGGAGCAGTTCCACGGCATTTCAGCCGAACCAACCGCGCCAGCGGCAGCAGTTTGCCTGGCGGCGGATATGCCGTGCTAACCCCGAAACGGCCACAGCAGAATCGTCGCCACCAATGCTCCAGCCGCCATGGAAATCGGCACCGCAATAATCAGCGTGAGCAGAATCAACGAAACCGGATCTTGCGGCTGAGCCAGATTCAGCAGCGGAAAGTTGAAGACCGAGCTGCTCATGTGCCGGCCTTTGATGATCGATGTATCCTGGCTGGCGGAAGCAAGCGCTCCGGTGACTTGTGAAAGCTGCCCAGGGCCGGAGTTGCTCACGCTGTGATCGCTGGCGTCGGTGTCTTGAGCGCCGTCGCCGCGCTGACGATCGTCTTCGATGATGGGTAGCGGCTGCACTGTCCACGGCGAGGAAACATTTTTCGGCGCCGCGATCGGCCCCAGATCACCGGCCCATTGTTCAAGACGCGCAATTACTTCTTCACAAGTTTGAATGCGGCGCGTCGGATCTTTTTCCATCATGTCGGCGATGACGTCGACAAACTCTTCATGCAATTCGGGATTGAATCGCCGTGGATGCCAGGGGGTTTCTTCGCAATGCCGCCGCGCTTTGTCGCGCGCCGTGCCGCCCGGATATGGGACCTTGCCGCACACTGCGTAATACAACGTGCAGCCCAGCGAATAAATGTCGCTCACCGTGGTAATGTCCCGCGGCGTGCGAATCTGCTCCGGCGACAAGTAATCGGCGGTGCCGACCACCTTGCCGGCCCGCGGATCGCGCTCGGCTTCTTGCATGAAACCAGCGAGGCCCAGGTCAGAGACCTTGGCAATCCCTTCGGGCGTCACCAGGATGTTGCCCGGCTTCACATCGCGGTGAATGAGCCCGCGCTTGTGCGCCTCAGCGAGACCACGGGCCGCTTGCAACACCACGCTGGCCGCTTGTTGCTGTGTGAGCGGACCTTGCGAACGGACCAGCCGTCGCAAATCCATCCCCGGCACAAACTCAGTCACCAGATAATGGACCTTGCCGTCGACGCCCGCGTCGTACGCTCGCACCAGGTTCGGATGATCGAGCTGAGCCTGCGTCCGAATCTCGCGCGTGAAGTTATTCACCGCGTCGTCGGTCGCCTTGTGCAGTGGCAGCACCTTCACCGCGCATTCGCGGCCCATCATCCGATGCACACCCTTGAAGACGTGCCCCATCCCGCCATGGCCGATCAGGTCGGTGATGTTATAAGGCCCCAAGTTGAACTTGGTCCGCCCCGCTTTGATCTGCTCGGCTTGATACGCCGTGAGCAACTTCATTTCGATCAGCTTCGCGGCCACGACATCATCGTCGACTTCCGTCACTTCCGACGGAATCAACGCGGTCTTGCGCGCAGCCGCGATAGCTTGATCAAATTGTTCCTGCGTCACCAGTCCGCTGAGCAGCGCGGACGAGCGAAACATCGAACGCGTGGTGCTCATGGGTGAAAAATCCTGCTTACGACCAAGCGACATACTTAGGTAACCACCAACCGGCCGGCCGTTACCCAAATAACAGGCGCGAACCCGAATTCACTTGAAGTACTAGCGACCGTAGCACGAACCCCAGTTTCGTGCGCACCAACTAGACGAGGTTAGACGACGCATCCGCCACCCAAGTTCCGCTCGACTGCTGGCAATGTCTCACGCCAGTGCTTGTCCAACTTAAACCCCGACCAGCACGCTCCGGTTCCAAGACCTTCTTCATTATCCCACGGAATTTGGATTTGCGAACGGCCCTGCTGCCCCTCGCCGGCGCCTCGAAATCAACACGACTGTTGGAGTGTTGCCTGTTCATCAATTTCTGGCGACAGCCAAATCTGCAACCCATTGCCAATTAAACCCTTACGCCAAATCACACCCCAACACTCCTGCCCGAAAATGAACAAAAATGAACAAAAATCAACAGTCGGTAAACGGCAACTGTTGCACATCTAAACCCCCTCTGAATCCCAACTGCACCCGGCTAAACAGGCCCGGTAGCACCAACCCCAGGTTCGTGTGCCGCACCCGCGCCAAGAAATAGCCCAACAACGCCTGACGAAACCATCAGCCGTTTTCCCAAACCACCAAATTGTCACAGCGCAAAATCCGGCGCATCGGCCGAGCCAACACCGACATAACTCGAATTGTATACAAAAGAACACACATGGTCAATTCCACACCGAAGCAGTTTTTCGGCCCAGCTCGCGAAATTTACTCCACGCGCTCATTCGCTAGAATGAGGGGTGCGCCCCGCCCAAAATCTCCGCGCGTGCTCCTTCATCGAGACTTGCCAATGTCTGAGACTCAGCCCACCGAGCACCGGAGCGCGTTCATCAGCCACAGTAGCCCCGACGACGGCTACGTCGCCGAGCTCGAATCGCTCGTCCGCGCGATGGGCTACGACGAAGTCTTCAACGACGTTCACGCGATCAAACCCGACGACCAATTCTGGCCGAAAATCGAAAAGGGAATCACCGCCTGCGACACCCTGATGGTGGTCATCACCACGGCCTCGCTGAAGTCGCCGTGGGTCCTGAAAGAGGTGGAACTGGCCCGCAGTTTGGAAAAACGGGTCGTGCCGATCTGGATCGAGGACTGCAAAATCCCGCCAACGTTTGCCGATCGCGACGTGATCGACTTTCGCCCCAAGTCGCGGATCAAAGATCGCAAGATCGCCGGCTCGCGCATCCTCCGCCACGCGCCGGCCATCCTCTTCGGCCGCGAGAAATGGCTCGCCGCCCTCGACGAAGCCTGGGCGAAAGAACATCTGAACCTCTACACGCTGGTCGCCTGGGGCGGCGTGGGCAAGACATCGCTCGTGGCCCACTGGGTTTCGCGGTTGATGGCGCGAGGCTGGCCAGGCGTTGCGCGCTACTTCGATTGGTCGTTCTACAGCCAGGGAACGAGCGAGTCGCGCCAAACGTCGGCAGACCTGTTCATCAACGAAGCCCTCAAATTCTTCGGCGATCCCGATCCAACCGTTGGCGACCCATGGGCCCGTGGCGAACGTCTCGCCCAGCTCATTCGCAAACAGCGAACGCTACTCGTGCTCGACGGCATCGAACCGTTGCAATTTCCGCCCACCGATCGCTCGGGACAGGCCGGGCGATTGAAAGACCCCGCCCTCGAAGCCCTTGTACAAAACCTGGCTGCCGATAACCCGGGCCTATGCATCATCACGACGCGCGAGCATCTGAAAAATGTCGAAGCCTTGCCAACCACTGCAGAAAAGAAGCTCGACAAGCTCCTCAAGGAAGCAGCGATCTCGCTCCTGCGCCACCTGCAAGTCGTCGGCACCGAAGAGGAACTGGAGGAAGCATGGAAAGACGCCGGCGGCCACGCGCTCACGCTGCAACTGCTCGGCCGTTTCATCGCCGACGCCTATCCCGACGATCGCGACATCCGCCATTACAAACAAATCCACATCGCCGAAGCCGATCAAGAACGTCAAGGTCGCAGCGCTTTCAAGGTGATGATCGCCTACGAAAAGTGGTTTAAATCCGCCGGCGAAGAGCAGCAGCGCGAACTCGAAATCCTCCGCCTTACCGGCCTCTTCGACCGCCCGATCACGATAGACTGTCTCAAAGCACTACGCGCCCGACCAGCAATCCCCAGCCTCACCGATGCGGTCGTGAAGCTTAGTGAAAGAGAATGGAATCTCGCCGTCAAGCGTCTGACCGATATTGATCTGTTGTCTCGTTCAGGAACGGGGGCGGACGTGGCCCTCGATGCCCACCCGCTGGTGCGAGAATACTTCGCGGATCAACTGCAAAAGGATTCGCCCGAGGCATTCCGCGCGGCCCACTCGCGGTTGTTCGATCATCTTTGCGAGACGACGAAGCCGCATCAGCCCGTTACTTTAGAAGGCCTCGCACCGCTATATCAGGCGATCGTCCACGGCTGCCTCGCTGGGCGACAACAGGAGGCGTGTGTAAAGGTCTACCGCGATCGCATCCTCCGCGGTACCGATCACCGCGGGTTTTACAGCACGAGGCAACTCGGAGCGATCGGAGTCGATCTGGGTGCGGTTGCGGGATTTTTCAACGAACCCTGGAGCCGGGTCTCGCCGAATCTTCCGGAGTCGTTTCAGGCCTGGCTGCTCAACGAGGCAGCGTACCGTCTGCGTGCCCTCGGTCGCCTCACCGAAGCCGTCGAGCCGCTGCAGGTAGGTTTGAAAATGCGCGAAGATTCGGCGAATTGGGATGGAGCTGCGCGGCAGGCCAACAATCTCAGCGAACTGGAGTTGACGCTGGGCCGGCTGGAGGCAGCGGTCGCCGATAGTCAGCGCGCTGTCGAGTTCGCGGATCGAAGCGAGGATGCGTTTTTGAGAATGGCAAGTCGAGACACTGCCGCCGACGCGTTGCATCAGTCTGGTAGGCGAACGGAGTCCGAGGCGCTGTTCGCGGAAGCGGAGCGAATGCAGGCGGAGTACCAACCAGAATTCCCGCTGCTCTATTCGCTTTCAGGTTTCCAGTATGTCGACCTGCTCCTCTTACCCGCCGAACGCGCCGCCTGGCAGGCGGTATTGCGCACCAGGCCGCATGCGCCCGCTGAAAGTGCTTGCGCCGAAGCGGAGCGCCGCTGCAAGAAATGGTTCGAATGGCGAATGCCCAGCGATTCGCTGCACAGTGTCGCCCTTGAGAATTTGACTTTGGCCCGAGCTCACCTTTATCGGGCGATCTTGTCAGCCAACAAGTCTGACACTTCAGCTCTATCATCAGAAATCCGCACCGCCCTCACCAAGCTCCGCCAGGCAAACTTGCTGGACGACCTTCCCAAAGCTCTCCTCACCGCCGCGTTCTACTTCGGCACACTGGGGAAACAACCCGAGGAAGCGCGACGCTATCTCAACGAAGCCCAGCAAATCGCCGAGCGCGGGCCGATGCCGTTGTATCTCGCCGATGTGCATCTGCATCGCGCGCGGTTGTTTCGGGATGTGGAGGAATTGAAAAAGGCCCGCGTGCTCATCGAGAAGCATGGCTACTGGCGGCGCAAGGAGGAGCTTGAAGACGCCGAAGCGGCGCTCCTGCCGAATGGGTAGCGCGAAGCGTGAGTCGCCAGATGCCGACGGAAGGGGCGCGTGCGCTGCTTCGATTGACAGCCGTGATGACTACCTCATCCGCTTCGCCAGTGTTACTTCCAGCGTCACTTCTTTGCCGTCGCGTTTGACGATCACTTTGATCGTTTCGCCGATCTTGTATTTGAAGAGGGATGACTGCAGGTCTTCGATGCCGCTGATTTTGCTGTCGCCCAGCTTGATGATGATGTCGCCACCTTTCATGCCCGCTTTTTCCGCGGGGCTGCCGGGCGAGACGCCTGTGATGGCCAGGCCTTCGTCGTTGGCGGCAAAATCGGGGATGCTGCCGAGATAAGGACGATCGCCCTCCGGGCCGCCGCTGCTGGCCATCCCTTCGACCTTTTTGATTTCCAGGTACGACGGCCGTGAAGCCGCCGCGTCCGTTGTGTTGACGACATCGACCAATAACGCCGCGATCCGTTGCATTCCCTCGATGTTCAGCTTCGGCGAATCATCGCTGGGGCGGTGATAGTCGCTGTGCGTGCCGGTGAAGAGATGCAGCACGGGAATTTTTTTCGCATAGAACGAGCTGTGATCGCTGGGGCCGAAACCACCCTCGTGCTTGGTGATTTTGAACTCGTATTTCTTGCCCAGTTCATCGACAAGCGGATCAAATTCCTTGGCAGTGCCGGTGCCATACACGATCAGCTTGTTGTCGGTCAGGCGGCCAACCATGTCGAGGTTGTACATGGCGATCGTGTTGTCGAGCGGAAAACGGGGCTGCTTGGTGTAATGCGCGCTGCCGAGCAGGCCGCGCTCTTCGCCAGTGAAGGCCATGAAAACAATTCGCCGCTGCGGCTTTTTACCGGAAGTGGCCAGCTGGCGGGCAACTTCCAGGAGCGTGGCCGTGCCGGACGCATTGTCATCGGCGCCGTTGTGCACTTCGTGCGTCCAGGGTGCGAGCGAACCCGAACCTTGTCCACCAAAACCGACGTGATCGTAGTGAGCGCCGACCACGATCGTTTCATCCGCCTGCGGACCTTCGCCATCAAGCACAGCAATGACGTTTTTCACTTCGGCTTTCTTCTGGATGACGTTGGCTTCGCCGACCGCTTTCCAACCCGTGAGCGCGGCCGATCGCGGCGTCAGGCCGGCATCGATGCTGGCTTCGATGTCGGCCAGGCTGGTGCCGAGCGACTTCTTCACGATGCCGTCGATAATCGCACGTTTGACAAACAGCACCGGCATTTTCCGCTGCTGGCTGTCAGGGCCGGCGCCTTGAAAGGGGAGAACCTGGTCGGGATCTTTTTCGGCTTCCTTGGTGAGTTCAGCGATGCGGTCGTTCAGTTTTTTGACCGCTTCCATGTGTTTTGATTTTTGCTCTTCGGTGGCATCCTTCAGCTCGACAAACTTTTTGTTTTCTTCGACGAGCCTGGCTTCGGCTTCTTTCTTGATCTTCTCGGTTTGCTCACGGGCAGTTTGTAGTTCGAGACCATCGTTCACAAAGATCACCGCGGCAGCGCCGTGGCCATTGGCGTTCGAAATCTTCTGCATAAAGGGCGCATGTCGGCTCGGCTTTTCGCCATCGAACTTGCTCTTGGCGTCCTTCTGCTGCGGTTCTTTGCGGAGGATGACAACGACTTTGTCTTTCACATCCATGCCAGCGTAATCGTCATATTCCAGGTCCTTCGCCGTGATGCCGTAACCGACAAAGACCAGGTCCGCATTGAGCTTCGCCGAACCGCCGACGGCGAGCGGGTTGTAGTCGCTACCGAGCTTCAGTTCCAGTTTTTCGGGGCCCACGAGCGTGAGGACGTTTTGGTCCTTTGGGCCCATTTCCGTCGACACGGTGACCTCAAACTTCTGAAACGGCGTGCCGTCGAACAACTCCGTTTTCAGGCCGAGCTTTTTGAATTCGCCAGCCAAATAGTCGGCGGCTTTGTTCAGTCCCTCGGTGCCGACGCCGCGGCCTTCGAGTTCATCGGAAGACAAATAGCCCACCGACTCTTTCAGCCGCGATTGCGACTCGGCCGCGTTGCGTTCTGCCACCAACGGAGAGCCAAGGGCGATGACAACAAGCGACGCGAGTAGGGTCACGCGAAACGCAAGCGAATTTTTCATGGTCGAACAGCCAGATAATCGGAATGGGGAAGTACAGGCGGGGTCGCTTCGATTCTACGGAAATCAGCGGGGTTGGGCTACATACGAAAAATGATATAAGAACACCGCCGCAGCGATCGCCACATTGAGCGAATCGATCCCGGCCCGCATTGGCAGGGTGATTTGCTGCGGACAGAGCTGCAGCCACCGCTCGTCGAGGCCATGCCCTTCACTGCCGAGCACCAGTGCTAATCGCTTTGGCCGCGTGACTTGATCCAGCGGCTTGGCATTGTCATCCAGAACCGTCGCCAGCACTTCAAAGCCCTGCTGCTCGCGTAGCGCGACGACATCGCCGATGAGATCGGTTGATTCCCGTAAGGGCAAAAACAACACGCTTCCCATCGAGACCCGCAATACTCGGCGTGAAAACGGATCGGCGCATTCGCTACCGAGGAGCACTGCGTTCGCGCCCATCGCAGCAGCGGTGCGGATGATGCTGCCGAGATTTGTCGGATCTTGCACGGCGGGGCAAACAAGCACGAGTGCCGGTTCCTTCTCAGGGGGCAAAATCTCGGCAAGCGATCGCGGCGGATTTCTACGGCCGCAAGCGAGCACGCCGCGGTGAAAGCGAAAGCCGACGAGTTCCGTCATCAG
This sequence comes from uncultured Pirellulaceae bacterium, assembly GCA_964394305.1. GTDB lineage: Bacteria > Planctomycetota > Planctomycetia > Pirellulales > Pirellulaceae > Anatilimnocola. The sequence continues at coordinate 203,133 of CAYMWL010000005.1, forward strand.
CGCGCGCTCGATGACATAGATGGGTGTCTCGGGCGGCACCAGCGGTTCCAGCCGCGCGGCCCAAGCTTCTTCGGCGAGTAGCGAATCGACAATGAAGTCGCTATCGATGAGCCGCTGCACCACTTTATCTCCCTCGGCGACAAACAGCCGACTGCCGCGGGTGAAATTGGTTTGGCTGAGGTGCGCGAAGGGTGCGACGCGCGGGTCGGTGATGTTTGAAATCCGAAAGCGAGCCATGCTGGCATTCTAGGTGCGAGAGCGTGAGGTAGCGAGGGAGAGAGAAAACCCTGAATCATTCTCGCCCCCTCTCCCACTCTTCCGTTACATTCAGCAAAACTCTGCGGTTCACACACCGGAGCCACCATGAACACACCTGCCCCAGCGCCGCGAAAACGCGTCTTCCTCAGCGCCCGCTGGCAGGCGCTGGCGATGATCAACTTTGCCATCGAGCCGGCGCTGCTGGAACCGCTCGTGCCAAAAGGGACAACGCTCGATTTCTTCGGCGGCGTGGCTTATCTGAGCGTCGTGGGGTTTTTGTTTCGCGATACGCGGCTGCTCGGTGTGCCCGTGCCGTGGCATATCAATTTCGAAGAGGTGAATCTGCGGTTCTACGTGCAGCGGACGGTCGGCCATGAAGTTCGCCGCGGCGTTTGCTTTGTCAAAGAATTAGTGCCACGGTTTGCGATCGCGAATGTGGCGCGATGGAGCTACAACGAACCGTATCAAGCGCTGCCGATGATGAGCGACGTTGATCTCGCGGCGATCACGGCGCCAGACGATTCGGATAAATCCCATGCGGTCGGCTATGGTTGGAAAGCTCAAGGTTGGAAAGCCTTCAAAATTCGCACGCACGGCCCGCGTCAGAAAATGCAGCCCGGTTCACTGGAAGAGTTCATTGCCGAACATTATTGGGGCTACTGCCGGCAGCGCGATGGCGGCACGGTCGAGTACGAAGTGGAACACCCGCCCTGGAACATTTGGCAAGCAACTGCGGATCCCTGGCAAGGTGACGTACCAGGCTTTTATGGCGAGCCGTGGGCCGCGGCGCTGCGGCAACCGCCGAGCAGCGCGTTCCTGGCAGACGGCTCGGCGGTGAAAGTGTTTCGGCCGACGCGCATTGCGTAAGACGGACTACAGCTTCGGCCGGTTTGCGATGCCCTTGTGAATGATCTCGAGCACGCGCTCACGTTCTTGGCCCACGAGCGGCAAGCGGGGTTCGCGGACCCACTCGCTGCCGAGGCCCGTTTCCTGCACCGCAAGCTTGATGTACTGCACAAACTTGAGATGTGTGTCGAGCTTCAGCAGTGGATAGAACCACTGATACATGCAGCGGGCTTCGTCCCACTTGTTGGCGCGGGTCAGTTCCCAGAAATATTGATTCTCTTTGGGAAACGCGATGCCGCTGCCGGCAACCCAACCGTCGATGCCGAGCACGGCCGATTCGAGGACCAGATCGTCAACGCCTGTAAAAATGGCGAACCGATCGCCACATTTGATGTGCAATTCGGTCACGCGGCGCGTGTTGGCAGAACTTTCCTTGAGGGCAATCAGGTTCTTGACATCGGCCAGCTCGGCGAATTGCCGCGGCGTGACATCGGTGTAGTAGCCGACCGGATTGTTGTAGAGCATCCAGGGCAAATTGGTCGCGGCAGCCACGCGGCGGAAGTGGTTCATCACTTCGCGGTCGTCCGCTTTGTAGACCATGGCCGGCATCACCATAAAACCACTCGCGCCAAGGGCTTCGCAGTCCTTCACGTAGCGGCACGCCGCGTTGGTGCTGGTTTCAGCAACACCGCTGAGGATCGGCACTTTTTTCCCGGCAACTTGCACGGCCAGATCGACGACGCGGCGCTTTTCTTCGGCGTCGAGCGTTTGGTTCTCGCCGAGGGAGCCGCACACGATCACGCCCTGCACGCCGGAAGCGATCAGCGCTTCCAGGTGTCGCGCGGTCGCTTCCAAATCGAGCGACAAATCCTGTCGAAACTGTGTCGTGATAGCCGGAAATACGCCGGTCCAGAGATGCTTGGTCATGTTGGCAAACCTTTGCAAGTGAATGAAGCGTCCCATTCTAACACCACGCCCCCGCCCTTGCGGCGGGGGTTCACCGGCTTTTGCGCTACTTCGTCGCGAACCGGCAACCTCCAGGGCAGGCCCGGGGGCGAAAGTGGCATGGCGGCTTATACTGACAACGCTATGAACGACCCTTTGGCCTGGATCGATGACGACCTGCAATCGCTGCGAACTGCGGCGCTGCTGCGCACCCTGGCGGTCCGCGAATCGCCGCAGCGGGCGGATCGCATCACGCTCAACGGCGTGGAACTCGCCAACTTCGGCTCGAACGACTACCTGGGCATCGCCGCCGATTTGCAGGGCAACGAAATCACCGCCGCGATTCAAACTGCGGGTTGGGGCGCGGGAGCCAGTCCGCTGGTCACAGGCCGGGGCGTTCATCACGCGCGGCTGGAACAGGAACTCGCGCGCTTCGAAGGGACGGAAGCGGCGCTCCTGTTTCCCACCGGTTACGCAGCCAACTCAGGCACCGTTGCCGCGCTCGTCGGCAGCGGCGACGTCATCTTCAGCGACGCGCTCAACCATGCGAGTTTGATCGATGGCTGTCGGCTGTCGGGAGCTCAAGTGGTTGTCTATCGCCATGGCGATGTCGATCATCTGCGCGAGTTGCTTGCCGCGAGTAAGTCGGCGGGTAAGAAGCTAATTGTCACCGATGGCCTGTTTAGCATGGATGGTGATTTAGCGCCGCTCGGCGCCATTGCGGAACTCGCTGCACAAAACGCCGCGATGCTGCTTGTTGACGAAGCCCACGCGACTGGTGTTTTCGGCGCGCACGGCAGAGGCGTGTGTGAACACTTCGGCGTCGAACAAGCAGTTCATATCCGCGTCGGCACGCTCAGCAAAGCGCTAGGTTCACAGGGCGGGTTTGTTGCGGGTGAACGACGGCTGATTGATTTTTTGACAAACCGCGCGCGTTCCTACTTTTTCTCGACGGCTTGTCCGGAGCCTGTTGCCGCGGCGGGAATCGTTGCGTTGCAGATCGCCCATGATCAACCGCAGCGACGAACAGAACTTCTCCGCCGTGCACAAGAATTACGCGAACAATTTCGCGATCAAGGTTGGCCGCTGCCCGCACATGGCAGCCAAATCATTCCGCTGCGGATCGGCGACCCTGCAGCAACGATGCAGCGGGCTCAGCAACTGCGGGAGCGAGGCTTTCTCGTTCCCGGAATCCGTCCGCCGAGCGTACCGGCCGGGCAATCCTTGCTCCGTGTGAGCGTCACGTGGCGACATGATGCGGCGTTGCTCGCGCGATTGGCTGCGGCGGTCGGTTCGAGGTAATTAAACTTCCACAATCACTTCGCTCGTCGGAAAACGAACCTTGGGAATCGCCGCATACTTGTCATCGGCCGCGCGATAACCGGCGACACAGGCGACGACCGTTCCATATCCCTCTTTGCTAATGCCTAGCAGTTCGTCGTATTTCGCCGGCTCGATGCCTTCCATCGGGCATGTGTCGATGCCCATGACGGCTGCCGCCGTCATGAAGTTGCCAAGGGCGATGTAGACCTGTTTCGCGGCCCATACGTTGATATCGAAACCAGTAGGGGGCGGCACGAGCGCGCCAATCATCATCTTGCGAAAGCTGGCCAGTTTGTCGATCGGCGTGCTGCGTACTTCACTCACGCGGGCGACAAACCGATCGACATCGTCGGCCGACAGGTTCTTTCGCGCGGCCATTACCACCACGTGCGAACCCTCGACGACTTGAACCTGCTTCCACGACAGCGGCAGCAACTGAGCCTTTATTTCCGGATTGGTCACCACCCAAAACTTCCAAGGTTGCAGGCCAAACGATGACGGCGTGAGGACGAGGGCTTCGGCCAGCACTTGCCAATCTTCCGGGCTGATCTGGCGGGCCGGGTCGAACCGCTTCGTGGCGTATCGCCATTGCAATTGGTGAAGAAGCAATTCGCGCGAAATCGGCTGCATGGACGTGACCTTGTGCGTGCGGACGTGTAAGAACTCGGCAAGGAGAAACCTGCTTCGATTATTCCCTCTTCTGCGGTTTGCCGGGAGAGGGTGCTTGCGGGGTGCCGCTGGCGCCGGTTGTAACGACGGCGGAAAGATTCTTCAAAAACATGTTGGGCGGCGCCGATGACTTCGGAGTACGGCCCATGCCTCTTTCGCGATGCTGACCCATGTGCGACGTCTCTTGCGTTTCCTCCGCGCAGCAATCGGCCGTTCAGACGCAAATTCAAGTCAGCGTGATGCTGAAGCAGCAACAGGCCACCAAGCAACAGGGCGCGGCTGCCGTCGAGCTGATCCAAGCCGCTGCCCAACTGAGCAAATCGATCGACACCGGCAAAGGCTTCGACGCGGTGGCTTAACGGCTGGTCTCTCGTGCTCATCTTAGAACGCTGGCTCTTGCGCAAAAAAGCGAACGCCCCAAGCTGCTAGACCTGCACTGGCGCAACCAATTCTGTTACCGTAGATAACTGGACAGTCGGACAGGTTGTGTCTTGCAGGTTGAATCGCCATGGCTGGTTCTCAGTTTCATCCACTCGTGCAGCGGTGGTTTTCGGAGCGCTTCGGCGAACCCACGCCGCCCCAAGCCAACGGCTGGCCGCACATCGCGGCTGGCACGCACACGCTCATCGCCGCGCCGACCGGCTCCGGCAAAACGCTGGCCGCGTTCTTGGTTTGTCTCGATCGGCTTTTTCGCCGTTGGCTCGCCGGGCAAATGTCGGAAGGGATCGACGTCGTTTACATTTCGCCGTTGAAAGCGCTCAGCAACGACATTCAGCGAAACCTGCAAACGCCGCTCGCCGAAATCCAAGCACTGGCGATCGAAGCGGGGCTCGGCCCCTGGCCGGTGCGCGTCGCAGTACGCACGGGTGATACGCCCGCTGCCCAACGGCAAGCGATGCTCCGCACACCGCCACACATTTTGGTCACGACGCCTGAGTCGCTTTATCTACTGCTCACGTCGCCCAAGAGCCGTGATCTGCTGCGCACCGTCAGCACGGTGATCGTCGACGAAATCCATGCCCTCGCCCGCGACAAACGTGGCTCGCATCTATCGCTATCGCTCGAACGACTCACTGCAATCTGTGAATCTCCGCCCACTCGCATCGGCCTCTCAGCCACGCAAAAACCGCTCGATCAAATCGGCCAGTTTCTCGTGGGCGGCCACGCGGTTGGCAGCCAACCGGAAAATAATCCGGTCATCATCGACGGCGGTCATGTGCGCAATCTCGATCTTGCACTCGAGGTGCCGCCGAGTGAACTGCAAGCCGTTTGTTCCGGTGAACAATGGGGCGAAGTCTACGATCGCCTGGTGCAGCTGGTGCAATCGCACCGCAGCACGCTTATTTTCGTCAACACTCGCCGCATGGCCGAGCGCGTCGCCCACAGCTTGACGCAATTGCTGGGCGAAGAAGCGATCGCCAGCCATCACGGCAGCCTGGCGAAGGAACTGCGACTCGATGCGGAACAAAAACTCAAAGCCGGCGAGTTGAAAGCGATTGTCGCCACTGCTTCGCTCGAAATGGGCATCGACATCGGTTACATCGACCTCGTTTGCCAGCTCGGTTCGCCGCGGAGCATCGCCACTTTTTTGCAACGCGTCGGCCGGTCGGGGCACTCGATCGGCGCAACTCCGAAGGGTCGCCTCTTTCCGCTCACACGCGACGAGCTGCTCGAATCGCTGGCCCTCGTCCGCGCGGTCCGCACCGGCCAACTCGATTCGATCGAAATTCCACAGCAGCCGCTCGACATTCTCGCGCAGCAGATCGTCGCGACCGTCGCCTGTGATGAATGGGAAGAAGAGCCGCTCTTCAATCTCTGCCGCGGCGCCTGGCCGTATCGCAATCTGCCGCGTGCTGAGTTCGACGCCATCATCAAAATGCTGTCCGACGGCCTGAAAAAAGGAACTAAAGCCGGTGCGTATCTGCACCGCGATCAAATCAATGGCAAGTTGAAGGCCCGCCGCCATGCGCGGATCGCCGCGATCACTTCCGGCGGCGCGATTCCCGAACTGGGCGAATACAAAGTCATTGTCGAAGGCGAACGCAAACAAGTCGGCACCGTCGACGAAGACTTTGCCATCGATAGCACTGTCGGCAACATCTTTCTGCTCGGCAACACGAGTTGGCGAATCGTCGACATCACCCGTGACGAAGTCGTCGTCGCCGATGCCCACGGTGCGCCGCCGAACATTCCCTTCTGGTTCGGTGAAGCTCCCGGCCGAACGATGGAACTGTCGCAAGAGCTCTCGAACCTCCGCCGCGAACTCGCCAGCAATCTCGTCGAAGAAGCTTGGGAACCCGATGAAGAAGGAATCGCCGGGCCGGGCAAATTGGTCGCGCCGCAGAATCGCGATTTGATGTCCTGGTTGATGGACAACTGCGGCGCCGATGCCTGGGCTGCGGAACAAGCGATTCGCTACGTTGCTGCGCAGCGAGCCGCGCTCGGCGTAGTGCCAACATGCAATGAAGTTGTCTTCGAACGCTTCTTCGACGAATCGGGCGGCATGCAGTTGATCATTCATGCGCCGATGGGTGCGCGGATCAATCGCGCTTGGGGCCTGGCGATGCGGAAGCGGTTCTGCCGCAGTTTCGATTTCGAACTGCAAGCCGCCGCCGACGACAACGGCGTGCTCCTGTCGATCGGACCGCAGCATAGCTTTGCCATCGAAAGCCTGTTCGGCATGCTGCACGCGGGGAATGCTCAGGAGTTGCTCGAACAAGCGGTCTTCGCCGTGCCGATGTTCGGCATTCGTTGGCGGTGGAATGTTACCCGCGCGCTCGGCGTGCTTCGCATGTCCGGGGGCAAACGGGTGCAGCCTTTCCTGCAAAAGTTTCGCGCCGAAGATCTGCTCGCGGCGACCTTTCCTGAAACCGTCGGCTGTCTTGAGAATCATCACGGCGACATCGAGATGCCCGATCATCCGCTCGTCCGGCAGACGATGTACGACTGCCTGCATGAAGCCATGGACCTGCCGCGCTGGATTGACGCGCTCAAAGAAGTGAAGGCCGGCGCCATTAAGTTCACGCCAGTCGATAGCCGCGAGCCGTCGCCGTTTGCCCATCAATTGCTCAATGCGCGACCGTATGCATTTCTGGACGATGCGCCGCTGGAAGAACGCCGAACCCGCGCGGTGACGACGCGCCGCGGCCTCGCCATCGATCAAATGCGCGATCTGGCGAAGCTTGATCCGCTGGCCATCGCTCAAGTGACTGAAGAGGCCTGGCCCTTGGCTCGTGATGCCGATGAAGTGCACGATATTTTGCTCAACATGGTCGTGCTCCGCGACGATGAAGTCGGGCCTTGGCAGAGCTGGCTCAAGCAATTGTCAGCAGCCGGTCGAGCGTGCTGCGGCAGTTGGTCGGCACAGGAAAAGTTCTGGTTCGCCACCGAACGCTGGCCGCTGATTCGCGCGGCCTATCCGGCAGCAACCGTTTCTCCCACGCCGCAACTTCCCCCTTCGCTCGATGTCGTGGTCGAAGGAGCCGATGCCCGCGTGGAAGTCATTCGCGGCCGGATTGCTTGCAGCGGACCAACGACAGCGGCCGCGCTTGCCGAGAAACTTCATTTCGAAGCGTCGCAAGTTTTTGCTTGTTTCGAAGCCATCGAGGGCCAAGGCTCGGTGATGCGCGGGCGGTTTTCAGAGTCCGCATTTAACTCGAAAGATCCTGCCACGCTCGAATGGTGTGACCGCCGGTTGCTCGCGCGGATTCATCGACTGACGCTCGATGGCCTGCGGCGGCGGATTCAGCCCGTCGCGGCCGAAGTGTTTGTCGATTATCTCACGCGTCTGCATGGGCTCACGCCCGATTCGCAACGGCAGGGCGAGCTCGGCATTCGTCAGTCGGTGACGCAGTTGCAAGGATTTGAACTCGCTGCGGGCGTGTGGGAAGAAAAAATCCTCGCCGCTCGCGTCAGCGATTGGGACCCCAGTGGTCTCGACCATTTGTTCCTCTGTGGCGAACTCTGCTGGGGCCGCTTTCAACCGCCACGCCGCAGCGAGGATGACAAGGCCATCAGCGGCATGACGCGCGTGATGCCCATTTCGCTTGCTCTGCGCGAAGACCTCGCCTGGCTGCTCGCTCCCGATCGCGCGCCCAATGAAGCTTACCTTGGGAGTCGCGCGCGCGATGTGCTCGCAGCGCTCCGCGATCGCGGCGCGCTTTTTCAGAATGATCTCAAAGCCCTCACGGGATTGCTCCCCACGGAATTGGATGATTCGCTGCGCGAATGTGCTGCGGCCGGATTTGTGTCGGCAGATACCTTTGCTGCAGTCCGGGCGATCGTTCGCAAGAGTGAGACAGCGAAGAAGCAATCGCTCGCCCAGATGCGAGCGAGGATTCGGGGGACCACGCTGCCGGTTCGTCCCGGCGCCACGGGCCGTTGGTCGCTCTTTCCCGGAGTCGTCGAGACCGTCGATCGTGACCAGCGGCTCGAGAAATGGTGCCGCTTGTTGCTGGCCCGCTACGGCGTGGTGTTTCGCGATTTGCTGGCCCGTGAAGTTTCCGCGCCGGCCTGGTGGGAATTGGTGCGCGTGTTGCGCCGCCTGGAATTGCGCGGCGAAATCCGCGGCGGGCGGTTCATCGCGGGCATTGGCGAACAGTATGCCCTCGAATCGGCTGTCACACGACTCCGTGAACTGCGCGACGCCCCCGATGACGAGCAATGGTGCCTCATCAGCGCGGTCGATCCGCTCAACGTTGTTGGCCACATCACTGCCGGTCCCAAGATTCCGGCGATGCATAAGAACTGCCTCATTCTGCAGCGGGGCCGGTGTGTGGCCGCGAAAGTGTCCGGGCGCATCGAGTTCTACGCCGAGGTTTCTCCGCTGCAGCAACTGGCCATGCGCCGCAGCCTGCAAGTCGGTCAGAAGGTGCAAGCACCCGCGGTTACGGCCTTAGCGAAGTAAGTTCGGCCAGCCATCGCGGCAACTTTTTTGAAACCACCGCCCCGAACGGCTGGTACAATCGGCAATCCTTGTTCTGAATTAATCAGCAGCGAGTGCCAGGCCATGACCGCTCCTCTTCGGGTTCGCTCCGTCGTTGGTTTTCTCCTCCTGTTCGCGCTGCCAGTTGCCGCGGCGGAAAAGGCCCCCCGCGATCTGCTGCCGGCAACGGTCATCGGCTATGCCGAAATGCCGCAGCCTGGCCGATTGATCGACGGCGTGCTCGATCATCCACTGACCAAACAATTGCAAGCTTTGCCCGAGTATCAGCAGGCGCTCGGCCGCCCGGAGTATCAAAAGGGGCTCGAAGCACTCTCGGCCATCGAGAAGCAACTGGGTGAAAAGATCCGCCCTGCTGTCGGCAAGTTGACGAGCGGCGGTGTTTGTTTCGGTTTTGATCTGGCGAGCCAAGGTGTGGTGCTGATCGCGAAAGCCCAGGATGCGGCTTGTGCGGAGAAGGCTCGCGACACCGCGCTCGATTTGATTCGCGCCGCTACCCAGGAGAATGGCGGCAGCGATCCCGTGAGGACCGGCGAACATCGTGGCATCAAGAGTTATCAAGTTGGCGAGCTGCGACTGGCGATTCATGAGGGATGGATCATCGCCGCAAACAAATCGCTGACCCTGTCGTTCGTGCTCAACACCTTGCTCGATGAAAAACCGGAATCGCTGGCCAGTGAACCGCAATTTCAGGCGGCCTATGCAAAACGTTCACCGACGGCCGCCTTTTGGTCTTATCTCGATCTGCGGTTGATTCGCAGCCTGGGCGTGCTCAAAACCTTGGCTTCCCAAAAGAGCGACAATCCCGCGGGAGAGTTGCTCGTAGGCGGCATCGTCAGCGCGCTTCCCGATGCGCCCTACGTCACCGCGACGTTGGAATTTGAAACGCAGCGGATCGCGCTGTCGTTCGCCATGCCTTGCGATACCGCCGCTGCGGCGAAGAAAAAAGAGTTCTACTTTGGCGTTGAAGGGCGGGGGCAATCGCCGCCGCTGCTCGAACCGCAGCACACGCTATTCACGCTGAGCACCTATCGGGATTTCGGTTCGTTGTGGAAGAACGCGCCCGACCTGTTCAACGATGAAGTGAACGCCAAGTTCGTTGAAGCCGAAGGTGGCCTGAAGACGCTCTTTGCCGGTCGAGATTTTCGTGACGACATTCTCGGCAATCTTCAGCCGGGCATGCAGATCGTCGCGGTTCGCCAGCAATACAAAGCGGGTGATGTCGTACCGGCTATCAAGTTGCCGGCGATTGCGATGGTCATGCAGATGAAAAATCCTGCCGAGACAGCCCGGATTTTTAAGGTGACCTATCAGAGCTTTATCGGCTTCATCAATATCGCCGGCGGGCAGAACGGCATCGATCCACTCGATTTGAACAGCGAAAAGATCGAAGACGCGCTAGTCGTTTCCGCGGAGTATCTGCCACCTGATGACGAGAAGTCCCGCCAGGCTGCGCCGCCGCAGTTCAATGCTTCGCCGACCGCGGCGTTCGTCGGCGATAAATTCATTCTCTCCAGCACGAAGGCCTTGGCCCTTGAACTGTTGGAAATGGTAAAGAAAGCTCCGGCAGCACCCAGCGGCACGAATACAGCGATCCGCATCGATGGCCAAATTGCACAGGCCCTGCTCGCTGACAACCGCGAATCGCTGATCACGCAGAACATGCTCGAACGGGGCCACGACCGCGCTGCGGCGGAACAGCAAATTACCGGCTTGCTCGGCGCCGCCCAACAAATCGCCGGGACAACCCTCAAGCTCATGCATAGCGCTGGCGAACTGCGGCTCGACTGGGAAGTGAAGTTAGCCAAATAGGTGCCACATGAAACTCGCCGACCTCGAACCCTCCACCGGCTGGCTTCCTTATGAGCCCACCGCCGCTCATCCCTTCGACCGCCGTGCTGCGGCTCACCTCCTTCGCCGCGCGGGTTTCGCTGCCACTTTCGCCGAACTCGACCAGGCGGTCGAACGCGGCCCGCAAGCAACGACACAGCGATTGCTCGCCGGTGAGCGCGGCAGCGAACCTTTCGCCGACGGCATGCAGCGCTTTGCAACTTCCGTGCTCGGCCGCGATAGCACCGAAGCCCTCGCGTCGTGGTGGCTCTATCGCATGCGGCACACACCAGCGCCGCTCCTCGAAAAGACAACTCTCTTCTGGCATGGCCACTTCGCCACGTCAGCCGCCAAGGTCGACGACGCCAAGTTGATGCTGCGGCAGAACGACTTGCTCCGCGGTCAGGCCTTTGGTGATTTTCAATCCCTGGTAAAAGACATCGGTCGCGATCCAGCCATGCTGCTGTATCTCGATTCATCAACCAATCGCAAGAATCATCCCAACGAGAACTTCGCCCGCGAGGTGTTGGAACTCTTCACACTGGGCCCCGGCAATTACACGGAGCGAGACATTCAGCAACTGGCCCGCTGTTACACCGGCTGGGAAATTCAACACGGCGAATTCAAGTTCAACTCGTTCCAGCACGACACCGCGAGCAAAACGATCTTCGGCAAGAGCGGAGATTTCGATGGCGATAGCGCGCTACCGATCATTTTTTCTCAGCCGGCCGCCGCGACATTTGTCGTGACGAAACTCGTGCGATTTTTTGTTGCCGACGAAACGTATTTGTCTCCCGAATGGATCGCGCCTCTCGCCCAGCAATTCCGTTCGTCGCAATTTCAAATCAAGCCCCTGCTCGATACCATTCTCAGCAGCCGTTTGTTTTACGCTCCGGAAGTTCGCGGCGCGAAAATCCGCTCGCCGGTGGAGATGACGGTTGGATTTCTGCGCTGCTTCGACGCGGGCGCCAATTTGCAGAACCTGGTAACCAGTCTGCGCGGTCTCGGCCAGTTGCCGCTGTTTCCGCCGAATGTCAAAGGTTGGAACGGCGGCCGGCAGTGGATCAATGCGTCGACGATTCTCGCCCGCGCGAATCTGATGAAGAAGTTAATTCAAGAAGCAAGTGGCCGCTTCGGTGGCACTTCGCTGGTCGAATGGCTTAAGCATCACGATTTGAAAGACGGGAAAGCTGCAGTTGGGGGCCTTACCGATCTGCTGCTCCCCATCGCCCCACCGGCGGATGTGCAGGAAAAGCTCGCCGCGGAGTTTGACGTTTCGAAAGATCGCGAAGCCGCGGCGCAGAACGCGCTGCATACGCTGTGCACGTTGCCCGAGTTTCAACTGAGTTAGGACCGAATCATGAATTCGTACACTCGTCGCCGCTTTCTCGCGGATGTCTCCGCGTCTGCCGCCACGGCTGGACTCGTTTCGCTCGCGCCGACAACACCGCTATTTCTCACGCAGTCAGCAGCGGCTGGCGCTGAGCAGAAGGGCGAAACCATCCTCGTCGTCGTGCAACTCAGCGGCGGCAACGATGGCCTGAATACGGTCATTCCGTATAAACACGAGCTCTATCGCAAAGCCCGGCCGAGCCTGGTGCAGAATGAAGCGACAGTCATCAAGCTCACAGGCGATCTCGGCCTGCACACAGCGCTGAAGGGCTTCGGCAAGCTCTGGGAGGCGGGCCAACTCGCGATCGTGCAAGGCGTGGGTTATCCCAACCCCAATCGTTCGCACTTCGAATCGATGGACATCTGGCACACGGCGAACTTGAAACTGGGTGATCGCACCAGCGGCTGGCTGGGGCGCACCTTCGATCAACTCAAATTGCAGCGGCCTGAGCAACCGTCATCCCCCGCGCTCCATCTCGGCGGCGAAGAACAACCGCTCGCACTCGCGGCCCGCGATGTGCCGACGCCGTCGATCACTTCAGTCGAACAGTTCAAGCTCGATACAGGCAAGAATGAAAGCCGCCGTCAGGCGATTGAATCGGCAACCTCTGCTGCGAGGTCGGCTGACAATGACCTGCTGAAGTTCGTTTCCACTCGTTCGACCGCGGCCTTGAAATTGTCACATCATCTTGAGCAATCGGCCAAGAGTTACGCGACCAGTGTGAAGTATCCCGAGACGCAACTCGCGGGCAAGCTCAAGCAAGTCGCGCAGCTGATCGACGCCGGCCTGGGCAATCGCGTCTACTATGTCACGCTCGACGGCTTCGATACGCACAGCGAGCAGGCCGCGGCGCATCAAGGGTTATTGCAACAGCTGGGGGATGCCATGGCTGCCTTCACCGAAGATCTGCAAGTTCACGGCCACCTCGACCGGGTCGCTTCGCTCATCTTCAGCGAATTCGGCCGCCGCGTGCAAGAGAACAGCAGTCGCGGCACCGACCATGGCGCAGCCGCGCCGTCGTTCATCATTGGCAGCAAAGTGAAAGCGGGACTAATCGGCAAGCATCCGCAGCTCGACGATCTTGACGACGGCGACCTGAAGTTCCACACCGACTTCCGCGCGCTTTATTCGTCGCTGCTCACCCACTGGCTGAAATGGCCCGTGCAGCCAGGGATTGTGGATAAAGTGGGCAGCGTGGATTTGTTCAAGGCGTGATTGAGATGGAACGCGCGATGACCAGCACCTCACCCCGGTCCTCTCCCCTGCGCACAGAGGAGAGGGAGTAAAGAGCAAGACTACTTCTTCGCCCCAACGCCCAGTTCCTTCAGCTTTGCGGCGATATCAGCGCCGTGCGAATCCGTCTTCACCGTTTTGTCGACGTGCAGCAACTTGCCGTCCGCGCCGATGTAAAATGTGACGCGAGCTGCGGCAGTTCCCTTGTCATTCAAAATACCGTAGGCCTTCGAGACCTTGCCGTCTGGATCGCTGAGAATCGGATAGTCGAGATCGAGCGACTTCGCAAAATCGGCATTCTTTTCGACCGGATCGGTGCTGGCAGTGAAGTAGGCGACGTCGAGCGCCTTCAGCGACGCGCTGTTTTCTTTCATGCTCTTGCATTCCTTGGTGCAACCGCCGGTGAAGGCCCGCGGAAACCAGGCGACGACGACTGCTTTGTTGGTCTTCAGCAGTTCGGCCAGTTTGTAAGTCTTGCCATCGCTGGCCTTCAACTCAAAATCGGGCGCGGCATCGCCGGCCTTCAGCGCTTCAGCGGCGAACAACGAATTGGCTCCCATGGCTACGAGCAAACCCAAGCACAACGTCAGTAGCGATTTCATCGACGGTCTCCAGGAGGGAAATGCAGGAAGGAAATAACAGGTCCGCGCCTAACCTAACGCACGGCGACAAATGGTTCAAGTTTTTGCAGGTCCAATCGCACATTCGCGCGAGCAAAACCCGCCGCCCGCATACGCCAGGGAAATCCAGCCGCAGATCATCAACACGCCGCCGATCGGCACGATCGCGCCGAGAATACCGCGATTCGTCAGCACCAGCGCGCAGAGCATGCCGCTGAAGATGCCCGCGCCGAGAATGAAGAACCAGGCCGCAATCGAAAGCGCCAGACACGGCCGCACATGGGCGAGCAATCCGCAGGCAACCACGGCGAGAGCGTGATACATCAGATACTGACACGCAGTTTCCCAATTGTCGCTCCGCCGCGCGAATAGCTCCGCGGTCAGGTTCTGCGCCCGCAAAAAGTCCGGCAGCAGGTGCGCGCCGAACGTGCCGAGCGAAACGGCAACAGCGCCAAAGATGGCGCCGATCAGGAGCATGGTTTTCGAGGACATCAGGCCATCACTTCCATCACAGGTTTGCCGCCGATGAACAGCGGGCGGTTGTTGCGGTCGCGAATCTCGCTGTTGGGATCGATCCCCAGCAGATGATAAATGGTCGCGGCCAGGTCTTCGGGCTTCACGGGGTGTTCGTCGGGGAATTGCCCCTTGTCGTCGCTCTTGCCGTAGATAAAACCCTTTTTAATGCCCGCGCCGGCGAGCAGCACGCTGTAGCAATTGGGCCAGTGGTCGCGACTGGCGTTGGCGTTGATCTTCGGCGTGCGACCGAACTCGCCCATCCACACGACCAGCGTGTCGTCGAGCAGGCCCCGCTGCTCGAGATCGTCCATCAGCGTCGGCAGCGTTTTTTCCGTGATCGGAAAATGATAATCCTTCACGATCGGATACATCCGCGTGCCGTCGAAGCCGTGCGTGTCCCAGCCCCCTTCGGTCGTGCTGCGGCCGCCGATGCTGTTCGAAAAATAAACCGTCACGAACTTCGTCCCCGCTTCGACCAGCCGCCGCGCGAGCAAACAACCCTGACCATACGTCGTGCGGCCATAGCGATCGCGGACTTCGGTTGGTTCGGCGGAAAGATCGAACGCTTTGCGCACGCGATCGCTGGTCAGCATCTGAATCGCGCGATCGTAATATTCGTCGAAGCCGCGAACCTCGGCCGATTGCTCGAGCAGCTTCGCTTGCTTGTCGACCAGCTTCTGCATCTCGCGGCGGCGATGCAGTCGATCCATCGACAAACCTTCGGGCAAACTCAATTCTGGAAGTTTGAAATTCGCGGAATTCGGATCGTCGGTGAACAGCAGCGGATCGTAGGCCTTGCCGAGGAAACTGGCATGTTGACCGGGCGTGATCGAACCGTCGCGAATGACATGCGGATAAGCGACAAACGTCGGCATTTCGCTGCGGCCAGGCGAGAGCTTGTCGACGACGCTGCCGTAAGCTGGATACAAGTCAAGCGAATCGCGGAGCCGCTGATCGTCGCTCGGCGGCTCATGGCCACTCAGCGCGTAATAGCCGGCTGAGTTGTGATTCTTCATCGTGTGCGTCATGGTGCGGATGATCGAAAAATGATGCATCCGCTTGGCCATCTCCGGCAACTGTTCGCACGTCTCGAGACCGGGCAAACTGGTTGGAATGCTCGCCAGCGGCCCGCGATATTCCTCCGGCGCATTCGGCTTCCGGTCAAACATATCAATGTGGCTCGGCCCGCCCCATTGAAACAAGAAGATCACCGACTTGGCCCGAGCTTTAATCGGTGCAGCCTTCTCCGCACGCAACAGCCCCGGCATGTTCAAGCCGAGCAGACCAGCGCCGCCGACGCGGAGGATTTGACGACGTGAGGGTTGATCAAGCATGGAACTCATCCTCAGGAAAACCAGGCGACGATGGCTTCAGTATATCCAACGGAGGGACAACCTGGGTTTCTGATTTTGAATCTTGATGGGATTGCTGCGCAGACCTGAGTAGTCAATCGCGAGTAATACCGTAGACACTGCAGAGATCATTGACAACACTGCTGAACATCTACTTCCACTGCAGTGGAGTTATGAGTAATGTCCTAAGGATCTGCGGCTAAGGGCGTGGATTTCGCCGGTGAGCAAAACAGGTCACGTGTTGAATAATTCGGTGGGCAACATGCGTTATTTTTCGACAGCGGCGCGAATTTGTTGGCAAAAAGGGGCGATTTATTCAACAAACACGATGGAAAGCAGAGCGTCAAAAATCGTGTTTAAGGGAAACGGCGAGCGGCGGAATCTGGCAAATGTTGGCCAGCGAGCAATTCGTGTGTTACCTTCGAGCCCACGTCTACGATGCTCTCCAATCGTTGTTGCGAAGGGGCGGTCCCATGCGTTGGTCTCGGCGTGGTTTTACGCTCGTTGAATTGCTGGTCGTGATCGCCATCATCGGCGTGCTTGTCGCCTTGCTCCTTCCCGCGGTGCAGGCCGCCCGCGAAGCTGCCCGGCGGATGCAGTGTCAGAACAATCTCAAGCAGCTGGCCCTCGCCGCGCATAACTTCCATGATGTGCACCTGCACTTTCCGGCCACGTATAAATTGAAGACGGGCGGCAACGGCAACTGGGGCGCGAACATGCATCTGCTCAATTACTACGAGCAACGGCAGATGTATGACCTGCTGCAGCCTGGCGATTTCATCAGCACGTTTATTCCGCCGGTCAACACGCTCACGCAGACGCGGATTGCGACGCTGGCCTGCCCGACCGATCCGACGGGCAAGTTGAATACGTTTGCCAAGAGTTATGCCAAGAGCAACTATCCGCTCAGCTGCCAGGTGTTTGATTCCGATCGGCAGGACGGCAAATGGCTTGCTGTGAAGTTGTCGACCATTACGGATGGGACGAGCAATACGTTTATCTGCGGCGAGCGCGACATGAAGCAGAACGTGGCCGCGTTGTGGATCGGTCGGGTGGAGGGAGTGACCGATGCGATGACGTATGGCCGCGGCGATTTGCCGATGAACACGAAGTGTGCGAATCCGAACAGCGATCCCAACTGCAACCGTCATGCGTGGACGAGCATGCATCCGGGCGGGGCGAATTTTGCGATGTGCGACGGCGCCGTGAAATTTGTAAGTGCCAACATCGAGTCGCACAAGGGTTACACGGCGAGCTGTGCTCATACCATCACGGAGCCAGCGAACCCGGCGAATTTTTTGTATCAGAATTTGTATCGGATTGATGATGGGAACGTGGCGCAATTGCCGTAGGAATGTTCCATGCTGATGTTTCCCCATGACGTAGGATGGGGCGAGCGTACTCGCGCGCCCCACCAATTCGACGTCGTTTCGCGATTGATGGTGGGCCTCAGGTGTGCCTTCAACCCACCCTACATGGGGCTGTTTTGCTGGGCACTGCTGTTACTCACTGGCTGCAGCGGCGACGGCCGCCGCGCGGTGAGCGGTGAGGTGTCGCTCGATGGTGAAGCCGTAAGTGGCGGCAGCATTGTCTTTCTACCAGCGGGCGGCGACGAAGGAAGCAAGGGAGCGGCGGAGATTGTCGACGGCAAGTATGCGATTCCCGCTGAACAGGGTTTACCGCCGGGGAGCTATCGCGTGGAGATTCGCTGGGCGAAGCCGACGGGCAAGCAAGTTCCTTCCGGCGATCCGGGGATGATGATGGACGAACGGGCCGAAGCGATGCCGGCGAAATACAACACGGCGTCGACGCTGACGGTTGAGATTGCGGCGGGTGAGAATAAGCACGATTTCAAGTTGCCGAAGTGAACCTCGACGGCGGCAGCCGCCACCATCATCAGGAGAGCGCGAGGCTTCTGCCAGGAATGGCTCACGAGCTCGCAAACGGGAAGAAAAACAACGGCTGCGGCCGGCGAGTTGGTTTCAACGGCGTGGCAAGTCGTTCGGGGCGGGCGAGTTGCCATTCGAAAAAATCTTCGCCACGTTCGCAGCCGGTGATTTCGACGCTGCCGAGGATCAGGCCGCGGGGCAGTTCATCCCAAACCAAGTCCGCCGCGGCGAACACTTCGGCAGGGCCGGGGAAAGTGCTCGCATAAAGATAGACGCGCTCGCGCACGTTGGTTCGCCGGCTGCGGTATTCTATCGTCTTGCGGCCGGCGAGAATTAGCTCAAGGTAAGGCTGCCGGATGCTCAAGGCCCGCGTGATGGTCCGCATGTTCGCTTAGCAGGAGGATGATGTGACGACGACAGCTGCCGTTTGGTATCAACCGGACGGCTATGATACCAGCGGCCAACGCCTGGTGGGGCGACAGGCCGCTGGCGAACAGTTCCTGAAGGCCTGGGTGCGGCACTCCGGCGCGGCGGTGCTCCCCTGCTGTTCGCCCAGCAAAAAGGAATACGAAGACTTCGTCATACGAACAAAGGCCTGGCTGCCGCCGAACAAGCAGCCGCAGTGGATTCCCGCTCGGTGGCTCGAAGGGCTGAGCAAAGTCGGCACGCTCTATCGGCCCGATCCGGCTCTCGGCGACTACGCCTGGCAGCGGCGCAGCTACGACCAGCGAGCGTACAGCCTCTGCGGCGTGACGCACACGATCTGCAGCCGCGCGGTGATGGAGTTCTTCGGCGATCTGTCGGTCGCGCCGCTGCAAAGTTGGGATGCGCTCATCTGCACCAGCGATGCGGTGAAGGACACGCTCGACCAGGTGCTCCAGTATTGGAACGAGTATCTGCAAGATCGCCACGGCGGCGGAACTCCGCGAGCGCATCTGCAACTGCCGGTGATTCCGCTGGGTGTCGATTGCGAGACGTTTGCTCCGAATGCCAAAACAGCGCAACTGCGTGCGGGTGTGCGGAAGACGCTGGAGATGAAGGACGACGATGTTGCGATCCTGTACGTCGGCCGGCTGAACTTTTATGCCAAGGCCCATCCGCTGACGTCGTTTCAAGCGATCAGCCGTGCGGCGAAAGCGACGAAGAAGAAGCTGTACTTGATCCAGGTCGGCTGGTTCGAAAACGAACGCGAAGAGAAATCATTCCGCGCTGCGACGAAGCAGTTCTGTCCCGGCGTCGATTGCGTCTTTCTCGACGGTCGGATGCCGGAAGTGCGGCAGCAAGCGTGGGCTGCGGCCGATCTGTTCATGTCGCTGTCAGACAACATTCAAGAGACCTTCGGTCTGACGCCGCTGGAAGCGATGGCTAGCGGCCTGCCGGTGATTTGCAGCGATTGGAATGGCTATCGCGCCACCGTGCGTCATGAAGTCGATGGCTTTCGCATTCCCGTCGTGATGCCGCCGCCGGGAGTTGGTGTCGATCTGGCTCGCGATCATTGGGCCGATCTGCTCGCTTATAACTCGTTCATCGCGCGAGCGGCGATGTCAACGGCCGTCGATGTGGACCTCTGCACGCGGACGTTGTTGCAGCTGATCGAAAATCCCGCGCTCCGAAAACAGTTGGGCACGTCAGGCCTCGCACGAGCCCGCGCGGAGTTCGATTGGCGGCACATCATCGGTCGCTACGAAGCCCTCTGGAACGAGCTGGGAGAGCGGCGAAAAAAAGACGCCGAGCACGCGCCGCGGCGAAAAACCTCGCCGACGAATCCGCTCTCGATCGATCCCTTTCAACTCTTCGCCCATTACGCGACGCGTGCGCTCACTCTCGAAACACGCTTGCAGCTCGGCCCCGAAGCGAACGAAGCGTCGCTCGCTGCGCTGACTGGCGATTGGATGATGGGTTTCGGCAGCGATGCGCGATTGCCTGCCGATCAATGGCAAAACATTTTGACCCATTTAAAATTGCAAGGCGAAACAACGATTGGCGAACTGTTAAAGTTGTATGCGGGCCGCGAAGTTCCGCTGTGGCGGACGATTGGGTATTTGCTTAAGATCGATGCGCTGCGGATTAAAAACTGAATCAAGCGCTACGTCACGCGAGGAATCGTGTCGAATTTCAAGCAACTCACGCGCGAGCAATTGCTTCGCATCGATTTGGCCAAGGTCAAGTATGGCGAGGAGCTGGTCGAGCTCGAAGGCGTCGTCAGTGAAAGCGGCCAAGGAGGCTGGGAAAGTGCGGGACACAAGATTCATTGCTTTTCCTTCGAAGCGTGGCGGCGACCAGGTCAGGCAATCGTCAAACAACAACTCACGATCCTGCGGCCAATCAAATCCCATGCCGAGCGCTATTCTCAGGACTATCCGAGTTTAAGCCTGCAGCGATTTCAGTTTTTACTGTCCGTCGACGGAACAAGAGCGATCCTGGCAGCGCTCGCCAATGAGCCAGCAAATCCTGATGGATTGCAGGAAATTGCTGAAGAACTCGCCCGACCTGTCATTCTCAAGACGGAACACTTTGGCGAACTCGTCTTGAACCGCCGAATCGACCAATTCGAAGGCTCGGCCGAATGGAACGGCGATAGAGTCGACATTTCGTTCGACCCCGAAGCGGGCCACGATATCAGCCGCGGACTGCAAGTCGCCGAGACGCTGTGGAAAGATCAGCAAACATGGAAACAACGTATCGAAGATTACGCGGTTGAAGAGTTGTTGCCCACGAAGAACGACTATTGGCTCGGTGAGGACGAAGACGAGGGAGACGTCACGCCACTGACTCCCGAACAATTCCAGGCGCGCATGACGTTAGAGGCAATCACCTTCGATCGCGAAGGGGGTTTTGAATTCTGGCACGATGACGGAGATTTGTTTTATGGTCACTCGATTCAGATTGGCGGCACGCTCGAGGGCCTGACGCGTGCCGATATTCCCGGCTAGTCCATTCCCAGAAAGATGAGCTCTATGAAGTCCTGGTGTTTGTTGTTCGTCACCCTGAGTTGCCTTTCGCTTGTCGGATTGACGGCCGCCGATGAAAAACTCGCCGGCGTGGCTTGCCGCAGCGTGCACTTGCAATTGCGAGCTCCCGCCGCCACCGCGTTTTACAACGAAGTGATCGTCGATCAGTCGGCGCCGGGCACTTACTTTTGCGTGTGCGGGTTCAATCATGGTTACTTCGGCATTCAACAGATCGACGACAAGAAGCGGCTCGTGATTTTTTCGGTGTGGGATCCTGGCAAGCAAGACAATCCCAACCAGGTCGAAGAAAAGGAACGCGTAAAACTCCTCTACAACGACCCGGTCGTCCGTGTGAAGCGGTTTGGCGGCGAAGGGACCGGCGGGCAATCGTTTCTCGATCTCGATTGGAAGAACGGCGAGACCTATCGGCTGATGGTGACGAGCGAACGGAAGGACGATCGCACGGCCTACACCGGTTGGCTGTACGTGAACGAGGCCAAGGAGTGGAAGAAGCTGGTGACGTTCAGCACGATCACCAAGGACGAAAAGCTCGGCGGCTATTACTCGTTCGTCGAAGATTTTCGCCGCAACAAGGTTTCGGCGACGCAGCCGCGTGTTGCACGCTTCGGTAACGCGTGGGTGTTCGCGGATGACAAATGGTTGCCAATCGATCGGGCCCGCTTCACAGCCGACAATAACCCGGCGAAACACATCAACGCGGGGCTAAAGGAGAAGCTGTTCTTCCTGGCGACGGGCGGCGAGATCACAAACACTGATGTTGAGCTTAACAAATCGATCGAGCTGCCCGCCGAAGAACGCCAGCCGCCGGCGGATGTGGTGAAGCTGCTGAAGCCGTAGTGCTGTTCACCTACGCGACAAAAACAAAAGGCGGCTTACTAGCCGCCCTTCGTTTGCTCCGGTATCGAAGACAGTCCTACTCTTGATCAGGCCATTCCATGCCTAAAGGTCGTTCCACGCGTCTTTGCGTGCGGCCGACCGGAGACTGCTCATGGTTTGAGAATCTATCGGTTTCTTCAGCAAAAACCAGCCCCCCGAAAATATCGCCCGGTGGTTGAAATTTCGATTTGCTAGCACAACAGATGTTGGCTGCAATGCCGCGACAGCTTCTACCAACGAGCTGTGGCTGTTATTCTCGCAGCATGAGCAACGCACCTGAAAATCTGCCGCTGCATCGCAGCTTGGAACTGATGTCGGTCGGCGATACCGGCCTGCTGGTCGTCGACATGCAAGGCAAACTGCTGACGATGATCGCGGGACACGAACGAGTTACATGGAACTGCCGCCGACTGCTTGACGGCGCGAAGTTGCTGGGCATTCCGGTTGCAGGCACGGAGCAATATCCGCTAGGCCTCGGCCCGACGACGGCAGTGCTCGCCGAGCGCCTCGGGCCGTTGCCGGCGAAGAAGCTCTTTAGTTCGCGCGAGTGCGCCAGCATCTTTTACAGCTGGCGAGATCAAGGCATCTACAAAGTGCTGGTCTGCGGCATCGAAGCTCACGTCTGCGTGCAACAAACGGTGCTCGATCTGCTCAGCGAAGGCTTTCGCACCTATCTGTGCGTCGACGCCATCGGCAGCCGCAACTCGCTCGACGCCGAAGTCGCCGTCCGCCGCATGGATGCCAGTGGCGCGACAATCACCACCACCGAAGCCGCGCTGTTTGAATGGTGCGAAACCGCAGCGCATCCGCAGTTCAAGGCGATCAGTGCGTTGGTGAAGGAAACGAGCCCTTAGGTAAAATTGCAGGATTGGACCCTCGTACGTAAAATGGCGGTTGTACTTCGAGAACCAGCAAATTCGCGTATCGAGTAATTGGGGCCAGGGTTATTTCATGTCCACGGCAAATCCACTCGTCATCGATGATCGCTGGGGGCCACAGTTGGCCGCCATGTCCATTGCTGAAAAAGAAGCGTTGCTCAATCTGCTGCTCATTGATCTTGCGCAAGTCCCTCAAGGCGTGCAGCCGCAGGATTGGCCGTTCGAATTGCTGCAGGAACGTAAGCGAGCCGTTGAGGAAGGTCGCATGCAACTCAAGGACTGGGAAGTTGCGAAGCAGGATATTCTTGACCGAGTAAAGCGGAAATGAGAATTCAAATCCAGCCGGAGGCCGAGAACGACCTCGTCCTTGGATTTGAATTCTACGAAGAGATTTCCGCGGGGCTCGGGTTTTATTTCCTGCGCTGCCTCTATGAGGATATCGACCAGCTTCAGTCGCTCGCCGGCATTCCCGCGCGAGAGTTCGGCTTTCAACGCATCAAGTCGCGACGTTTTCCGTTTGCGATCTTCTACGAAGTGCAAGGCGACGTCGTCATTGTCTTCGCCGTCATCGATTGGCGACGCAATCCCGCCTGGATCGAAAATCGCCTGCGTAGTTAGGTGTTACTCGCCACCGTCCACGGATCATACGTTCCAAAGTTCCACAGATAACCTTCAGGATCCAAGCAAGAATATCCCCGGCCGCCGTAGTCTTCGGTCTTTAGCGGCAGCACGATAGTCGCACCAGCGGCAACGGCCTGAGCATGATGCGCGTCGGCGTCGTTCACAATCACATACGGGCTTTGCGTTCCCGTGCCGCCGACATCGGCGGGCAGCTTTTGCAGCTTCGCGAACGGCGTGTCGCTCTTCGAGCCGAGCATAATCATGCCATTGCCGAAGCTCAACTCCGCATGCATGATCGAACCGTCGGGTGCTTCATAGACCGCATGCTTCTCAAACCCAAAGGCTGTGCACAAGAACTCGATCGCGGCCTTGGCATCTTGATAACGCAGACAAGGAATGATCGTTGCGCGGGTCGATTTGGGATGAGAGGCCATGGGTTGCTCCGAAGGCAATGATACTACTCGTGAAGAGCGTCTGGCTTCGGTTCCGGCAGCCAGAAGCTGGCGATGAAGTTAACCAGGTACAATGAGAACGCCACGCCTGCCGCGGTGTAAGCAACCTTGGTCGCGTACGGCCCATCGATTGGCAGGAAGTAAGCGATCCATTGCGTCACACCGAAGAAGCAAGTGCCGATCAAGCGGCCACCGATGTTCGCGGCAAAACTTTCGCCAGTACCGCGCAAGTGCACGGGATAAGCATGCGGCAGGTAATTGCCCCAAAAGCTGAACTGCGCGACCGTCAGCAAACCGGCCACGAAAATTCCGTATTCCAAGTAATGCAGGCTCGTGACCGCGGCCCAGCCAAAGATGATCGGCATCAGAATCATGCCGGGCACCAGGAAAATCCGCAGCAGCGTTCGCCGGCTGGCGATGAACAGAATCAGAATCGCAATCAAGAACCGGCCCACTAACCCGCCGATCTCCTGCCGCTCGGTGGCATGGCTGGCCTTCGATTGAATGATCGGCCCTGAGAGCTTGTTTTGCTCGGAGAGGACGGCCTTGGCAATATCCTTGTCGCTTTTTCCTTCGCTCGCCAATTTGGCTTTCAACGCGTCTTGCTTCGCCTGTGGAAATGATTTCTCCGTCGCAGCCTTAATGGCCGCTTGGGTCTCGGGCAATCCAGGCACGATCAGCGGCATTTGTTGAATGGCGCCAAAGGCCACGCCAAAGCTGCACGTGAACATCAGCGTGGTGACGATGGTCGTCCGTTTCAATTCGGGCGAAAAGAGTTCGGCGATCGACGGCCGGCGCAGCTTGCCACTCTCGCGCTTCGCAGCCCAGGCCGGAGACTCCGGCAAAAACGGACGAACGACAATCAGCGGAATCGCCGGCAGTAGGCCTGACATCAACAGATATCGCCAGCCCGCATGTTCGTTTTCAATCGTTCCTAAAAAGCTCAAAAAGCTGGGCAGTTGAATGGCAGGCAATTGCAGCGCGGGCAGCTTGATGGTCTCGAACAAAATGCTCGGCGATTCGTTCTTGGCCCACGAGGCGACAATGATCGACGCAATGGCCACCGACATGCCGCCGAGCGAAGAAAACGCCTGCGTGAAACCGAGCACCCCTTCACGTTGCTTGGGATTGTCGAACAATTCTGCCAGCCAAGCGACCGCCGCGACAAATTCCACGCAAACGCCGATAAACACCAGGCTGCGAAAGAACAGCAGCATATACAGATTTGTTGAGAAGCCGGCCGCAAAGGCGGAGAAGGCATAAAGCAAAATGCTCCACGTCAGCACGCGCCGCCGCCCCAGGCGATCGGTGAGATAGCCGCCCAGCAATCCGAAGATGCCACCCGCCACGGCCGGAATATAAAACAGCAAGCTAATCCAAGTCGTGAACTCGGGAGTGCCCGGCCGAATCTTACCGAGTTCGAGCAAGGCATCGCGCGCAATCAGCGGCAGCATCAGCAGTTCATAAATATCAAAGGCAAAGCCAATTGCGGCGATAATGCAGATCAACCATTGAACGGTGGTCAACCGAAGGCCGCTGGAGGAATTGGGGGGCCCCAGTGGTTTTGACCCAGACGAGCTCGGCACAGACATTCACAGGCTCCAGAATCGCGGAGAGGTGGTGTGGGCAGTGAGGCGGGAAGGTTCAAATGATAGCATGCCCACGCAGCGCGATACGAGAGGCGCGCGGGCCCAGCAGCACACTTCGCGGGAAATCAAAACACATCGAGCACACCGGACAAAACGACCAGCGCTTGCAATCAGTTTGCGCCGTATCCGCGATTCGATCGCGCAGAAATGCAATGGCTCGATGGCTATTTCATAACGCGAACAAGGAGAGCCGAACAACTTCAGCTGACTCGTCAGCATGCTCGGCCGTTTCTAAGCCCACCCAAATTCATCACTTTGACCGCCTGCTGTCGTCAGCATGACGGCGCATTCACCGCTGGCATTTCCTGCGCGCCATCGGCCGCAAAATTTTTAAGTCTTTGCTGGAAAAATGGTTAAGCAGCGTCGCCCGCATTGCTGGCACAACCGCTGCTTTTTAGGCGGAACGTTGCTTCGGTACTGTCGCTGAAGCGAAACCCACATCCAGAAGTTTCATTTGCAAGGGATTTGTGCCATGAAATCGCTCCTCCTCACTCTCGTCGCGGTCGCTGCTCTGTCGCTCGGTTCAGTCTTCACTTCGACTGCATCCGCCCATGGTGGCGGATATGGTTATGGCTATGGTGGCTACGGCAGCTGCTATCGTCCGCCATGCTATACGCCGCCTTGTTACACACCTCCCTGCTATCGTCCGCCGGTTTACTACCGCCCGCCTTGCTATACACCTCCGTGCTACACGCCTCCTTGTTTCCGTTGGTAACTGAGATATGCCTTGCTCAAAGGACATCACCCCATTGGGAGCCGCTGCGGCGAGTGACCTGAACTCGCCGCAAGTTGACGTTCGATTTCGCCCCGCCAACGCTTCGTCTTGGGCTCGGCGGGAGCCCTCTCCCTCCCATGCCTGCTATCATTCCCACATGGCGAGTGAAAAGAGTTCAGCAATTGTCCTCAGGCTGGTGGAGTTCAGCGAAACCAGCCTGATCGTGACTATGTTCACGCGCGACTTCGGCAAAGTGACCGCGCTTGCCAAAGGGGCTCGTCGGCCGAAAGGGCCGTTTGAGTCGGCGCTCGACCTACTCGCGCTCGTGCGAATTGTATTTCTCCGCAAGTCATCCGACGTGCTCGATCTGCTAACTGAAGCGAAGCTCGACCGCCGCTTTCGCGCCGCAGGCCGCGATTTGGGCCGCTTGTACGCCGGCTATTATGTCGCCGAGCTCCTCGCCGAATTAACCGACACCCACGATCCGCATCCCGAGTTGTTCGAAGCAGCCAATCAGGCCCTGCTCGCGCTCGATGGCAATGTCTCGCCGATCACCACCCTGCTGTGGTTTGAACTGCTAGCTCTCGGCCAGGTGGGGCACGCGCCATCACTCGAACAATGTGCAGCCTGTAGCCGTGAGGTCGAAGTCGGTCCGCCTGATAGTAACGGCCGCGTACCGTTTGGATTGCTCGCCGGTGGGCTGCTCTGCAATGCTTGTCGCAGCGGGCAACGGCAGGTCGTCAGCGTCAGTGTCGCAGTGATCCACAGACTGAGGCAGTTTTCGTCGACTGCGCAAGATTGGCAAACTCTTGTTATTCCCGCCGGCGAACGGGGCGAACTGCGGGGTTTGTTGAATAACTACATCAATCACCTGACCGGACATCGGTTGCGATTGCAACCTTTTCTGCATGGACTCGCCGCCGCCGATTGAGTATTAGCACCTTCTGAGCGCGCATCTTGCGCGCGGACCGACGACGATTTCACACCTGGGGACGGTATGCCAAGGACAAGGATGTCCGCCATCGGCTTGACGTTGCTGGCCACGTTGCCACTGGCGACAGGATGCGCCAGCATGTTCCCGCGCAGCCTCACTCCCTGGAAATCGGAAGAAGTTCCCGCCGCAGCCACCGCAACCGCCGGCCGCGATATCGACCAGGTTTCGTTCGAATCAACCGAAGATAAAAAGCTCGAAGAGATTCAGTGGTCCGACCTGCAAATTCAGAATCTCGATAAAGCACTAAAGAAAGCCACCGGCAACGGCCCCAATCGTCAGATTGCGAAAGATACTTATCTGCAAGCAGAAGCGAAATACAAACAGGCGACGGCCAACCCCGAGCAACCACGCAAGGATCTGCTCGTCGAAGCGGGCGAACAGTACGTCTCCGCTGCCGAGCGCTGGCCGGGTTCCGCGCTCGAACAAGACGCGCTCTTCATGGCTGGCGAGAGTTACTTCTTCGCCGATTACTACGACTCCGCGAACAAAACTTACGAGCGGCTGATCAAAGCGTTTCCCAATAGCCGGTATCTCGACACCATCGATCAGCGGCGGTTTGCCATCGCCCGCTATTGGCTCGACGCGAATCGCAAAAACCCCGAAGGCTGGTACTCGGTCAACTTGTTCGATCAAGAACGGCCATGGCGCGATACGCACGGTCACGCGCTCCGCGTATACGACAAAATTCGCGTCGATGATCCCACTGGCCGGCTCGCCGACGATGCCACGATGGCCGCCGCGAATGAGCACTTCGTCAATCGCGACTTCCAAAAGGCGGATGACTATTACACGGATTTGCGCAAAGCGTATCCCACCAGTGAGCATCAATTTTCAGCGCACTTCAACGGCATGAAAGCCAAGTTGATGAGTTACTTGGGACCGAATTACGGCGGCACGTCGCTCGACGAAGCCGAAAAGCTGATCAAGCAGATGAAGCGGCAGTTCCCCAAGGAATATGCGGCGGAACAAGACTATCTCGACCGCGCTGCGGCAGAGATCCGCTACAAGAAAGCGGAAAAGCTATTCAACATGGCCGAGTATTTCGATCGCCGCGCGGAATACGGCGGCGCGATCCATTACTATCAACGGGTGATCAAGGAATTCGAAGACACACCGCTCGCGGGCCGCGCCCAAAACCGCATTTCAGAAGTCGCAGGCAAACCAGCCAAGCCGCAGCAGTACGCCCCCTGGCTGGTCGACTTGCTACCCAAGCGCGACAAGATCCAGCGGGCACTCGATGCGATTGAGGATTACGAAAAGACACACCCGCGCGAACAGCAGCCTCAAAACCAAGGGACTGTCGAATCGGAAATCCTCCCCGCTGCTGCACAGCAATAACATAGAGGCTGGGGAAACAGAAAGCCGGCCTGATGCCGAGTCACAACAAGACTCAAGACATGAGATAAACGAACAGAACGTGTTCCGCTTCCTCCTCATCGCCGCCCTTCTCTTCACCGCCGCGAGCTCGTCCGGCTGTGCGGCCTATCAATTCGGCAATCGCAGCCTTTATCGACCGGATATCCGCACCGTCCATGTGCCGATCGTGCAATCCGATAGCCTGCGTCGCAATCTCGGCGAGCGCTTGACCGAACACATCTGCAAACAGATCGAACTCAAAACGCCCTACAAACTGACGGACGCCGCATCAGCCGATAGCGTGCTGACCGCGCGGATCATCAGTGAAAACAAAAAAGTCTTGGCGACGAACGGCCTTGATGAAGCTCGCGATGTAGAGACCGATTTCTTCGTACAGATCCGCTGGGTCGATCGCCGCGGCGATCTAATCATGAGCCACACCGACGTGCCGGTGCAGCCGCTGCTCGTCAACCTCAGCCAGTCAACCAACTTTGTGCAGGAAGGTGGTCAGTCGCTGGTCACTTCGCACGAAGAGGCACTTTTCCGCCTCGCCGATTCGATCGTCGGCCAACTCGAAATGCCGTGGTAAATCGCCGTTCGCCCAAACGAAGCTGCGACAAACTTACTGCAGCTTCCCACGCCCGAGCACTGGAATCGTTTCGACCAATTGCCCGCCACGAAACGCGTGAAACTTTTCGTGCAGCATGATCGTGAGATCGCCATAGCCCGGAATGATCTCCAGCCGATCGCCGATTCGCAGCGAATCAGGTGGGCCTTCCACTTGCAGTTGTCCGTGTTCCGCCGAGAGACGTGTGATCTTTAGATCGGGCCGCCCTTTGACTTGTGGCGTGGCGATTTCAATATTCAAGCTCTTGCGGCCGGCGTCGATGATCGCGCGGTCGGGGGTTGGCCGACTGACGACGGTTGCGAGCACTGTGAGCGCTTCACGAAAACCCGGCACGAGGCAGAGCTGTCGATAAAAGACGTCCATAAAGATCACGCCGCCGGCCTGAATCTCCGTGATGCCAGGCTGCATCGAGCAAAGATGAATCGTGCCAGTACCGCCGCAGCTCACCAAATCGCAGTTTAACCCATGACTGCCGAGCAACGTTTGTTGTGAAACGAGCAACGCGAGCGATTCTTCCACTTGTTGTACTTTGGCTGCTTGATCAGCCACGGCCATCAAATGCCCTTCGTAGCCCATGATGCCGACGAGTTCGAGCCCCGGCAGTTGATCGACTTGCTGGGCGAGTTGGAGCGTAGCGTCGCCCGGTTGGGTTCCAACGCGGTGCAATCCGATATCGACTTCCAAAATCGTTCGGACGCGCATGCCAGCGCGGTGCATCGCCGCACTGATCGGCTCGGCCTGTTCAATCGAGTCGACGGCCAGAATGGGATCGGCGATTTTTCGCAATTCCACGAGCCGCGCCACTTTCAACGGCCCCGCAAGCATGTTGGCAATCAGTAAATCAGGGATGCCCGCCGCAGCGAACATTTCTGCCTCACTGAGCTTTGCGCACGTGAGGCCAATCGCACCGGCATCGATCAATCGCTGCCCGATAACGGGCGACTTGTGGCACTTAGCATGGGGCCGCCAGTCGATGTTCTGGAGCTGACAGAGCGTCACGGCATCGCGCACGTTCTCGTCGAACGCATCGAGATCGAGGCACAGGGCAGGCGTATCAATGTCGGTGGGAGTCATGGTGGCGGGAGTCGGGGTGCAGGGTGCGGGAGTCAGAATTCAGAAGTAAGGTAGAGGTTTACGTGGCGCATTGCAAAGTCTTCAACTCGTTGTTGATTGTGCTACGATCACTGAATCCTGACTCCCGCACCCGACTCCTGATCCTCCCGATGCAGCTCACCTGGAAACCCGGACCACTTAACAGCGCGCTGCATGCCGCCGCTGCCATCGCGCGCGGCAGGACGCTGATCGATCCCGCGTTGCAGGCAGCACTCGCGGAACCGGCCGAAGCACTGCAGCAAGAAATTGCTGCCGCCAGCCTGCCGCCGACAGCGTTTCGACGGGCGCTGGCTGGATTCGGCACTCAATTCGATGCACCGCGGCAGTTGGTCGAGCGCGCGATCGTGAAAGTGCAAGGGAGTGGCCCGCGCGGTGATCTGCTCGTGGCGCGATTAACTGCAGTGGTTACCGCAGTGGTGCAGGCGTTCAACAAATGTTGTCCCAGTTCCGCCGAAACACTCCGACTACGCGAACGCCCGTTGCGCGAGCAATGGGAAGCCCGCGGCAACGGTTTGCTGCGACAAATTGCAGGCCTGACCGATGAGCGATTGCTTGCCAGCGAAGCTACGGTCGTCCTCGTGCAACCCGCGCTCGGCGGCGGCGGTGAAGCACATTTGCAGCAGAACGCGGTGTCGTTCGAAGCCGTTCTCACCAATCCCATGCCGCAGTTGCCCGAGGTCGTGCGTTTGGCCTGGTTGCTCGCGCAATTGCAGTGCGATCTTCCCGCGTTCGCCGATCATGTCAACGCGCAGCGGCTGCCACACGTCGCTGCTTTTGCGCTGCTCCCCGCCGTGCTGCAGGCTGCGGCCAATGTCGAACTCGGCGAGTTCTCGGCCGAGCAACATTCGCGCGCCATCGAAGGCTGGCAGTTGCCAAAATTGCCCGATCTCGACGCGGCGAGTGTGGTACAAGATTGGTGGCAAACCTATCTGACCGACAAACCGAGCTGGCCCGTCGCGCTCACCGCGCTCGATCAGATGCTTGGATAACCACTTAGGAGCCTCTCATGCTCAGTCGCAGTTGCATCACCGCTTGTTCATTGTTGTTCATCAGCGTCGCTGCCGCCTTCGCCACGGACGACGAAAAGTTCACGCCCCTCTTCAACGGCAAAGATTTAGCCGGCTGGAAGATCGTCAATGTCGCGCCGGACACGTTCACAGCGAAGGATGGCCTCCTCGTGAGCACCGGCAAACCGACCGGCACGATTCGCACCGACCGCATGTATGAAAACTTCGTGCTGGAGCTCGAATGGCGGCACATGGTCGCCGGCGGCAACGCGGGCGTGTTCATTTGGGGCGATCCGCTCACCGCGGTCGGCACGCCGTTCAGCCGCGGCATTGAGGTGCAAGTGCTCGATGGCCGCGAAACAGCAAACTACACCAGTCATGGCGACGTCTTCAGCATCTGGGGCGCCACGATGAAACCCGCGCGAGCTCATCCAGGCGGTTGGGCTCGTTGTTTGCCGAGCGAGAAGCGCTGCAAGCCTTCGCCTGAGTGGAATCATTACCGCGTCGAGTGCAACAACGGCGTGCTCAGGCTGAGCGTCAACGGCAAGGAAGTTTCCGGCGGCTCGGAGTGCAATCCGCGCAAAGGTTACATCTGCCTTGAGTCGGAAGGCTCCGAATGTCATTTCCGCAACATCAACATTCGCGAACTCCCTTCGACCAATCCAACGAAAGAACAAACTGCCAATGAAGCCGAAGGTTTCACGCCGCTGCTGTTCGATGTCGAGCTGAGTCAATGGAAGCAAGTCGAAGGGAATGCAGGCCATTGGAAAATGAATGACTGGCAGTTGAGCTACGATGGCAAGAGTGAAGCCAAACAGCCGCTCGATAAGCATCTCTGGACAAAAAAGGACTACACCGATTTTGTCCTCGTCTGCGATTGGCGATTGCCGAACAAACCGGTGAAAAAAGAATGGCCGCTGGTGCAGCCGAATGGCGACGATGTGCTCGGCGACAACGGCAAGCCGAAGCTGGTGACCGTGGACGACGCCGGCAACAGCGGCATTCTGCTGCGCGGTTACGAACATGCCCAGGCCAACATTTGCTGCCGGCCGGTGGGCTCCGGTGAAATCACCGAGTTCCGCACCAACAAGAAGTACTCTGCCGAAGTTCGCGCCGGCGTGACGCCGAAGAAGCGGGCCGACAAACCCAACGGCCAATGGAATCGCTTTGTGATCACCATGCAAGGCGACCGCGTCACCGTGGTCCTCAACGGCGAGCTGATCATCGATCGAGCCCAGCTGCCCGACGTACCAGCCAAAGGCCCCATTGGTCTGCAGCATCACGAAGAAGCCGTGCAGTTTGGCAATATTTTTGTTCGCGAACTTTAGTCGCCGCGTTGCTCCGCGAACGGTGAATGGATGCGATTTCCGCGAAGCGCAGCAACGACTTTAGACTTCCCCTTCTTGCGGGTCGCGCCATTGATCGAAGCCGGCCCACAGTGCGCGGGCGTGACGATGAAGCAGCATCGGCAGAATGATCGCAATCGCGACGGCCACGCCCATTTGCTCGATGTCGGACCGCCACTTCACCACCATCAGCAGCAGAAAAACTGCACTCGTCACCAATGCGGTGATGCCGTAGTTGATGTAGATCGAACCCAAAAAGAACCCCGGCTCGCGCTCAAACTTCACGCCGCAGTGAGGGCACTTTTCGTGCATCGCGAACAACCCTCGGAACATCCGTCCCTGGCCGCACAACGGGCACGCGAGCCCCAGCGCTCGGCCGATCAGTTTCCAAAAGCGCGACATCAGAATACCCGAGAGGAGCAATTACCGCGAGGCAAACCGTCAGTATAGATGTTTCCTTCCTGCCTTGGGGCCACCAGGATCATTCAGGGTGTGTGCCAATTGTGATCAGCGGCTGCTCGCACTACGATTGAAGCATGACCCGCACGATCGGCAAAGCGATGCAAGTTCTGGCCCTGATGCTCCTCCCCATTTCGATGGTGATGCAGCTGACTGCTGCAATGCGGGCTAACAGTTTGAGCGTGATGCTGCTGATGATGCTGTTCGGCATCGCCCTCTTCGGCGTGGGCCGCGTGGTCGAGGGCTACGGCAGCCCGCGAGCGAGTTGAGCGATGCGCAGCTGCCGCACGATTGTCGCTGCCCTGTTCGTCGGTTGCTTGTCGTTTCAGATAGCAACTGCCCAGATCTTTGTCGGACCCACTGATCTCGCCGGCGCGGAATTGCAATTGCTCGATGCCGCCGGCGCTGCCCATCTCGAAAACGCGCGGCAACTGCTCGCGCAAAAGCAATACGACGAAGCCGTCGAAGCGATCCGCCGCGTGCTCGAAAACGACGGCGGCCGGCTGATTCCCGTCAATCGCGATCCCAAAGTCAACAACAATTTGCCCACCTGGCATGTGACGGTGCGCGAGTATTGTCATTGGCGATTGGCCGCGCTCGCGCACGAAGCGCCGGAAGCGCTCGCGGCATATCGACGCCTGGTGGATCCGCTTGCCGAACGTTGGGTAAATGACGGGCGTGAACAACATCAGCCCGCGCTGCTGAGGCGCGTGGTCGACGAAGCCTGGGCCAGTCGCTGGGGTGACGACGCGGCGCTCGCGCTCGGCGACGAAGCGCTCAGCCGTGGCGATCTGATCACCGCGCGATATTGGTGGGAGCGCACAGGGCTGGGCTTCACCCGAGAACATGATAAACGCGACATCAGTGCCATCTATCCCGATAGCGACCTGCAGCCCGCGGATATCCGCGCGCGACTGGTGCTCGCTTCGATTCTCGCTGGTGATGGCGAAAGCATTGCAGCGGAACTCAAACGCTTCCGCGAACAACACTCAACCGGCGAAGGCGCCATCGCAGGCCGCCGCGGCAACTATGTTGAACTGCTCACCGCGCTGAGCGAACAAGCGAAATCCTGGCCCGCCGCGCAACGAGCAACTTTGCCCACGACTTGGAACGGCACGGCCGAGCGGAACGGCGTGTTCACGCTCCCGCCCGATCCAGCTGGCAAACCGCTTTGGACTGCCAGTTTGCCGCGACTCACTTCCGATCGCGATATCATCGGCGCGGGGCGACTGCGCGTCGGCGATGACATGAAATCTCTCGCTGCTTACTATCCGGCCATTTGGAAGAACGACGTTCTCATCCGCGCCGATAGTCGCGGCGAAAGTTATCTCGCCGCGTTCGAGCTGGCGACCGGATCCCTTCGCTGGCGCGTCGGCTATCCACGCAGCGCGACCACGCAAGCCGAACCGCCCGCCGATGATGGCTCGCTCGGCGAAATCAATGACATGCATTCCGATCTCGCCCGACACGTTGGTGTCGCGCGTTACACCGTCACTATTAATGGCGACAAAGCGTTCACGCGCATGGGCTCATCCGTCACTGTTCCTCGTTCCCGCCGCGTCGAACGATTGCTCGCCAAGGATCAGGGTTGGTTGCTCGGCGTTGATCTTGCTGCCGAGGGAAAACCGCTGAACGGCTTTCCGATCCGTCCCGAATCGGCCGAGTGGTCGTTCGAAGGCGCGCCGCTCGTGCACGACGGCGCGCTCTATGTTGCCATGCGGCATGTCGAGGGTTCGCGCTCGCAGGTATATGTCGCCTGCTTCGAACTCGCGACCACGTATGTTCCCAGCAACGACAACGACGACAATCCACGCCCAGCGGGACGGTTGCGATATCGTACGCGGATCGCATCGGCGGCCACGCTTGGCGGCGGCAACCTTGATGAGATCAGCGGCCTGCTGCTGACCATCGCGCATGGCCATGTTTATTGCCACACCAACGCCGGCGCGATTGGCTGCGTCGAAGCGGCGTCGGGCAGGTTGAAATGGGTGACCACGTACCCGCGTTCGCTGTTTCGCCGCGACGAGGGCTCCGGCGATAGCACATTCTTTCGCGATCTGAATCCATGTCTGGCGGCCGGCGGTTTGATCATCGTCGCGCCGCAAGATAGCGATCGCATCCTGGCGCTCGATGCGCTCAGCGGCCAGGTTCGTTGGCAGACCGCAGCGGGAGTTGCCACCGATGCCACGACGTTGCTCGGTGTGCGGAACAACACGTTGATCGCAGCCGGCGATCGCATTTATTGGCTCGACGCCACCACAGGCCAGCAACAGACTCAGTATCCAGCCGGCCGGCCTGATGCTACAGCGGCTGCTGCTTCGCCGCGAGGATTAGGGCAAGGCGTGATCGTCGGCGAGCAAGTCTGGTGGCCGACGCGCGAGAACATTTTGATCTTCAGCACGCAGCCTGTACGCCGCGGCAATGAATGGTCGCCGCCATTACTCAAAGAAGTTCAACTGCTGCCGCGGGGACTCACCGGCGGCAATCTGCTCGTGGCTGGCGACAAATTGCTGATCACGACGGGCACCAAGCTCGCTGTCTTCGGCCCACAATCACCCATCACGCCACCCACGCCACCCGAAGTCCGTTAATCGTCTTCGTACACAACCGCTGCCCGTCGCCGCGGGGCCACGCGGGTCGCTCGCCGTTTGATGGGGCCTTCGCCTTCCACAAACCAATAACCGCCGAGCAATTTGTAGAAGAACAAAATGATAAACGCCCCCGCCGTCGCCACGACGAAGCCGATGGGGCTGATCGGAGTGATCTGCCGCCCACCCTCGTAAAAGAAGGCCAGCGTTCCCAAACCCATCACCGTGCCGCCGACGCCCATCGCCAGTGTGGCGACCGCGCCGCCTGGATCTTTGCCCGGCATGATCGCTTTGGCCAGCAATCCAACGAGCGTGCCGAAGCCGACCCAAGCGAGAATGTCGTGGGCCATCTGTTGAGCAAACTTGAGCGCATCGCCGTCCATGGCAACCTCCGCGAAAAGCATTTCGACTTATCCCACCATATCGGCTGCGGCGGCGTGGAACTTGGGACCGATTTTGCGGCAGGGTGAAGCTGGGCAAAATGCACAGGCCAGCAATCGGCCGGCTACTAAAGGGCAGAATCGACCAGCCGAACTGAGGACTAAGTGAGTGAATCTTACTTGCCCAATTCTGCTGATCGCCTGGTCGCCGCATCGACGGCCGCGATGAGTGCACCACGCAGGCCGCGGTCCTCGAGCGTGGCAAGGCCCGCGATCGTTGTGCCGCCTGGACTGGCGACGGCATCTTTGAGCGCAGCAGGGTGTTCGTTGCGGGTGATGACCATTTCGGCGGCGCCCAGCACCGTTTGCGCGGCGAGCGAAGTAGCGAGCGCACGCGGCAGGCCCGCCTTCACGCCGCCGTCGCTGAGGGCTTCGATCATCAGGTAGACATACGCGGGGCCGGAGCCGGAAAGGCCCGTGACGGCGTCGAGGAGTTTTTCATCGACCTGATGCGCGATGCCGACGGCGGAGAGGAGTTTTTTGACCAGCTCGCCATCTTCTTTCGTCGCGGCCGATGCGAGGGCAAATGCACTCGCTCCTTTGCCGACGAGGCAGGGAGTGTTTGGCATCACGCGGACGACGCGATCCGTTTTTAGACCCGCACAGAGTTTTTCGAGCGAGATGCCGGCCGCGATCGAGATCACCAGTTTGTTCGCCAGTTTGCCGGCGAGGTCTTGATAGACGGCGGCCATCACTTGCGGCTTGACGGCGAGGATCACGACGTCGCTGGCTTCGGCGACTTGCGCGTTGGTGGCGACTTTTAAACCTGGCAGGTCTTTCGCGAGTTTATCAGTGGCAGCGGGATATGCGTCCGACGCGGCGATTTTTGTGGCAGGAAGAATGTTCGCGCGGACGAAGCCTTGCGCGAGAGCGGTGGCCATTTGGCCGGCGCCGATGAAACCGATTTTCAAATCCGACATGTTTTTCCTGCACTAGCCCGACGCGCAAGCGAGGGTGATTTGTGAGACGACGTTGGTACCCGATTCACCCTCGCTTGCGCGTCGGGCTAGTAGGGATTAATACGCTGCTTCCAGTTCCTTCGCGGCGACGTTTCCTTTGGCGAGTTCACCGGCAACCGCTTGGATGATTTTGCCCGCTTGTTGGCATTGCGCTTCGGTCACGTCGAGATGCGTGACCAGCCGCACTTGCGTTTGGCCAATCGCAAAACAAAGCACGCCCTGGAGTTTCAGCTCGGCTTGGAACTGGGCTGCAGAGCAAAGCTTGGGATCTACTTTAAAGATCACGATGTTCGTATCGACATCCTCGGGCGAAAGCGAAATCCCTTCGGCTCTACGGATGGCTTCGGCGAGGATCTGCGCGTTGGCGTGATCCTCAACGAGCCGGCCGCGATTGTGTTCGAGACCGTACAGCGCGCCGGCAGCGATAATACCAACCTGCCGCATGCCACCACCGAACAGTTTGCGGTGGCGACGAGCTTCTTGAATCATCTCCTTCGGCCCCGCGAGCGCGGATCCAACTGGAGCGCCGAGCCCTTTGCTGAAACATACGCTCACGGTGTCGAAATGCCGGGCCCATTGCTCCGCGGCGATGCCGGTGGCGGCGACGGCGTTGAACAAGCGAGCGCCGTCGAGGTGCGTACGCAAACCATTTTCATGGGCCCAGGTACAAATCTCTTCGACATGATCGTAAGGCTGAATTTTGCCCGCGCCGCGGTTGTGCGTGTTTTCCAAGCAGACGAGGCGAGTCCGCGTGAGGTGATCGTTGATCGGCCGGATCAGCCCTTTCAGCTGATCGACATGCAGCACACCGGCGGGGCCTTCGACGGTGCGGGCGGCGACGCCGCTGAGCTGGGCATAGGCGGCCTGTTCGTAGTTGTAAATGTGGCAGCCGGCTTCGCAGATGAACTCGTCGCCCGGTTTGCAATGAATCCGCACACCCACCTGGTTCGTCATAGTTCCCGAGGGCATGAAGATCGCCGCTTCCTTGCCGAGCAGTTCGGCCGTGAGGCGTTCGAGCCGATTGCAGGTGGGATCGACGTCAACGACATCGTCGCCGACTTCGCAATTGGCGATGGCCTGCCGCATGGCAGCGGTGGGTTTCGTGACGGTGTCGCTGCGGAGGTCGATCGACATGGGAAGGGGCTGGGGGCTAGGAACTAGGGGCTGGGGAAAATGCCTGAACTTCAAAGTCAACCAAATCTTAAACTCCCCAGCCCCCAGCCCCTAGCCCCTAGTTCCCAGATCCCTTGTAACAACCGGCGGCAACAAGCGTTAATCTTTCAGCGAAGGGTGGCTGGCCTGATTTTCCAGCAGCTGAATTCGCCAGAAGTCAGTCGTCCGCGGGGCCTGGCTTCTGGCGACTTCAGCTGAGGTGATTTGACCGAAGGAAAATCGGGACATTGCCAGACAGGATCATAGCGATGCAAGCAGACGCGCGGCGGGCGTGGGTGTTGGCGGCCCTGGAACGACACGAGTCGGAATTGGTGCGTTATGCGCAACGTTTCGTCGGCGATTTGCACGCCGCTCGCGACGTGGTGCAGCACGCCTTTTTGCGACTGTGCGATCAGGATCCCAAAGAATTGCGGGGGCGAGAGGCAGCTTGGCTGTATCGCGTCTGCCGCAATCGGGCTTTGGATTGGCTCCGGCAGGCGGGGCGATTGCAGTCGTTCGACGAGAGCGACGAGCAATTGCTCGGGCATTCACCGGAGCAACATAGCTCCGATGCCGATCCGGCGATGCTCGCCGAGCGGGGTGAACTCAGTGACGTGCTCCGGTCGCTGGTCGACCGCTTGCCGTTGCTCTATCGCGAGCCGCTGCAGCTCTGGTCGCAAGGTTGGTCGTATCGCGAAATTGCCGAAGTGGTGGAGCGCACCGAAGGCAACGTTCGCGTGCTCGTCCACCGTGCGGTCAAGACGCTGCGGGAACATCCACAAGTCACTGCCTGGCAGGCGGAAAGCGTGAGAGGGTGAGGGAGCAACTCATTTCTTACTCCCTCGCCCCGGTACTCCGGGGAGAGGGTTGGGGTGAGGGGCCGGCCCTGCAAAGCGACCTTCCCTTGCACATCTCCCTCGCTTATGCGTTGGGCTACCTCAGTCCTCGCTTCGCTCGGATTGATAACTTAAACAAACTTCCCTTTTAGGGTTCCTTTATGAAAACGCACGAACCATCCTCGAATCACGAAGCGCCTGACAGCTTCACCAATCTGTTGCAAGAAACGATCGCCAGCGGATCCTTGCCGCCGGCCGATCCCACGCTCCGTGAAACACTTCTCAAGCGGCTGAATCAACCAGCCGTTGAGCCGGTGCTCTCGGCTGCGGCGGCCAGTCGTCGACGAACATTTTTTCAGCGCGTAGGCATCGCGCTCGTTTCGACAGCCGCGCTCGCACTGGTGGCAGTCATATGGCAGCGGCCGAACCTGCAGGTTCTCAGCTGGAATGAGTCGGCCCCTCACGCAGTCAATCGCACTCAATCTGCACTCCAGCCGACAGGTGCACGCGCCGGCGAAGGCAAATACGGCGATGAGGACGAATCGTTTTTCGCCGGTGAACGTTACGAACGGGCTCCCTTCCTCAAAGGCGAACCCGCGAAGGATCAACGCAGCGACGGGTGGAAGGTGACGAACGGCGAGGGAGTTGGCAGCGGCGCACCAGGTCCATATGGCAATGTGACCGGTATTCCTTCTCAGCAGTTGCCACAGGCCACGCCGACTGCAGAATCGGCGCCGGCACCACTCCCCACAACGCCCGGCCCGCGTGATTACTCCACTCCCATCGCCGGCCAGCCGGCGGCACCCAGCGAGCCAAAGCCCATCAGCGGTCCTGTTACCCATTCCGACCT
>CAYMWL010000006.1:0-221158 GCA_964394305.1 uncultured Pirellulaceae bacterium
TACGCAACCCAAGCCAATACAGTTCGACAAATCAGACTTTGCAGTCCTCCTGGGGTGTGGCGCAGCTACCTGGAAAAATTTCCTTCCAAGTGCTAGATTCCAAAAAGCAAAACGGTTGCCGACACGCTCACGAAAAGAAGTGCAATGGGACGAGATTTCGAGAATCGCAAGCATTCGATCATGAAGACCGCGGGACAAAAGTCCAAGGTCTATTCCAAGTACGGCAAGCAACTGTACGTGGCCGCGAAGAACGGCGTGCCTGATCCCGATGCCAATCCCATCTTGCGGGCATTGGTCGATAAGGCCAAGCGCGATCAGGTACCCGCCCATGTCATCGAAAAGGCCATCGACAAAGCCAAAGGCGTCGGCGGAGAAGATTTCGTTACGGCCCGTTACGAAGGCTTCGGCCCCGGTAACTCGATGGTGATTGTCGATTGCTTAACCGACAACAACAACCGCACCATTACCGAAGTCCGCAACTGTTTCACCAAGACCAATTCCAAAATGGAAAAAGCGGGCTCGGTAACGCGCAACTTCGACCACCTGGCCATTTTCTCTTTCAAGGGAGACGAAGAGCCGGTTCTCGAAGCCTTGATCGCGGCGGACGTCAACGTCGAAGAAATCGAGAACAAGAACGGGACCCTGACGATCTTCGCCCCAGCCAGCGAGTTCTACAAAGCGAAAACTGCGATCCTGCAGGCCTTTCCGGATATCAAGTTCGACGCCGAAGAAATCGCGTTTTTAGCGCAGGTCAACAAAACACTGAGCGCTGAAGATCTGCCGATGTTCGAGAAATTCTTGAACATGCTCAACGATTGTGACGACGTGCAGGACGTTTATCACAACGTTGAACTTCCGCGCTAACTTGGGCAGAATCGCCGCGGCCCGCGCCGGCAGATAAAAGAAAACACCTAGCCCTGGGGCCTTGTGAATCTGCCCCTCACTCGCAACAGCACGGCTAGGCGATTATTCCGTGCGCAATTCCGACTCAAGGTATTCACTGTCGGCGCGCAAAAATACCCCAGCGGGGCAGTGCTGGGGCTGGAATTAGAGGTGCGCGTGCGTGCCGCACTTACTCGTTCCGTAAGACTTCTTCGGCAGTTTGAGAGGCATTCCGAGCGTGCATTTTTCAAGCGACTCCTGGGTGGTGTCCGGCTTTCCAGATATCGGGCGCGATTCGTAATACTTGATCCTGCGAACGGCGATTGCGACGGATACAATGAAATGATGGAACTGAGTGTCTGGGTTGCTGTCTAGGTCGGTTGGGGAGCCGCGTGCATGTCGTTGCATTTCGGAACAAAATTGATGGGCAAGGTCGATGAAGTTCCTCGCATGGGCTATGTGTCGACGCAGTTTTTTCACATCAACTATCTGCCGATCATTCCGACCGGCACCTATTTTGTGCTGGAAGAAAGTGGCGACAATTTTCGCGGTGTGACTTTGCCGCTGAGTTTCAAAAGCATCCTCGTGGCCTGGATCCGGGCGTTGTTGTTTCTCGGGTTCATCGTGGCCGTGTTTGTCGCCATCATCACCGCCTCGGATCAAAAGACACCACAGGCAATCGCTGCCGGCGTGGGCGCCGTGTTCGCAGTCGCCGCGTTCTGGTGCACGTACTACATTCCGCTGATCTCTCGCGCCAGCTATCAACGGGCAATGGATCTTGCCCAGCGCATCGGCTTGAACGAAGAAGCGGTATTGATGCTGGAGGTGGCTTATGGTCGCAAAAGCGCAGCGGAAGCCGATCTGGAACTCGAGCAAATTGAATTGCGGCGCGAGGCTGCAATGACCACGCTCGAGCGGTCGTGACTCGTCTGCAAATTCCGTCCCGCTGCCTGGCCTGGCAAGCGATTCGCTGCGCAACTGGTTCGCCCCAACCTTCGGTTGACCGCAACTAGCCACTGATATAGTTGCAGCGCCCAGCAATCCAGCGATAATGGCTCGTAACGCAACGGCCGGTTTCTTTTGCGCTGCATCTCCCCTGCGGCCCGTTCGTTCCCACCATCTAGGAGATTTTCGTTCATGTCTGTTCCCGCCTTGAATCCTGATTCGTCGCAGCCTGTTACTTCGCAGCCGACGCGCCGCAACTTTCTGAAAACATCTGCCGCCATCGCCGTCGCTGGTTCGGTCGCCACGACCATGACCGGCGCTCGCTCGGTGCACGCGGCTGGCAGCGATACGCTGAAAGTCGCGCTCATCGGCTGCGGCGGGCGTGGCTCGGGTGCTGCCGTCGATGCGATGGCCGCTGACAAGAATGCCAAGATCACCGTGCTCGCCGATGCCTTTGGCGACCGCGTCGAAGCCGCTCGCAACGCCCTCAAGGCTCCACTCGGCGCGCAACTCGAAGTGAGTGACGCGAATTGCTTCGTGGGCATCGACGCGTACAAAGCAGTCATGGCCAGCGATGTCGATGTGGTGCTCCTCTGCTCGCCACCCGGCTTCCGCCCCGCTCACCTGCGTGCTGCCGTCGAAGCGGGCAAGCATGTGTTCTGCGAAAAGCCCGTTGCCGTCGATGTTCCTGGTGTTCGACATGTGCTCGAATCGTCGGAACTCGCGCGGCAAAAGAGTTTGAATCTCGTCTCCGGTCTTTGCTGGCGGTACGACCTGGGTGTGCGCGAGACGATGAAGCAGATTCAGGGGGGCATGATCGGCGACATTGTCGCCATTCAAGAGAACTATCTCGCCGGTCCCCTCTGGCATCGCGGTCGCAAGCCCGAATGGTCGGAGATGGAATACCAGATGCGCAACTGGCTCTATTTCACCTGGCTCAGCGGCGATCACAACGTCGAGCAACACATTCACAGCCTCGACAAGGCGATGTGGCTGATGGGCGACAAGCCGCCGAAGCAAGCCTTTGGTTTGGGCGGCCGCCAGGTTCGCACCGGCGCAGAGTGGGGCAACATCTACGACCATCACGCCGTCTGCTACGAATGGGATAACGGCGTGAAGTGCTTTGCCTATACCCGTCAACAGCCCGGCTGCTTCAGCGAGACCGAGGATTACGTCCTCGGCACCAAGGGCCGTGCTGCGATTCTGCGTCATGAGATCACCGCGGGCGACACCAAGTGGAAGTACCGCGGTCCGAAGCCGAGCATGTATCGACAGGAACATGTCGAACTGTTCGCCGCGATCCGCGCCGGCGCGCCGATCAACAACGGCACGTACATGTCGACCAGCACGCTGCTGGCCATCATGGGCCGGATGGCTTGCTACACCGGCCAGAACATCACGTGGGAAATGGCGCTCAATTCGAAAGAAGACCTGACGCCGCCGAAGCTCGAATTCGGTGACACGCCCGTGCCAACCGTGCCGATGCCGGGTAGCACGAAGTTCTCGTAATCGGTAGACCTGATCAAACTAGATGCAGTGCCGATCCGGCAAGAATGACTAACAGAAAGCCCCGTCAAAGTTGGCGGGGCTTTCTCATGCGCGGCACGCTTCCAGCCGCGGCACTGCCGAGCAACATCCGCCCCACAATTTGGTACCATACTGGTTTCGCATCCACCTTTCCAATTAAACTGCAATGACCACCGCGACTGCCAAGACGCTTGCTGATTACGAAACTCAAGCCAAGTCTTTGTGCGAAACCGGCAATTGGCTCTGGAGTCGCGGGTTTTCGCTGGGCACGAGCAGCAACTACAGTGTGGTGGTGAGCCGCGATCCGCTGGAACTGCTGATCACGGCCAGCGGCAAGGACAAAGGGCATCTGACCCCCAGCGACTTTGTGATTGTCGATGGGAAGGGTAAGGCCACTTCGCCGGGGCAGCCGAAGTCGTCGGCCGAGACGCTGCTGCATACCGTCGCGGCAGAGTTGCCCGGCGTCGGAGCCATTTTGCATACGCATTCGGTCTGGTCGACGGTGCTGTCGGATTTGTTTTTCGAACAAGGCTATGTGGAGATTTCGGGATACGAAATGCTCAAGGGACTCGCGGGCGTGACCACGCACGAGCACACCTGGCGGATGGAGATCTTTGAGAACACGCAGGACATTCCTCAACTGGCCGAGCAGGTTCGCCGTCGGCTGAATGATCCCAGCCAGCCGCTGACGCACGGCTATTTAATTCGCAAGCACGGACTGTACACTTGGGGTGTCGATCTGACCGAGGCGCGGCGACATATCGAGATCATTGAGTTCCTTTTGGAATGCACCGCGCGGCGACACATGCTCAAGAACGTCTGCTAACACAAATCACGAACAGATCATTTCATCCTTCCCAAGGGCGTTAACACATGGCACGTATCCGGATCCAAGACGAGAATCGCGAGATCACCGATCCGCAGCAAATCAGCGAGTTCCTGGCGCCGTTTGGCATCTGGTATGAAAAGTGGGATGTCGACGGCCGGATCGATCGCGACGCCACGGACGCCGAGATCCTTGCTGCGTATGCTCCTGAAGTCGAACGGCTGAAGGCTCGCGGTGGCTTCGTGACGGCTGACGTAATTAACGTGAAGCCGGAAACGCCGAACCTCGATGCGATGCTCGCGAAGTTCGCCAAAGAACACACGCACAGTGAAGACGAAGTCCGCTTTACGGTGAAAGGCGGTGGCGTGTTTCATATTCATCCGGAAAACGGCCCGGTTTTCGCCGTGCAGGTCGAGTCGGGCGATCTGATCAACGTGCCGAAGGGAACGCAGCACTGGTTCGATCTGTGCAAGGATCGCAACATCCGCTGCATCCGCCTGTTCCAGGACATGAGTGGCTGGAGCCCGGCGTATGTCGATAATCCGGTCAACGCGAAGTA
Source organism: uncultured Pirellulaceae bacterium (assembly GCA_964394305.1). Taxonomy (GTDB): domain Bacteria; phylum Planctomycetota; class Planctomycetia; order Pirellulales; family Pirellulaceae; genus Anatilimnocola. The sequence goes on from CAYMWL010000006.1 coordinate 4,740, forward strand.
CGAAGCGCTCTGCCTGGGCCCGGCGTATCTCGAGCCGGTCGGCATGGGGTCGGCTGTGAGAATTTAGTGTGTCTTTGCGTAGGACGGAGCACTGCTCCGTCCTGAGTGGCGTCAACGTCTTTGGGACGGAGCAGTGCTCCGTCCTACAGGTCGAGCGAGGTTCTGGTGATCGAGTTCAGTGGGCGCGTGATTCTTCTGGACATCGAAGGGACCACTTCGTCGGTCCGTTTCGTCTACGACGAAATGTTTCCGTACGTCCGCCGCGAACTCGCCGAGTTTCTCGATCATCATGCTGCCGATGCGAAGGTGCTCGCTGCCGCGAAGCAAATCGCGATTGACGGCGGCAAAAGTTCGCTACTGGAACTAGTCGGCAGCGAAGACTTGCAGCGCGAAGAAGCGCAGCAGCGATTGACCGCCGAAGTCATTCGGCAAATGGATGCCGATTTGAAAGCGACCGGCTTGAAGGAATTGCAGGGGCAGGTGTGGGAATCCGGCTTCAAGTCCGGTGAACTGCTCGCGCATGTTTACGATGAAGTGCCCGGCTGCCTGCGAAAGTGGAAAGAAGTCGGAAAGGAATTGCGCATTTATTCTTCAGGAAGTGTGCAAGCGCAGGTGTTGTTCTTTGGACACACAGTGGCGGGCAATTTGTTGCCGCTGCTTTCCGGACATTACGACACCACGATCGGCTCGAAGCGCGAAGCGGCCAGCTACAAGAACATCGTCGCCAACATGAATTGCGCGCCAACAGATGTGCTGTTTCTGAGCGATATCACGGCGGAACTCGATGCGGCGAAAGCTGCGGGATTGCAAACAGCCTTGCTCCTTCGTCCTGGCAATGCAGCACAAAGCAATGAGCAGCAACATCCAGCGATTAAGTCGTTTGATGAGCTGGTCGTACGCTAAGTAATACCCAGCAGTTCATAAATGCGCCGATCGGCGAGCGTATCGGCGATGAACTGTGCACCCGTGAAGTCATGACGATGGCTGTGATCGCCGGGAACTGCCACCGCGTGCGCTCCCGCATCGATCGCCGCGCGGCAGCCGTTGTGGCTGTCTTCGAGCACCAACATCGCTGCCGGTGCGATGCCGTGTTTTTCGGCAGCCTTGAGATAGATTTCTGGATTGGGCTTGCCGTGCAGCACGTCGCCGGAAGTGAGAATGAAATCGAATCGCGGCCGCCAACCGAAATGATCGAGCATGCGATGCACCACCGGCGCTCGGCTGCTAGTCGCAATCGCTTTGGGAATCTTGTTCGCCTCGAGTGCATTCAGCAGTTCAACCAGGCCGGGCATCGGCGCGAGCTCGCGATCGAGAATCTCTAAAAAGATCGTATCGGAGTCGGCGTAGATGTCTTCGACGGTTTCATCCAAATTGTGCCACTCGCGAAAGATCGTAAGCGCGACGATTCCGGGCCGGCCCATCATCTGGTCGAGCAACTCCTGCTGGAAGGGCTTGTTCCGTTTCTCTAATAGCTGCCGCATCACACGGCCGTAGATCATCTCGGTATTGAACATCAGGCCGTCGAGATCGAAGGTGACGGCGGAAATTGTCGAAGGCATGAAACTACTTTGCTTCTACTTTCTTGAACTGAATTTTATCGAATGACGAAGTGCCGGTAGCGCCGAACATCCCGACGCGGAGAATTCCTTCACGAGCACTTTCGGGGACTTTGATTACGCGTTTGATTTCATGCCACGCGGTATCGCCCACCACCGGTCCGATCAATTGATGGCCGAGTTCGCGGCGTTGCGAATCATAGAGCGTCACGGCAACGAGTGGCGCTTCGTCGTTCTTGATGTTGCCGACGACATCCTTGGAAGTCACCCACGCCGAAACTTCGAGCTGCCTCACCTGCCGACCGTCGATGCCAAAGCCTTGCAGGATGTGAGCGGATAAACCGGGCTGCGAATTCTGAAAAGTGATGACGTGCTTGCCATCAGGAGCATTCGGTAACTCCTGCCAGCTGACTTGTTTTTCATAGTACCAACCAGGCTGAGCGCCGCTGTCGAATGCTTTTTCTTCGAAGCTGCCGTTGTCAACTTGCGGATTCGCGGGATCAGGTTTCACGCGGCGATTGTCCTCGGCCTTGCCGGTCATGGGCACAAAGAGCGTGGGAAGCAGCGCTTCACGCTCGAGCTTGCCGTCTTTTTTTCGCATCAAGTACAGCGTCTGGCGGAAGCGTTCGCCGACCGGCACCACGATCAGGCCACCTTCGCGGAGCTGATCGACGAGTGGCTGGGGCACTTCTTCGGGCGAACAGGTGACGATGATCTTGTCGAATGGCGCATGCTCGACCCAGCCGAGGTAACCATCACCGGCCTTGGTGATGACGTTTTTGTACCCCAATCTCTTGAGTGTCCGTTCAGCCGACTTGGCAAGTTGTTCGACGATTTCGATCGAATAGACTTCCTTCACCAAGGGGCTCAGCACGGCTGCTTGAAAACCGCTGCCGGTGCCGATTTCCAGCACTTTGTCGGTCGGTTTGGTGTCGAGCGATTGCGTCATGTAGGCGACGATGAAAGGCGACGAGATTGTCTGCTGCTCGCCGATGGGAATCGCCATATCGAAGTACGCCTTTTGCCGATGCTCGACAGCGACGAATTCATGCCGAGGAATCTTGCGGAAAACATCCAGCACCCGCTCGTCCTTGATGCCGCCGTCAATCAGCACTTCCTTGACCATCTTCAGCCGCATGGCTTCAAACTGCAGCCGCGTTTGCGCGAACGCAAGCTGGCTGAAGAACAGCACCGCAGCAGAGAGTGCGATCAATCGATGGAGGGCATTCATTTCGGCAGGCTCCGCGCGGATTACCAGCTGGAAAGATTGTGAGAAACGTCTTGAGCTTCCATGCCCTTTAGCTCTTCGAGCCATTCACGAATTTCATTCGGATATTCGGCCGCAAGGTCGCCGATGACCAGTTGCCGTTGAAACGCAGCTGCCCCTTCTTTCAGCAGATCCGCCGCTTCGGCGCTGGGAAATCGACGGGCCGGATCGGGAGCGATCATGCCGCGAATGAAACTCAGGAGCAGTTCGCAGCGCACGACTTCGGCCGGCAAAATCTCATTCAGCCGCAGTGGCAGGTTCCGCCGCACTTCGAGCAGTTCGCGCAAGTCGTTCACACCAGCCACCGGCGAACAACCCGCGAGCATTTCGATCAGCACATAACCGAGCGAACACAAGTCGCTTCGCGGAGTACACTCGCGATTTTCGAGCACTTCTGGTGCTGCATATGCCGGCGTGCAGGGCCGATACTTCGGCGGCGCGTTGTATTCGAAAGCGGAGCCGATATCGATGATCTTCGCGATGCCCGTGCGCTTGAGCATGATGTTCGATGGCTTGATGTCGCCGTGCACAATGCCGTGGCGATGGAGCGCGGCGAGGCCGCTTAAACAATCGCGAATCACTGCGACGGCCATCCCCGGTTTCACGCGCGGCTGCGTCGGGCCTGCGGTGAAGATCACGCGGTTGACATATTCCCAGCGGCGTTGGCTGGCCTTGTCGCGAATCCGCTCGAGCATCCGCATGGTGAGCAGATTCTGCAGGTCATAGCCGTCGATCCATTCCATCACCAGCATGCGGATGCGGCGGCGATCGACGAAGTTATACACGTACAGCAGATTGTCGTGCTGAATCTGAGCGATGCGGGCCGACGAGCGGGCCATGCGAACCATCGCATCGTCGTAGGCAGCGGCGTCGTCGAAACGTTCCGGCGAGAAGATCTTTAAGGCCGCGGGCAGCGTGAATTCATCGGTGCCGCGGAGTTGGGTCAGATAAACCACGCCTTGTCCGCCGGCCCCCAGCCGTTTGTTCAGGTGCAAGTGGGACGTCCAATTCAACCGCTGTTCGCTGACGATCTCTTGATAGCGACTGATGAGTTCGTTTGGTTCTTTGGGGCTAAGATCGCCCCCCTGCGTGATGGTAGGTGAGACTTCCTGCCTGGTAGTCGTCAGCATGGGCGCTCCGCTTCGCTCGTGATTGGACTCGTGCACCGCATGCCATTGCGGGTGCATGCGTTAAGTCTAGGCCACTACAGCAGATTTCGCCAGTCTGCTGCTGGCGAATGAGTGGCAGCGTTTCATGCGATTGCGGAATGACCAAGCTCGGTTAATGCTTGCGGCTGTGCGAGTTATCTTGCCGCAAGTGATTGAGCAACGCAGCTTTCCCGACGGGGGCAGGGACGGAGCGTTCTTCGACCGGTTCCGCCACGATCGCGAGCGCGGGTAGCGCTTCCTCCGGAGTTGGTTCGGCTTCTTCTTTATGCTTGCGGGGCTTGAAGACAACGCCCAGCGGACCAGCGAGCAACGCCGGGAAGAAAATCAATTCGGCCACCACGCCGGCCCACAAGATGACGAGCATCAAGTAGCCAAAGCGCTGCGTCGGTGTGAATGTGCTCATGGCGAAGCACGACAGCCCCAGACCACTGATGATGGCGGCTTGAAATGTTGGCGTCGCACAATGTTTATAGGCACCGAGGATTGCCAGTTTGCGATCTTTGACTCGATCGAGTTCTTCACGATACCAGTTCAGGTAGTGGATCGTGTCATCGACGGCGACTCCGAGCGCGATGCTCGCGGTCATCATCGAACCAACGTCGACATCGATGCCGAGCCAGCCCATGCCGCCGAAGACGACTAGCACCGGCAAAACGTTCGGCAACATCGCCACGATGCCAGCCCAGACGCTGCGGCTGATAAACATCATCAGTGGCGTAATGGTGATGAATGACCAGAACGTGCTCTCGATGAGGCTATCGAGCAACGAGCGCTGGGCCTTGTAAACGATCGGCACAACGCCGGTGTAAACGGCATGCGCGATGTGCTTGTTTGTCTTGGCAAGTTTGGCAGACGAATCGATCGGATTGCTACTGCTGTAGACATGGTCGCGGGCATCAATGGGCAGTTTGCTGTTCCGCCGCAAGTCGAAGCCGGCAAAGGCGGCGTGGTCTCTCACCAGAACGACGCAATCGAATCCACTCAGGTATTCATTCCAGTTCGCTGGAGCCTCGTCGACTCCGGGCGAAAACGATTTCACTTTCAGGCGTTTGATCGTCAGCATGTCGATCAGCGATTCGCTGAAGATGCGAGTTTGGTCGATCGGCTTCACCGACTTCGCATCGGTCGCTGCCACTGCCGGAGCTGCACCGCGCTGCGAGATATCGGCTGGCACGCCCAAGAGCAGCACCTTGCTGTTCGCGGGGAACTTATGGTCAGTTCGCTTCGCAATTAGTGATTTGACGATTTCATCTCGTTTTCGTTGTGCCGAGAGAACGGGTTCAACTACATCCTTCAACTCGTGAATCAGCACGCCGTAATCGACGCCCTTCGTGGCAGCAACACGCAGGCTGATACGCCACAACTCGGCTTCTGTTTCCTGGTCCAGCCGCAAATAGTCGCTGTGCAAAAATTCTTCGCGATGCGCTTCGAGTCGTTTGCTGGTCGCACCCCGCCGCAGCAAGCTGCTGCTGTCCCCTTTGGGTTCGGGCAAGTCGCGGACGAACGTGGCAGCGCACATGGCGCGACCAATTTTGTCGCGCCCCGTGGCACCAAACTCCTCTTCGACCATGCGCTGCATGCGTGCGGCGAGTTCCATTCGTTCGAGAAACGGCATTTGCAATTGCCGCTCGAGTTGCACGTTTTCTAGCTTTCCCAGTTCGGTGGCGATGTTCTGTTTTTGAATGGGGTCGGATGCAGCATCGAGTTCCTGGGTCAGTTGATCGATGCGGGCGTTTTCATCGCGCAGTTGATCGGCTGGTGGCAAGATCGCCGTTTTTGGGACGCTGACGATGACTTCCATCGGCACCAGTTCGCCGAGCTTCGCTTCCAGCCATTCGTAGTCTTTAATGATCTTGGCGTCGGCGCTAAACATGCGCAGCATGTTGACGGAAGTCTGGATATACGTCACACCGTAGCCGGTGCCGGCAATCACCAAGATGCAAATGATCGCCACCATAGCGTGGTTGCGGATAATGTAACCACCCAGATTTTGCCAGAAGTTGGACAGGTACTTATCGAGCCAGGCCTGTTCGTTGCGTTCAGCTCCAGCAGGCCGCTGCTTACGCACTTGCGGCCAGATTTGCAACGCGGCGGGCAAGTAGGTGAATTCGATCAAGGTAGCGGTGAGCACACCGAGACCAGCATAAAAACCGAATTTTTGAATCGGAATCAATTCGCTGGTCACCAGCGAAAACATGCCAATCGAGGTGGTGATGTTGCACATCAAGTTGGGCTTCCAACCCATGGCGATCGCCCGTTCTGGCGCACCTCGAACGCCGCCGTGATCAACGGCCTCGTAGTAATAGTTGATCAGGTGCGTGGCACCAGAAAGGCCAAGCACATAGACGAGTGCCGGGAGCGACATCGCAATCGCATCAACGGTGCTGCCGAACCACCACATCATGGCCAAAGTGAGCACGGCGGCGATGCCACCGCAGAAGAAGACCATGATGGTCGCGGAAATCGTGCGGAAGCAAGCCAGTGACAAACAGAGCCCGAGAATTGCCGTCATTCCGATGAGACGGAAGAGCGTGATCGAGCCTTCTTCATCAATCGCGACATTGTCAACCGAAGGTCCGCCGATCCGCAATTCGTTTTCAGAGATGTCCGATTCGGCTGCGACTTCAAACAAGCGGCCGCGGGGTTTGCCGAGGATCCCTCGGCCGAGCACCAGGTGCAGATTATGTTTGGCGGCTTCGCTAAGCGTCACCACAATCGCAGTTTGCTCGCCATCGGGTCCAAACAGCATTCCCGTCAAACGGCGTTTTGCTTCTTCCGGTTCACTCGCCAGTTCGCCGCCAGGTCCGATCATACTGGCGAGCACATCGGGTCCCGTCGTAACCGTTTTGAACATCTGCGCCCGCAGCCGGCGTGGATCGGAGTGATACCAGGCTCCGTCGACCTCGCCGAACGAATGAACCAGGTCGCCTGTGGTCGGCTGCTGGACAAATTTGCCGTAGATGTGGCGATACAGCGAAGCTAAGGGAGCATCGACCCCGTCCCAGCGATACAAGTCGCCGTCAGGCGTGATGTAGTACCAACATTCTTCCACGCTTTCGCTGTCGGGGTCTTTGCGCCCCTTCAGCCATTTTTCGCCGCGATGTCCCCAGTCTTCAAAGACATTAAACTTGCCATCGGTGCTGGGCATATACAGGCCGAGGCGATCACCGATGAAGCCTTCGCGATGCACATGCCGCGTCGGCGAAGGCAATTTAGGTTCTTCCTCGGTCGCAGCAACTTCAACCGTAGCTTGCGGGATCTCGTTCGTATCGCTCGTTGGCGCCTCTTCCGCCGCGGGTGCAGGTTCAGCGGCCTTTTGTTCGGCTGCGAGAATCGACGGCGGCGTTTCTGGTTGCAGCTTCGCGACGAACAAATTGAAGCGATGATCGTCCGGTCCGCCTTTGCAACCTTCCCAACTCAGCACTACGAATTGTTCGCTGACAAAGTGATTGCGAAACCAGGCGAGCTCTTTTGTCTCGTCGAAGCCCTTTGGTAGCCAGTCGCGCACATCATTCTTCATTCCCATGACGCCAAGGCGTGCGCCGCGGAGCGCAAAGGGAACAAGAAAGAACACAACCATCAGCACGATGATCGCACGGCGGCCGAAAAAGGTGGGTTTTTCTGTCATCGCTGCGTGGGGCTGGCGGGGTGAGGTGAGCTGCTTCCGGCTGCCAGCGGCCGCGTGCCAGCAAAGTTGTCACAATGCTGCCGTTCGGCGCAAGCCCGGTTATTCTCACCTTCGGCATCGCAGGAAGGTTGGCTGCAAACTACTAGGGACAAACCTCCAGGTCTGTCACTCCCTACGGATTGCCGAGCACAATCGTTGCGTTCGAACCAGCGGCCGACCGCAATTCAAAGCATCGAGCCATCCTATCGGTCAAGTTTCGAATCAACAAGTTGCAAACGGCCCCGGCTGAGGGGGAAAGATCGCATTCGGCGGAATTCGAGCTAGAGTTGTCCGAACAGGTTGAGTTTTCGGTTGAGTACTCAAGTTTCCGGCCTGCGAAGCCGACGCCGCGATGTCATTCGCGGATCCGAGGCAGCGGCCGCACATCACTAGCGGAGTCTGATTATGTTGTCTGCCTGGCTCGTCTCGATGGCAATGTCGACCACCATGGTTCCTCCGGGCTACCCGGTCGAGAATCACGCGCACGTCGGTCACTACGGTCAACCCACCGTGCAACTGTTCGAACGCAAGAGCGTCGATCGCTCACGCCGGAACGCATGGAACGCCTACAACACCGAACTCGATCAGCTGTGGGCCGACTTCCGCGCGGCTGGTTCGACGCCGGCTGCCTTTGCTGATTACAAATTCAAAGTGAACCGCGCGAAGACGCGTTACTTGTACAACGATCCCTATTTGCTCCCGATTGTTGACGAAGAGTAATCTCGTCGCTGAAGAACATGCCATGCAGACGGCATCTTGCCGAGAAGGTTGAGAGCAGGGCCCGTAATGAACGGGCCCTGTTTTTTTGCGCGAGCCGATGGATCACAATTCCTCGACGCTCGCCGAATGAAGCAGTTGGTTCAGTTCCGCGATTTGCCCGGCGGTGAAAGGAACCGGCTCACCTGGTGTAGGAACTTCGCCAATCAGTCGTTCGACGATCGCCGCTGATAGCTTCTGCAATCCCAATCCGGTGAGTGCGGAGACTGCAAATTCCTCAACGGGCGATGCCGGATGTAAGTCCGCTTTGGTTCGCACCACGAGCAACTTGGTTCGGAGATTGCCAGGCAATTTCGCCAGCTGCTGTTCGACTTGGTGCGCCGATTCACTCGCGGGAATGAGATAGATCACGAGATCGGCCGTTCGTAGTTCCTGCTCGGCAAGCTCGATCCCTGCGGCCTCGATCGCATCCTGGGAAGCGCGCAAGCCTGCAGTATCGCGAAGTTCGATCGGCCAGCCGTCGATTGCCGTGCGGGCGGTGACGACATCGCGCGTGGTGCCGGGCTGTGGACTGGTAATGGAGCGTTGAAAGCCGAGCAGTGCGTTGAGCAAGCTGCTTTTGCCGGCATTGGGACGACCTGCGATGACGACTTGCCAAGGCTGTGTTAAGTGCAAGCCGATGTGGCCGCGATTAATCAACGCTTTGAGTCGAGGGATCGCTGCATCTTTATCAGCAGTTCTCAGCAGCGCTCGAATACCGTTCAGTTCCAATTTGTACGCGCCGTTTAGTTGATCCAGCAGGATCAATGCGGTCCGTTCCGTCAGAGCATCGGACAGCGCCACGCGGGCTGGGTCGAATTCGGCGGCCCACTCTTTCCAATCGATCCGCTTGGCCCCTTGCGCCTCGAATGCTTGCAGCACTGCTTCGCAGGCGGCCAAGCCTCCGTGACAATGGACGCGAGCTTCGTCGGCAGCCGGAAAGACGACGACCAGTTCTTCGCTGGCTCCTTGAGCGCTGCGGAAATGACGCAACCAGGGACGCGGATCGCTTGACGCAGGCTGATCAATTGCCGAATCGGTGAACGACCAGGCAAGCGGTCCGCGCACGCCAATGGTGGCGAGCGCACCGCGGCCCGGCGGCGTGAGGAGCGAGACGACAGTGACAGTTGCATTCATCGGTGCGAAACAAAGACGACAGTGGACGGCCTTGTATAGTACCAAGTGACATTGCTTTCCTCCCAGGCGTCTGCCATGCAATCCGTTCCGGCGATTCGCATTCGACAAGTTAATTCGCAAGCCATTCGTGGTGATGGCGACTTCGTGCTTTACTGGATGACGGCGTTTCGGCGAGTGGCGTCGAACTTTAGTTTGCAGCGGGCGGTGGAACACTGCCGTGAACTACAGAAGCCGCTCGTGATTCTCGAAGCGCTCAGGACGCGGTATCACTGGGCCAGTGATCGGCTGCATCGCTTCGTAATTCAAGGGATGGCCGACAACCAGGCCGCCATCGCGGCAGCCGAGAACCCGGGAGTCACTTACTATCCCTACGTCGAGCCAAATCACGGCGAAGGATCGGGCTTGTTGGCCGAGTTGGCGCGGCGGGCTTGCGTGGTGGTGACCGACGATTTTCCCTGCTTCTTTCTGCCGCAATTGGTTCAGCTCGCAGGCAGGCAGTTGCCGTTGCGATTGGAAGCCGTCGACTCGAATGGTTTGGTGCCGTTGCGCGGCACCGATCATGCGTTCACCATGGCGTTTCATTTTCGCCGCTGGCTGCAAAAGAATTTGCGGTCGTGGCTAGAGAAAGATGCGTTTCCTAAAGCCAACCCTTTGGTGCGCTGCAGCTTGCCGCCCCTCGAACGCTTGCCCGCAGAAATCACGCGGCGTTGGAAACCGGCCGATCTGCCGGAGTTGCTGAAGAGCGAAGGTTTGCAAAAACTACCGATCGATCACGCTGTGCTGCCCGTTAGCACCAAAGGAGGTTCAGCGGCGGCCGCTAACGTGCTTAAGGAATTCTTGAAGCACCGCCTGCCGCGGTACAAAGACGAACGCAATCAGCCCGAGCAGGAAGTGGCCAGCGGCGTTTCGCCTTATCTGCATTTTGGCCATTTATCGGTGCACGAAATCTTCACTGCCGCCGCGAAGCAGGAAGAATGGTCGCTCGACTGTCTCGCTCAGAAGGCCAACGGCAAGAACGAAGGTTGGTGGGGAACTTCGCCGGCGCTCGAGTCGTTTCTCGATGAGTTGATCACGTGGCGGGAGATCGGTTTCAATTTCTGCGCACATCGACGGGACTACGATCAGTACGAATCGCTTCCCGAGTGGTGCCGCAAGACTTTAGAGAAGCATGCGAGTGACCGGCGAAAGCATGCCTATGAATTGCCAGAGTTCGAGGCCGCGGCAACCAACGATTTGCTTTGGAACGCTGCCCAGCGGCAATTGGTGCGCGAAGGGCGTATGCACAATTACCTGCGTATGCTCTGGGGCAAAAAAGTGCTGGAGTGGTCTACCACGCCGCAGGACGCACTCCAGATGTTGATTCACCTGAACAACAAGTACGCGCTTGATGGCCGCAATCCGAATTCTTACAGCGGCATCTTTTGGTGCTTCGGCCGCTACGACCGCCCCTGGGCGCCGGAGCGGCCGATCTTCGGTCAGATTCGCTACATGAGCAGCGAGAACACCGCAAAAAAATTGCGGGTGAAGAACTACTTGCGGCAATATGCTTGATTAGCGATCGACGCTCTTCTTGCGCAGCTCATCGACTTCCTTCCGCAGTGCCTTCAGTTCTTTTTTCATCTCATCCAAATCGGGGCTGGCGATGGCATCGAGCTTTTTCAGAATCTGATCCAGCTTGGCATCGTTGCCTGAGTGAGGAATGGCATTCGCCCAAGCCGTTGCCGCTCGCGCTACGGTTGGCGGCCCGGCAGGAACAACGCCTGGAATGGCGGGCACAGCAGCTACCGGAGGAACGGCAGTCACCGTGGGCAGACGCGTGGTGTAAGGTGCAATCGTAGCCGACGCCGCTGCATGTGGCGCCACTTTCATGTTCCAGACATGCGGAAAACCGGGACCGTAAGTGCGCAGCATATCGGCACTACCGCTATTCAAGATGTGCTCGACATGCGGACGAATATCCGCGGGGAGCGCATCGAGCTTGTCGCCAGTGGTATTCCAACTCTTGTCACCCTGTTTCACTTCGACCTTGGCGGGCTTGTTGCCCTCTTTCGTGATTTGCACGGTCAAATCGTCGGGCATTTTCGGCTGAACTCCATAAGCCATAAACGCGCCTGGCCGCACGAGCATCAAGTCGACGGAGCCGTCAGGCTGAGTTTCGGCCCGCAGCGCTTCGAGTGCTTTTTCGAATTGCTTTTGCGCGGCCTGCAGCTTTTCGAGTCGAGGCGTGGTACTGCGCGTGACTGTCAGGCGATCGGTGGTATCTTCGCGCTTGGTGGGTGTAATCGTCAGCTTCTGCTCTTTACCATCTCGCAGCACGAGAAACGTTAATTCGGTCTCTTTGGCAGCGTCGACGGCCTTCACCAAGTCAGTGCCGGTTTCGATCTTCTTATCGCCGGCCTGCAGCAGAATGTCATCGGCCTTCAATTCCGCTTTGACTGCAGGACTGTCAGGATAGACACGTACGACGAGCACGCCATGCTTCACCGCCATGTGCTTGCGAATTTCGGGTGCAACCGGCGCGATCTGCACACCAATCCAAAAATCAGACTGCGGCATCTCGCCCCACGCTTCTTCGGGGACAACGACCAGCCCGCCTTCGGCTGTTGGTGCTCCACCTACTTTTTCGCCCAGGTCTTGCACGCGGCGAAAGAGGCGAGCCCGCAGCGGCTGATCAACGTCTTTGTCGTCTTTGTCGCTTGCTCTGTTGTCAGTCGCCTCGGCTTCTTTCTTTTCGGCTGATTTCTCAGCGCCGACGACTCGTTCTTCGACCACTTCCAATTTGCCATCGGGGCCAGCGATCGCGCGCACGCGAACTTCGACTGGTTGTTCTTGGGCGACAGCGGCGGCGGCAATCAACGCCGTCGCCAAACAACTGGCGGTCAGTAGCTTGTTCAGTTTCATCATGCGATACTCCGGGGAAAGGCGTGAATCCATTCGTGTTTTGATTGGGTCAACAATCAGCGGCCGCTGTGAAATACTTAGTTGCCGCTGCGAGGCTCGTCTTGCCAAAGACTTTTAATAGCTGGGCCGATTGACGGGTACGATGCGATAGCCTTCGACGGGCACGATCATCTGCCGGCCATCGTCGAGTTGAATCGGCACGAGTTGCCGATGGCGATTCACGTGATGGCCATCCGCTTCGAGGGCTTCGATTAAATCATCTGGCAGCGCAGGGCGCGAATTGCTGAGCAACTCCGTTGCCGCCTGCGGATCATAAACCGGCACATCGACAATTTGTGGATCCTCGCCCCCCAGGCGATTCACCGCGAGTTGCACTTTGCCCAATGGCTGATCGCTCATGGGGACTTCATTGGCGGGCGGCGAAAGCTGTTGCTCATGTCCTTTGGCTATTGGTGGCGAAGGAACCTGCGGACGACTGCCAGTTACCTGCCAAAACGTCTGCACGACGAAGAATGCGGCCAAAAAACTGGCTGCGGCCACCAGCAGCATTCGCAGCCAATCGTTCCTCGCGCTCGGCCGCGTCGCGGGGCTCGGCGATGTCTTCGAGGCTGGGGTGATCTCGGCAGCAGCCCGTACTGCTTTCATTTCCCGCTGCCAGGCCTGCGCTTGCAAAAATGCTTCCGCACATTTACGCCAAGCGCAGGGTTGTTGTTCGAGCGCGTGGAGCACGCGCCGATACTCAGCTGGCGAGAGCTCGCCGTCGACAAGTCGATCAAACGTGATGTCGTCAAGCAACAGTTCTGGTTGGGGTTCATTCATGTTTCCACCTCAGCATTCAATCGCATCAGGGCGTCGCGCATTCGTTGTCGCGCGCGATGCAGGCGGGTTTCAACCGCTGCATGGCTGCAACCAAGATGCGCCGCAATCTGGTGATAATTCCAATCTTCCGTGTATTTCAACAGCAGGATCTGTGCATCGCGCGAGGGCAACAAGCCGAGCGCTCGCCGCACCAGATCTCGCCGTTCATTTGCCAATAGCCACCCCAGCGGTGGCGGAGTCGCGGGCCGCGTTTCGGTCGGAGTCAGTTCAAACACCCGCCCGTGCAATCGCCGCCGCCGACCGCACTTCCGCCGGTAAAGCAACGACTGCCGCACGGCCAGTTGGTATAGCCACGGAGCCAGCTTGGCGACGTCGGCCAAAGGCGCCGCTTGCCGAACCGCTGCGAGGGCCACTTCCTGCATCACATCGTCGACGGCTTGCGGCTCATGCAGGCGCGCAAGAATGACTGTGCGCAACCACCGATCGTGGAGCATGAGCGCGGCTTGCCAGTCGATTGCAGACAGGGTCGTTTCCAACAGTGAACGTCATCCGGGGTCAGCGGAAGGTTGTGTGCGCGACACCAAACTAGATGTTACCGCCGCAGGCCGAATCTTGCAGAAGCTTTTAACAACCAGGCAGCCGTTTGACGTAAGTCTCATCGGGAGGATGTCGTTTCATCCTAGTTGTCCACTAATTGACGCCTCTTTCGGGTGGTTGATTGTGAGTTTTCACGAGAAATACGGGGGTGACGAGCTGGCATTGTTGGACATGCCCCAAAAGAGCTAATCACAACTTACGTCGAACGCGGTCCCTGCGTGGGCGAGGCTCCTGCCGAGCCGCGGTGACGATGAGAACGCTCCTTAACCTTTGGTTTTCGTTCCAAATCGACAAACCAAATCTACGGGCGTCCAAGAGCGCTCGGCCGGAGCCTTGCCATCACCACCCTGAAGCGCAAGCGAAGGCACCACGCCAAGCACAAAAGCAAAACGCCCGACGGTGAAGTCGGGCGTCTTTCGCATCAACTCGACGAGCAGGGACAGCCTGCTGGACGCTAGAACTCGAATTAATCGAGGGCCATCACCTTACCGTCGTTCGCACCAGTCCACGCCTTCAAAACCAAGGCATCAGTGGTGTCGGAAACGAACCGCGTCGAGCCATCGCCCAACACAGCCATCACGCCACCAGGATGGAAGGCGAAGGGCTCGTCGTTAGGGCCACAATTGTTGGTTTGCCAGGGGCATTCTGGCGGACCACCTTGCGGAGTCTTGTGATTATTCACGCGAGCAACCTTCGAGCCGGTCGAATTGTGCGGTCCCGAAAATCCGTTCGTCACGGCGTCAGGGTCGGCCCAAGCGTACATCCGGCGTAATCCGCTCGGCATGGGGTTTGGCTCGCCAGCAATCGCGCTGGGGCGGCTCGACGTTGCGCCGAATTTGCCGATGCTCGGATGCGCACGGCCTGCGTCTTCGATGCACAGGAACGTATTGCTCGTACCGTCCGTTACCGAGGCCATGCTCGATCCATCGCAATTCAGCATTCCTTGCACCACTTGAGCCAGCCAGGCGGCTGAGCCCGAGGGAGTGGTCCGTTCCTTGGTTGCGTCATTGATATCGGAGATGGCGATGAACATGTAATCCCAGCCACCATAGCCATCGGTATCGCGGACCTTGCCCAGCGGTGTGCTGGGGCAAATGAACGAAGTGATTTTCGACTTGGCCGCCACCTGACCCTTGGGGTGGCCCGGATCGTTGTACGGCCGCCCCTTGGCATTGATGTGCAGAATCGCGCCGTTGCTGGTCCAGGTGTTGGTCATCGTGTTCAAGGTCGCCCCGAAGGCCGACGGAGGTGATTCGTGGTCGAACATATCGTAGATCGCTTGTTGCTCCATGTACGGCAAAATCTGCACAGCCGTCGAATGGACCATGTAAACGGTCGAAGATGACCCGGTCGAGTCGCACTGGCCGGCGTTGGGCATCCGCATGTAAGACGATTCAAAATTGTGAACCGCTAGGCCAATTTGCTTCATATTGTTGCCGCAAGACATGCGGCGGGCTGCTTCGCGGGCCGCTTGCACAGCAGGCAGCAACAGTGCCACGAGCACACCGATAATGGCAATGACCACGAGCAGTTCGACGAGCGTAAAGGCCCCGCGGCCTCGGCTCCCAGATTGTTTCCACACGTTTTTGACAGACATTCAACTTTCCTTCGCCATGAATAGCAGGTAGTTCAATCGCGGAGTATTCTCCACCGCGAGTCGCCTCCAGCGGCTCCCGCAACATTGCGGTGCCGAACATTACGCACTGGGAATGTGAAGCCCCAACGCACCTATGGAGAAGAATGTGTGAAGACGCGTGGCGAAAAAGCGCACCGCTCACAACGGAAAGCGGAGCACTGCTCCGTTCCGGACGGGAAAACGAGCCAAAATGGTAAGATTTGCCGGATCGAGCGGGACAGTTCCCCGTCTTTCGCCCAGCGGCAGCCGCAGCGGCTGCTGAATGTTCCATCCGCCCCTTGCCAGCAGACCGCCGGTCGCGATATGAAGAAGCGGTGAATTCACGCATCCTCCGGAGGGACGACCGTTGAGTGAGATCAGCCAGTTAATGGAAGCCAAGGGTGTGCTCCGCCGCGCTGCTTACGACGCCCGTGCGGCCCAGAAAAACAAGGATGCAGTCAGCCAGGCCGCCGTCGCCCGGCTTCTTGATCTGCCCGAATATCAACAGGCTCAAACGGTTCTCTGGTACATCGACTGCCGCAGCGAACTTCGCACCAAGCAGGCACTTCCCGCGGCGATCGCCAGTGGCAAACGGATCGTTGTGCCGTATTGCACCACCGACGAATCCGGCGCGAACAAGCTCGGCCTGTGGTGGCTGCAGAGCATGGACGAACTGATTGTGGGCAAATGGAACATTCTCGAGCCGCCGCACGAACGCTGGGGCGAACCGGGCAAAGAAATTCCGCCCGCCGAACTCGACCTGGTGATCGTGCCGGGCGTCGGCTTTAACCGTGAGGGTGGCCGCATGGGGAACGGGCAAGGCTACTACGATCGGCTGTTGCCGCTCGTACGCGTCAACTGCCCGCTGATTGCGCTGTGTTACGAAAGCCAGCTGTTCGACAACTTGATCGTCGGCCCCCACGATGTGTTCATGGATAAGGTCGTCACCGAATCGGCGGTGTATGAAGGGCAAGGCCGCAAGTAGCCCGCGAATCACGGACGAGAAAACCATGCCTGCCGTCATCGACGACACCTACGCCGAAGCCTTTCGCAGCATCTACGCTGAGTTTCTGATCACGGCCCGCGATCGAACGTGGGTCGATCACGCGGTGCAAGCGGCTACGGGCAACGCTTCGAGCACCATCCTCTGCGACTGCGAAGCGGCCATTGACCGCTACGTCGGCCCCGGCGGCGATGAAACATTTGTCACACCCGATGGCCGTCCCGGCGCCATTGTGCAACTGCACGTGCCCCGATTCCGCAAAGATCGACTGGCCGCGCTAGAACGCGCAGCGCTGGTACGCATCAGTCAGAATGTGCTGACCTGTCCAACCGCCGCGTGCTTCAACCTGATTGACTCGCCGGAGTATTTTAAACTCGGCCGGAAGATTGCGTTTTTCGGCGATGGCTTTCAGAAGCGCATCACGAGACATGGCCGCAAGCTGTGGTGGATTCCCATCCTCGGCGGCGAGTTCATTCTTGATCGCCGCTTCGGATTCG
Organism: uncultured Pirellulaceae bacterium; assembly: GCA_964394305.1. GTDB lineage: Bacteria > Planctomycetota > Planctomycetia > Pirellulales > Pirellulaceae > Anatilimnocola. Next base: position 21,724 of record CAYMWL010000006.1, read on the forward strand.
CGGATGGTTTGATGGGTGGCAACCTGTGGTACTTCGGCGAATCGGTTGACGCAGCGCTGGCCGCGGCCGAAGCGGGAGTCGCCGCGGTTCACAACTGCCCCGGAGTGATCATGCCATTTCCAGGCGGCGTCGCGGGGAGCGGCTCCAAGGCGGGTAGCAAATATAAGTTTGCCTTTGCGAGCACGTATGAAAAGTACTGCCCGCAGTTGGTCGACAATCCACAGGCCGATTCGCAACTGCCACCCGGTGTGAAGTCTGTCATGGAGATCATCATCAACGGCCGCGACCTGCAGTCAATCATTGCAGCCACGCAAGCGGCGATCCAAGCGTCGGTGAATACGCCTGGCCTGCTGCGCATCTCTGCCGGCAATTACGGCGGCCGCCTTGGCAAGAGCTTCATCTATCTGCATCCCGCGAAGCAACCGGCGTCTTCAATCTCCGCACCAGCCTGACGCGCCAGCGAAGGAATCGGCTTGGTTTTCTCGCTTGCGCGTCAGACTCGTGAGATCTCTTCGCCATCCGAGTTGAGTTGACCGTGTTGAGTTGACCGGGGGAAATGTGCGGCTGATACTGACGAAGCTTCAGCCCCTTTCCCTGATCCGGCAACACATACTCATGTTTGAAAACTATTTTCGGCCCACTGCATTTCGGCCCACTGCCGCTTGGGCAACCTTGGTTCTTGGTTTCGCCCTGTGCCCTGTCGCCGCGGCCCAAGAGGCAAAGCAACCCGCATCCCGCGCTCCCAACATCATCTTCATCATGGCGGATGATCTCGGGTACACCGATGTCGCCTGCTTTGGGAGCAAGTACTACGAGACGCCGAACATCGATCGGCTGGCAGCGCAGGGGCTGAAGTTGCTCAGCCATCATCACTGCCAGAACTGCACGCCGACGCGGGCCGCGCTAATGAGTGGGCAATATGGTGCGCGAACGGGCATTTACACCGTCGGCGGCATCGATCGTTTTGATTGGAGCCGGCGACCGCTGCGGCCCGTTGAGAACATCACCGATTTGCCCCTCGATCGCCAAATCATTCCACAGCAGTTGAAGCGAGCTGGCTATGCCACCGGCATGTTCGGCAAATGGCACATCGGGCAGAACGGCGACTATCATCCCGGCAAGCGTGGCTTCGACGAAGCCATTGTTTCGGCGGGCGAGCATTTCGACTTCAACACGAGCCCGAAAACGGAATACCCCAAGGGGCAGTACTTAGCCGATTTTCTCACCGACAAAGCGGTCGACTTTATAACGCGGCACAAAGACAAGCCGTTCTTCTTGTACCTACCGCATTTTGGTGTGCACTCGCCCCATCATGCCAAGCCGGAATTGATCGCCAAGTTCAAAGGCAAGCCGGGCGTCGACGGGCACAACGATCCGACTTATGCTGCGATGATCGCCAGCGTCGATGAGAGCGTCGGCCGCGTGATGAAAACGCTCGACGAATTGAAGCTGGCAGATAACACCGTGTTGATCTTCACGAGCGACAACGGTGGTGTCGGTGGTTACGTTCGCGAAGGGATCAAAAAAGGTGGCGGCGACATCACGGATAACGCGCCGCTGCGCAGCGGCAAGGGAAGCTTGTACGAAGGTGGCACGCGCGAGCCCTTCATCGTTCGCTGGCCCGGTGTAACCAAGGCCGGCGCGACTTGCGAAGTGCCGACAATTCACGTCGATATCTATCCCACGTTTTTGGAACTCGCCGGAGCGCCGCCGCCGAAGCAGGTGCTCGATGGCGAAAGCCTGGTGCCATTGTTTCGCAACGAGACATCGCAGCTGAAACGAGACGCTATTTTTCAGCACTTTCCGGGATATCTGGGAGCCGGCGCTGATCAATGGCGGACCACGCCCGTCAGCTTGATTCACAGCGGCGATTGGAAGCTGATGGAATTTTTGGAAGACGGTCGTTTGGAACTTTACAACTTGCGCGACGATATTGGCGAAACCAAGAATCTAGCCAAAGAAATGCCCGACAAGGCGAAGGAGTTGCACGCCAGGCTCGTGGCCTGGCGGAAAGACATCGACGCACCGATGCCAGCGAAGAACGATGGAAGTGCGCCCTCTGCCAAGGCCAAAAACAAAGGCAAGCAAAAGGGAAAGCAACCGGCGAAGTAAGGGGACTACAGCAGTGTTCGCAGACCACGGACCAGTTCGTCGATTTGTGCCGGGTCGTTATAGAGATGGCAGGAAACACGCACGTATCGTCCCCCATTCCACTCGACGATCGGCACTTCGATGTGAAACTGTTGCCAAATTTGCTCTTGCAACGGTTGCCGCGGGCCGGGCGGCAGCGGCACGTGAGCCATCGAACAGTACCACTCGGGTTCGTCCGGGATGATCGGCTCGCGGCCGGTTAACTGGACAAGTTGTTGCCGCGCGTAGCGAGCCAAACCGCGAGCGTGATTGCGAAATGTCTCCAGCCCGATTTTTTCGATGAAATCGATGGCGGCGGGAATGGACAGGGTCGCAGCGTAGTCGCGCGTGCCACTCCAGAGGAATTCGTCGGCCCAGTTGTTCAACTGGGTCGGTGGCAGTCGTCCCCAACTCAAATACGGCGCGCGAATCCGCGGTTGATGCTCCGGCGCCGCGTAGAGCATTCCGGTGCCAAACGGCGCGCTGAGCCACTTGTGACAACTGGCGGTATAAAAGTCGCAACCAAGCTTGTCCAGTTCGATGTCTTCTTGAACCAGCGCATGGGGGCCATCGATGCAGGTGGCAATGCCGCGCTGGCGAGCTTCCTCACACACTGCTTTCACCGGCAACGTCACCGCCGTCGGTGACGTGATGTGACTGATCACAATCAGCTTGGTGCGAGGTGTGACTGCACTAAATAACTTGTCGACGGTATTTTCAATCGAAGTAAATGGCAGCGGCAATGCAACCGTATTTCGCTGCGCACCCACAAGACCGCAAGCACGATCCCAGATCCGTTCCACGGCGCCGTACTCGTGGTTGGTTAGCAGCACTTCATCGCCCGCTGCGAGCCGAAACGAATCGGCGACGATGTTCATGCCGACGGTGGCATTATCGACAAAGATCAGATTTGCAGCCGAAGTGCCGACGAACTTCGCTAGCCGTTCCCGGACCGCGAACCAGGCAGGTTCGAGTTGCCGCACAAAGAAATCCATCGGCTGCTCATCGAGCCGCAGCTGCCATTCTCGGCGAGCTTTTTGCACAACTAGCGGCGGTGGGCCGAATGAGCCGTGGTTGAGATAAATCGTGTCTTTGCGGATCTGCCAGTGCTGTTGCCAATTCATTTGCGGTCGCCGTTCGCCGTGCGAAAGACGACTATCTTACCGCGATTTGGCCGGTGTTGTCGCTGCGGCCTGGCGAATGGGCTCGCGATAGGGGTGACCACTGGCGTACAACTTTAGCCGCGCGTGCATAGCCGGATGTAATTCCTGCGGCGCGAGCTGAATGGCCATCTTCAGCGTGGTTTGAGCTTTGGCGTAATCACCCAAGTTCGCGTGTACAGCGGCCAAGACATCGAGCGTGCGATAGTCCGTTTCACCATCGAGTTCGATCGCCTTGTTCGCGGCTTCGAGGGCGAGATTTGCATTGCGGAACTTCAATTCAGGGCAAGTTGCCATCAGCCAGGCGACGCCACGAAAGGCGCGACCGAGTTGCTTGTCGGTGCGAGCGGCCGTGCGATAATCTTCGGCCGCTGCTTGCCATTGACCGAGCGACATTTCGATGTCAGCCCGTTCGCAGTAGGCGGGAGCATAGTCGGCTTTATGCTTTAGCGCATCGGTAATGTCCTGCAAAGCGTCGGTGTATTTTCCCAGTTGCCGGCGGGCCGCGGCGCGACCGATCAAGCTGCCGTGATCATCGGGCTTGAGTTGGAGAGCCTGCGAATAATCTTCGACAGCTTCGCTGAATTGACCAAGCTGCGATTTGATCTCGGCGCGGTTGTACCAGCCGTTGACGTGATCGGGTTTCAACTTAAGTGCCTGATCGAAATCGGCCAGGGCCTCTTCGATCTTGCCATGCAACCCCAGACTCACGCCGCGATTGTGATAAGCCTTCCACTTGGTGCTGTCGAGCGTGATGGCCTGCTGAAAATCATCGAGCGCAAGCGAATCGAGTTCGTTGGCTTTGCGGTCCTCGCCCTGATCGATCAGTTCCGAGGCCTGCTGCGCAAACGCTTCGCCGCGGCGGTTATAGCTCCAGGCTGCCAATTGCCGGGCATACTTGATCGTGTCTTCGGTGGTTTGTTCTGCAAGCACCCGTTCGCAGGTTTCGATGATGCTGCTGTACTCGTCAATCGTCTTAGCCGTTTTCGACAAGGCATAGGCCGAGGCCATCTGCCTGGCGATGTTTTTTGCTGGACTGGTTTCAGCGGCTTGCGAGCCGAGAGGCTTCGCTTCGGTTGGCAGATTTCGCGGCACCGTGGGGCGTAGTTTATTGGGCTGCTGCGATTCTGCAGCAGGGGTGAACAACGCGCAACCAAACAGCGCGCCGGCGCAGAGCGCGAGCAATCGAGTGCAACTCATGGCAGTTCCCTCCGTGGACCAAGCGCGAGGCGTTTGGTCACTAATCAGCGGTCCCCAATCCCTTTGGCAACCGTGGGGGATTGTCGAAGATAGCGACGAAAGCAGCAAACCCAATCTGGGGAAAAAATTTGCCGTTGACGAAAATTTCTCGGTCGCGCGTGCTAGCTTGAACTACAGAAACACATCCTTTTCGTGGATGAACGCACTGGGCGCCTGACCAGCAGCGCGAGCTGATTGCAGCAACTCCTCGCCGCTGCCGCGCAAGGCAAAAATAGCACTGCCAGGGCTGACATATTGATTCCAATAGCGCTCGTAAATCGCCACGAGATCCTTGTTTCGCGCTAATACGCTGGGGACCGCGTGCAGCATTGCTTGCTCGCGCTGCCGGCGTTGAAAGTATCGGCCGACGATCGACGGCAGCAAGCGCGACAGCCAGGTAGCTTGCACGCGGTCGATCTGCCTCGGAATGACATAGCGCGGTTCGTGCAGGGGACCGAGCGCCTCGTGCAGCGCTTGCGTGAAAAGACGACTATCTTCTTCATTTGCTTCTTCCAAAAAGACCCGCACGTAGCCACCCACGCGTTCCACGGCCTGCGGCGTCGAGGCAATCACGGGATCTACAAAGAGCCGCGCTTCGATGAGCGAATGGAGCACCGCTAGGCCGATCGTTTGCGCCAGCGATTGTGTTGTCCAAGGCTGCTTGGAACCTTTGAAAGGTGGGAACTCATCGCCGGCGGGTTCTTTGGCTAGTTTGATCTCGAGCGTTCGCAGCGGCTGATTGCGATACGGCTTGCCGACTTGCCACAAGTCGCGGCAAGTCTGCCGACGCGCCGCCCGCGCGAGCATTTCGGCGTTGAGCAGGGAACTTGAGCCTTCCAAACCTTCCGGCCGCAGTTGCGTAAAGGCCGGATGAACGTGGCCGACTCCCTTTTCAATCGCGCCGTCGTCCGTTACGCCGTACAAGCGCTGATGCTTCAAGCGAAATCGGCGGTAATCGTCGAGCCCCTTGCTGAACTCGGGCGCGAGGCAGACGACATCCCAGTTGTTGGCAACCTTCATGGGCTCGGCAGGATCGAGGCGAATCGATCGCCCGCGAAGCTGGTTCACCGTCATCGACGTGGTGACAGTCGTCAGATCAATGAGGCAGTTGATTTTGTTCGCATCCCAACCTTCGCCGAGCAGTCCACGCGTGCCGACGAGACAACGCGTAATGCCCCGCTGAAACATTTCGGTGATCATTTCGACGTACACACGCGGCGCCCAATCCTTGCCGCGGCCACGCAGCGCATGAAAACCTTCGTCCTGGCCCAACTCCAGTTCGACTTGATATTTCTCGGCGTCGAGCCAATCCTCGCAGGCCGCCTTGAGTGTGAGCGCGATATCGTCGTCGATCAGCACGCTCGAACCCGTGAGCAGCACTGGATGCAATGCGTCGGTCACGGGGTTCTTCGTCAAAGCTTTGAACGCGGCGATTGCTCCGCCGGCTTCATCATCAAGCAAGTTCTCTACAGCGCCAGCCGTTGCCGAAGTTTTTTCGTAATCAGCAATCACGACGGCGCGCAACTTGTCACCCAACAGTTGATGCTCCGTTTTCAGAATCACCGGTAGCGCGGCGCATTTCGCTTGCGAATACGCCATCACTCGGCCGACCGGCGAAGCGCAAGGCTGCCAACCCGTATCGGTAATCTGAATGCCCAGCATCCGCAGGCGTTGAATCACTCGCTGCGCGAGGGCGTGATCGCGGCTGTCCTTTGATCGCCGCAGACGATGCCGCACGTAGCGATCGAGCACCGGCGCCAGCCATTCCATTTCTGGCACTTCGTCCGGCGAAACGTCTTCCTCAGGAAGGGGCACATCCTCAGGCAGCGGAATGCGTCGCCGCAGCAGAAAGATGCGGGCGGCCCAGGCAAGATCCGGATCGCGCTTTGCGAAGGCAGTCCAGTCTTTCGCCAGTCCGGTGGGGAGGCGTTTTTCGAGCAGGATCCGCGACAGCCATTCGGGGAGTGATTCGCGCGCGGGTGGTTGGGGTTGGACGAAGTCGGACTTTTCGGGAAGAGGGATGGTTTCGAGTGGCTCGATTACTTCGTCGTTATCGTTGGTTTCGGCGAGTGTTTTGGACGAGATGAAGTCGCCGTCTTCTTGGCTTTCGGGAGCTACATTCTCCTCGCTGGCGCTCGGCACTCCCTCGCTGACGCTACGGGCTTCCTGTTCGTCGCTGGAAAATGGTTGACATAACTCTTCGACGATCTCGTGTAGCTGTTCATCCGCATTGGCAATGAAGGAGAGTTCGTTCGGCGCGGGGCGAACGAAATAGGCGAGGTCTTGATAAGGTGCGAGAAAGCCATCCTTCACAACGGCAGGTACAGGCACTTCGTAATCAATTTCGCCCAAATAACGATCGTATCGCTGCACATCGGCGGGGAGTTTGCCGTCGCGGTCGGGCGGCGTCGCGGTGAGTGCGATGACGATCGGCCCCGCGAGCAAGTCTTGCGCAGCTTCGAGCACGCGGCCCCAGTGGCCGAGTAGGTGATGACATTCGTCGACAATCACCAGGCCGATGCCGCGGTCGCGTAAGCGGGCAAGGGTATCGAGCGCGGAGACGTGCAACGTTTGCAGCGCATCGCCAGCAATCGCCAGCGCGTCGCGAGCTTGCTTGCGATAGGCGCCGAGACGTTGCTCGTAGTAATCGCGGTTGTGCTGTTTCAAATCGGCGAGCCAGAAGCGGGCTTCTTCGGGCGTTTGTGCTTGTTCGGATCCGATCAGGCGTTCGAGCCACAGATTGCGAGCTTGTTCATCGAGATCGCCATTACCGCGGCCGGGAAGCGTGAGCGATTGATAAGTTAAGCTCGTCAGCAGCGAAGGCGTCTCGGCCTTGGTGCTGATCCATTCGCTGGGAACATCTTCCTGTCCGAAGGCAAACTGATCGATTTTCGCGGCCCATTGCGCTTGAATGGCCGAATTGGGTGAGAGCACCACGGCTGGTTGCCGCACGCATTCGGCCCACAAATACAAACCGAGAATCGTTTTGCCGGAGCCGGGCGGCGCGACGATGTGCAATTGCTTGGCGCCGGCGGCCAACTTTTGCTCGGCAATGCGGACGACGGCCGCTTGCGAAGGGCGGAGCTGACCGCGAAAGCGGAGGGGCGGAAATGTCATGCCGGTGAATTTACCACAGAGGCCGCGAAGTCGTCAGCGGCTTGTTGTTCGCTGCAAAGTGACCGATATTCGACGTTGGAAACTCGCAGCTAGGAGAAATTGCATGTCGTTTGCACGTCGATTGTTGCTGGGTGTGTTGTTGCTCATCTCGCTGACCTTGCGGGCGCAGGCCGACGATGCTTCGGCGAAGCTCACGCGGCCAAATGTTCTCTGGTTTATCGTCGACGACATGTCGGCGAATTTTTCTTGCTATGGCGAAAAGCTGATTGAAACTCCGCATGTCGATCGCTTGGCGCGCGAAGGGACAAAGTTCAACAATGCCTTTGTGACGGCTCCGGTTTGTTCGCCCTGCCGGTCGGCGTTGATCACAGGCATGTATCAAACGACCATCGGAGCGCATCATCATCGCAGCGGCCGCGGCGTGGAGAGGATTCGTTTGCCAGCAGGCGTCGCGCCGATTCCGGTGCTCTTTCAGCAGGCTGGTTACTATACCTGCATCGGCAGCGGCCTGGTGGGCACATCGCGGACTGGCGAAACGCCGAAGAAGAAACAAACGCCTGGCGGAGGTTTGGGGAAGACCGATTACAACTTCGAATACGACGCAAAGATGTACGACGCAGTTGATTGGTCTGGCCGAACGGCCGGCCAGCCGTTCTTCATGCAAGTACAACTCGCAGGCGGCAAGTTGCGCGGCGGCACATCGGCCAGTTGTCAAAAGTTGAGTGAGCGCGCGAAAACCGAATTCGGTGCTGCGACCGATCCTGCAAAAGTGACGCTGCCAGCGTATTATCCGCGTGACCAGGTGCTGCTCGAAGATTGGGCTGCGTATCTTGATGCCGTCCGCTTCACTGATCAGCACGTCGGCAAAGTCCTCGCGCGGTTGGAGAAGGAAGGAGTTCTGGAACAAACGCTGGTTATTTTCATGACCGATCACGGCATCAGTCATGCGCGCGGCAAGCAGTTTCTCTACAACGAAGGAACACATGTGCCGCTTGTGGTGCGCGGGCCCGGCATCGCCGCCGGCAAAGTTCGCCATGATCTGGTTGAGCATATCGATCTTGCGGCGATTTCCCTTGCGGCAGCCGGCATTGTCGTCCCGCAAGCCATGCAGGCAAAAAACGTTCTGGGCAGCGATTACCAACCGCGCGATGCAGTCTTTGCAGCCCGCGATCGTTGCGACGAAACGGTTGAACAATTGCGGAGCGTCCGTACCAACCGCTGGCTCTACATTCGCAACGGCTATCCAAAACGCCCGCATTTGCAGCCAAATGCCTACAAAGATGGCAAAAGCATCGTGCAACGATTGCGAGCGATGCACGAAGAAAAGTCCCTGAATGAGTTGCAAGAAGATCTGCTCTTTTCGCCCACGCGTCCAGCCGAAGAACTGTACGACTGGCAGGCCGATCCGCAGCAGTTGCACAATCTGGCTGGCGATCCCAATCACAGTGGCATGTTACAAAAACTGCGGCAGCGCTTGGATCAATGGATTCGTGACACGGGCGATCAGGGGCAGAAGCCCGAAACCGAATCTCGCTATGACAGCGACATGGCCGAGTATTTGGGGAAGGGAAATCCTGTTGTGGAAAAGAACATTGCCCTGATGAAGCAGTGGGCAAAGGAAGGCAAGTGAGCACTTCCCCGCATGCGGACACGGCGCATCGCGATGCACCACCGCTGAAAGATGAGAAGCAATATAGCCTGCGTTCGCTGCTGGTCACCATCGTGACAGTCAGCATGGTGCTGGCGTATGTGCGGATGTTTGGCGAACACGGGCTGCGGTTGGGGGCGTATGGTGTTTTATTGGCGTCGGTTGTGGGCTTGGTCTTAGGCTGGATTGGAAAGCGAGTTGTCGAGACTTTGACCTGGTCGCTGGTTGGCGCCGTCCTCGCGCTCTGCTGCGTTTTGTCCGCAGACCGGATCGAGGAGTATCAAGGGTACTATTGGGTGAATGTCGGTGCGTTTACAGGTGCGATCGGTGGTGTCATGCGTCCGGGAAGCATCCTTCGTCGCACGTTCGGAGTATTGTTTTGCTGGCTTGTCGGTGTGCTATAACTCGTTGCTCTGGGGCGAGCAAGCGACGGTGCGTTCGATTGGCTGCTGACGTTGCCCGTAGCGATCGGCGTGCAACTCTTGGTCGAAGTGGTTGCGCGTTTGCAAGCGAAATACCATACCGCTCTCGATATGTGGGCTGCCGGCATTGTCTTCGCCGTGATCGCGGGAAATTTCGGCGCGATCGTCGTGTGGAACTTGTGGTACTCGTGAGCGGGCCTACTCGCCAAAATGCTGCAAGTAAATCGCTTCGAAGAAGCGATCTGTCATGCCCGCGAGATAATCCCCCGCAGCCCGCGGCAAACCGACGCGCTCGATTCGTTTAAAGTGATGCGGCGGCAAGAGTTCAGGCCGCTGGAGATAACCTTGAAACGCCCTCTGCAACCGCGATTGCGCTTCCGTCCGCATCGCGATGAGCTGCGGATGACGGTACACGCGGGTATACAGAAACCGTTCGAGTTCGCGCTTCAGTTCCGCGAGTTCAGGGCCCACGCCCACGCGAAAATCAAGTCGCCGCACATCATCGCTGGTCAGGCCGCGGCATTCTGACAGGCGTTTTCCTGAAACGCTCAGCACTTCGCTCACTTGCCGTTCGATCAACTCGTGCACGACTGCTTTGCGCAGCAAGTCCCCTTTCAAATTCGCGAAGCGCCGCCGCGCCGAGGCGACCGCTTCGCGCACCAGCGTGTTCTGTTCCAGATCTTCGAGCGTCACGAGGCCGAGCTTCACCGCATCGTCGGAATCGTGCGCGTCGTATGTCATGCTGTCGGCCGCTTCGACCACTTGCACTTCCAGCAGCGGACCACAGCCGCCGGTCGCGGCAAAGAGCGCGGCTTTTTCCGCCCGCGTCTGCTGCCCTTCGAGCAATTCATAAGTCAGATTCAAACCAGGGAACTCGGCGTAACGTTGTTCCAAATCCTCGGCGATCGTCAGGGCGAAACGATTGTGCGAAAAACCGCCGTAGTCGTGCAGCACTTCGTTGAGCGCGTCTTCGCCCGCGTGGCCAAATGGTGGGTGGCCGATGTCGTGAAACAGCGCCAGGGCTTCGACCAAGTCCTCGTTCAAACGCAACGAACGTCCCAACGTGCGGGCCAGGCAAGAAACTTCGTGGGTATGCGTCAAGCGAGTGCGATGGTAATCGCCAAAGTCGCCCGTAAAGACTTGCATCTTGCCGCTCAAACGGCGAAACGCGGCCGAGTGAATCACGCGGTCGCGATCGCGCTGAAAGGGCCCGCGATAAGCATGATCGGGCTGCGGATGCTTCCGTCCTTTCGATTGCCGGCTGAACATGGCGTAGCTGGCAAAGAGCGAGCGTTCGCGCTCGTTAACGGTGCAGATTCCCGCGGGAATTTCATTTTGGTCTGGTGTCATCGATACATGGTAAGTTTTTGCTGCGGATAAGCAAAGTACCGATTCGCTAGCAGTTAGACAGTGTACTGAGAGCAAAACAATTCACATTGTTCGGAAATCGCTGCTGCCATAAAATCGCCGCCGCAGGCCAACCAGGAAGGCCTCTTACCGCCCAACCAGACGAGGCACGGATGCATCGCATTGCTGAGATTACGGAGTTGCAGTCGCACTTGATCGCTCGCTGGCACCGGCAGCCTGTCGACAATCACTACACGGGCTTTTTGGAATTGGTCTGCCAGCAATTGCAATTCAATTACTTGCTCTGGCATGAAGAAGACATTGCCCGCAGCAAGGATGTGCCCGACTCGACCATCGCCCAGGTGAAGCGGGCCATCGATCGCTACAACCAGCAGCGGAATGACTGGATCGAAAAACTCGACGATTGGTTGACCGAAGAACTGGCTCGCCTGCAAATTACGCCGGCCTCGAACGCCACGCAAAATACTGAGACGGCCGGCAGTTCGATCGATCGCCTGGCGATTCTCGCCCTGCGGATTTATCACCTGCAGGAACAATTTGATCGCAAGGATGCCACCGAAGAACATCGTGCCAGCGTCGGCCGCAAGCTGGCGATTGCTCACGCGCAGCATCACGACCTTTCGCAATCGGCCCAGGAACTCCTGAACGATATCTTCGCCGGGCGGAAAAAGCATAAGACCTATCGTCAGATGAAGATGTACAACGATCCGACGCTGAATCCGTATCTCTATCGCGCGGCGGGCTAGCATCCGCTTCGTAAGGGCCTACGGATCATTTCTTCAGAAAATCTTGACTTCGCTGGACAAATTTGACCCGGCGTGCGTAGTGCCTACTATTGCTCCGGTGGCCAATCTCATCAGCGACGGAAGTTAGCCGCGAACATTGGCCGCCACAGCTTGTCATCTCATCAGCCTGCATACTCCAAGAAGGAGATCCAGCGGCGTCGTTTTTGCTTCGTGCAAATTCACGAGCAAATGCCCGTCGCGGTTTCATTGCCCATGATCGGCTCAGGCGCAGTCCTCAACGCAGGAGTGTGCAGCCATGGTTTGTTTGCAGCGGACGTGGGCGCGACCTTTTGGGATTTTCAGTAGCATTGGTTTGCTGTTGGTCGGCGTGAACGTCTCGGCGCTTACTGCCCAACAGCCGTCCGGGCCGCGCGTGCAATTCGACGCGCCGTACCAAATCGTGATGCGTGAACTTGCGGCCTCATCCCAGGCTGCTGCAGGCGAAAAAATTGTCGAAGCCCGCTTCGATGTTTCCTCAATCGTCACTGCCGGCAATGAGCGGGACGTTACGCAGTTCGTCTTTCAATTGCAGAGTCTGCAACGAACGATGCAAGTGCACGATTATCAGCCGCGCTCGGTGCGCGATACGAGTGTCACGGGCAGCGTTGCGGTGAGCGAAGGGCGCGAGAATTCCAACTCCTCGGGTTTCGATCTGACCGGCCGATATCAGGAATGGACCAACGCCACGTTGCACTTAGGCGAATCGTCGAAGGAAAACGGCAGCCGCAAGTTTGATCGGCTGCCACCGCTCGAAACGGTCGTCGCCAGCGGCACGATTTTCCGCGGGACGGGAGTCTATTTCAAACTGCACACCACCGATCGGCAATTGCTCGAAGGAGCGACCACCATTTGCGTCCTCTGGCGCGTGCCAAGCAACTGGCGGGCCGACTACGTGCATCTTCGCTGCCTCGCCGAAGGCCGCGTGCGTGGTCAAGGGGCCGCGCGAGTGGGGCAGCGCGACTTTCTCATTCCGGTCTCGCTGGCTGGAGATGCGGAAGCTCAACGAGCCGCCGCACGGTTCGCTCGCTCGGAAGCTAACCTCCGCATTGTCGCGCGGCAGAGCATCGAAGAGTTAACCAATCGCTCGCAGGCGCCGTGGTCGAAGGTGAATATCTTTGTCGGGAACAACGACAACGAAGTTTCACACGACTGGCTCGAACGACTCCTCTATCTGCCTTCCAATCCACAGACTCCGTCGCGTTTGCCAGCGGCGGTTCGCACCGCAGCAAATGATTTTCTCGCCGCTCGGGAGGAACTTATCACCTTGAACGGCTGGCAACCGGCAACGAATGCTCAGGCAGCGAATGGCTTTCAGTCGCGCTAACAACTGCAGGAGGGAGCACTGCTCTCCGTCCTACTTCCCCACGGCCAGATCGAGAAACACGATACAAGAAGGATTACCCACCGGCGTGTAGTGGCCGGTGAACTTCAGGCCGCCGGTTTTGCGATCGACTTCAAAGACAGCCAGATTGTCGCCGCGCTGATTGCAGCAATAAAAGTAGCGGCCCGTTGGATCGAAATTGAAACTCCGCGGATAGTTGCCGCGCGTCCACTCTTCGCCGAGATACTTTAACGCGCCATCGTCGGCGATCGCAAAAATCGCGACGCTGTCGTGCAAGCGATTCCCCGCGTAAATAAAACGTCCATCGGCAGAGACCAGAATCTCGGAGCAGAAATTGCTCCCGGCAAAGCCCGGTGGCAACGTCGAAATCGTTTGCCGTGATGTCAACTTGCCTGTCGTCGCGGCGTAATCGAACAAGACGACGGTCGAACCTTCTTCTTGAATCGAATAAAACCATTTGCCGTTCGGATGAAAATGAAAATGCCGCGGGCCATCGCCGGGCGGCAACGCTACGGATGGGAATTCGCCCGGCGTGAGTTTGCCTTGCTGCTCGTCAAATTTCCAAACAAAAATCTGATCCAGGCCCAGATCGACATGCAGCACAAAGCGGCCCGTGGGATCCGCTTGAATCTGGTGAGCATGCGTGCGGTCGTGTCCGCTGAAGGCAAAGCTTCCCGGCGGCGCGTTAGTCGCTTTCGTTGGGCCAATCTTGCCGGCATCGCGTTTCACATCGGTCGCTTCTCCCAAGCGACCATCGGCGAGAATCGGCAACACCGCAATTGAACCGCCGAAGTAATTTGCGACCAGCAGGAACTTGCCACCTGGATGCACGCTGACATACGTGGGGCCGGCGCCGCCCGAAGCGACCGTATTCAAGGGCGCGAGTTTTCCTGTGTTGTGATCGATCGCAAACGCGGTGACCGTGCCTTCTTTGTCCGCCCCGCGACGATCCGTTTCGTTCGCCGAATACATGCGCGTGCCGGACGCACTGATTGCCAGGCTGCTGGGACTGACACCTGACTCGAACTCTCCCGCTGGCTTGAGTGCTCCGGTCGAGCGATCGACTTCAAAGATATGAATCCCGCGGCCATTGCCGGGCGGCAGATCGACTTGTGTCGGCAACACGTCCTTCAGCGGCGAACTAAACGTGCCGACGAATGCCAGCAGCGGCCGCTCTTTCGCCGTTTGTGCAGTCAGCAAATCCGGCAACAGCGGCACGGAGCCAGCAGCAGCGAGCGAAGTTCGAACGAAGGCACGGCGGGAAACAGGCTGTGATGACATGCGATTGCCAATAGGGTGGGAGTAAGCCGAACGGGCGGCACTTTGCGAATTCGAGGAGAGAAGTTAGGATGATAAACACCAGTGCCTTCCAGAGCGAGCCAGGCTACGGACCAGCCGGCGGATTCTGCGTTGGATTTTGAATGTCTTTGCTGATTGCCGTCAGGGTTCATGGATGCATCGTTTCGATGCAACGAGCCAACGACGTGCGGAAATTTCATTTTTCCATGTCTGATCTTTGTCGTCCGTCGCCCGGTGAGATGGGGACGCTGCTCGAAGCGCTTGCTCCCGCGATGTTGCCTCCAGCCACGAGTGGCGGTCTGATGCAACTTGGTTCGAAACCGCAAACCAACCAGCCGAAAAAACAACCGCCAACGTTCGCGCCGCTACCGATGTCGGCCGAAGAAGCGAAGAAGCGCGGTTGGAACGAAGTCGACGTCGTGATCGTCACCGGCGATGCGTATATCGATCATCCGAGCTTCGCAATGGCGATTCTCGGCCGCGTGCTCGAAGCGGCGGGCTTTCGCGTCGGCATCATCAGTCAGCCTGATTGGCGGAAGGTCGATGACTGGCGGCGGTTCGGACGGCCGCGGCTGTTCTATGCGATCAGCGCAGGCAACATGGACTCGATGATCAATCACTACACCGCGAATAAAAAAGTCCGCAACGCCGATGCGTATTCCCCCGGCGGCCGGATCGGACTGCGGCCCGATCGCGCGACGCTCTCTTATTGTCAACGAGCTCGCGAAGCATTCCCCGGCGTGTCGGTGATCGCCGGCAGCGTTGAAGCTTCACTGCGACGTCTCGCGCATTATGACTATTGGTCCGACAAAGTCCGCCGTTCGATCATCCTCGACTGCAAAGCCGATCTGCTCGTTTACGGCATGGGCGAAGAAGCCATTGTGGAACTGGCCCGCGGTCTCGCTGCGGGCAAAACCGTGAAAGAAATGCGCGGCATGCGCGGCGTAACGTACTGTCTCGGTGCCAGCGAATCGCCGCCCGAAGATTGCCTGAAACTGCCCAGTTATGAAGAGGTCGTCGCCGATAAACCGAAGTTTGCCGAAGCGACGCGGATCATTCACAACGAGCAGAATCCTTACAACGGCCGCCGCCTCGTGCAATATCACGATCGCCAAGCCGTCGTTTGCAATCCGCCGCGGCTGCCGATTTCGCAGCGGTCGATGGATGTCGTTTACAGCCTGCCGTACACCCGCCGGCCGCATCCTTCGTACACCGAGCCGATTCCCGCGATGGACATGATCAAGGACAGCGTCACGATCATGCGTGGCTGTTTCGGCGGATGCACTTTCTGCAGCATCACCACGCACCAGGGCCGCATCATTCAAAGTCGCAGCCCCGACAACGTGCAAAGCGAAATCGAGCGGATGGCCGCGGACCCGCAGTTCAAAGGGACGATCAGCGACATCGGCGGCCCGACAGCGAACATGTACGAAATGAAGTGCACGCAGCCCGAAGTGGAAGCCGTCTGCCGCCGCCAATCGTGCGTGCATCCAACCATCTGCAAACTGCTCGGCACCGATCACGCGCCGCTCGTGCAGATGATGAAGACCGCCCGCGAAACGCCGGGCATCAAAAAAGTCCTCGTCGCCAGCGGCATCCGCATGGATCTCGCCCGCCGCAGTCCCGAATACATGCGCGATCTCGCCCGCCATCACGTCGGCGGCCATTTGAAAGTCGCACCGGAACACGTCGATCCCGGCGTGCTCGGCCTGATGCGCAAACCGGCGACGGATGACTTTGAACTCTTCTCCGAAGAGTTCAACAAGGAATCGAAAAAGGCCGGCAAGAAGCAATTTATCATTCCCTATTTCATCGCCAGCCATCCCGGCAGCGGCCTCGATGAAATGATTCACCTCGCGGTGTTTCTGAAGCAGCAAGGTTACAAGCCCGATCAGGTGCAGGACTTCATTCCGGCGCCGTTCGACGTCGCGACGGCCATGTATTACACGGGCATCGACCCCTTTACGAAGAAGCCGGTGCACATTGCGAAGGCGCTGCGCGATCGCAAGATGCAGCGCGCTCTGCTGCAGTTCTTCAAACCGGAGAATTACTTCGAAGTGCGCGAAGCCCTCCGCCAAGCGGGCCGCATGGATCTCGTCGGCGATGGCTGCGACAGCCTGATCCCCAGCAAGCCGCCCAAAGAAGCGCTGATGAAGCGTCGCGCCGACGCCAACGACCGCTTCTCGGGCAACTACGTGCACCAATCGCCTGGTAGCGGTGCGCGGAATGAAGGGACGAAGCCGGGTCGCAAACAAAATGCACCTGCAGCCAATCAACAACAGCCGGCCGCTTCACGTCCGCCGCGGAAGAAGGATAAGACCTCGCGCTATCAGCCGGGGAAGGGGTATCGGCCGGATATTAAGAGATAGGACAGTAACGTAGAGTTTACCTAATGCGAACAACCGTAACTCAGATGCGGCATTATTTCGATTTTATGGAAAATCCGGGCCGCGAAATCTTGACCGGCCACGTTCGATTCGTTGGAATAATCTACCGTTTCCTAGGAGCACGGATGCGATTTTGTGGCTAGAAATGATGCTTCGAGCAACGACTATGTGCCGCGTGCCGACCTTTCAAGGACTTACATTGCTTTTGCTTCTTGCGAGTTCCGGAACAACCTACGGTCAGTATGCACCGTATTACGGTTCTCAGGCCAGTAACTACGCACCACAACTTGCGAGCCCAGGAGTAAGTGGGGTGCCGTCGCCTTACGCCGTCTGGCGTCAAGTGCCTACGATTACATACCAGCCGTATACTCTGATAGACCCTTCCACTGGCCAGCCGATTGTACAATATCGGCAAGTGGTAACTTGGCAATGGCAGAATCAGATCACCAACACAGCATTTCGGCCTGAAATGCCAAACTATGACCTTGAGCAACAACGACGACCTACAGCGTACGGCCAAAATGAGTCAAATGCTGATCGCGAAATCAGGATGCTCAAGGAACGCATTGAGCGACTTCGGGACTCAAACGATGTACTGACATCGAAGCTGCAAGGGCTCGAGAACGAAATTCTGTTGCTGAAAATCGGTCGAGTCAAATGACATTTTAGGACCTTAATCTCGCATTACGCGCGAGCCTCCGATCTCAACGGAGCCACTAGGGTCAATCTTGCCAATTGTCCCCTCAAATTCTAATCTATCGCCCGGCTTTAGGTTGAAGTCGTATTCATCTTCATTTGAGCACGTTACGATTATGACCGGGAGAGAAGTCAGCTGAGACGGATCGATATACTTGGTCCAGATTGTATACGACAAGTCGCTCTTGTTTAGCTTTAAAACCGTAGCGTTCCAACTTTCATTTGTTGCATTGATTACGCTTCCCGTTCGCTTAAACTCGTACAGCTTTTTGAACTCCTCAATTTCCTCCTTGGTCGGTTCCGGATCTCTCTTCTTGCTCAACCGGTCAAGCTCCACTGCAAAGTCGTCGAAGGTCTTTCCGACTACACGCGGCTGCGGCAGAAGGAAATTTGCGCCAAGCCAGATAAGGATTGCAACAATAATTGGAAAAAGCAACTGAAGATAACGTAGTGGAAACGCCGCGATCCCGCGAATGTACCAAGGTATTTTCTCGCCCGAAATTGCCTCGCCGGGAACAATAACGCCGTTTCGAATAAACGGTTCCCAGAATCTGCAGACAAAACCAGGTTCTAAAAACAGACTATGACCGCCTTGGTGAAATCGGTCGTAGACGTACGTGCTACCGAACGCGTCCGTGCCCGCATTTCCAAATCGCCAGCCGGCTGATGCGCCGAGTACCGGCCAAATGTCTGCATTCCCGCAGTCATTAACGACCTTGTACATTTGGCCCGGAGTCGAATCCATACCGACGATTTGGTGCTCGATGCGGCCCCAGTTGAAATCTTGCTCGAGCACGCTTCCACAAACGATGACTCGCCAGAGCTTGAGTGTGTCGTCTCGCTGCAACAAACGGGCAACTAAGTGCGTCCCAAAACTGTGTGCAATAACAGATATCTTTGCATTTGGGTGTTGCTTGCGCACCTGGCGAAAGGTTCGATCGACAAGAGATATCGGATAACTGCTGAAGTCGATCGGGGCCAAAAACTTCAATGCGGAAAACCGGCCATAGCGCACCCCAACGACCTTGATTCCATTGCCTCCGATCGTCTTATCGATCATCTGAACCCAGGGGGCGCGATCGCGGATGCCATGAACGACGACAACGACGTGATCGATTTCCGTCACTCCATCAGACGGTTTGTTGAGTTCCGCTGCGGACATCGCGGTGCCTAAGATTAAACTAGCAAGTACAAAGCGAAATTCTGCAACTCCGATGGGTTTTACTCGGTTGTAATTTACAAATCAATTCTTTTATTGGCCGGGATGGCAGCAGTAATCAAATGACTACCCAATCAGCGTCATCGGGTGCCCCAGCACAATCGTCCCGCCGTGGGCAGTGAGATCGCCCATGCGCGCCGCAGGCATGCCGCTGAAGAATGTGGTGAACGACCCCAGCGCGATGACGTCGGGCGGGCCGACGCAGACGCACATGTCGCCGACGCGGGCTGGGGGCAGGCCGCCGACGAGCGTGGGAATGCCGCCGGGCGGCAGGATCGGGCCGCCGACGTGGGGCACGAGAACCGTGACCATGGGACAAACGTGCATATCGGTGACGCGAGCGCAAGGCATTCCCATGGCGGTTTCCTTCTTTCGTGAATTCTAGGCTTTTCTGGTTATCGCTCGAAAATGGGAATGGTTGCGGGAATTTTCAGAGTTGTTGAATTTCTCCGCTTCAGCCCCTCTCCCCAACCCTCTCCCCGGCGTACCGGGGCGAGGGAGTAAGACGGTTTACTTCGCCATCTCCAACCCTACCCTGATAAACTCCCGATACTTGTCCGGTGCTTTTTCGGGCTCCTTGATCACCGCAGCCAGCAGGATCGCGCCTGTGGCGGCATGGGCGCATTGGGTTGGTCCTGGTGCCAATGGAGGTGCTGGCGGTGGCGGCCCCATGCTCCCTTCGCTCCAGAACGCGGCCATGCCGACCCAGCTGGCCGGCGTCGAATGCTCGGCTTCGACGGCGGTAGCGTAGATTTCTCGACGCAGGCCTTCGGTCCGATCGCCGAGCCAGCGCTGCACCAGGTCGAGCGCCTTGGCATCGACTTTCGAAAGCCCTTCGCCGCAGGCCATCGTCACGCAGCGGTGGGCCCATTCGATGACCGTCAACTTGCCCAGCGCGAAGGCAAGCGTACGAACAGCATCGAGAAACTTTTCCTGAGCTGCGAGTGATTCGACAAACTGCAACGTGTTCATATCCGGCCGAGTGAGTTTCTTCGTGTCTTCTTCGACCGGGGCCACTTGCACGACATCGGTCGCCGTGGCGATCAACAGCCCCACACTTCCTTCCGCCGACGGCATGCCGGCATTGAGTGCGGGGGCAGCATGCGAATGAGCAGCAGGCGGCGGTGCCTGAGTGGGAGCTACCACAGGCAACGGTGTGGACTTGCGTTCGCTCCGTTCAGCCACAGGTGGCGGAACTGGCATTTCGTGCCGAGTGGAAGAATACGCCGGAGCGACGTTGGGCTTGTTGTATTCGGGCACCGACGCACTGGAGCCTTCGTTTTCGTCGCCAAGCACCACGCGAAAAATTGCCTGCCCCGCCCGCAATTCATCGCCGTTGTAGACCAGCGAATCGGTCACCCGTTCGCCGTTCCGATAGCTGCCGTTGGCCGAATTCAGGTCTTTGAACTGGCACTCGTTCCCCAGCCATTGGATGGAAAAATGAACGCTCGACATTTCGGGATTTTCGGGAAAGTTGACGTCGGCCGTCGTTCGCCCGACATACAGCAATTGCCCTTCACGAAGGGTGATTTTTCGTCCCAAGCCAGGGCCTTT
The DNA here is from genome assembly GCA_964394305.1 of uncultured Pirellulaceae bacterium. Lineage (GTDB taxonomy): Bacteria > Planctomycetota > Planctomycetia > Pirellulales > Pirellulaceae > Anatilimnocola. The sequence continues at coordinate 42,090 of CAYMWL010000006.1, forward strand.
GATGACCTGCAGAAACGCGCGCATGGAGCCCCGTGGATTCGTTGGGTTAAACTTGTCGCCGAAGTGGGAGTGGCACGTGACTAACTTACCTTTTGCCGCGTTGGATTGCCAAGGGTTGTTCGGTGGCGCCCGCTGGCGGGCCGCACGCAGCGACAAATTCAGCGCGAAGCGGGGCAATTTGTTACTGACGACTTCCTCGTGTTTAGCCCTTAATGGGTAAGCCAGGCGATCGTTTTGGTCGCCAGGCGATCGAGTGCTTGAACCGAGAGTTCGAGATGCTCTTCGCGGGTGTCTTCGATTTTGTTGTGACTGATACCCCGCAAGCTTTGCACAAAGAGCATGATCGTCGGCACGCCAGCACGGCAAACTTCGGCAGCATCGTGCAACGGCCCGCTGGGGAGGCGATGAACCGTGCCGCAAGTTTCTTGAATCGCGGCGTCGCAGAGTTCGATCAAGTGTGGATGGAACGGAAACGGCTGAATCCGCCAAAGCGTTTTCCAACTGACTTCGATCTTTTCTTCCGCGGCGATGCGCTCGCTGGCCGCTTTCGCTGCCGCGTACATTTTGGCGAGCGAACTCGCATCGAGATGCCGCTGGTCGAGCGTCATCGTCGCTTCGCCGACGACGGCAGTGACGATGCCGGGCTCGGTCGTCACTTTGCCGACGGTGCAAACTCCACCGTGCTGCACCGCGATCTCGCGGATCGCGAGATGCAACTTCGAAACACCACCGAGCGCATCGCGCCGATGCGCCATCGGCGTGGAACCGGAATGCGCGGCCTGTCCTTTGAACGTGATCGTGTGCCGCTCGACACCAAACGTGCCGAGCACGACGCCCAGCGGCAGGCTCAGGCTTTCGAGCACCGGCCCTTGTTCGATGTGTAGTTCGAGATATGCGGCCGCGTTCTTCAGCTCATCTTTCGCTTCCAGCGCGCGATCGAGATTGATGCCGTGCGGCGTCACTGCATCGACAAGTTTCACGCCGTTGCGGTCGGTTAGATTACGGACATCGTCGGGAACGAGCGCACCCGATGCGGCGCTGGAACCAAACAGGCTACGACCGAAGCGGGCTCCTTCCTCATCGCACCAATCGACAAGCCGGACCGTAACCGGCGGCGTCCCCTCCGCAGCGATCCGCCGCAGCACTTCCAAGCCCGCCACCAGATTCAAGCAGCCATCCAGCCAGCCGCCGTTGGGAACGGAGTCGATGTGCCCGCCAATGAGCAATTCTTTGGATGAGTTTCCCTTCAGCGTTGCCCAGAGATTGCCCGCGGCATCTTGATGAACTTCGACCGGCAGCTCGCTTAACTTCTGTTTGAACCAATCGCGGGCTTTGACCCAAGTTTCGGTGAAGGCGACACGCTGCGCGCCGTGCTCGTCGCCCGTGTGTGCGCGGAGTTCTTTGAGTTCGGCGACAGTGCGGGCAGGATTGAGCATGGTTTGTCGTCGATCGCTCCGCGATCGATGAATGGAGTCGGATTTGTTGAAATTCAGCCGTTCAATTGATCGAAAGTCGATTCACCGATCGAGGAGCGATCAACGACGATCATTTTGAGCGCCAGATCGGATCGGCGTGTGATTCCTCTGCCGTTGCAAACCAACGCGTGGTGATCGTTTTCTGCTGCGTATAAAACTGAATCCCTTCGAGTCCCTGCACGTGCAAGTCGCCGAAGAATGATTGGTTCCAGCCGGTGAACGGAAACCAAGCCATCGGCGCCGGAACGCCGACGTTGATGCCGATCATGCCGGCGTTGAAGTGCTGCTTGAATTGACGCGCGGCGTAACCGCTGTTGGTGAAAATCGAAGCGCCATTGCCGTACGGACATTTCTTGCCGACGCCGAGGGCTTGTTCGAGTGAATTTGCCCGGACGACCGATAGCACCGGACCAAACACCTCGTCGCGCGCAATTTGCATGTCGGGCTCAACCATATCGACAACTGAAGGCCGGACGAAAAAGCCGCTGGCAGGTAGATCTTTGCGGCCGTCGAGTGCAACGGTTGCTCCTTCCTTTTTCGCGACATCGAGATAACCGGCCACGCGATCGCGATGGGCCGCCGTGATCAGCGGGCCCATGTCCACTTCCGCGCCGGTGTCCGTCGGCCCCACGGTCATCTTGCTGGCCTTTTCGCAGAGGCGATCGACGAACTTTCCTGCGACATCACCGACGGGAACGGCGATGGAACCGGCCATGCAGCGTTCGCCGGCGCAGCCGAAGGCCGAAGCTTGCAACGCGGCGACAGCCTGATCGAGATCGGCGTCGGGCATGATGATGAGATGGTTCTTGGCTCCGCCGGCCGACTGCACGCGCTTGCCGTGCTTGGTTCCCATTTCGTAAACGTACTTGGCAATCGCCGTCGATCCGACGAACGACACCGCGCGCACGAGCTCATGCGTCAGTAGCGCATCGACGACTTCTTTATCACCATGCACGATGTTGAACACACCGGGCGGCAGACCGGCATCGATCAGCAGTTGCCCCATCAAGTTCGCCGACAGCGGCACTTTTTCGCTGGGCTTCAAGACAAACGTGTTGCCGCAGGTGATAGCGACGGGAAACATCCACATTGGCACCATCGCGGGAAAATTGAACGGCGTGATGCCCACGCAGACGCCGACCGGATGTCGCACCGTTTCGCAATCGACATTGCGAGCCACATCGGGCAGCGACTGCCCCATCAGCAGGCTGGGAATGCCACACGCGAACTCGACCACTTCCACGCCCCGTTGCACGCTGGCGCGCGCTTCGGCCAGCGTCTTGCCATGCTCGCGCGTGACGAGTCGCGCGATTTCGTCGAACCGCTGCATCATCAATTCGCGGAATTTGAACAAGACGCGAGCGCGTTCCACGACCGGTGTCGCCGCCCAGGCCGGTCCAGCCTCGGCAGCAGTCTTCACCACATCATCCGCTTCACTGGCTGAGCAGAGCGGCACTTTGGCAATGACCTGGCCCGTCGAGGGATTGTAGACATCCGAAGTTCGCTTGGTCGGCGAATCGATCCACCGGCCGCCGCTGAGGATCGGAATGGTCGGCGGAGCGGCGGACGAGGAAGAAGCAGGTACAGTGGCAGTAGACATGAGAATGCCCTTTAAATTTGAGATAACGGTAGCTATGTTAAGCCTCGTGGAGTCGCGCCAACAGGGAGGCGCTCGCGTGATTCCATTCGTCACCTCTCCTCTGGTGTTGGTCGAACACCTTGACGATGCCCGTGTGTGCGAAAATAGACTCGGCCGCCTCCTCTGACTACCGGGTCCTCCCGGCAAGGAATCTGTGAGCGAGCTTCCATGAGCGACGCCGTCCGCAAGCACCGCGAGTTTCTATTTCCCGCCGTGGCCATGTACTACCAGGAGCCCATCGCGCTGGTCCGCGGCGAAGGGAACTACGTGTGGGACGACACCGGCAAACGCTATCTCGATGCCTTCGGCGGCGTGCTAACCGTGAGCGTCGGCCATGCGAATCCGAAGGTCGTCGAAGCGATCGTCAATCAGGTCAAGCAGATCAGCCATACTTCGACGCTGTATGCCAGCGCGCCGCAGTCGAACCTCGCCGAGAAGCTGGCGTCGATCGCGCCCGGGGACTTAAAGAAAACGTTCTTCACCAGCAGCGGCACCGAAGCCAACGAAACGGCGATGAACGCGGCCCGCACGGCGACCGGACGGCTGGACATTATTACGCTGCGGCACAGTTATTCGGGCCGAAGTTTGCAGACGCTCGCCGGTTGCGGGCAGAGCGGCTGGAAGAAAATTCCGTTACCGGTCGCGGGGATCAAGCATGCTCATGCGCCGTATTGCTATCGCTGCCCCTTCGGCGCGAAAGACAACAGCAACTGCAGCCTCGAATGTGCGAACGATATCGAGGAGTTGATTCAAACGGAAACCGGCGGCGAGATCGCCGCGTTCATGGCCGAGACGATCATCGGTTCGGGCGGCTTCATCGTGCCGCCGCCTGGTTATTTCGAACGAGCCACAGCGATTGCGAAAAAATACGGCGGGCTGTTCATTGCCGACGAAGTGCAAACGGCGTGGGGTCGCACTGGGCAGCACTGGTGGGGCATTCAACATTGGGATGTCAAGCCAGACATCATGTGCAGTGCGAAAGGGATGGGCAACGGCACGCCAGTCGCAATGACGATTGCGACACCTGCTGTTGCGGATAAATTCCCTGGCATCACATTCGCCACGTTCGGCGGCAATCCGGTTTCGATGGAGGCGGCTCGCGCGACGTTGCAAGTCATCGAAGACGGCGACTTGCTGGAGAATTGCAAAGTTGTCGGCGGTTATTTGGGTGAGCGTTTTAAAGAGCTGAAGGAAAAGCATCCGCTGATCGGCGATGCGCGCGGACTCGGCATGATGCAGGCACTCGAACTCGTGAAAGATCGCAAGACGAAAGAACCGGCGCCGCAAGCGGTGCTCGCTGTGTTTGAAGAAGCCAAGCGCCGCGGTGTGCTGCTCGGCAAGGGTGGTGTGTATGGCAATGTCATTCGCACCGGCCTGATGCTGAACGCAGGCAAACCGCAGGTTGATGAACTGGTTGAGGCGATTGATGCGGGACTCACGATGGCGGCGAAGAACTAGCCCGACGCGTCAGCGAAGTCTTACGAGTGGATCTCGAATTTTGAGTTAGTACCCGCTGCTCCCGCTTACGCATCGGGCTGGTTGGAAATAAACATGAAAACACTCATCAAAAACGGCCGCATCATCACGGCGACAGATGACTATTTCGCCGATGTCTTCATTGATGGCGAAACAATTAATTGCATCGGCAAGAACCTGCCGATGCAAGCCGACAAGACACTCGACGCGACAGGCAAGCTCGTCATTCCCGGCAGCATCGATCCGCACGTGCACATGCAGTTGCCCTTCGGCGGCACGGTTTCATCCGACGATTTCGAAAGCGGCACGCGGGCCGCAGCATTCGGCGGCACTACGTCGATCATTGATTTTGCCATTCAGTACAAAGGAAAAACCTTCGCGCAAACCATCGACGATTGGAATGCCAAGAGCGAAGGCAAGTGCGCGATCGATTACAGCTATCACCTGGCCATCACCGAATACGAAGCGCGGCATCAACCCGAGTTCAAAAAGATCATCGACGCGGGCATCACAACGTTCAAGTTGTTCATGGCCTATCCGGGCGTGTTCATGATCGACGATCAGACGATGTTCCGCGTCATGCAATCGGCCGGTGAAGCCGGTGGCATGACTTTGGTGCATGCCGAGAACGGCGATGCGATCACGCAGTTGATCAACAACCTGCTCGCTGCAGGCAAGGTCGAGCCGAAATATCACGCACAATCACGGCCGCCGAGCATGCAGGCCGACGGCGTGGCCCGCGCGGTGCGCGTGGCGGAAGTCGCCAAAGCTCCCGTCTTCATTGTGCATGTCAGTTGCGAAGCGGCGATGAAGGAACTGCAGCGATCGCGTGACGAGGGAAATCCGGCTTACGGCGAAACCTGCACACAGTATCTGTTCCTCGATGAAACGTATTACGACAAGCCAGACTTCGAAGGTGCCAAGTACGTTTTCACGCCGCCGCTGGTGGGCAAGGAAAACATCGAACCGCTGTGGAAAGGGCTCAAGCTCGGCTATCTACAAGAAGTATCCACCGATCATTGCCCGTTCCATTTCAAAGGCCAAAAGGAACTGGGCCGCGGCGACTTTACGAAGATTCCCAACGGCGGACCGGGCGTGGAAGATCGTTTATCTCTCGTTTACGACGGCGCGATGAAGCGCGGCTTTAGTCTGAACAAATGGGTCGAAATTACTTCGACCGCCAGCGCCAAAATGTTCGGCATGTTCCCAAAAAAGGGCACGATTGCAGTCGGCAGCGACGCCGACATTGTGCTCTTCGATCCGAATGTGGAGCGCGTGATCAGCGCGCAGACACACCACATGAACTGCGATTACAGTTTGTTCGAAGGGTGGAAGATCAAGGGAAATCCCGACGTCGTCCTCTCCCGCGGCAAGGTGATAGTCGAAAACGGCAAGTACACCGGCCGGGCCGGTGACGGCCGGTTTGTTCGCCGCGGAACTTGCGCCCAGATGTAAGCAACCAGTCGTGAGCCTATCGTGAAGCAGGAATTGAATCCGTACGCCTCGCCGTCCGCAGTTCAGGCTGAGTTCGTCGAGTTACACGACGCGCCGACCCAATCACCGCTCTGGAACAAAGACCTCGCGCCCACCACGCTTGCGCAGCGCACCTGGAACACGTGGAACATCGCCGCGCTCTGGATCGGTATGAGCGTGGTGATCAGCACGTACACGCTCGCCGGCGGCATGATCGAAGCCGGGATGACCTGGTGGCAGGCGATGATCACCATCCTGCTCGGCAACACGATTGTGCTGCTGCCGATGTGTCTCAATGCGCACGCCGGCACGAAATACGGCGTTTCGTTTCCCGTACTGTTGCGGGCCTCGTTTGGCACGTACGGCGCAAATGTGCCGGCGATGTTGCGGGCCATCGTGGCCTGCGGCTGGTTTGGAATTCAAACCTGGCTGGGTGCCGGTGCGATCGATGTTTTGATGGGTATGATGCTGCCCGGTTGGAGTTCGTTATCGACATTGATCCTGGGCGTGGCCGTGCACACGTGGATTGCCTTTTTCTTCTTCTGGGGCGTGCAGGTTTATTTCATTGTCGCCGGGCTCGAGGGGATCAAGCATCTCGAAAGCTGGGGCTCGCCTCTGCTGCTGGCGGGGGGCCTGTTGTTGCTCGGCTGGTGCGTGAACAAGGCAGGCGGTCTCGGCCCAGTGCTCGAAGGTTCGGTCGCTCTGCAAAAAGAGAGAAATAACTTCTGGGTGATTTTTCCCGCGTTCCTGACTGGTGCTGTGGGCTATTGGGCGACGCTTTCGACGAACATTCCCGATTTCACTCGCTATGCCAAATCGCAGCGCTCACAGATTCTCGGCCAGGCGCTCGGCTTGCCCACAACAATGACTTTATTCGCCTTTATTGGCGTGGCGGTAACAAGCGCGACCTTGAAAATTTATGGCGAGCCGATATCTGACCCCATCAAGCTCATGGCAAAGTTCGATCGTGTTGTCGTGGTGCTGTTCGCTACGATCATCGTATTTGTCGCGCAACTGACAACGAACATGGCCGCCAATGTCGTTTCGCCCAGCAACGATTTTTCGAACCTCAATCCCCGGCGCATCAGCTATGTCGCGGGCGGCCTGATTACCGCCGTCATCGGCATTCTGATGATGCCCTGGAAGCTGATGGAATCGGCCGGGAGCTATGTTTTTACCTGGCTGATTGGCTATTCCGGTTTGATGGGCGCCATCGGCGGCATCATGATTTGCGACTACTGGGTGCTGCGGCGACAGCGTTTGAACTTGCGCGAATTGTTCGAGACGAGCGGCCGCTATCGCTACACGGGCGGCGTGAACTGGCGAGCGATGATCGCGCTGGTTGTCGGCATCGCGCCTTGTGTGCCTGGCTTTCTCGACGCTGCCACCGGTGGCCAAATTCCAGCCCTGCCGTTTTTGAAGTCACTCTATACTTACGCCTGGTTTGTCACGTTTGCGATTGGGTTTGTGTTGTACTGGCTGCTGATGCTCGGGCACCCGAGTGTTGCGGCCGATCTTGAAAAGAGGTAACGCTCTCGCGCGTTCAATGTCATGTCTACGCTTGCCACAACCGTCGATGGCCTGAAACTTCCCAATCCCTTTGTCATCGGCAGCGGTCCGCCGGGGACCAATGGCAACGTTATCGGCAAGGCCTTTGATGAAGGCTGGGGCGCGGTGATCGCGAAAACCATTTCGCTCGATGCGTCGAAGGTCGTCAACGTGCAGCCGCGCTATGCTCGCCTCCGCGCCGAGAATGGCCAGATCATCGGTTGGCAGAACATTGAGCTGATTTCCGATCGGCCGTTCGACGTCTGGATCGATGAATTTAAACGGCTGAAGGACAAATATCCCGACGGCTGCGTGATTGCGTCGATCATGGAGGAATACAACAAAGACCGCTGGTGCGAAATCGTCGAGCGCGTCCAAGCCACCGGCGTCGCCGCGTTTGAGCTGAATTTCTCCTGCCCGCATGGTCTGCCCGAACGAAAAATGGGTTCCGCGATGGGGCAGGACTGCGCCATCATGGAAGAAGTCTGCAAATGGGTGATGAGCGTTTCGAAACTTCCGGTCTGGGCCAAGCTCACACCGAACATCACGCACATCGACGAAACAGCGATCGCAGCGCTGCGCGGCGGTTGCAATGGCGTGAGTGCGATCAACACGATTCTATCCGTGACAAGCGTTGATCTCGACACACTGCGGCCCGAGCCTTGCGTCGAAGGTTACAGCACGCCCGGCGGTTACAGCTGTATCGCCGTGAAGCCGATCGCGCTGCGAATGGTCAAGGAATGTGCCGACGCGATTCGCGCGCATTACCCCGGCCGCAGCTTGAGCGGCATCGGCGGCATCGAAACGGGCGCTGATGCAGCGCAGTTCATTCTCCTTGGCGCCGACACGGTGCAAGTCTGCACCGGCGTGATGAAAGTTGGTTATGACTGCGTGAAGAAGATGAAGGATGACTTGCTCGCCTTCATGGAAAAGCACAAGTTCGCAACCATCAGCGACTTCAAAGGGCACAGCTTGCAGTATTTCACGACGCATCACGACCTGGTGCAGCGACAAGCCGAAGCCCGTGCGGCCGCCAAAGCCAAGACGACGGGCGTGGTTACCAAGGACACGCAATGGGAAGGTGATGCGTTTGTGAAACAGAGCGATGCGCTGGCAAGGAATTAACGCAACTCCAGATTCACCAGCGTCCCATCCGCCGGCTTCGTCGAAACTCCTGCCTTCGTTTCACAAGTCGCACTCGGCGCCGTAAAACGAAACATCTTCACCAGCGCGCCCACAACAAGTGCTACTTCTAATTGTCCCAAGTGCTTGCCGGGACAAACGCGCGGGCCGTGGCCGAAGCCGAAGTGGAGCACGTCCTTGGAGCCTTTGCCTTTCGCGGCGAGATGTTCCCAACGATCAGGCGCAAATTGTTCCGCAGGAAAGCCGCTCGCTGTTACGCCCCAGAAATCTTCATGCCGGTTCGCGTGCCAGACGTCGAGCAAAATGTGCGTCCCTTGCGGGATGAACAACTTCCGGCCATCTGCAGTTTCCACCCATGTATCGATGGTTGCTCGCCTCGGCAGAAAGTAGAGCGACGGCGTCAGTCGCAGTGTTTCATCGAGGACGCGGCAAAGGTAACAAGCACTTTCGAGATTCTCGGGCGTGTAGATTTCAATGCTTTGCACTTCCTCATGCACTTTCGCCTGAGCAATCGGGTCACGAGCCAGATGTGCGATGGCCCAGCTGGCATACGAGGTCGTGGCTTCGAGCGCGCCGGCGAGGAAGACTTTCAGATTGCTTCGCAACGCTGCGTCCGGCGCATCGGATTTGAACTGCCTCCACAGCCCCGTTCCCTTCTTCCTGGCGGCGAGGACATGATCGGTTAGCTCATCAAAGCGAGCATAATCCTCGCGGGCCTGCCGAATGCGGCCGGTGAAGCCAGGCCAGCGCCAGATCGGAACGCCGATCTTGTTTGTGACGGTGTCGCGGACAATGCAATCAATCACCCGTTCGAGCGCCGGCACATGCACGTTGCGGATCTCTTCATACGAAAGCTCTGTGCCGAAGAAGCTGTTTGTCAGCATCTCCAGCATCACCGCTTTGATTTCCGGTTCTAGTTGAATTTGGACCGCCTGCTGGCCGCTCGCCTGCAAGTACTCGCGCAGCACTTGCAGGCGCTGCATCACGGTATGGCGAAACGTTTCGGCAAACTCCTGAAACATCTCCGGCTGAAACAGCGTCGTTTTGCCGAACGGCGAGGCTGCCAACTTACGCTGTGACTTCCAAATGCTGCCGTTGGAGTAGAGCAACGTATCAGGCCCCGTCGCGCGGGCGATTCCGGTCGACGGCAACGTATCGCGATCGAACTGTCCCGGCTTATCACCAGTCTCGGTGGTAATCGCGCGAATAATCGCTGGATCGCGCGTGACGAGAATCGGAGCGCAGCCCGGAACATCAAGAAAGCGGTTATGCCGCGCGGCTCCTTCTTCCCGGTCAGCGTTCCAAAAATACGACTCCAAAATGCGAATCGGTTGCGTGTAATTCCACGGATGCGGAAATGGAAACGTCGGTCTGCCCGAACCGAAGTGAATCAGCTTCACCCGTCCTGGCAGGCAGTCGCCGGCAAAGGGACTTTGCCCGGCCAACTGCCGCGGCAGGCGTTTCATGAGCAGAAATAGCGATGCGATCATGGCAGGCTCAAGGCAAAAGAAGTCGGGCTCAGGCGATAGCCACGGCCATATTATACGTCACACACAGAACTTGATTCGTGACTAGAATAAAGGGCTCCCCCTTCTTCGCTCGATTGAACCCTCATGTCCCGCCGCAAGTCCGATAAATCAGAACCAGCAGCACCTGTGACGAGCCCACCGCGCCCTCCAGCACGTGGCTTTTGGATCACGCTATCGATCGCCGCCATTCTCGTCATGATGGGGGGCGCCCTCGCGGCCGATTGGTGGATTGGCATTCCTGAGGGAGAGCAAGCCAAGTTCGTCGGCCGCGATTCGTGCGTCAAATGCCATCAGCCGCAGGCCGCGCAGTTTGTCGGTTCGCACCACGATTTGGCGATGGACATCGCCACCGACAAAACGGTGCTCGGCGATTTCAACGATGCCATACTCGAGCACTATGGCGTGACTTCGAAAATGTTCCGCCGCGGTGAGAAGTTCTTCATCAATACCGAAGGCCCCGACGGCAATATGGCGGACTTCGAAATCAAGTACGTCTTTGGCGTCACGCCATTGCAGCAGTACATGGTCGAGTTCGATCGGCCCGACGATCTGCCGGAAGATGAAATTGCCCGCCTGCAGGTGCTGCGAGTCTCGTGGGACACCATTCAAAAGAAATGGTTTCACCTCGATCCGCCTGATGTGAAGGAAAAGCTTAAGCCGGACGACATGCTGCATTGGACCGGCTTTGCCCAGTGCTGGAACCACATGTGCGCCGATTGCCACTCGACGAACTTGCAGAAGAACTACGACGTCGCAACCGGCATTTATCATACGACCTTTTCCGAGATCGACGTCAGCTGCGAAGCGTGCCACGGGCCCGGCAGTTTGCACGTACAACTGGCTTCGGCCACTTCTCCTTTTTGGGACCGTGAACGTGGCTATGCCCTCGCGAAGTTGAAGGGGACGCCGAACAAACCCGAAGTGGAAATGTGCGCCACCTGCCACTCGCGCCGCCGCGGCGTTTCGCCCGGGCATCACGCGGGCTGTGGCTATTACGATTATTTTGCGAATGAGTTGTTGCCGGGGAATATTTATCACGCGGACGGGCAGATTCAGGACGAAGTCTACGAGTATGGCTCATTCGTACAGAGCAAGATGTTTCACAAGGGAATTCGCTGCACCGACTGCCATAATCCGCACTCCGCAAGGCTGAAGTACGACGGCAATAAAGTCTGCACCAGTTGTCACCAGCACCCCGCTGCCAAATACGACACGCCGAACCATCATCATCACAAAGAAGGTTCGGCGGGAGCTTCCTGCATCGACTGTCACATGCCGGCGACGACGTACATGGACGTCGATCCTCGTCGCGATCACAGCTTGCGAATTCCGCGGCCTGATTTGAGCGTGCAACTCGGTACCGGCAACGCGTGCACCCAATGCCACTTGAAGTTGGATGAAAAAACCAAGCCGATGCTGGAACGCAAGGATCTCAAGTCTTACGCCGATTGGCAGCGAGCAGCCGAGCACGGCGATTCTACCGTCAAGGCCGAGTTGAAGCGGCTGGATCAATGGGCCGACGATGCGGCCGAAAAATGGTACGGCAAACAGCGGAAGAAGGAGCCGCATTTTGCTGCGGCGCTGCAAGCGGCGCGCGACAACGCTCCCGATGCCGAACAGAAACTGATCGAACTTCTGAGCAAGCGGGCGATGCCGGCGATCGCGCGCGCGACGGCGGCTTTGGAACTGCGAACCTATCTCGATCCACAACAACCAAAGGGAGAAGTGACCAAAGCTCTGGCGGAAGGTTTAAAGGATGCCGACGTGCAAGTTCGGGCGGCCTGCATTCTCGCGCTGCAAGGCGCGACGAACGATACCGTCCACAAGTTGCTGCTGCCGCTGATTGATGACCCGACGCGGTTGGTGCGCACTGAGGCCGCGAGAATCTTGGCTCGCATCCCTGATGCCGAGTTCCGTGGCGACAAACTGCAGCGGCTGCGCGAGGTTTGGAAAGAATTCGAAGCCGGCGCCATGATCATGAATGATCGAGCCGAAGGACATTTGCAGTTGGGGGTGCTCGCCGAAAGCCGCGGCCGGTTGTCGGATGCGCAGCGGCACTATGAAACTGCCGTTCGCGTGCAGCCCAACGTCACGGGGCCACGAGGACAACTGGCGATGTTGCTCGAGCGGCTCGTGCAAGAGGCTCAAGAGCAGGCCGAACGAGCTTCGCAGGAAGGAAACGTCGCAGCCCGTGACCGAGCTCTGGCGCCCATTCCTTCGCTGCTCTTTGAAGTTGAGAAACTGCGGCAGGATGAATTGAGCCTCATCGAACGCGACGCGGCACTCGTTCCCGAAGAAGCCGTGATGCAGCAACAGTTGGGATTTGCTCGTTACACGCAGAATTGGCGGAAGGAAGCGGCCAGCGCGTTGCTCAACGCGTGGCTGCTCGACCCGCATTCGCCAGAGACCACATTTGCGCTGGCGATTTTCTATCGCGACACAGGTTGGCCGGAGAAGGCCTTGCAAATCGTTGCTGCCACAAACAAGCAACATGCTGCGCCGGCGCACCTGCGGCAGCTGGAAGTAGAGCTGAGGCATCAGTTGAATACAGCGAAGCCTGTGGGTCCTGCGCTTAATTAGCAGGCGAGCGTCAAGGCGTGCGAACTTTACTCCGCTGGATAAAGTCCTTCAAAAACGGCTCGATCGGCAGGATCAGTCAGGTGATTGGCTGCATTCTGTGCCAGTTGTCGCGCGGCGAGTGCTTTTGCCGTTTGTCCAGCAGCGCGATACGCAGCGGCCGCGCAGCCGTGAACCACCGCCAGATCGAACGGGGATTGTTTGTCACCCGCCTCTTTACTGAGTGCAAGACATTTCTCCGCGTGGCGAGTAGCAGCCTCGCCCATACCGGCCTTAGCGTAGACCGTCGCGAGCAGATTTTGAGCGCGAAGATGGTTGAGCAAATCGCCGACCTGCAGCCAATGAAAACAGGCCGCGTGGGCGGCGTGAATCATTTGCTCCGTTTCATCGGCAGTGCGATCTGCTTTCTCCAACAGATCCCAAGCACGATTGTTGAGTTCGATCGCAAACCAACGATGGGCTCGCGACAATTCAAAAGGAGCGTCGGCCATGGCAGGCAACTTTCCAAAAAAATCCCCGGCGCTTAGGTAAGCGCCAGGGACACTGTACCGGTGATTACTTTTTCTCTTCAGCCTTCTTTTCTTCCGGCTTCGGGTTCGTGCCCGGCATCATGCCGGCCTTGATCAGATCGCCGTAGACCTTTCCCTCGGCGTTCTTTAGTTCCGCGACCTTGGTGAGCGCTGTACCGAGGATTTCCATCGCCTTGGCTTTCGCTGCGGCCTTCTCGGCAGCGGGGGCGTCGGCTTTGGTCGCCTTGGCCACTTCGGCCATGTAGTCCTTGTGCTTGAAGTTGTCGTGGACGGCCTTGCCAAAGTCGTTCAATCCATGGCCTTTGGCTTTCTTGTCGGCGCCGGGAATGTGGCACATGCCGCATTTGCCGGTTTGCATTTTGAGCGTGGCCACGATCTTGGAGTCTGGACCGTAGTGTTCCAAAACGTGATCGGGAATCGGCGGCAGGGCGAACGCAGTGGTGGCAATGCACAACGTGAGAATGACGGACGGGAGCAGAATTCGTTTCATCGATGGACCTTGCTATAGCTGGTAGGAATGGGGGCAGTTAGATGGATGGCCTTACACGGGGCAGCCCCTCACCCCAGCCCTCTCCCCGGCGTAGCGGGGCGAGGGAGTAAGACGTTCATAGCGACGATTTTACTTCGGTTCCGTCAGCAGTTTGAATTTGTCGGTGCGGAACGGCGAAGCTGGCAGACCGGCCTTATTGAACAAGTTCGGTTCGGCGATGGGGGACCAGGCAAAGCGAACGGCGACGGGTTTCTGCACGGCCTCGCTGGTGACGACCAGCGTGTCCCCTTCGATCGTTGCCTTGGCTTCGACGAATTTTTCGTCTTCGCCGGCAATTTGGAAGTGCGTCAGCGGCTTGTCGTCTTTCGCGGTGAGTCCGCTGCCATGCTTGAATTTGATCCGGACTTTGTTCCCTTCGATTTCATGCGAATCGTAGAGCGGACCCGAGTAGACCAGATCCTTCTTGCCATACGTGTTCGCCAAGGCCCACAGCGCCAGCCGCTTGCCGACGTCTTGCTTGTTTTTGGGGTGGATGTCGTTGATGTTTGTGATGTCGGTGGTCACGCACATGCCGACGCCGGGAACCGACAGCGACTTCAATTGCGAGTCCCACAGTTCCGCGAGCTTGGTGCTGCCGTCGTACTTGTAGGGAGCAAGCTGCACAAAGAGGAATGGAAAATCGCCCTGGCCGAAGCGAGCCCGCCAGTCGGCGATCATGGTCGGGAAGAGCGTGGCATACTCATGCGCGCGGCCGACGTTCGACTCGCCCTGATACCAGATCGCTCCGCGAATGCTCAGCGGAATGACCGGAGCGAGCATGCCGTTGTAGAGGACGGCGGGTTGATTCGGATTGCCCTTGCCTGGTTCAACCTTGACGGCTTTGTCGGCCATGTACTTGAGCGAAGGAACGGCAGCCAAAGCTTCCTTGCTGGTCCACGCTTCGCACACCGTGCCGCCCCAACTGGTGTTAACGATGCCGACCGGAACACCAAGTTCCTGTTGCAGATGGCGGGCAAAATAGTAGCCGACCGCAGAGAACGAGGGGACCGTATCAGGTGCGCATACAGCCCAACCGCTCGTGGGTGTGGTCTTTTTGGTGCCCGGATCAACGGGGATGTCGTCCACAGGATCTTCGGCAGGAACCTTTTGCACTTTGATCATGCGGATCAGCGGGTGCTTGGCGTTGGCGGCTTCTTCTTGGGGGTTGGCAGAAGCGGCCACCGTCCATTCCATGTTCGATTGGCCAGAAGCGATCCAAACCTCGCCGACGTAAACGTCCTTGAGGGTGATTTCGTTGGTCCCTTTGAATTTCAGTTCATGCGGCCCACCAGCGACACCGGTCTTGAGCCTGGCCTTCCACTTGCCGTTTGCGTCAGCTTTGGCCGAGGCAACAGATTGCCCCAGCTGAATGCTCACTTCTTCGCCCGGTGCGGCCCAGCCCCACAGATTGGCGTCAGTCTCGCGCTGCAGCACCATGTGATCGCCAAATAGCTTCGGCAATTTGATTTCGGCGCGGGCCGACGGAACACTGATCACCGCTGCAACGGCGGCGATCAGCAGACGGACGTGTAACTTCATAGCAGTTTCCTCGAGAGAGAATGAACCAATCCAAACTGGTTCATCAGTTGAATTGCTGGCGCGCGCAGAATCAAGAGGCGTACCTGACGCCGGCAGCATCAGGACCAGGGCAATTAAGCCCAGCGGCGAATGACGATGCCGCTGGCCTGGCCCTGGGGCGTGACGCTGAGATTGATGCAGGTTTGCCCCGCTGCGTCGCCGCGTTTGGCGGGGCGAATGGGGCATTCCGGATCGAGTTTTTCCAGCGATTGGATCGGAAAGAGCGAACCATTTTGCAGCGCCAAGGCACTGGCGATGCCTTCGACCAGGCCACTCGCGGCGCCGAGATTGCCGAAATAACTTTTCGCTGCCGTCACGGGAACCTTGTCAGTTTCACTGCCAAAAACCGCCGCAATTCCATGGGCTTCGAGTTTGTCGCGGCGAACATCCGACAGGCCGTGGGCGTGAATATGGCCGACTTCGCCTGGCTTCAGCTTGGCGCTCTTCAAACATTGGTTCAGCACATTCGCGATGGCCGTTTTTTCATCCGGATTACTGTTGCGATCGGCAACAATCGACGAACCGGTGCCGATGATTTCGCCGATGATCTTCGCGCCACGCGCTTCCGCCGAAGCGAGTTCCTCCAGCAGGATGCAGGCGGCCCCTTCGCCAATCACCTGGCCGTTGCGGCCTGCATCGAATGGCCGGCTGAGCCGGGTCGGATCGCTGCCTGAGGCCAAACTTTCAACCAACGTCAACTGCGCGGAGCGAGCAGGGTGAATCCGCGTGCCAGTCGCACCCGCGAGCATCCGATCGGCATGGCCACGCACGATGGTGTGATAGGCTTCGGAAACGGCCAGGTTCGACGACGCTTCGCGTGAGGTGAGTGAGTTATTCGGGCCGCGCAGATCGTTGAAAATCGCCACGTGCGCGGCGGGCAAGTTCGGCAGATATTTGAGCAGCCAGAGTGGTTCAACGGCCGGCAAACCTTCGTCGGCCCAACGGTTGAAGTCGAACTCGCCGTTGTCATTCAAGCATTTCCGCACGCCGGCGGCAAACTCGCCGGGGAGTGTGATCATGTAGTCGCTGCCATACAACACGCCGAGGCGGTCGCGATCGATCGCGTCGAGTTTCAAAGCGGCGTCGGTAAGGCAGAGTTGCGCTACGGCTACGCCCATTTGAATCTCGCGGCACATCACCTTGAGATTCTTCTTAATGTCGCGTGACAGTTTTTTTTCGAGCGGACCGAAATCTTCGATGGCGGCAGTGAAGCCGCGGGCCTCGGCGCCGTACTGCGTTGGCAGCGATGCGGTTGGAATGCTGGTCAGCTCGGCGATGCCACTGCGCTCATTCGCGAGCGCATCCCACAAGGCAGCGGCCGAGTTTCCAAGCGGGCTGACGAGTCCAATTCCGGTGATGACAACGCGACGAGTCATTCTCAGCCTGAATCCCTGGCGTGCTGCAGTTCGAATTCCATCACGGTGACGGAACATTTCGCCTACTCGCAGCTAGTACCTGCAAACCACACATTTTAACCACGCCTCCGTTCTTACGTCGAGGTGGCTAACGGTGAATTGGGATTCACCTTACAGCGATTCGAGCCAATCGAGCAGCACCGTTTTATCGGCGAGCGAGCGCAAGACAAGATCGGCATTTTCGTCGTTCGCATAAGTTTGCGGATCTGCGTCGCCGGTGAGGAGCACCGTGCGGGCCCCCGCGGCGCGACCGCATTCGATATCGAACCGGTAGTCACCAATCATCACCACTTCGGCGGGGTTCAACTGCCAATCGTGACACAGTCGCTCGATGGGCCAGGGATGTGGCTTCACGGGGCCGTCGTCGCGGGTCATGACGTGGGCAAAATGTAAGGCCACGCCCTGGAGCGTCGCTTCGGTGACGGACCGGCTGTTGCGGGTGACGATGGCTTGATGCCACCGCCGCCGCGTGACCGACTCCAGCACCTCGCGAACGCCGGGTAAGAGTTGCGAACGCGCCGCGCCGGCCCGTTCGTGGCGATCAAGAATCTGCCGGCAGCGATCAGCGTGCGCGGGCGGTAGTTTGACGAGTGCTTCAAGAATTGCCATTTCCGGCGGCAATTCCATTTCCTGCCGCATCAGGTCGAAATCAAGCTGCGAGTCGACCAGCGTGCCGTCGAGATCAAAGATAACACCACGAATTCTGGGCACGGCGTGATTCTCACTTGGCTTTTAAACGGGCAAACAAACTGAGGCTCGCCAATCCATAAAAGCTATATTCCACATCATGCGCCGGATCCCACTCGGCCGCATGAAAGCCACCTTCTTCGCGTTCCAGCGAACGAACAAACCGTTCCGCAGCGGGCAGATCGATGTCGCTCAATCCACCGAGGTCCTCCAGCGTCGTCAGCCCCGTGAACGTGCTCAGCAAATCGGCAATCGGAATCCGCGTGTTCGCTCGCAGGCCACCTTCATCGGTCTGCATGTCGAGCAAAAAGTCGATCGTGTCGAGCCGTGTCTCTGCGTCGAGCGCGCCGAGGATTTTAAAAGTCGCTATCGCCGCCGCGGTCGGATTCGTGCCGGCCCGCTTGCCGACTTTAATTTCGCGAAAACCACCTTCTTCGGCAACTTGCGATTTTAGAAACGCCAGCAGGCGCTCCGGTTCCGGCGGCAACTTTTCGAGTAACTGCAGACAGATCACCACCAGAAAACTGTGATACGTGCTGCTTGCTTGCCCTTCGACACCCTTGGCATATCCACCATCGGCGCGACGGAGCGTTTCCAACCAGGCGGCCACTTGCTCACGCCAATCGGCCTGGCTGCTCGCAAAGACATCGACACCGGCGGTGGATTTCAGCAGCATGCCGCCGTAGATCAGCGAAAAGAAATCGACGACCGATTCCTGTCCGCCGAGGCGAGATTGCAAAAAAACGCTCGCCCGTTGTGCAACCTCGCCATACAGTTCGCCGAGCACCGCCAGGCCGCGGAGCGCAAAGCCCGTGTAGTACAAATCGCTGCCCCCTTCGCGGCCGCCGAATCCGCCGTCCGCTTTTTGCGAGACAAGAAAATATTGGGTGTGCCGACGACGCTCAGCATCGGGCAATTGGCTAACTCCTTCGGCAATTCGAATTGTCAGCTGTTCAAGATAGGTGAGCATGACGTTATGGTAACGGAATTGCCACTGATTCGAATGGGACTAACTCTCGATGCAAATGCAAACTGCTCCCCGCACGACCGCCGAACTCGAAACGCTGCTGAGCGAACCCGATCCGGCGCTCTGTGAATCGCTGTCCGCTTTCGACGGCGACATCATTTTCCTCGGCGTCGGCGGCAAGATGGGGCCGACGATGGCCCGCATGGCCCGCCGGGCACTTGACGCAGTCGGTAGCAAGCGGCGTGTGATCGGTGTGTCGCGCTTTGGTAGCGGCGATTTACAGGTGAAGCTCAACAGCTGGGGAATCGAAACAATTCCCTGCGATTTACTCGATGAAGACGCGGTTGCTAAGCTTCCCAACGCACCGCTGGTGGTTTCGATGAGCGGCTTCAAGTTCGGCGCGACGCAGAACCCGAGCTACAGCTGGGCGATGAACTGCTACCTGCCCGCGGTTATCAGCCGCAAGTTTCGGCACAGCCGGATTGTGGCATTTTCGACCGGCAATGTTTATGGCATGGTGCCAATTCTCGATCGCGACGGCAACGTGAATCATGGCAGCTGTGAAACCGATCGCCTGCAACCCGACGGCGAATATGCGATGACCGCTGTCGGCCGCGAGCGAATGTATGAGCACTTCAGCAGGACGCTGAACATTCCGCTGGTGCTGCTGCGACTAAATTATGCGACGGAGTTGCGCTATGGCGTGCTCGTCGATCTGGCGCATGACATCGCGGCAGGGCGACCGGTCGATGTGAGCATGTCGCGAGTAAATGTCATTTGGCTCGCCGATGCCAATCGCCTTGCCCTGCGTGCGTTCGCTCATTGCAGGAGGCCGGCGAATGTCATTAACCTGGCCGGTGGAGAAGTTTTGAGCCTGCGCGAAACGGGCGAGCGGCTGGCAACGCTGATGCAGCGGACGGTTTCTTTCCGGGGAACCGAAGGCACGACTGCACTTCTCAATGATGGTCGCGCCGGCCACCAGTTGCTCGGCCCGCCGCAGGTTTCCGCGGCCCAGATGATTGCCTGGACCGCGGACTGGGTCGCTCGTGGCGGTGAAAGCCTAGGCAAACCGACGCACTTTCAAACGACGAACGGCAAGTTTTAAAACTCGCGACTAAATATCCGCTTCGGCCGGAATCACGTACGGCTTGCGGTCTTCGCGGCTGAGCCACTTGTTCGCCGCCGCGTTGCCGGGGAACGTTTCGCTCTTCGGATCCATCGTCAACAAAGGCCCGACGGTCAGCGGCGTCTTTTGCAGGTTCACGCCGTTTTCGCCGAGGTGCGTAACGGTCCGCTCCAGCGTTTCTTTGAAATTGTCGTTCGACTTCAGATCGGCGAGCTTCGCCGAAATTGCAGCGACTTCGGCCGTTTCGCCCAAGCGATACGAAATATTGCCGGTGTGGCAGAGCGCGCTCGAGAGGTGGCCTTCCAAAATATCGGCGTTCAAGTCCTCGTGGTTGCGCGAGCGCACCGCTTTGAGGAAGTTGGCAAAGTGGTTGCTGTCGTCGCCACCCTTGAACTCAGCGATCATTTTGCCGGACTTATCGAACGCGGCACCACCGTTGTAGCTCGGCAGCACGACGTAACCTTCCGAACCTTCGAAGATCACGCCGACCTTGGCGCCCTTGTAGTCGCCGGTCTTCAGGCCGCGGACTTCGAACGTCAACGTCTTATCGCCGAACTCATGGACGATAACCTGCGTGTTCGCGGTCTCCCCAGCGTCTTCATAACCGACGCGGCCGCCGTAGCTGATCACTTTGTCGCTCAGTTGATTCACACCGAGGCCCCAACGGGCGATGTCCATCTGGTGAATGCCTTGGTTGCCGAGATCGCCGTTGCCCCATTCCCATTGCCAATGCCAGTCGTAGTGGAACTTCGGCCGGGTCAGCGGCAGCATTTGCGTCGGGCCGCACCACAGGTCGTAATTCACTTCCTTCGGAATCTCATAAGTTCCCTTCGGGCCGATCGAGTTGCGCGGCTTGTAGCACAAGCCACGCGCCAGTTTCACCTCGCCGATTTTGCCCGCGTGAATAAACGCGATCGCGTCCCGCATGCCGGGATTGCTGCGGCTTTGCGTGCCGGTTTGGCAGATCTTGTTGTGTTTGCGAGCAACTTGCACGGCGCGGCGGCCTTCGCTCACGTTGTGGCTGACCGGCTTTTCGACGTACACATCTTTGCCCGCGAGCATCGCCCAAATGGCTTGAATCGAGTGCTGATGGTTCGGCGTGGCAATGCTGATGATGTTGATCGTTTTGTCGTCGAGCACGCGGCGAACGTCGTCAATCACCTTCGGCACCAGGCCGCCTTGGTTCTTGCCGATCGATTCGGCATTGCCGCCGGCCCGCTTGCTGTCGACATCGCAGATGTGCGTGATCTTCGTGGTGCGGCCCGCTTTGCCGGTCCACGCGCCGATGTGCGAACCGCCACGGCCACCAGCACCGACGACGCATACCTTCAATTCGTCGTTCGCACTCCCTGCCTTGCCTGTTTCCTGGGCAAAGACGGGCATGGCGGAATTAGCAACCACCGCAGTTGCGGCGGCGAACATCGAATCTTCGAGAAACTGACGACGCGTGTACTTCGACATGATGGCGACAAACTCCGAAAAAGTGACGAGCCCAACGTCGCGGGCGGGGAGGGTTTCAATATGGCAGGGAGGTCAGTGTAACGCAGTGAAAGTGCGATTGAAAGCAAGTGTTTCGTACATGCCGCGACCGCGAAGAGCCCCTAGAATGGGTGCATGAAGGATGCGTTATCGATTGTCGTGTTGGCGCTGCTCGTGACGGGGTGTGGAGAATCGTCTCCTGACAAGACCGAGAAATTCGTAGGGCAGTTGCGATCGTCGGCCGATGTCAAGTTGCAGTTGCACCTCGGCGGTCAGCATTTTGAACGTCGTTTGTCGCCAATCGAGATTGGCAAATTGTGCCAACTAATCACTGACGCGAGACCAGATGATTCAGGGCGCAAGTATTCGACGCTCGGTGAGATCCAAGTTCAACTTGGCGACGAAAGTAAAGGGCGGCCGCTACTTTTCATTTCTGAACTCGAAGCGTGCCTGATCCTCGAAGACGGAACGCACCTGCGCAAGATCGATCTCAATGAACTCAAAGAGCTGGTAGGTGAAGCACATCGACGGGCTGTCCCAGATTGAGTTTCTGCCGCCCGAAACTCACGGGACATACAACAGCAAGTTATCAATACCAAAGGTCTCACCTTCAGCTGACTCGAACCGCACTTCGTCGATGGTGGTTCCCGATGGCAGGTTTGCGTCGTACTTCCAAGTGCCGGAATTCCAATCTGCGAATCGAGATAGCCTTGGGGTATCAGCCTGCGAGAGGAGAGGCGCAGCGAAGACTTCCGTGCGCTTCCGGCGCAGCATGACAGAAATAGCTTTCACGTCATTGGCTTTCAGGAGCATCGACAAATTCAAATCACCTTCGACCAACCGCTCGCCACGCAGTGAAACACTCAGCACACTTTTGCCGTCGTCTGCTTTCACCGATTGAGCAAACTTCCAGGCCCGCGGCTTCGCGTGTTCGATCAAATCAAACGTCCCCGGCCATTCTTTGCCCTGTTTGCCCGTATCAAACCAACCGGTGAAAATGATCCGCTGCGGAAACGGCCGCTTTTCGTCTTCGGCTGCGGCATTGTAGAGGACGATGTTGTCGATGAGCACTTCGGCCCGCGGATCAACATAGAACTGAATGTCATCGATCCGTTCGTTTTCAGCGAGTGGCCCGCCGCTGCCGTCGGGGCGGCGCATATGTGTCATGTCGACGCAGCCTTCGAGCCATTTGTTTTGTTCGAGGCCGGTGAGCGTCAAGTAGCGGTGATAACCGTTCGTCAGGCTGTAGAGTTGAATCCGCAGCGTATCGGCGCCGGTCAGTTTGTAATGAAACTTCAGCCGGGTCTGGGGCCCCATCGGCGGACCTGGAACGGGATTGAAAATCACCGCGCGGTACATTGTTTTCGTCTGTCCTTGGCGATCGTCAAAGTCCTGCGTGAGCACGCTGCGGCAAACGCGCTTGCTGGGCGCGTCGGCGAGGCCTTCGACCACCTTGCCGCACATGATCCAACGCTTTTCGATATCAGTTTCGTAGTCCTCGAACGCATGCACGCGGGCAGGGAAATTGCCGGGCCGAATCAGTTGCGAGATGTTCTTTGGCGGCTGCGGCAGCGACTCTTGGCCATAACTCTTGATGCGGGCGACGAACCACGCGAGGAACTTTTCGCGATCGACCTTGGTCGCGACTTGCATTTTTCTGCCGTCGTTCTGCACCACGGTCATGCCATCGTCTTGCACGCGGATCGGCATTTCTTGAAATGTAAGTGCTTCCGGAGCAAACGCCGCAGCCAACGCGACTGGATCAAACAAGATCGGCGTCTCCTTGTTCCACAGCTCGTACAAGTTCTGCAGTTGCCAGGTCAGCGGCGTGTGTGCGGCGAAGAGTTCGTTCCGTTGCTTGGCTTCGAGCGCGACGGTGCCTGTTGCATCCAGCGGTACGAGCACGATCGGCACCAAGGAACTCAGCACCTTTTGCGCAGCCGGCACGTCGAGTTTAAAATTCCATTCCACTTCCGGCTTCGGCTTGCCGTCGTAACCCACTGCAATCGAGCCACCCATGACGACCAACCGTTTGATTTTCTTCGCCAGCTCTGGTTGTTCCGTAATGAGTCGCGCCACATTCGTCAGCGGCCCAATGGCGACGATCGTCACGCCGTCGCGCTCTTGCAGCAGACGCGTCATTAATTCGACGGCCGATTCTTTCACCGGTTTCAGCGTGCGGTTGTAGATCGCCGCGGGGTGATGCCGGTATTGAATCTGCCCATCGATCGCCGCTTGGGGCTGCGGATCGGCGCCGGCGGCGACGGGGATGTCCTTGCTTTCTTTCAGAATTGCTTTGTTGAAAGCGGTAGCAGAGCGTTCCGCCGGACTGTCAGCTGGCGCCGGCGGCGTAAAGCGGGCCTGCGTGAGAAAACGCGTCACCAGCCAGGCGCGGTGGTCGTCGCGGTCCTTCCGCTGGCCGACAAAGGGATCAAAAGGGTTGCCACCGCCCACCGTCGTAATGCCAATAATCTCCAATTCCGGCGACGCGATGGCGAGCCCCAGCGCAAAGGCATCATCGATGTCGCTGCCGATGTCGGTGTCGATGATGACGGGAATTGGCTCGGCGGCGGTGCTATGCATGGAATAAGTG
The DNA here is from genome assembly GCA_964394305.1 of uncultured Pirellulaceae bacterium. Taxonomy (GTDB): domain Bacteria; phylum Planctomycetota; class Planctomycetia; order Pirellulales; family Pirellulaceae; genus Anatilimnocola. Next base: position 65,854 of record CAYMWL010000006.1, read on the forward strand.
GACCAGCTTGTAACGAGAATCAAAACCGGCAGTAATAAAGTCAGCGGCCGTTTCATCGCAGCATTCCTGGCGGATTTTGTGGGAGGAATGCCCCATGATAGGGCTGCCGATTCGTTCCTAAAACTATTTCCACTCCCGAATCGTCTTAATTCACAACTCCGGCGTCGTTATTGCGTTCGGGCGTTTTCGCGCCCGTTTCGAACTAAACTTGTCGTACCGCACGGCGAATCGGCTGGCCTGCGTGCCAACCGGCGTAAGTGCCGGTAAGCTAATCACTTGGCAAATCGTTTGCCCCCAGGAAAATGACTATGCGTCCGACTTTCGTTCCCCGCTGGATGGCTGCAGCGACCTTTGGAGTTTGCTTGCTAATGGCAACCTGGACGACAGTAACCGGCGGCGAAATCGACTTTCGCGAAGATTATGCGCTGGCCCGCGATCGGGCGAAGGCACTCGCCCAGCTGATTCCGGGGACGGAAGATTATTACTACTATCACGCGCTGAACTATCTTGCGACCGAGCAATACGAAAAGGCCGATCAGCTGATGCCCCTGTGGGTGCAGCGGCACGGCGAGACCAGCCGCGTGTGGGAGATTCGCACCCGCCAAGCATTGCAAACGTACGAAAAGAATCCAGAGAAGACGCTCGCCTACTTGCGCAATCGCTTGGGATTGCACTATCCGCACGAGCGCGAAGTCCTCGGCGCTGAGCCGAACCTGCCGACCGTGCTCAACGCCGAAGCAATTTCGCGGGCAGCATTCGCCAGCCGCGCACAGCCTTATTCGAACGACAACCTGGAACAGTACGAGAACTCAGCCTTCCATTGGCTGATCACACAAGCGCTCAATCCGCTGCAGCGCCGCAGTCTGTTGTCGCGGTTGGAACGGCCTGATCATCCGGGCCTGGCGAAGCTGGTGGTCGACGATCTCAGTCACGAACATTCCGGCGGCTTCGGTTCGCTGGGGATTCACAACCAGCTGCTGCTGTCGCAGTTGGAAGAAGTCGTCAAGCTCAAGCCCGACCTGCTCAACCAGCAGAACTTCGTCATCGCCTATCTTGTTCGCCTGCAACCGACGGCCGATGAAGACCTGCGGCACGATCGCAAAGTGCTCGCTGCGCACCTCTCCCGCCTGGCGGCGTTCGCTGCCCGCTTGTCGCCGGCTCACAACAGCCTTAAGGCGCATGTGCTGTACAACCAGTTGCTGCTCGATCGTCTGCAAGGCGTGTACGACAAAGAAAAGTTCATTGCTTATCTGCAATTGCCGCGGCACGTGGGTTACATCTCGCGTGCCATGCAGGAATCGGGGGCGTACCGGCAGTTTCCCGTCGATCTGAACAACAACTACGGCGGCGCGACGCTGTTGCCGCCAATTGGTCACGATGAACCGCTGGTTCGTACTTATTTGCTGCATTTCCTCCGCGAGGCTCCGGATGCAAAGGAATTCGAACCGTACGTCAACGACGTCTATCTGAAGCACCTGCTCGCCGAAGTGAAAATCGTTAATGGGCTGGGGGATGCCGAGAAATGGGCTTCGCTGTTGCCGCCCGAGCAATTCAAGGCGCTCAAGGAGCGGGTCGACATCGACTTCGCCTTCACAAATAAGACCAGCTACACAGCCGAAGAAGCCGTTGCGCTCGATTTGCACATCAAAAACGCCGGCACACTGATCGTGAAGGTGTTTGAGCTGAACACGAAGAACTTCTATCGCACGCACCTGACCGAAGTCGACACCGATATCAACCTCGACGGCTTCGTGCCGAACTACGAACAGACGCATCAATTCACCGATCCGCCGCTCCGGCGCGTGGCGAAGAAATTCGAGTTTCCCCAACTCTCGCGGCCCGGCATCTATGTGATCGACTTCATCGGCAACGGTCGCAGCAGCCGGGCGCTCATTCGCAAGGGCGGTCTGCGGCAGCTCGTGCGCACGTCGTCGGCGGGGCAGATTTTTACCGTGCTCAACGACAAGAGCGAGATCGTCGCCAACGCTTCGATCTATCTTGGTGGTCACGAATATACGGCCGAAAAAGATGGCGCCGTCATCGTCCCTTTCAGCACCAATCCAGGCCGCACGCCGATTGTAATCTCTGCTCCCACCACGAATGAAAAAGGTGTGAAGAGCGAGTTTTCATCCCTGAGCCATTTTCAGCACGAAGCCGAAAGTTACGGACTGACGGCCGGTTTCTATGTCGATCGTGAAGAGCTCCTCAAACGAAAGACCGCCGCGCTGCTGGTGCGAGCGCAGCTGAGCATCAACGGCACGCCGGTTTCGCTGAAGTTGCTGGAAGAAACGAAGTTGCTGATCACGTCCACCGATCTCGACGGCGTTTCAGCGACTCAAGAAATATCCGACTTCAAACTATTCGAAGATCGCGAAACCGAACACGAGTTTCAGGTCCCGCAGCGTCTCGCGGCGATCAACTTCCAGTTATCGGCGAAGGTCAAGCAAGTCAGCAACAACAATCAAAAGGTCGATCTCTCGGCGAGCAACTCCTTCACGCTCAACGAAATCGACCGGACCGACAAGGTCGAAGATCTGCACCTGCTGCAAAGCGCCAGCGGTTATGTGCTGGAACTTCGCGGCAAGACCGGCGAGAGTAAAGTCTCTCGGCCGGTGTCGTTTTCGCTCAAGCATCGCGACTTTCGCCAACCGCTGAATGTCACGCTCAAGAGCGATCCGAGTGGCCGCATTGGTTTGGGGCAGCTCCTCGACATCGCCCATCTGACGGCGACCGGTCCCGAAGGAACTTCACACACCTGGCACCTGCGGCTTGACGCGCATACCTATCCGCAAACGATGAATGCCAAGGTCGGCGATATGCTGACACTGCCGTACTTGCCGAAAGATGGCAAGTTGGCCGCAGCCGATGACGATGTAAGCAAGGACGATCTGAAGAACGAACTCTCGCTCCTCGAAATGCGGAACGAAACGTTCGTCGCCGATCGCTTCGATCATCTGACCATCAAGAACGGCTTGATCACCATCGAAAAACTACCCGCCGGCGACTACGACCTGCACCTCAAGTCGCATCATCGCCGCGTGCGGATTCGCGTCACCGCCGGCACACAAGCGGGCCGTTACGCTCTCGGCAAATGGCGTCAGCTGGAAACTCGACCGCTCGCACCACTGCAAATCAGCACGCTGAAGTTTGCTCCGGTCCCGGCTGAAAAAGAAAAGCCTGCTGGCGAAAAACTGGTCATCGAACTTCGCAACGCCAGCAAGTTTGCCCGCGTGCATGTCTTCGCCACGCGCTACGTGCCGGAGTACAGCGTGTTCGATCAGTTGGGCCGCGTCCGCAGTCCGGAGCCATACGCGTTCCGTTTCACTCCTGCCGAATCGGCGTATCTCACAGGCCGCAACATCGGCGATGAATATCGCTACATCATCGATCGCAAGTACGCGCCGAAGTTTCCGGGCAATTTGCTCGATCGGCCGTCGCTGCTGCTGAACCCTTGGGCCGTTCGTTCGACTGAAACCGGCGAGCAACTGGCCGAGGGTGGCGATGCCTTCCGCGCGGAAGGCGCTGGTTCGCGGGCGGATGCGATGCGTCCCGGTGAAGCGCCCGCACAAAGTCACGGAGCCGGCGGCAACTTTGCCAACCTCGACTTCCTCTCGCAAACCTCCGCGGTCCTCATCAATCTCGCCGCCGATGAAAAGGGCGTCGTCGAAATCGACCGCGCTGCGCTCGGCAGTCATCAACAGCTGCACATTGTCGCCGTCGATCCGGCCAGTACTACGTATCGCAGCGTGGAACTGCCCGAGCAAAAGATGGAGTTCGTCGATCTGCGACTGATCAACGGTCTCGATCCAAAATTGCATTACACGCAACAGAAGCAAATCACGATTGTTCCTGCCGGCAAAACGTTCACGCTCAACGACATCACCACGAGCAAGTTCGAAGCCTACGACAGCTTGGCCCGCGTTTATTCGCTCTACACCACGCTGAGCCACGATCCAAAGTTGGCCGAGTTTGCCTTCATTCTCACCTGGCCGAAGTTGAAGATCGAAGAAAAGCGGACGCTTTACAGCAAGTACGCCAGCCACGAATTGAGCTTCTTCCTGTTCAAAAAGGATCCGCAGTTCTTCAAGGAGGTGATCGTGCCTTACCTGGCGAACAAAAAAGACAAGACCTTCGTCGACAACTTCCTGCTCGAGCGGAACCTTGATGAATATCTGAAGCCGTGGGCTTATGGCCAGCTCAATACCGTCGAGCGGATTTTGCTAGCGCAGCGGCTGAAAGACGAACGGCCGAACACCAGCCGCTTTGTAAAGGAAGCTTATTCACTCTTGCCGCCGAACATCGACAACTTCATTCGGTTGTTCGACACGGCCGTGCAGCGCGGATCGCTGGATACTAACGATGCGCTCGGCCTGATGGATGCGCAAAAGCAAGCCTTGGCGACCAACGGCGCGAATCGCTTTTTCGGCGGCTTGGGCGCTGGCGGCGCGATGCCCGCTGCCCCGCCGCCGGTCAATGCACCCAAGCCTGCAGGTGCGATGGCTGCCGATATGCCGCAGCTGGAGCGCAAGGCGATGGAAATGGACAAGCTGCAGAAAAACATGCAGGAAATGGCCAAGAAGTCGGCCGCTAAAGACGGCCGAGCTAATTTCCGGGCGAAACGCGACATGGCTGAAAAAGAAAGCCTGGAAGAACTTCGCGCCGAACTGAAAGACGTCGAGCTCTACTTCGACGCCGACGGCGGCGAAGGAAAACGCCGCAACCAAATTCGCCAGCTCTTCCGTCAGCTCGAAAAGACGATGGAATGGGCCGAAAACAACTACCATCATCTGACCATCGACCAGCAGAACACGCATTTGATTTCGGTCAATGCCTTCTGGAAAGACTTCGCTGAACACGATCCGGCCGGCGCTTTCTACACCCGCAATGCAGCCGAAGGCGCACGCAACTTCCCGGAAATGATGTTCGCCCTCTCGGTGCTCGATCTCCCCTTCGAATCGCCCAAGCACGAAACGAAGTTCGACGGCGCGAAGATGACGCTCATCCCCGGCGGCCCGCTCGTGGTCTTCCACGAAGAAATCCGCCCCGCCCCGGCTGCGGATGGCGCCACCAAGGTGCTCGTCAGCCAAAATTTCTATCGCCACGGCGATCGCCATCGCCAGGAGAACGGCGAACAAGTCGACAAATTTGTCACCGAAGAATTCCTCGTCAGCACCGTGTATGGCTGCCAGGTGGTCGTCACCAATCCGACCTCAGCCCGCCAGAAACTGAACCTGCTCGTACAAATTCCGATCGGCGCCATTCCGGTTCTCAACAGCCAGGCGACCAAGACGATACATCTGCAACTGGAACCTTATCACACGCAAACGATCGACTATCATTTCTACTTCCCCACCGCAGGCCGCTATCAGCACTTCCCGGTGCATGTGGCGAAGAACGAAACGTTAATCGCGTCGCCCGAGCCGTTTGTGTTCAACGTCGTCGACAAGCCGACGAAGATCGACACCGAATCTTGGGACTACATTTCGCAAAACGGCACGAACGAACAAGTGCTCGAGTTCCTGCAAAAGAACAACATCCAAAGCTTGAACCTGGTCCGCATTGCCTGGCGGATGAAGGACGCCAAGTTCTTCGCCGCAGTGACCGAGAAACTTGCTCGCGTGCACATCTACAACGACATCTTGTGGTCGTATTCGATGCTGCATAACGTTCCCTCGGCAGCGCGCGAGTTCTTGCAGCACAACGATCATGTCGTGAACGAATGTGGCGGCCGGATCAAAAGTGCGTTGCTGGTGATCGATCCGATCGTCCGCCGCACGCTCGAACATCTCGAATACAAACCACTCGTCAATTCTCGCGCTCACGCGCTCGGCAAACGACGGCACATCGTCAACGATCGCTTCTTCGAACAGTATCACCGCTACCTGAAAGATCTGTCTTACGAGCGCGAGCTCAGCGACGAAGACTTGCTCGCAGTGACGTATTATCAACTGCTGCAGGACCGCATCGAAGAAGCGCTCGCGACGTATGATCGCGTGAATCCGGCGAACCTGGAGATGAAGCTGCAATACGATTATTGCACGGCCTATCTCGATTTCTTCACCGGCGAACACGCCGAAGCGCGGCAGATTGCCATGAAGCACGCCAATCATCCGGTCGATCGTTGGCGGAACACCTTCGCCACCATCGTGCAGCAACTCGACGAGGCCGACGGGAAAGGCTCGAAGGCCATCGATCCGGAAAACCGGAACGAAACCCAAGGTCAGCTCGCGTCCACGGAGCCCAGCTTTGAGTTCCTGGTCGAAGCCAAGCAAGTGAAGCTCGACTATCAGAACATCAAGACCATTCGCGTGAACTACTACGAGATGGACGTCGAGTTGCTCTTCAGCCGCAATCCGTTCCAACAGGTCAGCGGGCAGTTCAACAGCATCAAGCCGAACTTGTCGCAAGAGATTGAAGTGCCGGAGGACAAAAAGACGTTCGCCATCCAACTGCCACCGGAACTGGCAAACCGCAACGTGCTGGTCGAGATCGTTGCCGGCGGATTGACCAAGACGCAGGCCTATTACGCTCACTCGCTGTCGTTGCAAGTGATCGAAAACTACGGCCAGGTCAAGGTCACGCAGCAAGCCAGTGGCAAGCCGGTGCCGAAGGCCTACGTGAAAGTGTACGCCCAGATGGGAAGCGGACAGGTGAAGTTCTACAAGGATGGCTATACTGACATTCGCGGTCGCTTCGACTACGCCTCGCTCAGCACCAACGATCTTGATGGTGCGCAAAAGTTCTCGCTGTTAGTCCTCAGCGACGACTACGGCGCGATGGTCAAGGAGGCGACACCGCCGAAGCGATAACGGTTCCCAGCAATCTCTGAAGGATCAGTTTGATGCGTTCATTCAGCGTTCCACTTTTCCTTCTCGCCTTGCTGGCGAACTCCGCCTTTGCGGCCCATCCACTGGAGCCGCTCACCGCCGACGAGATCACCACGGCGGTCGCCATCATCCGCCGCGATCAACAACCGGCGGGTGATTTGCGGTATCCGGTTCTCGCGCTGCAAGAACCCACCAAAGCGGAACTGCAAAGGTTCGCCCAAGGAGAAACGATTGCCCGCCGGGTTGCCGCTGTGGTGCTCGATCGCAATTCGCAGCGCAGCTTTGAAGCGACCGTCGATCTGACGCAGCGGAAACTCGTCCACTGGAATCCGCTGCCGAACGTGCATCCCATCGTGCTGCTCGAAGAATACGCCGAAGTCGCCGACATCGTCCGCAAAGACCCGCAGTGGCAAGCCGCGATGAAGAAGCGCGGCATCGACACCGACGAAGAGCGGAGTGAAGTGAACCTCGATTGTTGGGCGCCCGGCTTTCTTACCATTCCCGGCTCCGAAACTGCGCGGCTGATGCGGGTCCTTTCCTTCCGCCGCGGCAAAGGGACAAATGCCTACGGTCAGCCCATCGAAGGTGTCGTCGCCGTCGTCGATCTGGAAAAGAAAAAGGTCGTGCAGTTTCTCGATACCGGCGTCGTGCCGATCTCTGATGACGGCGGCACGGATTTTTTCGCCGCAGAGGAAGTGATCGAGCGTCCGACGCCGAAGCCGCTCGTTGTCAGTCAGCCTGCTGGTGTCGACTTCGCCGTGAACGGCAACGAGATCCGCTGGCAGAAGTGGCGGTTTCGCTATCAGATGCATCCGCGCGAAGGACTCGTGCTGCATACCGTTGGCTATGAAGAGGTGGATGAAAAGCAGCAGCTGAAAGTGCGCTCGATTCTGCATCGCGCTGCGGTCGCCGAAATGGTTGTCCCCTACGGCGATGCGGCGGCGAACTGGAACTGGCGGAGCGCGTTCGATCAGGGAGAGTATGGCCTGGGCCGCACTTGCAACAGCTTGACGCTCGGCCAGGACGTGCCGGCGAATGCGAAACTGTTCGCTGCGGTGTTCGCGAGCGATTTGGGCGCACCGGAGAAAAGGGAACGGGCAGTCGCCATCTATGAACAAGACGGCGGCATTTTGTGGAAGCATTACGACGAAACATCGGGCAAGGTCGAAGTTCGCCGCGCTCGGCAACTCGTCGTCAGTTCAGTCATCACCGTCGGCAATTACGATTACTGTCTGAATTGGATCTTTCATCAAGACGGCACGCTCGAGGCCCGTGTCGATCTCACCGGCATTTTGCTCGCCAAGGGAGTCGTTCCGCAGAAGTGCGAAAAATGCGCAGCCGCCGCGGCGGGTAAAACCGCGGAAGCCACCGGCGATCAGCGCTACGGTACGCTCGTGGGAAAGAGCATCGTCGCGCCCAACCATCAGCACATCTTCAGTTTTCGACTCGATTTTGACATCGATGGCGCCGCGAACAGCGTGGTCGAAACGAGCGTGAAGCCCGCGCCGGTCGGACCTGAAAATCCCGCGCACAACGCGTTCATCCACATCGAAACGCCGCTGAAAACCGAGCGGACAGCGCGACGCGATTTGAACTTGCTCGAACATCGCCGCTGGAAAGTTTTCAATCCAACGCAGCCCAACGAACTCGGCCATTTTCCTGGTTACTTGCTGGAACCGGGCGCCAACTGCGTGCCGAAGATGGGTGCAGAGTCGATCACGCGTAAGCGGGCTGGCTACATCGATCACCACTTCTGGGCCACACAGCTGAAAGAACACGAACTGCACGCGGCTGGCGATTATCCGCGGCAGCGCGCGGCGAGCGAAGGTTTGCCGCAATGGAGCGGCGACGAATCGCTCGAGCAGCAGGACGTGGTGCTGTGGTACACCATGACCGTTACACACGTGCCGAGAGCGGAAGAATGGCCGGTGATGTCGGCCGCGCATTCGGGATTTTCAATGGTGCCGACAGGATTCTTCACGCGAAATCCAGCGCTCGATGTGCCTGCGGAAGTTGCTCCAGACGCAGCGATTAAAACAACGCCGTAACCGGTTTCCCTTCGACAATCGGATGAGGCCGGCCGCCGGCGTCGTGCACCAGGGTGCCGCTGCCGTAGCCGAGGGCGTGATAGATGGTGGCGATGAAGTCGGTCGTGTGCACCGGATGATCGACCGGTTCGCCGGCCTGCTTGTCGCTGCTGCCGTAGGCCTGGCCGCCGCGGATGCCGCCGCCGGCAAGGAGCGTGCTGTAGACATTGCCCCAGTGATCGCGGCCGGCACCCTTGTTGATGATCGGCGTGCGGCCGAACTCGCCGGTCCAGGCGACCAGCGTTTCGTCGAGCAAGCCCCGGTCGTGCAAGTCTTCGAGCAGTGCTGACAACGCTTGATCGACCGGCGGCAGGAGCAGATTCTTCATCAGCTTGAAGTGATCGGAATGCGTATCGAAATTTTTCGTCGAAACGAGATGCATCCACGGCACGGTCACCAGACCGACGCCCGCTTCAACCAACCGCCGCGCGACAAGGCAGCTGCGGCCGAACTTGTTGTCGCCGTAGCGTGCGATGGTCTCCGGCTTTTCGCTGTCGAGCAGAAATGATTCCCAAGCCGATTTCGATTCGAGCACGCTGGTCGCGCGTCGTTGCGCCAGTTGATAGGTTGCAATGTCTTCGGACGGCAACGGTCGGCGCGTGGATTCCAGTTGCGTCAGCAAATCCATGCGGCTCGCCATCCGCGGCAGGCCGATCTCCGGATGCGGCAAGAAAGCTGGCGGCAACGTGCCGGGCGTCCATTGCTCGTCGATCAGCATCAGCGGATCGTACTGGGGACCGAGAAAGCCCGCGTGTTGGCCGCCCCATTGAAAATTGTTCTGATCGCCGATTCTCACCGGCAATTGCACCGACGCCGGCAGGCCGTTGCGATCGCCACGCAGCTGCCGCACCACGCCGCCGATGCAGGGTGGATCCATCCGCGAGACTTGCGGCTCTCCTTGTTGCCGCGGCGCGTGCTTCAGGCCGGTCATGTTGTAGTGCACGCCGACGCCGTGTGTGCCACTCTTGTGATAGGTCGAGCGAATGATCGCATAGCGATGAGCGAGCTTCGCCAGCTGTGGCAAATGCTCGCAAATCTGAATGCCAGGGACGCTCGTCGAGATCGGATCGAACTCGCCACGAACGGCAACGTCCGCATCCGGCTTGGGATCAAACGTTTCCTGCTGAGCCGGGCCACCGGTGGCAAAGAGCAGGATGCAACTCTTCGCCCGGCCGCCGCCAGCGCTCACACGGCCGATGGTGCGGGCAGCGAGCAGATCGGGCAAACCCAAACTGAATGCCGCCGAGCCAAACGCGGTTAAGCAACCGGCTTGCAAGAAAGTACGACGGGCCGATAAGCGACAAAGATCTGCGCGGTCCATGCTGAGTTGCTCCGGCGGGTGTTCGGTGAACAGGAGCCAAGGTAGGTCGCCGGATTGTAACAAGCGGGGCGCGAAACTCCAAACTTTTACCCGCCGCCTCAATCGCGATGCACGGTCGCCGGCGAAAAGGCTGGCAGGCAAACCGCGATGTATTCGGCGCCTTCAGGACCCGGCGTGCTGTAGCGAATCCATTCGCCGGCGTGTGTGATGATGGCCTGTCCCGCGGGAACATCGATCGCGCCGCTTTTGGTTTCCACTCGCAGTTGGCCGCGGAGCACGATCGTGTATTCGTCAAACTCCGGCGTTTGTCCCGGTTCGTTCCAGCCGCTCGGACTCGTCATCCGCGCGATGCTGGCGGCCTCGGTTTTCGAGTTCACGCGGCCGATGAATTCTTCGATCTTCTTCGGCGGCGTGCCAGCAGCTTCGATGATGGTGGGTTTGGAGATGAGCGTGGGCATCGTTCAAAAATCTCGCAGCGATTAACTTCGTCGATAAACCGGAAAGCCTTTTCGACGTTGATCGCTATAGCGCTCGAGCGCCTCAAGAATAATCGGCTTGGCGAACTCGGCGGGCTGCAGGTCGTCGACTTCGACGGTTTTCCCTTCCAGCAATTTGTAATCCTGAAAGAACCGGCGAATCAAGTTCAAGCGATGCGACGGCAGCTCGCTCGCTTCTTGATACGAGTTGTACTCGGGATCGTCGAGCGCCACGGCCAGCAGCTTGTGATCCTTTTTGCCGCTGTCGATCATCGTCATCAAGCCGATGACGCGCGAATAGACCAGCGTCATGGGGCTGACCGGCTCCTGGCAGAGGACGAGCACGTCGAGCGGGTCGTCGTCTTCGGCCAGCGTTTGCGGAATGAAGCCGTAGTTGGCCGGGTAGTGGACCGACGAGTACAAGATGCGGTCAAGCTTGAGCAGGCCGGTGGCCTTGTCGAGTTCGTACTTGACGTTGCTGCCGCGGGGAATTTCGATGACGGAGGTGAACTCGGTGGGGAGCTTCGAGCCGGGGACAATGTCATGCCAGGGGTGGGTCATTACTTCTCTCGATGGACGAGCGGAGGGAAAAACAGGAGTGCCGCAAACTTTGCTTCCGCCTGAGGCCTTATCATACTGACCGGGGTCGCTGCGACGTAGGCCGCTTGGCACGTTTGCAATTTGTAATTTTCTCTGCAGAAATCTAGCATTTTCCATGACCGATCGATTTTCCGCGTTGCAAACCGCGATTCAAGCGCACCAGGCCAAGATCGGCGTGATTGGGCTCGGCTACGTCGGCTTGCCGCTGGTTCGCACTTTTGTGCAAGCAGGTTTTCGCTGCCTGGGCTTCGATCTTGACGCGCGTAAAGTGCAAAAACTGCAGGACGGCGAGAGTTATATAGGTCATCTTCCGAGCACGTGGATTGCGGAGATGGTCGCGGCGAAAAAATTTGCGGCGACGAGCGACATGCAGCAATTGCGGGACGCCGATGCGATCTTGATTTGCGTGCCCACACCGCTGACCGACAGCCGCGATCCCGATTTGAGCTATGTCGAAAACACGGCCCGCGAAATCGCGAAGTCATTACGGCCGGGGCAGCTGATCGTGCTCGAAAGTACGACGTATCCCGGCACGACGCGGCAGATTGTGTTGCCGATTCTGGAAACCAGTGGCCTGAAGCTGGGGAGCGATTTCTTTCTCGCTTATAGCCCGGAACGTGAAGATCCGGGCAACGCGAATTTCTCGACGCAGCGCATTCCGAAGGTCGTCGGCGGCGCCGATGTACGCAGCGGAGAGTTGGCGAACCTGTTGTACTCGCAAGCGGTAGTGCAAACCGTGCCGGTCGAAAATTGTGAAATTGCCGAGGCCTGCAAGATCTTGGAAAACGTCTATCGCGCGGTGAATATCGCGATGGTGAACGAACTGAAGGTGCTGTTCGATCGGCTGGACATCGATATCTGGTCGGTCATCGAAGCAGCCAAGACGAAGCCGTTTGGCTTTCAGCCGTTTTATCCGGGGCCTGGTCTCGGTGGACATTGCATTCCCATCGATCCGTTTTATTTGAGTTGGCTGGCTCGCAAACACGAGAGCCCGGCGCGATTCATAGAACTCGCCGGCGAAATCAATTGGGAAATGCCGCGGTATGTGGTGCAGAAAGTAAGCGATGCGCTGAACGATATCGCCAAGCCGCTGCGTGGCAGCCGGATCGGCATTCTCGGCGTCGCCTACAAAAAAGATGTCGACGACCCGCGCGAGAGCCCGGCCTTTCGAATCATCGAGATGCTCGAAGATCGCGGTGCGTTGATTTCGTATCACGATCCGCATGTGAGCACGCTGCCGAAGATGCGACATTACCGCGTGCCGGATTTAACAAGCGAATCGCTGACGCCCGCGTGGCTTGCGGCGCAAACTGCGGTGCTGATCGTCACCGATCACAGTGCCGTGGATTATCAATTGGTCGCACAACATGCACAGCTGGTTGTCGATACCCGGAATGCAACGCGGAATATCACAGTCGGCCAAGAGAAGATTCGGCGCGCGTAGCTTTAAGTTTCAATCGAAACGCCCCGGCCGCCTGCGGCGTGGGAGATTTGTGCAGTAGACCTAAGGTGTCAACGAGCAACTGTAAATTGCCGAATCACTTGCTCGTTGACAAAATGGTCGAAAGTCGATCGTAGATGCCGCGAATTTTGGCGGAAGTTGCTCATCAATTTCGCTAAGGGCGTCGATTCCGGCGGTACGCAAAACAGGGGTGCGTGTTGAAAAAATCCCGGGGGCGACCTGCGTAACTCTCGGCAACGGCGCGCATTCTTCGCCAAAAAGGGCCGATTAATTCACCAAACACGATGGAAATTACGCACTCAAAAATGGCTGCTAAGGGCAAGGTAATTGGGATAAGCCGCCGTTTCCTGCTACTCCGGAATCTTTTCCAGCAGCCGGACCATCTGCAGCGCGGCCTCGGCGCACTCGACCCCTTTGTTGCCGACATTTCCGCCGGCGCGGTTGATGGCCTGTTCCAACGTGTTGACCGTGAGCACACCAAATGCGATCGGCACGCCCGTGACCAGTGAAATCTCACCCAAACTGAGGCTCACCTGCCGGTTGATGTGCTCGTCGTGCGTGGTTTCGCCTTTGATGACGGCGCCGAGCGTGAGCACCGCGGCATAGCGGCCCGTTTCGGCGAACCGTTGAGCGACGAGCGGAATTTCCCACGCGCCGGGGACCCAGGCGACGTCGATATCGTCATCCGCCATGCCGGCTGCCGTCAGCGTTTCGACAGCCCCCTGCAGCAACTTGCCTGTGATCGTCTCGTTGTAGCGCGAAACAACAATTGCAAAGCGGCCGGAAACAGAACCAGCAGCGCCGTCAAAAATACGTGGCATGGGAATGTGTCTAGGGATTCTACTTAAGTCGAACTCCCTCGCCCCGGTACTGTCGGTACTCCGACCTAATATCCGGGGAGAGGAGCGGGGAGAGGGGCTGCCCCGCAACAAGTCACAAACTACCACACGCAGCCAAACTTTTCGCCCCGCCGCTTGTCGATTCCCGGCCTTCCCCTTCGACTAACCTGCGAAAACTAACCATCAACACCAAGGAGATCACGGCATGAAATTCATGTGCCTGGGTTACTACGTCGAAGCCAACTGGGCGAACAAAACCGAAGCCGAGATACAAGCCCTGATGGATGAATGCTTCAGCTACGACCTGCACCTGCAAGAAACCGGACATTGGCGCGGCGGCGATGCGCTGGCTGGCAGTAAGCATTCCGCCACCGTGCAAATGAAGGACGGCAAAGCGGTGGTGACCGACGGCCCGTTTACCGAGACCAAAGAACAAATCGGCGGCGTGTTGTACTTGGAAGCTCGCGACCTGCAACAGGCGATCGAGCTCATTTCAAAACACCGGGGCATCAAGGGCGGGCCGTTCGAAATCCGTCAGGTCGACGAAGGTTTTCAGCAAGTCTGGGAGCAATGGCTCGCTGCGAAGAAGAAGTCACCGTAACGTTCTGCCGCACGATACAAAAAATCGCACCGCCGAAAGTTTCGGTGGTGCGATCGTCGATTTTCAATTGTTTAACGATCTGCATCGCTTAGTAGCGATCGCCACGGCCACCGCCATCGCGGCCGCCTCGACCGCCGCCATCGCGACCACCACCGCCGCCACCATAACCGCCGCGATCACCACGGCCACCGCCGCCGCCATAGCCGCCGCCGCCTCCACCGCCGCCGTAACCACCACGGCCGCCGCCGTAGCCGCCGCCTCCGCCACCCCCATAACCGCCGCCGCCACCACCGCTGCGTGGAGCCCGTTCTCGAGCTTCATTCACCACCAACGGGCGGCCGTTGCAGTCTTGTCCATTGAGTGCTTCGATCGCTGGTTCGCAGTCAGCATCGTTGGCCATCTGCACAAAACCGAAGCCGCGCGACCGGCCGGTTTCGCGATCCATAATCACTTCTGCCGCCGCAACTTGACCGAACTCCACAAACAGATTTTCCAGATCCGAGGAAGAGTACGACCAGGGCAGGTTGCCCACATAAATCCGCTTCATACACCAAATCCTGTAACAATAATCCCAAAACACACGCTGCCGAAAAGAACATCACCACAAACCGAGACCGCTTTCAAAAGGCCTTTCGAGCGCTGGGCAACTGCTCCGGCAAGGGGGGAATATAACCGCTAGCGAAAACGCCCAAAAGAGCAAGTCCAGGAAAATTGTCACGACCGGCAAATGAAACAAATCGCCGGCAATTGCGCGTAGTATGATTCTCGTATTCCTCGTCTTGAAAGGTGTCATTCATGCTGTGTCGTCGGCCTGCCAATTCCGTCGCTCCGTGGTTCCTCTTGGTGGCTTTCCTGCTCACCTTCAGCGTCGTCGCGAAACCGGCCAACCTGCTGGCTCAGGCTGCGCAAAAACCAAAGTCGCCCCCGATTCCGGGGCTGCCTGAGTTGCCCCCCGGCATCGAACTTCCGCCCGCAGTGAAAGCGGAATTGGAAAAGGCGCTCCAGGAAGCCAAAGCCCTGCAGGACGCTGCCAAAGCCAAGCAGCCGTCGGCACCCAAGCCGCTGCCAACGCCGCCCGCGCCAACGAAGCCAGCGCCAGTTCCGACAACTCCCAAAATCGTCGCGCCCAAAACACCGGCGGTCAAAGACACCGTTCCCAAAATTGCGATCCCCTCCGTCCCCGCTGCGACCACCTTCAAACGCACGGTCAAGGAAACGTCGCTAGGCAAGGTGGGCGACTTTGACTTCCACAAGCGCGATCCCAAAAAGCCGCGG
Source organism: uncultured Pirellulaceae bacterium (assembly GCA_964394305.1). Taxonomy (GTDB): domain Bacteria; phylum Planctomycetota; class Planctomycetia; order Pirellulales; family Pirellulaceae; genus Anatilimnocola. The sequence goes on from CAYMWL010000006.1 coordinate 81,342, forward strand.
TTCTGGGTCAGCCCCAATGGCCGTCGCATCGCGTGGTTGATTGACAAAGGCATCGTCGTCGATGGCAAGACCTATCAATATGCCAACTCCATCCGCCAAGCCGATCAGTTCATCATGAACTTCCGTTTCAGCCCCGACAGCCAACGGACTTCGTGGGTTGTGCATGCGGGCAAGTTGCAAGGCGAAGGCCAAGGCGAAACGCTGGTGCTCGACGGCGTGCCGGAAAAAATCGGCTGGAACTTTATCGCGAATCACGACGGCGGCGTCTTCAGCCGCGACAGCAAACACGTGGCCTACACTGCCCGCCGTTATGCCAAGGGTGATGTCGAGTACGTGTTGATGATCGATGGCGTCGAGCGCGAAGTTTTTCCGAAGTCGCCCGCCTGGGCCCTGACTTTCTCGTCCGATAGCCAGCGCGTGATCTGGGCCGAAGACACCGGCGATCATTACGAAATGCGCGAGTCGAGCATCGACGGCAAGGAGCCTCGCATCGAGCACAAATATGGTCCCGCTCAACTCACAATGAACTTTTTCTACGGTCCCGCGGGCGAGGTCGGATTCATCGCCAGTAGCGTTCCCGACCGCCACAAGTTTGTGGTTTACGATGGCAAGGAAATCAGTCTCGGCGCTCAAGGTTCCAAGAGCGTGAAGAGCTTGCAACTCAGCCGCGATGGTAAGCACGTGGGCTTTGTCGCGGAACCCGAGAGCTTTCGCGTTGTCGTCGTGTTCGATGGCAAAGCCAGTCCCAAATACGGCGGACTCGAAGCCGATTACATCGAAAAGAGTCTCGCGCTCAGCCCCGCTGGCGGGCGTTTTGCGTATGGCATTGAACGGAAGCGTCTAGAGATTCCTGTCGTCGATGGCAAAGAGGGAAAGGCTTATGGCCGCGTTGCCGAATTCACTTTCAGCCCCGATGGCAAACGCCTCGCCCACTGGGCTGCTCAAAACGGCAAGTTGTTGATGGTGCTCGATGGCAAAGACAGCGCTGCATACGACGAACTGGGCCTGCCGGTTTTCAGCCCCGACAGCAAATCGTTTGCTCACGCCGGGGGCGTCGGCTTGCGGAAGTGGGTTGTCGTCGATGGCAAACCGCAAAAGGCTTACGCTTCCGTCGGCGAACCTGAATTCAGTCCCGACAGCAAACGACTGGTCTATCTCGCGGATCTCTCGACCGACGGCCCCATGGTCCTGGTCGACGGCGGCAAGGAAGGGAAACAGTACGACAACATCTGCGAACAGCTGTACTTCAGCGGCACCGGCCAACGGTTGGCGATGGTTGCGATGACAGGCGACAAGGAATTGGTCGTCGTCGATGGCGTTGAAGGGAACCACTACGACAGCGTCATCACGCTTGGCGGGGGCAAGGTTGCCTTCGCCGACGACAGCCATTTCCATTATCTGGCTGTTCGCGATGGCGAGTTGTTGCTGGTTGAAGAAATGATCGACTAGGTAAACCAGCCCCCACTTGGGGGCTGTGATGTAGTCCGCCCCGCCATTGCTGCAGGCAATGACGTCCATGGGGCGAATTAGATAGTAGCTGCTAGCTCAGTCGATTTGCCGAGGAGGGCGAGTTGGTGGCGCGCATATTTCTCTTGACCTGCCGGGGCACTTTCCCTAATCTCCGCGCCGTATGTCCATTTTTCGCCATGCCGTTTTGCTTGCCCTGCTCCTGCCGGCGTTGCTCGCTGCACAGGAACTGGCCAACCTGTCGCCACAGGCTGGGGTGCTAGTGCTGCGCAATGGGCAACTGCTGAAAGGCGAAATCACGCGGGCCGGCGATCACTATATTGTGACCTTCGGCGTGGGCGGCGAAATCAAAATCGCGGCGAAAGAAGTCGAAGCCCAATGTGCCGACCTGGAAGGGGCCTACGACTATAAGCTGCGGCGGTTGTCGGGCGACGGCGCCGGGCCCCATCTCGATCTGGCTGAATGGTGCTTGCGACAAAATTTGCATCGCCACTGTGCAGAGCAACTCTCGTTAGCACTGGCTGCTGAACCCGAGAACAAGCGGATCGAAGCCATCGACCGCCGCTTGCAACTCGCCCTGCAAGCGCCGACATCGGCCAAATCGACGGCGAGCAGTTCCACCATCGTCAATCCCGAGCAGCTCGACAAAACGTTGCGCGAACTTCCCAAGGGATCGCTCGAGCGTTTCTCGACCATTGTGCAGCCGATCCTTAACAATCGTTGTGCGACGAGTCATTGCCATGGCGCTACGTCGAGCAGTGAATTCGTGCTCCTCAGACCGCCCGCGGGGCTCAATTCGGCGCAGCGGTTCACACAGCGCAATTTGTATGCGGTGCTGCAGTTCGTCGACCGCCACGATCCGGCCAACAGCCCGATTTTGACCAAACCTCAATCGCCGCATGGCAGCGGTACGACCGCTGCCTTTGACGCTCGCAACCGCGCGCAAATGCAAGAGCTGCAAACCTGGCTCGAACAGATCGCATACCGCAAAGAGCCCCCAACGCCGGCCACCATCGATCCGCAGGCCGCGCAACTCTCTTCGCAGCTCCGCGCCACGCCCGGCGAAATGGCTACGGCATCCAAGCCTGCGACTTCCGCCGCAGAACTCTCCGCCCCATGGGATCTGCCCGCCAAGCCGCAGTCGCCAGCGACCGTAACGAATTTGCCAACTGCCGCCAGTCCGACTCCGGCGCCGCACGCCGCCAACAAGTCTTGGCAGCCGCGCGATCCGTTCGATCCGGAAATATTCAATCGCCGGTTTTCGGGCAAGAAGTAATCTTTCCCCAGCTGAATTCGCTTGCCGGTCGCTCTTGACCTGCTGTCGCACTCTCGGTACTCTCCGCCGCCTATTCGGGAAATCTCGTTCAACCTGCGCGCCCATTGCATGATGCATGACGGCGGGTAACACATCAGCTGGAGAGGGTCGGCATGACGCCGCACACTGCCCGCGAAACTACTGACCGCGAATCGCTCTTTAACCGGCGATCTTTTTTGGCCGGCCTCGGCTCGCTCGGCCTGGCCGCGATGAGCGGCTGCGCCAATCCACTTTTCCGCGGCCAAACGCCGGAGGAAATTCCAGTCGAGGAAGAGAAAGAGCGCAAGCTCATCGGCGACTTCACGCGTCCCTCGGGCTTGAACTGGATCAAGGTCGAATCGATCGCGCTAGTCACTAGTCTGGACAACACTGGCAGCGACCCACCACCGAGCGAGCAGCGGCAGATCTTGCTCGCCGAAATGCAGTCGCACGAAGTGGCCAATGCTGAAAAGGTCCTCGCTTCGCCGAAAACATCGATGGTTATCGTTCGCGGCTTTCTCGCTCCCGGCGTGCAAGAGAACGACACTTTTGATCTCGAAGTGCAAATTCCGAAAAACAGCGAAACAACCAGCCTCGTCAACGGCTGGCTAATGCCCACCCGGCTACGCCGGATGGAGGTGCTCGGCGGCACGATTCGCAGCGGTGATGTCGACGGCATCGGCCGCGGCAATGTGGTGGTCAACGCAGTCCTCAATGGTGAGACCGACAAGACGAGTTTGATTCGTGGCCGAGTTCTCGGCGGCGGTCGCGCGACAGAATCGCGCAAGCTGGGCTTGATGCTCCGCCGCGAAGACGCTTCGATCCGGATCAGCACGCTCATTGGCAAAGCCATCAACGCGCGATTTCACACGCTCGACAAAGGTCAAAAGCGCGGCGTCGCCAAGCCGATGCGCGACAACTTTCTCGAATTGGGCATTGCCCCTCGCTATCGTTTCAATCTCGGGCGCTACCTGCGCGTCGTTCGCAACATCACCTTGCAGGAAACGGCAGCGGCGAAAACCGAGCGTCTGCAAACGCTCGCACGCAAATTGCAAGAACCTTCAGCTGCTCCTTTGGCCGCTTTGCAACTCGAGGCCATCGGCCGCGAAGGGGTCGATTCACTCAAGAGCGGGCTGAGCAACAGCGATCCTGAAGTTCGTTTTTACGCTGCCGAGGCACTCGGCTATCTCGACGAAGCCGATGCGGGCCCAGTGCTCGAAGTGGCCGCACGGGAGTCTTCGGCGTTTCGCTGGCACGCACTTACCGCGCTCGCTTCGATGAATCATCCCGCGGCCTATTCCGCCCTGAGCAATTTGCTGCACGTGGTCAGCGCCGAAACTCGCTACGGCGCGTTCCGTTCGCTCCGATTGCACAACGACCAAGATCCGACGACCAAGGGCGAATTGCTCGGCGGCAAGTTCTATTATCACCTGATTCCGACTACTGCCGAACCGCTTGTGCACGTCACGCGCAGTAAGCATCCGGAAGTAGTTCTGTTTGGTCACGAGCAAACGATCAAGCCACCGCAATTCCTGTACGCAGGCAAATATCTGCTGCTCAAAGGACTGCCCGATGGCCAGATCAAAGTCTCGCGGTTCAAGCCCGATCAGGAGGACGCGGCCGAGATTTGCACGGCGTCGCTCGACCATGTCATTCGGACCGTAGTAAACCTCGGCGGCAGCTATGCCGATGTGGTGTCGATGCTCACCGATGCTCAAAAACAAGGCCTACTGTCGGCCAAGTTCGTCGTCGAGGCGATGCCCCGCCCGGGCCGCAAGTACTATCGCGAATCGGACGAAGGCGATGCAGAACAACCGCCAACCGATGGTGTCGAAGCCGGCGGCTTGCCGCAGTCGACCATGTCGGCAGCAACGCCGGAGCCAGAACTGTTCATCGACCGGCTCGACCAGGCCCGCGACGAAGATCAAGAGCGGGAACCGTCAGAAACCTACATTGATCCCGAATATCTCAAGAAAGACCGCGGAATTTTGGATAGACTGAAACCTTGGTCCGGTAAGTAGCACTTTGTCGTTTTCTCGTTCATTCCATGCTCAAAGCGCTAGAAGTTTTCGGCTTTAAAAGTTTCGCCGATCGTACGCGCTTTGAGTTTCCCCAAGGCATCACCGTCGTCGTTGGGCCGAACGGATCGGGCAAGAGCAACGTTGTCGACGCCGTGAAATGGGTGCTCGGCGAGCAGTCGGCCAAAAGCCTCCGCGGCAAGGACATGGCCGACGTGATCTTCAAAGGATCCGGCGGCGCGACCGGGCGGCGACCACTGAACACTGCCGAAGCGACGCTAGTGTTCGACAACGCAGATCGGCTGCTCCCCATTGATGCGCCGGAAGTGCACATCACGCGGCGAGTGTTTCGCGGCGGCGAAGGCGAATATCTGATCAATCGTCAGCCCGCGCGGCTGAAAGACATCAAAGATTTATTCCGCGGCACGGGCGTCGGCGCCGATGCGTATAGTATTATCGAGCAAGGTCGCGTCGATAAACTGCTGAATGCCTCGTCCAAAGACCGCCGCGCAATCTTTGAAGAAGCCGCCGGTATTAGCCGCTTCAAAGCGAAAAAAATCGAAGCCCAGCGGCGGCTTGAACGCGTCGATCAGAATCTGCTGCGGCTCACCGACATTGTTGATGAAGTCGAAAACCGACTGAAGACGGTGCGCAACCAGGCCGTCAAAGCGCGGCGGTATCGCGAACACACGCAGCGATTGCAAGAGCTGCGCACGCAAGTCGCGCTCACCGATTGGCGACGGCTGACGGAAAAGCTCCGCAGCATCGAGCAAGAGATTTTCGACCGCCGCGAACAAGTGCAAACGTCGGTCGCCACGGCCGAACGACTCGAAGCAGAAATCCTCGAGTGCGATGCCGCGGTGATCACGCGCACCGAAGAGATGCGGGCCGCCGATCAACGTCGCGCGGCGAATCGCGAGCAAATTTCCCTCCAAGAAGCGACCATTCGCGACCAACGGCAGCGCGCGCAGGAACTTGCCGAAGAGGCCGAGCAGCATCGCCGCAATCTGGCCACGATGCAGGAACGGCATGGCGATTTGCTCGAAAAACTGCAGCAAACCGAAGCAGAGCTGACTGCGGCAGAACTGAGTCACGCGGTCGTCAGCGAACAACTCACCGGGCACGAAGAGCAAGCGGCCTTGCTCACAGCGGCTCATCGCCAGTTGCAGGTACAAACCGAAGCGGCGCGGCGGGATTATCTGGCCCACGTGCAGTCCGCTGCCTCAGTCCAAACCGAACTCAGCGGCCGACAGACCGCCTGGCAGCAAGCGGCCACGCAAATTGAAGCCCTCGCGCGACAGGCTGCCGAGTTGCAAGCCGCTGCGCAGTTGCTTGAAGTCGAACTCGAACAGGTTCGTGCTCGCGAAGCCCAGTTTCAAGAAGAACTCGACGCCCAGCACAAGCAGCTTGAAGCAGCACAGCTCGAGCTGGCCGACAATCGCCGACTGTATACTTCGCGCACACACGACGTCGCGCAGCTCGTTGGCCGGCATCACGCCACCGAAGACCGCATCGCGGTGCTGGAGGAACTCGAACGAAATTTCGAAGGCTTTGGCGCTGGCGTACGCGAAATTCTCGATGCAGCCAGCGAAGCGACTTCGCCGCCGTGGTCGCTGGTAAAAGGGATTGTCGCCGATCTGCTGCAGACCGAGTTACAACACGCCACGGCGATTGACGCCGCGCTCGGCGAAGCTTCGCAGCATATCGTGATCGAAGGCAAACCTGCCGACGCTGCAGCGGTCATCAAAAAAACTCAACATGCTTCGAGCCGCGTGACGCTGCAGTTCATCAATGCAGATGCAATTGCACCTTCACTGGCAACGCCATTGTGGGAAAGCGATGCGTCAATTATCGGCCGGCTCGATCGCCTCGTGTCCTGTCCGCGGATCGCGAAGCCTATCGCTGAAAAACTTCTCGGTCGCACCTGGCTCGTTAAGTCGCTCGCCGATGCTCTGCGTTTGGCAAACCTCGCGAGCAACGACAGCCGCTTCATCACTACCGACGGGGAAATCGCCGCAGCCGACGGTACGTTCACGGCCGGGGCTCGCCATGCTGCAGCGAGTCTCGTTTCGCGCAAGAGTCAGTTGCGAGAACTCAAAGACGATCTCGCGGTGATTCACGAGCAAATCACCAACGCCCAGCGCGAGACCGATCACTTCCGCAACCTCGTTGAACTGCAAGACGAAGACGTTCGCAAATTGGTACTGGCCCGTTCGAACGCTAACGAAGGACTCGCCGCTGAGCGGCAAAAGCAAGGTCAGCTGCAGGAACGCCTCGAGCAGCAGGAACGAGCCCACGCGGTCGGCGAAAAGCAACGAAGCGAATTGCAACAACGGCAGGCGAAACTGCAAGCCGATATCGCCACGTTCGAACAGCAATTGGCCGAACATCGCGCAGCCATCGACGACTATCAACATTCGGGCGAAGCCCAACAACAACAGCTGCAGCAATTGGAACTGGAACGCCAAGAGGCAGCCAGACAAGCAACGGCTGCCCGCGTCGCTCTCGCTCGCAGCGAACAGCGGCTCGAAGGACTCAAGCACCGCCTCACGCAATTCACCGATGATCAGGCCGAGCGCGACCGTGCCGTTGCGCAAGTGCAGCAGCAGTTGCATTCGTGCTTAGATCGTCAGCATGCGGCAGAACAAACGGTGACCACAGTTACCGAATCCGTCGCGGAACTTTTTGCACAGAAACAGTTGCTCGAAGCCGCGGCCACCGAATTGCGGGCCGCCCAAGAGGCTGCCACCCAAGCCAGGCAGCAACAATCCGAAGCGCTGAATTCGCTTCGCAAGGAAGTGCGCAAGAACGAAGAGCAGATGCACCAACTGGAACTTTCTGCCACGCAGATCGGCCAGGAGCGAACGACACTCGCCGACCGGATGCGCGAGGATTACAGCATTGACCTCGCCGCAGCGGAACAGGCGGCATCGGCCGAAGAAGAGCTCGCTCGCGTCGAAGTCGAAGCCGAAATCGAATCACTCCGCCGCAAAATCAACCAGATCGGCGCGGTGAATCTCGATGCCCTCGATGAACTCGACGACCTCGAATCGCGCTTCAACACGCTCAGCGGCCAGCACAAGGACCTCACCGAAGCGAAGCAGGCCCTCGAACGAATCATCGTGAAGATCAATGCCGACAGCCGGCGATTGTTTCTCGACACGCTCGAAGCGATCCGCGTCAATTTTCAGGCCCTCTATCGCAAAGCCTTCGGCGGCGGCAAGGCCGACATCATTCTGGAAGAAGGGGTCGACGTCCTCGAATGCGGCGTCGAGATCATCGCCACTCCACCGGGCAAACCGTCGTTCAACAACAGTTTGTTGTCGGGCGGTGAAAAGGCGCTTACAGCCGTTTCGTTGCTGCTTGCCATTTTCCAATTCCGGCCCAGTCCATTTTGCATTCTCGACGAAGTCGATGCCCCCTTCGACGAAGCCAACATCGGCCGCTTCATCGATGTGCTGAAGGACTTCCTCGGCTGGACGAGGTTCGTCGTCGTCACGCACAGCAAAAAAACCATGACTGCCGGCAACACGCTGTACGGCGTGACGATGCAAGAGTCGGGCGTCTCGAAGCGGGTTTCCGTCCGCTTCGAAGACGTGAGCGAAGACGGCGAAATACGCAGAGAAGCCGTTGAACGCTCGGCAGCTCAGGAACGCGCCGCACGAGCCGCCATCGCTGCGGAAGCGGCGGGGGAAGAGTTGGAAATTGAAGACATTCGGACAGAAGAAGACGCTGCCTAGCACCTGTGCTGCCGCCGTACGCTGTCTACTGGTTTTCGGTGGCGGATTGGGCATTCCGAATAATAAGCGAGCACTGCATGAGGAAGCCGCTGCCAGAGAACGGACAACTTTAATTGCTCACCGCGTGCCTCACTCGCAGCATGATCCGTTCCACGGAATCGAGTTCTCGCACTTCGGCTACCTTCTGGCCGATGGCAACGACGTCGTCGGTGATCAAATTGTCGACGCCCGCATCGAGAAGCGGCGCGACGAGTTTTGGTTCGTTCACGGTCCAGGCATGCACTTGAATGCCTTGAGCATGGGCTCGGTCGACGAAATCGCGCGTCGCGAGGGAGTGTTTGACCATCAGAAAGTCGACCGGCAGTTTTGTCGAATCGCCGATCTCTGTCGCCACGATGAAGCCGATGGGAATGGCTGGTTCCAGTTGCCGGGCGAGCTGAATGGCAGCGTAGGACTGCGAACAGATGCGACATTGCGAAACCATTTTCGCAGCGCGGATGGCTGCGATCACTTGGCGCGTGAGGGGTTCTTCATCGCTCTTGCCGTGTGGTTTCAGCTCCACGTTCAGACGAATCTGGTCCCGTGCGGCCGTGAGGAATTTGGGAAAGTTGGGAATCTGTTCGCCGCGATAACGGGGGGCAAACAAGCTACCGGCATCGAGTTTTTGAATTTCTGCGAGCGTCGCCTGGCCGACCCGTCGCTTGCCGCCGCCAACGCGGGCGAGGTCGGTGTCGTGCATCACCACGAGTTGCTTATCGGCTGTCAGCTGCACATCGATCTCGGCCCAATCCGCTTCATCGCTAATGGCCTGCTGCAGAGCGATGATGGTGTTCTCCGGCCCTCGAAGCCCGCCGGCGCGATGGGCGGTGAGTTCGACTTTCTCACTCAAGTGCACATCGGCCAAGAGCGATCTAGCCGACAACACCGACAACGAAGCAAGCAGTCCGATCAGCACCGTCCAAACCATGCCCCGCGCCAGCAGCCAGCCCTTTTCGGGAGCTGGTTCGGCGGCATCGTCGTCGACTTTCGCCGACTCTTCCGCCGTGGGTGGAGAGGCAACGTGATAGAGCGCCAACACGATTGCTGCGATCGTCAAGCTGCTCAGCGCGGTCAGCACGCTGGTTACGGCAGCGTTGGTGATCAACATGACGCCGCCGATGACGGCAGCAACTTCCGGCGAACTGGTGTCGCGCTCGAGTGCAAACATGAACAGCCAGCGCATCACGAACGCTACCGCGCCGGCGGCGATGAATCCCACAGCAGCCCAGGCGGCAATCGCGCCGGCAAATTGAAGCAAGTGCCCCCGGCTGCGCCGTTCACTCTCGGCGAGCGCCACCGATGTCGAGGCCGACTCGATGCAAAGGATCGGCACCGCGAGAAACCAGCGTAAGAACCACCTCGCGGCGAACAAAACGTACGCCGCACAGAAAATCGCGGCGAGGATTGCTCCCGACCAGAATCGCGGCGGTCGCAGGATGATCAGTCCATTCAAATCGCTCGCACTCCAGAACAACCAATACGCCAGCCACGCGCCCGCAGCAAACGGAATGGCCAGCACGCCGTAGACCACCAATTGCCGCACACCGACCGCAACCAGATGCGGTAGCAAACCACTGGAACTCCGAAGCGCCGACCACCAATGGAGTCGGTCGCTCGCAAAGATGCGAATCAGCCCGGCGAGTTCGAAGTATTGCGTCGCGAGAAACAAGGTTCCCAAGCAGAGCGCAGCGAACAACCCGGTTGGCGTGAGTAAGAAGGCGGCAATTTCAAAATTGCCGACCGATGCTCGTCCCCAGCGGAGCAGTCCCAATCGCAACACTGCCGCGGCGAGCGGCGTGAAGACAATGAACTGTAAGACGCGCACCGCGAACACCAACATGATCGCTGCTGGCCAACGAGCTCGCACACGTCGAAGTGCCCACAACAACGTCGGCAGCAGGCCTCGAATCATAAACGGCGACTTTGGCTTGGTGTGCAGGGACCGCGAGTCTTCACGCTCACGACAAGATATCGCGGATCACGTTGCCATGCACATCGGTCAAGCGATACTCGCGCCCTTGATAACGATACGTCAAGCGCGTGTGATTCACGCCGCACAGATGCATCATTGTCGCCTGCATATCGTGCACATGCACTGGCTTTTCGGTGATGTTCCAGCCGAAGTCATCCGTGGCGCCATGCACCATGCCCGGCTTCACACCGCCGCCGGCAAGCCACCAGCTGTAAGCTTTGCCGAAGTGATCGCGGCCTTTGGGATTGGCTGGATCACCTTGCCCGAAGGGCGTGCGACCAAATTCGCCGCCCCACACCACGAGCGTGTCGTCGAGCAGGCCGCGCTCCTTCAAATCCTGGACGAGCGCTGCGGAAGGAGCATCGGTGTCGGCGCATTGCTGTTCGAGTTGCGTAAACAAATTGCCGTGCTGATCCCAGCCGGAGTGCATCAACTGCACGAAGCGCACGTCGCGTTCGAGCAATCTTCGCGCGATCAAACAGTTGTTGGCATACGTTCCCTTGACGAGTGCATCGGGACCGTAGCGTTTGATGGTGGCATCGGTCTCTTGTGCAAAATCAACGAGGTCCGGCACGCTGGTCTGCATCCGGAACGCCATCTCGTATTGCGAGATCCGTGTATCGATTTCCGGATCGCCATAGTCGACGAGGTGTTCCGCATTGAGCGCCGCGATGTCATCGAGCAGCGCTCGGCGGCCTGCTGCAGATACGCCCGGCGGATTCGCCAGATAAGGAACAGCATCGCCCGTGTTGCGAAAGCGAACACCTTGAAAACGGCTGGGGAGAAACCCGTTGCCCCAGTAGTAGTCGAAAAAGAGTTGCCCGCAGGTTTTTCCTTTGTCGCTTGATGTAAGCACGACGAATGTCGGCAGGTTATCGGTCTCACTGCCCAGGCCATAGCTGAGCCAGGCTCCCATACTGGGGCGGCCGGGAACTTGCGCACCTGTCATAAACAGCGTCACGCCCGGGGCATGATTGACCGCTTCGGTATGCATACTGCGGACGACACAAATGTCGTCGGCCAGTGCGCCGATGTTGGGCAACATTTCGCTGAGCTGCGTGCCGCACTTGCCATACGCCTTGTGGGGTTTGATCGCGGGAACACAGGGCCATTTGCCGTAGCCAGCCGACATCGTCGAGAGTCGCGTCGTGCCGCGCACGGAATCGGGAATGTCCTTGCCAGCGAGTTGCCGCAGCATTGGTTTGTCGTCGAACAAATCGACATGCGACGGGCCGCCCCCTTGCCAGAAAACCACAACCCGCTTCGCTCTTGCGGCATGATGCGGCAGGCCGGGCAATGGCGGCGAACCTTTGGCGGCCGCATCCTTCCCCAGCATCAACGCCAAAGCGGCAACACCAATGCCGCTGGCTGCGGAGCCGAAGAACTGCCGGCGATTTACCCGCGCGGCGTTTTCCTGTTGTAATTCGTGGGACATCGCGATTCCTCATATCATTCGCGCGTCAGCGCTTCGTCGAGATTCAAAATGCCGAGACACACTGCCGTCATCGCCGCGTGATTGGCGATCTCGAGCGTTTCGTCCCGCGGCGTTGCACCTACCGTTAGCAAAGCCTTCGCTGCGGCAGGTTCGGCTTGATACAGGGCCAATTGTTTTTCAAAGGCACTGCGGAGACGATTGCCCTCGCTCTCGCTCGGCGATCTGCAGAGCACTGCGCGAAACGCTGCCGTTAGTTGCGCGTCGAGCGAACTGTTCTCTTTCATTGTGCGCGCAGCCAGCACCCGCGCTGCTTCCACCCAAGTGGGATCGTTGAGAGTTGTCAGAGCATGCAGTGGCGTACTGGTGGTCGACGAGCGGACGCGGCAAGTTTGCCGATTCGAGGCATCGAACATATTTGCCGGGCCGACGGTGCGCCGCCAAAATGTGTACAGGCTGCGGCGATACAGATCCCTGCCGGTCGAAGTCGGATAGGTGAAGTCGCGTTCCTTAGTAATCGCCAGCGCTTCCCACACCGCATCGGGTTGATATGGATAAACGGGCGCGCCGCCGAGGCGAGTCTCGATCAGGCCCGAAGTGGCGAGCGCCCAATCTCGCAGCAACAATGAAGGCATGCGGAAGCGACTGCTGCGGGCGAGAAAACGATTCTCTGCATCCTGTTGCCGGTGCTGTTCTGTCATCCGACTCGATTGTCGATACGTCGCGCTCGTGACGATCAGCCGGTGCATTTTCTTCATGCTCCAACCATTCTCGCGAAATTCGACCGCCAGCCAATCGAGCAAATCTTTGTGCAGCGGATATTCACTCTGCACGCCAAAATCCTCGGCAGTCTTCACCAGACCGACGCCGAAAAAGTGCTGCCACATGCGATTCACTTGCACTCGCGCAGTCAGCGGATGTTCCGCCGAAACCAACCAGTTGGCCAGGCCCAAGCGATTCGTCGGCGCGTTTGCCGGCAGCGGCGGTAAGAACTGCGGCGTGGCAAATGAGACTTTCTCGAGTGGTTGCAAATATTCACCGCGATCGAGAATGTGCGTCTCGCGCGGCTTCTCGTCGCTCATCACCATCACGCGCGGAATCTTGTCCCCTTTGTATTCCTCAAATGCTTTGCGGGCACTTTCATACTTCACCACCTGTGGTAATTTGGCAACGACCCCAGCTTTGACGCTGTTGTCGAAATAACTCCGCAGCTGGTTCTCGATTGACTTCTTATCATCGGCCGTTCGTTCCGCTTCAGGTTTGCGGAGCAACGGCGTGAGATTTCGCGGCAGCCCGTTGCCGTCGGCAGGTTCACCATCCGCAAACAATCCAATCCGCCAGGCGGCAAACGCCGCTTCGATCACTGGTTTGGCTTCATCCTCGAGGCTCTTCATGCCGGCTTCGAGTTCCGCGAGCTTGGCTTTGTTCTCGGGCGTCGGCAGCTCGATGAACGGCGCCGCCACGCGAATTCGCGCGCTTTGCCGCTGCGGCGTGCCACTTTCTGGCACGCGATTGAAGGCGTCGAGCAGGCTATAGTAGTCGCGGCGAGTGATGGGATCGTATTTGTGATCGTGACACTGCGCACAGGCCATCGTCAGACCGAGCCAGGTAGTGGCCGTGGTATCGATGCGATCGAAGAGGACAACGAACCGCTGCTCTTCGGCGATCGCGCCGCCTTCGCCGTTGAGCAGATGATTGCGGTTGAATCCACTGGCGATCTTCTGCTCGGTCGTTGCGTTCGGCAACAAGTCGCCAGCGAGTTGCCAGATGGTGAATTGATCGAACGGCAGATCGTCGTTGAGCGCTTGCACTAGCCAATCGCGCCAGATCCACTGCCAGGTGTCGCCATCCTGCTGAAAGCCATTGCTGTCGGCGTAACGAGCCGCATCGAGCCAGGGGAGTGCCATTCGCTCGCCGTAGTGCTTGCTCTCTAACAAACGATCGACGAGTTTCTCATAGGCTTGCGGATCGCTGTCGTTGACGAATGCGGCGACTTCGGCGGGCGACGGCGGGAGGCCAATCAAGTCAATCGACAAACGCTTGATGAGCGTCGCCCGTTCGGCTTCGTTCGACGGTTTCATGCCTGCGGTTTGTAGTTTCTGCAGCACGAAACGATCGATCGAATTGCGGACCCACGATTCATTTTCGATCTTCGGCAACTCGGGGCGCTGTGGCGTGACAAAGGCCCAGTGTGTTTCATACTCGGCGCCTTCGACGATCCAGCGTTCGAGCAATTTCTTTTGCTCGGCAGAGAGCGTCCGATTCGAATCGGGCGGCGGCATCAGCGTGTCAGCATCAGCCGAGTGGATACGCTCGATCAGCGTGCTGGCCTTCGGATCGCCGGGAACAAACGCTTTGGCTTTGATCGCCGCGGCGCGGTCATCGAGTCGCAAATCGCCCTGTCGCTTGTTGGCATCCTGGCCGTGACAGTAAAAACATTTGTCGGCAAGGATCGGCCGGATGTCGCGATTGAATTGCAGTTTGTCGGCGGCTGATGCGAGCGAACTGCAACTCAGCGCGATTGCAATGCTGAGGATCGACGGTCTGATCATGAATCGTTCCGTGGCGATTGCCAGCGCAGCGGACGACTGCGCCAGCGGAAAGGTGGGAGGATAGCAGGCAAGCGGCGACGAGCGACGCTCGCCGCCGAACTCCCATTATGGCATAGCGAACCGAAAACTTCCTCTCAATCGAGGCATTTCGGCCGAAATTGGCAGGCCGAATCAGCCCTTGCCCTTTTCGTCGCCGGGCTTCTTCTTTTCGAAGAATTGCTGCAAATCGCCGAAGGAACGCATCGGGGCGCGGCCCTCTTGTTGGGCTTTGCTGAGTGGCTTTTCGACCTTAGGTTTGGTCGGAGGACGTTCGATGATCCGCGGTTGAGGCGGTTCATCGCGGCGACGATCCTGGCCACGGCCACGCGGTGGGCCGCCGCGCTGCGGTCGCTGGTCGTCGCGGCGTGGCCGATCACCAGCGGGACGATCACCTGGGGGACGATCGCCACGTGGTCGGTCGTCGCGACGACGCTCTCCCTGAGGCCGATCAGCCTGTGGACGCGGTGGACGATCACCGGGTGGCCGATCCCCAGCACCGACACCGGCAGGTTGCGGGCCGCGGCCTTGGGCGCCTTCTTGGCGAGGACGCCGCGGACCACGTTCGCGCGGCGGACGCTGCGGCTTTTCGCTTCCCGGGGCAATCGCGGTGAGCGACACGCGGCGGCGGTTCTTGTCGACTTCGACAACCCACACTTTCAGCACATCGCCCACACCAACCACTTCGTGCGGATCGCGAATGTAACGATCGGCGAGCCGGCTGATGTGAATCAGGCCGCTGTCGGACAAACCGATATCGACGAACACACCGAAGTCGACCACGTTGAGGACGGTGGCTTGCAGTTCCATACCGGACTGCAGGTCCTCGAGCTTCGTGATGCCGCGGCGGAAGAGCGGCGGCGGGAAGCTTTCGCGGGGATCAAGGCCGGGCCGCTTGAACGAATTGAGAATGTCGCGCAGCAAGTGCGTGCCGATTTGCAGTTCCGCGGAAATTTGCTCGACGACCAATTGGTTCGCTAGTTCCGCGATGCGGTTCTTCACGGGTTGCGGCGAAACCACTTCGGCAGCAGAAGCGGCGGAGGGTTGTTCCTCCGAAGGAACGACTGGCGTGAGAGCTTCCGTCGTGGCCAAGGATGAAGTTGTTGTTTCGCTGACGGCGGGTGCAGCTGGCTCTTGGGACGGCGGGGCAGAACCAGCCGAGTCGACCGGAGCTTCCGTGGCCACCGCAGCAGGATCGATCTGGGCAACGACCGCGGAAGCTGGCTCAGCTGGTTTTTCTTCCGGCAGCGCGCCAAATTCGCTCTTCGCTGGTTTTGGGGGCGGCGCGGGAACGACCTTGGCGAGTTCCGCTTCGTCCGTGCCCATCTTTTCCAAGACGAGCCGCGCCGTGGCGTAGCTTTCGGGATGGATCCAGGTCGCATCGAGCGGATTCTCACCGCCGATAATTTTCAAGAAGCCAGCTGCTTGAACGAACGTGGCTTCGCCGAAGCCGGGAACTTCTTTCAACTGCTCGCGATTTTTGAACGGCCCCTTTTCGCGGCGGTATTCATAGACGCGGCGGGCGGTGAGCGCGTTCATACCCGAAACGTAACGGAGCAGCGCGGGGCTAGCCGAGTTCACGTCGACGCCGACGAAGTTCACGCACGATTCGACGACCGCATCGAGCGAGTCCTTCAGATGCTTGGCCTTCATATCGTGCTGATAGAGGCCGACTCCGAGGTTCGCCGGATTGATCTTCACCATTTCCGACAGCGGATCGAGCAAGCGGCGGCCGATCGAAATGGCGCCGCGTTGCAATGCGTCGTAACCAGGCAGTTCTTCGCGGCCAAGCGGGCTGGTGCTGTAGATGCTCGCGCCCGCTTCGTTGACCACGGCGTAGGCGACGTCTTGGTCCTTCAACTCCGACGCGAGAACGTCGGCTACCAGTTGTTCGGTTTCCCGACAACCCGTTCCGTTGCCGATAGCGATGACCGAGACGTTGTATTGCTTGACCATGTCGGCCAGTTTGGCACGAGCCTTTTCGTGCCGCTCGTCCTTGCCGATCACATACATCATGCTGTGACCAAGCACGTTGCCGAACTCGTCGAGCGCGACGAGTTTGCAACCGCTCTTGAAACCCGGATCCACGGCCAGCACGCGCCGGCCATGGGTCGGAGGCTGCAACAACAGCTTGCGCAAGTTGCGAATGAACACTTCGACGGCATGCTCTTCGGCATTGTCGGTTTGTTCGCGGCGGGCTTCACGCTCGAGGCTCGGCAGGATCAAACGTTGCAGGGCATCGCGCACGCAGCCCTTGAGAAACACCGCATGGGGATGATCAGCGGGAACCAGAAAATTTTCCGCTTCGGTCGCCATCGCTTCGACATCTGCTTCGAGCTTGACGCGAATAGCGCGGGCGCGTTCGCCGCGGTTGATGGCCAAAATCCGATGCGGCGGAATCTTGCCGATCGGTTCCGAATAGTTGTAAAAGTCTTTAAAGGCTTGCTCGGTGACGACCTTCTTCTTTTTCTTCTTCTTTTTGAGAGCCTTCACACTCGGCACGACAATGGGCGCCGTGGCCGGCTTTTCGAACAAGCGACCGGCCGGCAACACTTCGCCGCTCGGCATGGCTTGTTCCGTGCTAGCCACGAGTTCGGCCGCGACGGGCGTGGGCGAAGGAGACGTCTCTTCGGCCGCAGCAGGCGCCGGAATCGGATCAATCGGCAAATCGCTTTCCGGCGGCGGTTGCTGCAGTGAACTGGTCGCTGCTTCGACGGCTGGTGGAGCCGCGGCAGCAACTTCGCTCGGGGGCGTTTTCACTTCGACTGCTTCGGCTGCAATGGTTTCGCCCGCAACCTCTTGGGGCAGAACTTCGCCTGTCGGAACTTCGGTTGACGGCATATCGCTGGCAGCGATTTCCGCAACGGCCTCGGTGGGCTGCGGCGTTTCGGTGACTTCAATCTTCGTGCAAACCAGCTTGCCGGTGCGTTGAAAGATTCTGCGCAACCGGCCGCGGAGTTCCGGATTTTCGCCGAATTTTTCCGCAAGAAGGTGGCCAACACCAAGCAGC
The DNA here is from genome assembly GCA_964394305.1 of uncultured Pirellulaceae bacterium. Lineage (GTDB taxonomy): Bacteria > Planctomycetota > Planctomycetia > Pirellulales > Pirellulaceae > Anatilimnocola. The sequence continues at coordinate 98,902 of CAYMWL010000006.1, forward strand.
ACGTCGCCGATCGAGTTGAGTTGCTTGTCGGCCGACACAAAATCAGCCGCGCGTTTATCAAGATCCGCAGCCGCGGGATCGGCTTCGAGAATTTCTTTGGCCAGCGGTTCCAAACCACGTTCGCGGGCAGTGGTGGCCAGCGTTTGTTTCCGCGGTTTGAATGGCAGGTACAAATCCTCGAGCCGCTTGGGCGTGTGCGCCGAACGGATTTGGTCGGCGAGTTCGGGCGTGAGCTTGCCCTGCGATTCAATCGACTTGAGGATCGTCGTTTTGCGTTCGACGAGCAGCTTCATTTTCAGGAAGCCGTCCTGAATCGCGCGAATCTGCTCTTCGTCGAGTCCGCCGGTTTCATCCTTGCGATAGCGCGTGATGAACGGCACGGTGTTGCCATCATCCAACAGCGCCACGGTGCGCTCGACTTTGTCCGCTGGCAAATTGACGTCGCGGGCTAACTGACCCAGGTCGACGCGTAAAGGCTCGATCATGCAGAACTCAACCCACTATGCGAACTCGGGTGCCGCGAACGTAAAGGAAAACGGGAGACGACTTTGTGTGCGCGCACCGGTCGCACGAAAAGTAAGCCGCGCAATCTAGCGCTGCGGGCGCATCTTGTCAAGGTTCAGACGCTATTACAGCGGTGTTTCGAATGGTTCGTAGCATACAATCTTCATCTTTCGTTGACTGCCGAACCAGTACGCGAGTTCGGTGGCACATTAGGTAAGCTTCCTGCCGGGCTGAACTAACCGTTCGGGTCCTCAGCAACTCCTGCATCGCGCAGCGAGTTCGGGCGGCAGACGGTTGCACCAAGGATGCGTTAAACCGATCGCAGTCGAGCATACCTCCCTTGGCAACCGGCTAAGCAGCACTCAGTCATTCCTTGTTGGCTCTTCCTGAAATTGAGTGTAGGAGACTTTTTCGGATCCCGAACGCGTTTACCTCAAGTTTCAATCATAATCCCGTCGCGCTCGGTTGCTCGGTTCGAAACGATCGCAAAACGCTAGTAGTCTCCGCACCCGGCAAGTTATGCTGTTCTGGTCCGATCCCTCCTTCCTCAGCGACACGCCGCCATGCCCGACTTAGCCACTCGCCGCCGACTTCAAGCGAAGCAATCTTCCCGCCGCCTGGTGCTCGAAGGTTTAGAACCCAGACTCGCGCTGGCGATTGCCGGCCTGGGTGTGGCCGGCGATTCCTGGAGCGATGAGTACGCGATCGAGACTTATAGCTACGCGCAGAACTGGGTCGAATTGCTGCGCACGCAGCGGGGCGTCGATGTCGGACCGGATGTCAACTTTCCGGGGCCTAACGATCCGGGGTGGGATTTCTTTGAATATCGCCGGACCGGGACCGCGTTCAACTACGCCTTCAAAGACACCTTGGCAATTGAATTGCTGCAGCAAGGCATCGGCCAGGATTTCAACGTTCTCAATCTGTACGACAACGGCGACGTCAGCCACAGCGTCCTGATGATCGGCAACAGTGATTTTGCGCCCGGCGGAGAAAAGTTCACCAGAATTGCAAGTACCAATCCTGCCGACAACCCTTGGTCTGATTTAGAGGTTCAGCTCGAACTCAACACCGTAAAGCAATTCATCGACATTGCCATGGCGAGCTGGGCGCAGCGTCCCATGGACTATTTGGTCACCACGATTCCCGATCCCACGCTTACTCCTCAAGGCCGCACGCTGTTCGATGCAGCCGGCCGAGCGCGGGTGACCGCCGCCGTAGACTCGGTCAACGTCGCCATCCGCGCGTCCGCGGCGAAGTATCACTATCCCGTGGTCGATCTCGCAGCCCTCGCCACGACATTGCTCGGCACGCCAACCAACCTGGCGACCCAGCGCACGATTGGCGGCAACGTGTTCACGGTGTCTGCAGGAGCACCCAAGACTCATTTGTTTGTCGAAGGGGGCGTCCTGCCGCACACCATTTTCAACGCCTATGTGGCCAATGCGATCATCGAAGGCTTTAACGTCGCTTACGACGAAAGCCTGCCGCTCTTTACCGAACAGCAGATTGTCGCCCTCGCCGGGCTGACGTACGGCGGCAGCGATACATTGCCGATCAACTACACCAATTTGATCACGCTGCCTCCGGTGACCGTCTATGTCGATTTCGGCCAAACCAGTACGCCAGCCGATGACTTTACGGCGCGGATGAGCGAGCTCGCCACCGCGCTGCAAATTCCGCAGATCGTCAGCGGTGCACCGGGCGTCGCCACCGAAATGTCTGCGCTGAAGGACGCCATCAAAGCCAACATGGAAGCCGCTTTTGCGGGGACGAAGGTGAATTTCAGCTTCGAACCATTCAGCGTGCAATCGCCGCAGCCCAGTGTGCGGTACGAAGCGATCAAGGTGGGCCGGCTCTCCTCTTCCGACCCTGGCCCCCTGACGAGTTTGCTCGGTCACGGCACCTTCGATTGGCTCAACGCGAACGAAACCAGCAGCAGCTTTCTCTATCCCGATTTAATTCCCGATTTATCGGGCGCGACCAAGCTCAAGGATTTGCCACGCGCCGAACAGTTGCGTTACCTGCAAAACATCTTGTCGTATTACCTCATTCAAGAAACGGGCCGCGGTCTGGGCCTCTCCAGCGCCGATGCCTTCGGTTATCCGACGATCACCACGGCGAATGCGGCCAACACTGGCGGCGTGCAATTACTCGACTATATGTCGGGGAATCCAGCCCTTGGTTTCAATACGGATGTCTTCCACGGCATGCCGAGCTTTACTTTCTCGCCGCTGGCGCAAGCCAAGTTGCAATATGGAAATTTGGTGACGACGCCGACTTTGGCAACGGTGGCCGAAACCAGCAGCTCTCACGACACTGCGCTTACTTCGCAGATTCTTTCCCTCACGAGTTCGGTCGCTGCCAATCAACGCGTGGCCCTGGTAAAAGGCGCTTCGATTGCAGTTGGTGGGCAGATCGATTTCTATCGTCTGCCCGGAATTACCAGCGGTGCGAAATTAACGGTGCAAACCATCGCTGCGGGCGTTTATGGCGCGCCGATCGATACCGTCGTCCGAATTCTCGCCCCTGACGGCGTGACAGTACTCGCCACGAGCGACGACACCAAATTGGGAGCGAACAGCATCGGGCAGGCTGCCGATATAACGGTCAGTTCCGATTCACTTGTCATGAATTTTGTGACGCCGGTGGCCAGCAATTATTTAATCGAAGTGACAGCCAAAGGGGGTGACACGGGCAATTACGACTTGCTGATTACCAACATTTCCGAGAACGAGTTCCCCTGGCACAACGCCAACAACCCGCTGAATGTTGATGCCAGCACCGATGTTCCCTTGGTGAATGCGTTCGATGCAATCGCGATTATCAATGAAATCAATAATCCGCAGTTCAGCAACCCGGACTTCACCTTCAAAGATCCCACCGGCACGACGCCGCCTCCCTATCTCGATGTGGACCGCGACGGCCTGTTAACTGCCTTCGATGCGATTTTCGTCATTAATTATCTCAACTTGAATCCAATGGGCGGCTCGGGTGAGTTCGTGCCGTCGTCTGCCCCCGAAGCAGTTGAAGCAGCGGCCGAGAGAAGTCCGGCCCTCGTGCCCGCGTCAGAGTCCGCCAACGGCGCTCGCTTGAATCAGCCGCACGGAAGTCGCAACGACCATGAATCCACGGCAGCCCCAATGCAGCCACTAAGCAGCCGGATAAAGTCAAGCGCGCCAAATGCTGCGCAACCGCTCAGCAGCTTCGCCACCGATCCACTTACCTGGCTGTTGCTTGCTCCCCCAAGTTCTGCTGGCGAAGCAACCGACACGAGTGATGCCGCAGATTCGGATGAGGAGCACTCGCAGCATTGCCAGGCGCTTACAGAGCTAATGTCCGGGGAGTTGATTTGAACGATCCCGCTGGCTTCTTCGTTGCGGAGTAACGAAGGCCTGACAAACCAACTGACAAACGCGGAAGTTATTTAATTCGCGATCTTTAAACTCAAATCCCTCTACCCGAAATTCAGGAACTGACAAAGCACTTAGGCCACCAGGACAGAGAAATGGTTGGCCACTACTATCACCTGCATGACGAGGAGTCGCGGCGGCAGATGGCCAACCTCGACCTCATTGGAAACAAAACCGGTAAGCAGTCTCCCGGTATTCAATGGGACTGCAATCAAAACTGCGGAGGATTCGCCGAGCCGAGGAGATAAGCCAGAGAGTGCAAAAACCTCGTGATTGGCCCAGTCATTGCCCCAGTTCACTGGGTCAATGGAAAGGGGCGGCGCAAGTCATTGTGATTCAATTGCTTGCGACACCCCAATTGTGAGAAGCGGAGGGCAAGGGACTCGACTTCCATGCTAGTTGCAAAGTGGCTATTGCCAAACACTTGCAGTCGTAACTGCTTGCCAAGTTGATCTTTAGTTGCGGTCCGTGTGTTATCACGAATTGTCACGAGCTCTCAGGATTTGTCGCCTGTTTTGGCACAGTGTGTCAAACAGAAATTGGCTGGCATGGCTCAACCCCCAAAGGGAGTTTGGCTATGTCTCGTTCGCATCTCAACCCGCCCCTCGCCGCCCGAAACGGACGCAAGCTCCGGGTCGTTGTGGTCGCTCGCATCAGCACCGACAAGCAGGATGAAAAGAGCCTTGAAGATCAGGAGGCCCTCGTGCGAGGATGGCTCACGGATCACTACGAGGGACAGTTTGTCGTCAAGGTTCTGGCCACGCAAGGGAGTGGCGAGCGGCTTGATCGGAAAGAACTTCGCCGGTTGGGAAAGCTCATCCGGAGCCAGAAAGCGGACCTCGTGATCGCTGAAGATCTGGGGCGGATCGCGCGTCGCATGCAGGCGTCGGGATTCTGCGAGCTGTGCGAAGATCACGGCGTGCGGTTAATTGCGCTGAACGACAACATCGACACCGCGCAAGAAGACTGGCGGATGAGCTCGTTCTTCGCGTCATTTCGCCATGAGCAATACAACCGCGATACTGCCAAACGCATTCGGCGCTCGCTCCGAAATCGCTTCAACAATGGTGGCGTGATTCAGACGGTTATTTTCTGTTACGAGAAGTCCAAAGACTGTGAAATGGACACGCAGCTGAAAAAACGCTCTGAAATGGAGCCAGTCGTTGAGGAAATCTTCCGCCGCCTGGAAGACGATCAATCGTATTCCGAGGTCGCGGACTGGCTAAACGCTCAAGGAATACAGACGGGCCAATGGTGCCGGCGTAAGACTTGGACAGGGGCGATGGTGCGGCGAATTGTGTTCAGCCCGATTTTGAAGGGAGTGCGACTTCGCAATCGTCGGATCAGCAAACGCGTCAACAAAACTGGCCGCCGCAAGTCCGTTAAGGCCCCTGCAGAAGAGTTGCAGACGCGACTTTGCCCGCACTTGGCTTTCGTTACTGCGGAGCGTTACGACCGACTGATTCGTAAATTGCAGGTCAAAAACGCTGCTTACACAGTTGGCCGAAATGGCAAAGGGGATCCGCGCCTCGGACGTCCCAAGAAGCGGACCGTTTGGCCCGGTCAACACGTTACCTGCGGAGTTTGCGGTTATCCCTACGTTTACGGGGGACATGGGAAAAAGCTAAATCTCATGTGCAGTGGTGCTCGGGAATATGCGTGCTGGAACGGGGCCACGTTCAATGGTCCCGAAACTGCAGAGAAGATCGCCACCGCTGTGCTCGATGCAATTTGCAAGCTGCCAGGGTACGACGAAACCTACGAAGCAGCTTTGCGTGCGGAACTCGAACGCAAGTCGAGCACCAAGCAGACTCGCATTGCTGAATTCACCACCAGACTCGCGAGCACTGAGCGGAAGCGTGAGAACATCATTGACGCCATCAGCGAGTCCGGTGGCAATCCCGGGCTGTACGATCGATTACGGCAGCTTGAGGCTGAAAAAGCTGATTGGCAGGAAAAACTTCGGGAACTTGAAAGAGAACCGAAAGCGACATTGCAATTGCCGTCAACTGATGAACTGAAGCAATTGGCAAGTGAATCGTTCCGAGCACTATCCCACGAATCACCGGAGTTCGCCCGGCTTATGAAGAAATTGATCACAACGATCGTTGTCGATCCCTTCCAGCCTATCGACGGCGGAGATGTGGTGCTCCGCGCGAGATTCACGCTTTCGCTGGTGCCGCTGATCCCCGAGCTAAAAAGTCTGGCGATCGAGCCGCAGCTTTTTGGTAGCCAAGAGATCACTGTCGATCTTTTTGAATCACCACAGCGGATTGCATATCGAGCTCAAGTTGTATCGATGATCGACCAGAAAATGTTCCAGCGCGACGTTGGTAAAGAGCTGGGGATCACCCAACCCGCCGTGCAAAACTCTCTCAAGCTCAACGCCCTAATGCGGGCGATGTCGACTTCAGATCCGTACGTGCTCGTTACTGAGCCGCCGGACGACAACAATCGGTTTCGGCGACATAAACATCCACGGTATAAGTTTTCGCCCAAACCACCCTTGAACGACTAGGGGCGCAAGGTCTTTGATTGAATTGTAAGCCTGGTCAGGCCACCTGCGGCCTGACCAGGCTTTTCGTGTTTCTTGCTCTACAAGGAGAGGTTGAGTGCCCGAAAATGCCAATTCCGATTGCTCAGAGGTGCCCAGACACAACTTTCGAACTATCGAAACGATTCGCAATCTAATTCGCCTGATGGCTCAAAGCGTAGCAAAGGCGATCGCTCAATCGCGGCGGTCTGACATGGTGAAACCGATGGAAGATCGGCAATGAGAACTCGGCAGCAACAACTCCCCTAATCTAGCTCTTTTGCCGACACAGATGGCAGTCCCATGCACTTTTCGCGGGGTCGATTTCACATCGCCTTGCACTCGTTCGCATAGATCGGAATTCCAAGAAAGGAGAGCAAAACAATCAATATCCTAATCGGCAGTCTTGCAGTGGCGGTGACTGTTCTAACAGTAGCACTGGTGTGGCAGATACGGTTGCTTCGCGCGACCCGCCGGCTGCTGCGCAGAATTCTTTCCACAAGGAGAACTACTTCCAATGAACCTACGACACATCTTGATCGTGAGCATCGTGCTCGTCCTGATGGTCGGATGCAGTAGCGATGCTCGACTCGGAGACCTCGCGCAACAGGTCACGCACGAACAGGCAGTGCAGAACCAACGGATGGCGGAATCAACTGAGAAAATCGCGCACGGTAGTCAGCAATTGGTGGCTGCCGACGCCGCGGCTCGCCGTGAACTCATCGAAATGCAAAATGCTTTGCGACAAGACCAGGCCGAGCTCGCGAAGCAACGCGACGCTCTCGAAATCGCGCGAGCGAAAATCGCCCAGGATCGGCTAACCGATTCTCAGGTGGCCAACGTAATCATCGCTGTTGGTGTTTTGTTTGCAGCTGTCGCGCCGCTTGTCTTGGCGGGGATTTCGCTGATTGGATTGTGGCGTGAACCGACCCGAGAAGAAGAGGGGCACGTGCTTATCGAAGAACTCGCTCGGGAACTCGTTGCCGACCAGCCATTTCAAATTCCGCGACTGGAACAAAGCGACAGCAGGTGAATTGTGAGTCGAGCGAGACAATGCAGAAGGCGATGGCGTTGAACGCGGAGACGCTCGTAACCGATAAGGGGTTCGGCGCATTCTGCAATCAGACTCGACGTGGCTGCAAGGCAAGGGCTTATTCAATTCGAAAGGAGAAGGTTATTTCGCACATCGTTCAGATTCAAACGCAAGTCCGTGAGACAGCGGCCATTCAAGCCGCCTGTCAGCGGTTAGGACTGGCTCCACCAGTAAACGGCCAACACAAACTGTTCGCGTCCATCGCGACGGGACTCGGCATCCATTTGCCGGGCTGGACCTATCCAGTCGTCTGCAACACAAACACGGGGCAGCTGCAGTTTGACAACTTCAACGGTCGCTGGGGCAACCAGACTCAGCTTGACCAATTCCTACAAGCGTACGCTTGTGAACGAACTCGGATCGAAGCTCGTAAGAAAGGCTATTCGGTCACTGAGCAACCGCTTCAGGACGGTTCGATCAAACTGACGATCCACGTTACGGGAGGCGCGGCATGAAGAAAATCATTGAGGTGACCGTCCTACCGAATGGCGAAACTCGGCTGGAAACCCGGGGCTTTACGGGGAGTGAATGCCGTGATGCCAGTCGCTACATCGAGCAGGCGCTCGGGGTGTCTGGCCAGGAAGCGCTCACCGCCGAGTACCATCAACAGCTGCGATCCACGCAAGACTTGCGAGAACGCCAAAGTTAAGCACTGACACTGCGCCTCTGTATTGCCAGTGTAAGAAATGGTTGCAAATAGTTACGGTCTGAGTCCCCAAGCCGGGTTGCAGCCATCAAATCGTGCGCTTGCTTGCGTCTGAATCGTAGGCGGCACGGATCTGTCTTTCCAATCATTACTCGCCAACTTGAGGGCCGGTGCGAGATTCCACGTCGTGCACCGGCTCTCGACTTTTAAGGAGATTGTCTATGCCGCTCACAGAGCGCATGTCTGAATTGGTGCGGGCCTGCTTCACAGGCTTGTGGATTGAATCGCATGAGCATGAGGAGGCTCTGGCTGAAATCGGTCAGCTCTGCCGGGCAGAGCAATGGCGTCTCGCAACTTGGAATATCGAAGAAGGACTTCAGTTGCCGGGCCAATCCGCACCCACGGAGAATGGCAGCGGTGATCCGTTAGCGGCGATTCGGGCGTTGGCATCCTTTCCCGCTTCCGACTCCCCCACGCTATTGGTGCTAGTGAATTTTCACCGCTTTCTGCAAAGCGTCGAGATCGTGCAAGCCCTGTCGAAACAGATCGCTCACGGAAAGCAGAATCGGAGCTTCATCGTGATTTTGTCACCGCTGGTTCAGGTGCCCGCTGAACTAGAAAAGCAGTTTGTGGTGCTGGAGCACGATTTACCGGGCCGTGAACAGTTGAAGGAGATCGCGCGTGGTGTTGCCACGGAGCCAGGCGAACTCCCAGCGGCCGGTGACTTTGAACGCGTGATCGATGCCGCAAGCGGACTGACTCGCTATGAAGCGGAGGGTGCGTTCAGCTTGTCACTGGTGCGGCATGGCCGACTACGGGCAGATGTGCTCTGGGAACAGAAAGCGCAAATGCTCAGGAAGAGTGGCCTCATTTCACTGCATCACGGAAATGAGACCTTCGCGGAAATCGGTGGTCTCGACGCACTCAAAGCCTTTTGCCTGCGCGCGATGCGCAGGCAAGGCGAGGCCAATCCTTTGTTACGTCCGCGCGGAGTGTTGCTGTTGTCACCGCCTGGCTGCGGTAAGAGCGCCTTTGCAAAAAGCCTCGGAAATGAAACTGGCCGGCCGACGTTAACCCTCGAAATTGGCAATCTGCTGGGCAGCCTCGTGGGAGAAAGCGAGTGCGCCGTTTAACGGCGAGTTGAATCCCACGCTCAGCGTGGACAGGTGTGGAATCGAATGACCTGTGGGTCACCGGGATTACCTGAAATGAGTCGAAAGACCAAGGGGAAATATAGCACTCTCGGAAAGCGGTTGATGGGCGAAGTCGTTTACCCCATGCTCCGCGAGACCCGGTCGGGATGGTTAAAGCTTGATTGCCTGAACTCCAGTTTCCAGGGCGTAATCGCCCCGCAGAGGATACAACGACCGAAATCCTCTTGCCGCTGCATACCCGAGTCGTTCACTTGCTCGGGAAACATTCCAGCACGGCACCGAATGCCAACGAGGCATTTTAAGGAAGCGAACGGAGAACCTAATCCGACCTTTTACGTTCAACTTGCACGGAATACGGGATCGCCTAAGGGACGCGAGTCCTATGGTGACGGAGCCCCCATAGTAGTCCGCGGTCGGGAAAGCCGACTACATGGCGAAGGGGGGCAGGTGTTGTCGAATCCGGCATGCGGGAGTGCGTGATGCACACAATTCCCAAAATGCAACGGATTCTGATTGATAGAGGCTCTCGTGGTCTCTGTCTGGAACGAATCTATCGTTGGCTGTACAGTCCTGAGCTTCACCTCGCCAGCTACGGCAAGATCTGCCGTAACGATGGTGCGATGACCAAAGGAGCGACACAGGAAACGGTGGACGGCATGTCCCTTCAGAAAATCCATCGCATCATCGAGGCTCTGCGCCACGATCGATTTCGATGGACTCCGGTCCGCCGCATCTACATTCCCAAGAAGAATGGGAAGCTGCGACCGCTGGGACTACCGACATGGTCCGACAAGCTCGTTCAGGAGTCCATCCGGTCACTACTGGAATGGTACTACGAGCCCCAGTTCAGCGATTATTCCTTTGGATTCCGACCCGGACGTGGTTGTCAAACTGCGCTCAGTCGGATCGCCAAGACCTGGACGGGGGCGGGTTGGTTCATCGAAGGAGACATCTCGGGATGCTTTGACGCCATCGATCATGATGTGCTGCTTGGCATGCTCCGAGACAGAATCCACGACGGCCGACTGATCAACCTGATCGCGGGGCTTCTCAGGGCAGGTTATCTGGAGGATTGGAAGTATCAGGTTACTCTGAGCGGCACGCCGCAAGGAGGAATCATCAGCCCACTCCTCGCAAATATCTACCTTGATCGCTTGGACAAGTTTGTCGAAACCGATCTCCTTCCGGTCTTCAATCGCGAAACCGAGAGGGGAAAGAACCAGGCATACCACAATCTTCAGAAAATGGCCGCTCGACGGAAGAAGGCCGGAGACGTAGAAGGCTATCGCGAGTGTATGCGGCAGAAGGGAATGTTGCCGTCTAAGGACGTCAACGACCCGAAGTACCGCCGCCTGCGATATGTTCGCTACGCCGACGACTTTCTCCTCGGTTTCTGCGGTCCCAAGGAGGAAGCAGAGGAGATCAAGCAACGGCTTCAGGCATTCCTGCGGGACAGCCTGAAGTTAACCTTGTCTCCTGACAAGACCGTCATTACTCACGCTCGAACGCAGAATGCCCGATTCCTGGGATACGAAATCTGCGTCTCACACAACGATTCGCATAAGTCGAACGGAGTGCGAAAGAGCAACGGGAATGTGTGTCTTCTAGTTCCTCCCGACGTCATCAACCGGAAGATCTGTAAGTTCATTCAGAACGGCAAGATCATCCACCGAACTGAGCTTCTGCACGATCGCCCTTTCAGCATCGTCGCCAGGTATCAGGCGGAATGGCGTGGCCTCGTTCAATATTACCAGCTTGCCTGGAATATGAATGCGAGGTTGGGAAGGCTCTTCTATTTCATGAACGTTTCGTTGGCCAAGACCTTGGCTCGCAAACTTCGGATCTCGCGGAAGGTCGTCTTTGACACCTTCACGAGAGAAATCGAAACGCCTCGCGGATTGAGGAAGGTGCTGTTTGCACGCGAGGAGCGACCCGGCAAGCCGGACCTACTCGCGTACTTTGGCGGCATCAACCTTGTGCGGTCGAAGATTGCTAGAGATTGCGACCCGCCAACGCGGACTCCGTTTAACCCACGTTCTGAACTCGTCGAACGTATGCTGGCCAATAAATGCGAACTGTGCGGACAAGTCGGACCTTGCGAGGTCCACCATGTTCGGCGGCTAGAGGACCTTGACCGGCCAGGTCGACGATCAAAACCAGACTGGGCGAAACGGATGAGTGCGCGGCGGCGCAAGACCCTCGTCGTCTGTTCCCAATGTCACCAGGACATTCACAACGGACGATACGATGGCCCATCGATTAAACACTAGAGAGCCGTGTGCGATGAAAGTCGCATGCACGGTTCGGAGGAGGACTGTTGGAAAAGTGCCACCGCACGGTGGTAACTCGTTGGCAGTCTATCCTACACGGAACATGCGCCAGGCGCTGCGAATCGTCGACGCGATGGCGCCGTGCGTCCTTTTCGCAGATGAATTGGAGAAAGGTCTGGCGGGAGTCAGTGGCAACGCAGGAGATTCCGGAGTAGCGTCGCGGATTTTTGGTCAATTGCTCACTTGGCTAAACGATCGTTCAAGCGACGTCTTCTTCGTTGGGACCTGCAATGACATTTCGCGATTGCCGCCGGAATTTGCGCGGGCTGAACGTTTTGATGCCGTGACGTTCATTGACCTACCGGATCAATCGCAACGGCGGAGGATTTGGGAAATGTACCTCGCTAAATTCCATTTGAATCCTGCCCAGCAAATCCCCAACGATGACGAGTGGACCGGCGCCGAAATCCGCGCCTGCTGCCGGCTCGCTGCCCTGCTGGATCTGCCGTTGAACGCCGCCGCTCAGCATGTGGTGCCGATCGCTCGCACTGCCGGCGAAGCAATTGAAAAACTGAGGAACTGGGCCAGTGGCCGATGCTTGAGCGCGAATCGAACAGGCATTTTTCAACGAGGAACTCCGCCGCGGCGCAAAGTAGCCCGTGAGCCGTCGCAGAATTGAAACCGGGCGTTAAGCAAATTGAACAGTCGCGTTCACCGGCTGATGCAGTATGTTCGCCCGGATTAGCTGAGCGTTCAGACTCACAAACCCTTCATCAATTCGGCAATCGAAATCCCTAGTGCGTTAGCGATCCGCTGGATATTCCTCAGTGCGACATTTCGTTCGCCGCGCTCGATTCCGCCCATATAGGTTCGGTCGAGCTGGCACTCATGGGCAAAGTCCTCTTGTGACCAGCCCCTGGCAGTGCGTAGGGACCGCACCCGCTGGCCGAAGTTCTCCAAGATGTCGGCCGTCTTTGCCATCTCCGGATCATGGCTATAGAGATGCCTATCGGTCGACGGACTATGAGTATCTTTTCAGTCCCGCGCTGGCTACACTGCCGAAACACAGGTCCATGTATGCCTACGCGGAAAGCTTGTTCCCCCTTCACGAGAATTCCCCAATCACGAAATGGAGATACTTTAATGATCCAACGAACCTGCCAGGTCTGCGGCCGTTCGGTTCCGCCTGCAAACGGCAATTGTCCTTTCTGTGGGGGCGACTGTTCGGGATCCTTCACAGTTTCGCGAGCCCGTTTTAGTACGCCGCCGGCCATCTGGTGGCTGCTCAATGGCATCGTCATTTTCTTGCTGCTGCTAAACGTGATGGTTCTGGCGCTTCCTGCACAACCTGGGGGACAGCCGGCACCGCGTGTGCAGCCAACTGCCGCACCGATCCCCAAGACCTTTGCCGATACACAGGGACGCGTGCAAATACTCGCCACTTCGGATTGGTCGAGCGATCCCGCGGTAATCCCCGAGAGCCTTCTGTTCATTCAGCATCCAGCCCACGACGTGGGAGTCGTGGTCTTTGCGGAAGAGAAGGCAGCTGTGGCGAGCGCTTTCCACAAGCTCGACGCCTATGGCGCCGCTATACGCGAATTGCTGGTGAATGAATTACAGGACGGAACGCAGACACCTGCTGTTCCTTTGACGGTCGGCGGACATCCGGCAGTCCAGTGCCGAATTGAAGCGAACCAAGACGGCACGCGTGTCATGTTTCTACACACAGTGGTGGACACACCGCACACCTATTATCAAATCCGCGCCTTCACGACGGCAGAGAATTTTGCAATTCGCCAAAAGGAACTACGCGACATCACAGCCAGCATTCGGTTTTCGCCGCTGAGCAAATAGCTGACCTGAAAATATCTCTCACATTCACAGAAAGTAGACTATGCCTTTAATTGCCTGCCCGGAATGTCAGCGTCAGGTAAGCGACCAAGCACCCGCATGTCCGCAATGCGGCTTTCCGCTGGCTGTTCGCTTGCCGCAGACCGTTGTGCCACCCCCAGTGGCCACCCGTGTTTCACTAGGATCTGAACCTTCGCCGCTCCGGGAGATTGCTTATCGACAAAAACTGTTGCTTTACGCTCTGCTGATCAACATCCTCAGCCAACTGCCGATTTGGTATTGTTTTCAAACAACTTGGCTTTGGCCGTTGGGAATACTGGGATTCCTCGGTAACGCGGCGTTTGGGGTCTGGTGCTTCTTTAAGCTGGGACGGGCGCTTGAGATGTCTGTCCCCATAATTGCGTTTTTTGCCGTGGGGTTGTTCTTCCCCTGCATCAGTTTGGCAGTAATGTACGTCTTCACAAATCGCGCCACCTCGGCTTTGCAGATGGCGGGGATCAAGGTTGGTCTCTTGGGAGCAAACCTCAGTACCATCCCTTAGCGCGAGTCCTCCGTTTTTGTGGCGTTTGTTGGGGCGAAAAACGGCATCCTCATCGTCGCCCGCAATACGCGAGGCGATTATGTCACCAGCCACATCTCGGATCGGATTGAACCGACTGCAGTGGATCGCCAAAGATCGGGTGGTTGGACTTTTCTTATGACCGCCGAGGGCCGCTCTGGCCCAGCTTGATTAGGCACCGGCTACCGGCGGCGTTTAGTGCGGCCTTCCCCTGTAAGGCTGACCTCTGCAGTGCTTCTGCCTGCCATCACGCTTACTTACTTCATCACTTCTCTTGGAGACTTCTATGACCGCCTTGTTAGACCTACCGGCTGCGCAAAATCAGAGCGCGCCCGCCGATCGACTGCGAACCACCATGGCCGCAGTGCGCGTGATGTTTACTTGGCTCGGCAGCCGGAAGACGTTAACGCAGGAACAAAAATCCCAGGCGGCCGACACGTTTGGCGCCGAGCGGGCGTATCTATCTGCTGGCAAAAAGCTGCTGGATACATCGCACCCAGCCTTCAAGGCAGTGACCACTGTACGGCATCGCGTGATTGCCTACTGGAAAGGCATTTCCCTCCCCTATCCTGAAAGCGGCATTCGCTTGATCCGCCAGGATGACATCGGCGCCTTCACGGTGCAGTTGACCTCCCTTAAAGCCGAACTGGACGACGCGGTCATCAAGCTCGATGAGCGCTATGACGAATTGAGATCGGCGGCCCGTCGCCGGCTCGGCTCTTTGTATAACGCGGGGGACTATCCGGCGACACTTCGCGGCTGGTTTGATGTGACCTTTGATTTTCCCAGCGTGGAACCGCCGGGTTACTTGCGCCAGTTGTCGCCGCAGCTTTACCAGCAAGAAGCTGCCCGGGTGGCCGCCCGGTTTGACGAGGCGGTTGAACTGGCTGAACAGGCCTTCACTGAAGAACTGGCGAAGCTCGTTTCTCACCTGACCGAGCGTTTGGGTGGTGCCGAGGATGGCAAACCCAAAGTCTTTCGCGACTCTGTCGTCGAGAATCTGCGCGAGTTCTTCGAGCGGTTTCGGCATCTCAACATTCGCTCGAATGAACAGCTCGATGAGTTGGTGGGGCAAGCGCAACGCGTAGTGCGCGGCGTCGAGCCGCAACAATTGCGCGACAACCAAGCGCTGCGGCAGCAGGTTGCTTCGCAGCTGTCGGGAGTGCAATCGGTGCTCGATGGCCTGCTCGTCGACCGCCCACGCCGTAACATCCTCCGCCGCAGTAAGTGAGGCACATCCACCATGGAACTGCTGATCGAACTTGGAGGGCGGGCCCGCTGTATTTACGGTGAGACCATTAATCTGGCACAGCTGGGCACATTGACTATCTGCCGCGGTTCGCATGTCGAACCTGATGAACGTGGTCAATGGGTTTGCGATCTCTCACCAGTTTCGGGACCGACGCTCGGTCCCTTTGGTTCTCGTAGCGAAGCGCTCACCGCCGAAGTGGCTTGGCTATCTCAGCACTGGCTGCTGCCGACGGCCTGACCGTCTGCGTTTTCTTCCCTCATTTCAAAATCGTCGGCCTGCGTTGCGCGCATGCGCATGCGCACACCGCAGGCCTTTCTTGTTGTTCTTATTTTCAAGGAGTTTGCCTGTGACCCAAACTGAACTGAATGAAGCCGTGGCTGATGCCACGGGAGAATCATTGCGCACCATCCGTCGCCGCGGCTTCAGCGTGCTTACGCCGCTCCAAGCATTCAATCCAGACCAAGATGACGATGCGCTTCCGAGCGTTGTCGATTGGGATGCGTTGGAACGCGACCAAAGACGCAGCGCTGCTTAGACGCTATCGCGTTGATGCAACGAATCGCTTCGGGTGGCAGCAACTGTGCTGCCACCCTTTTTTGTTTTCACCATTTCCTTAGGGAGACTTTGCGTTGATTCAAATTACCCGATTGTTAGCCAAGCACATCCGCTCGATTGTGAAACGGACTCTTCCTCGCCAGGCCGCGCAGATTGTGCTGACATTCCGCTCCGGCGATGCTGGTCTGTTTGTCGAAGTACAGGGAACCAATCAGGCCCTTCAATTCCACGATCCTCGGCCGCAAGACCGCGAGCTCTTGTTTGTTCCGCTCAGCGTTCTCGACGATGTCCAGGGTTCAAGAGCAGAACCGGTGTTTTTAAACTGCCGTCGTGCGGGCGTGCTCGGCGCGAGTTGGCAAGAAAAAGGTGTCTTTCAGGACCTGGAATACGATGCCCCGGATCCAGCCACGGATGCGCAGCCTTTTCCTGCCCTGCCCGCGCAGTTCGTCGCAAATTCGGCCGAGTTGCTCATCGCCTTGCGTGACGCCTATGAAACGACGGACGTCGAAAGCAAGCGATATGCGCTCGCAAGCATCCAGATTCGTGGCAGCGATGGAATTATCGCAGCTACCGATGGTCGCCAGTTGCTGAAGCAAGCGGGCTTCACGTTTGGCTTCGTTGAAGAGTTGCTGCTGGAACACACGAAGTTCTTTGCGAGCAAAGAACTTCCTCACGATCAGCCTGTGCGCGTCGGCAAGACCGATGAAAGGGTAGTGTTTCAGATCGGCCCGTGGACCTACTGGCTGGGCGTGTCAACAGAAGGCCGTTTCCCCGATGTTGACCGTTCGATACCCTCCACTCATTACAGCAAGGCGACGCTCAAGCTGGCCTCCGCGGATGCCAAGTTTCTGCTGGACAACCTGCACCGATTGCCAAACGGTGAAACGCACCGCGAACTGACCGTCGATCTCAATGGAAAGGTTATTTTGCGAGCAGCATCTCCCAGCACGCCGCGACCGGCGGAAATGTTCTTGCGAAATTCCAGTAAGCAGGGAGAAGACGTCCGCATTTGCACCGATCGGAAGTTCCTAGCGAGAGCCGCGGCGATGGGTTTTTCGGATATACATTTTCCGGATACCGCTTCACCGGCGATCGCCAGCGACGCGAGCCGCACGTTCGTGTGGATGTTGCTTGATCCCAAAGAGGCACTGAAGTCAAGCGAGGACTCCCTCCGAATCGAGTCGCCGTTCAGCACTCGCAATGACGCACCGTCAGTTGCGCGGCGCAGGGAGTCGCCACTCAAGCAGATTTCGTCCACGGTTGATTTGCCGCCACCCCAGTCCGCAACCGCAGAACATTCGGAACCGGCGACGAAGCAGCGGGCTGCTCGTTTGAGTCCAGCGTCGGCAACGAAGCAAACGCCTTCGGCCACGGACTGCGCAATCTCAATTCGTAGCCAACTGCGAACGACGCTCGCGGCCGTGAACAAACTGATCTGCACGATCAAAACCGAAAAGCGAAGCCGCAAGTCATTGAAGCGCGCCATGGAGTCAATCAAGCAGCTGCAAGACGTGGCTTAAGAAAGTTGTCCAACCGTATTCGCGCACCTCGCATCGAGTTCGCCGCCGGCCGCTCAGCGCTGGAGTTGGTCCCGCGGATGATGGCGCGAGTCTTTTGCCTTTTCACTTGAATGAACGGAGATTTTATGCACCGCAAGCGACTGAAAAAACAGCCGGTTCCGCAGCTCCAGTGGCTGGAGGACTGCCTGGAGGGGATATTGAAAACACTGGCACAGATTATCCGGTCACTCGTGCCAGGAAGACGGTGATCACATGCCTTTTGACGGTGCCCGTCATTTTGGCCAGGTAGCGATCGTCATCGCCGCCGCAACGCTACTTGCCGCCCCGGCTGTTGGCTGGTGGGGATTGCTAGGAGCGGTCGTTGCTTTGTATTACCTGTTGTCGTTCTTCAACTCCTTGGAAAAGCGTGATCTGGTCGATGCATCCCGGTGTCAACAGCGGCGAGCACGCAGATCAAGGAATGCTGGCTGAGAGAAGTTGCGCTGCCTGCTGTCACTAAATACGCCGATTCCAAATCGGCGGCCACGTGATGGCTGGCAGCGCGCAAACTCACCATTACTTTCGGCTGGGGCGGCCGAGGGGAACCTTAATGCCAGGGAAAGCTGTTCGCCGAATCGGTGGTTTCGAGTCCCCATAAGTTTTGGTTAACTCGCATGGATTTCAGCAGTCGTTGCGATTGTCTTACCGCGATTCGAATACGCTTTTGGCCCGCAGGGGTGACGTACTCTCGGTAACGACGCCTGACCAACTCCCGAAGGACGCTTAAAAAGCACGAGGAAGGGCTGTCTCAACCACTTACAAGAAGCCTAAACCGAAAGGTTAATCGGGCCGCCCTTCGGGGCGGCCCGGCCCGCCTTCTTTTTAGATATCCCGACATTCGAGATCGAGCGAGTGCACTGCAGCAACTCATGGAGCAAGCGGGCGGCGGTTACTGGCGGCTGGAGTTCCTCGCGCTGGCCGTGGATGGTTCGCGAGTCACGGTGCCGCGCACCAAGAGCAACGAGTTGGCCTTTCCAGCGCAGAATTATGGCCACGGCGGCATGACCAAATCGCGGCGAAAATTGAAGGATAAGAAACGCCGCAGCAAGAAACTTGCCCAGCCCATCAAGCCCCAGATCTGGTTAACGATGATCTGGCACATGGGCTGAAAATGCCCTGGTGCTGGAAGCCCCGCGTGGAAGATGTAGGGAACGGAAAAATTGGGCAAGGCGAGGAAGTGCTGCAAGGGGCCGTCAGGAAACAGCGTGACTCCAGCGAAATTATCGCTGGAGTCACGGTTTTTCGGCAGTTACTGCAGCTCGATTAACTGCCAGCGCCATAGTGAATGACGTTAATGGTACTTACGTGGATCAGTCTTCTGATACCGCCAGAGATCCTGACCGCCTCCGCCACCGCGCGTGCCCCGATAGACGGGCGCAACGTACTGCGGCGCTGGTTGGTACGACATGGCGCGGTAGCCTTGCACTGGGGCCTGCGGCTGAGCAGTGGCGGTTTGCACCGGCGCTGTGACCACAGGAGGCGCGACATAGGTCACGCCACATTGGCGGCGACCACCAGCTTCAGCGTTCGTCGCGATCAGCCCGAGGCCGAGGACAGCGAGAGTCGTGGTGAAAATGAGCTTGGACATGACATTCTCCTTCTCAAAGGGGCGGCAGTCGGGGTTCCTCACAAGGAGCTGGCTGTCACCAGTGGTGGTGTAAATCTCTCGTCTTCGTTCATCTCGGCGGCGACGATGTTCGCCGCCAGTTTGTGTTACGTCCTACTTCTTCGCTGGAGCGACGGCTTTCGGCATTAGCGAATCCATCAGTTTGGCGTGTGCGTCGAGGATCTTATCCATTTCGGTACCGAGGTCTTCACAGCAGGCCATGGTCTTCATTGCGTCGAAAGTAGCATCGTTGCAGCAGGCCATCAGCTTGTCGTGATGTTCATAGGCGGCCGCTACTTGTTTTTCCAAACCCTCGATAGCGGTTACGGCGGACTTGTTCGTCGCGTAGTCCTTTTTCATCTGAGCCAGGTGCTTCTTCGCTTCGGCTAAGTTGTGACCAATGCCAGTCGTCACTTCTTTCACCACAGCCGGGGCCGGCTTCGGGTTCGCTTGCACGTACCCGCGGAAGTCGTAGCTGTAGTTCCGGGCTCCTTCAAAGTGCCGCTGCGAAGCCTTCGACGACCAGAAGGGAACGCTGTGTTCACCACGGGCTTTCGAGCCCGCGTCCTTCTGAGCAAGTGCGGGTGTAACCACCATCGCCATTGCGGCCATCGCCATCACACTGAACACAAACCGACCATAATTCTTCATCTTGGGGCTCCTACGAACGATCGCATCCGCTCCGCCAATGACAAACGGAAATGCAAAAATATTTCATTCGAACCTTGGCTGATTCAGCCAAACGCAGCTCGATGATTCCAAAACCATGTGTGGGATTGGCGGGCTACTTTGCTTGCAGCGCCATTTGCCTCACCACAACATTCGATGCGGTGAACCGGGCTTTCTTCTTGAAATTCGTAAGAATTGTCGAGGTAATCGGCTGATCGCTTGATCGTGCGATTTCGCACAGATCCCTGTGCGGGATGGCGCGCTAAACAAAACGATATGAACGAAATTCCGCCAGCATCGAGGCAGATGGCGAACTTGTGCAGGGCATAGCGTTTGCTGCGACTACTTGGCGTTAGCCCGCTGAATCCTCTCTCCCGACCTGGATCACGAATCATGTCCCCGCAACAATTCCTGCCGAAAGCAAGAAGAATTGAAGCCGCTGTGGCATCTGATCAAGAGGAGGAACATTTGCGCATTGTGCGATCTCACCGATTGGCTAGCCTTGTGGCGAAATGCCAGGAGCGAGACGCCACTGCCCAACGTGATTTAGTCCTGGAAACTCAAGAGATGGTCTATCGAACCGTGTACCGCTTGGTGGGGCGGAGCGATGTCGACGACGTGACACAGCAGGTTTATCTGCAAGTGTTTCGGCACATTGATCAGTTCAAGGGGCTCTCGACGGTTGCGACTTGGCTCTGCAGGATTGCCATTAACGAATCGTTGCAATACATCCGTCGCCGCTCGAACCGAAAGGTAGCCGTATTGGAGGTGGACCCGCAAGATTTTCACCTGCCGCAACCGGCTGATTCAGATGACCGGGAAATGTTAGAATTGGCCTTGTCACGGATCGAGCCGGAACTGAAAGTGGTGTTCATCTTACGTGAGGAGGAAGGACTGACCTACGAGCAGCTTTCTGAATTGCTGGATCTGCCAGCAGGCACAGTCGCTTCCCGGATCAATCGGGCGCGACAGCAGCTTCGAGAGCATTTAGTCAGACTCGGGTGGTCGCCTGAAAATCAATGAACTGCGAACAGGTCATCCCGCTGCTCTCCGCATTCCACGACGGTGAGTTGCTGGGAGACCAGGCAGATGAGGTGGTTGAACACCTTTCGCTGTGCAAGAGCTGCCGGGAGCAGTTGGAGTCGCACGAAGCCCTATCCGGTCTCGTCCGCAAGTCGCCTGCCCCCAAACCACCGGCTGCTCTAGTTCGGAGTGTGCAACGGGCCGTGTCGCGAGATGCAGTTGCTTCTCCGAGCTTAGTACAGCGAAGGCGTTGGCTGACTGTAGCTGTCGCAATTGCCGCTATCCTCTTGATTGCGGTTGTGATTTGGCAGCCCTGGGTGACGAAGCAAACTGTGCATGATCACCGGCTTATGATTACTTCCTTCAATCGGTTTCTGGATGCGTATGTCAGCGGAAACAACGAGGCAAAAGGGATTCTCGCCAAGCAGTTCCATGGGAAGGTCGTTGATCAGGAGGAAGCGTCGAAGTTCCTGCGCCGGCGAACGATTGCGGCACCCACATTGCTTGCTAAACATGAGATAGAAGAACGCTTCGCAATAAAAATGCCCTGCTGCGACTGTGTGCAAACGAACTATTCCTGCGAAGGGCAAACGACTTTCGTCCTTTTCGAGCACACGGAAGAACAAGGTGATTGGTTCGGCAGCCGACCCCAGGTTCGAACTGAATGCGCAGGAAAGTCTTGCTGCCTCGTCGAGGTCGGGAAACAGCTTGTCGCGACTTGGCCCGTCGACCGCGGCTTCGTGACGGTGGTCGGAGTCAAAGACGTTGCCGAACTGGCAGCACTCGTTGATGAGCTAAAGCCACGGTGACGAGCCTAAACTGCAGAGACGAGAACCGCTGAAGCCGTCATTTCTGCTGGCGAAGCGATTTGCGAGTCGTGCTGGCAACCGATGCACACACCGGCAAATCCTTCGTCTGGATGGACATTTGCGGCTTGACGCATGTGCGTCAATTGCACATCTATGAGGCATGAAATTGTGACCAATGTTACTAGGAAGAAGTTGGCGGCGGCACAGCCGCTTTCACTTCTTGGCCCCAGCACTGCCCCGCTGGGGCTTTTTTATGCGCTGGCGTCAGTGGCTTGATGGTTGGCACTACCGTCACATTTTCGCTAATCGAATCCAGCCGCACGCCGCGTCGTGGAAATGCGATACTCCGCCAGCAACGATTACAACTAGGACGAGGATTGTGCCGAAGTCAGCGATAGCTCCGTAGTTTTCATGTGTGCCGGCAAAACTAGGCCAATTCCCCAGGGT
Source organism: uncultured Pirellulaceae bacterium (assembly GCA_964394305.1). GTDB lineage: Bacteria > Planctomycetota > Planctomycetia > Pirellulales > Pirellulaceae > Anatilimnocola. Next base: position 120,845 of record CAYMWL010000006.1, read on the forward strand.
TCCCTGCGATGCGCAAGATCGTGCGTCTGGACGTCGTTCTCCTGCAGGCAGCAGTAATGATCTGCTGTCTCGGGTGTGAAACGTCTAAACAGCAGCAAGTCCGCACAGCTCCTCCGCTAGAGCAAAAACCCGTCGCAGCAGCGCTGACTAATGGCGCTCGTCCCGTGGAGCCAACTGTGCAACTGGCATCGCACCAGTCAGGGGGCAATTCAGGTCCATTGCCATCGCCGCACACAGTCGGACCAGAACATGTCGCCCCTGTGCTCTTGCAACACGTCGAGACGCTCGCAGACTTGGAGCTTGCAGCGCTGAATAACAATCCCACACTCAGGCGGATGCAACAGGAAGCCGCGGCTGAATGGGCCAAAGTGGGATATGTCGCGAAGCTGCCGGACCCGACGCTATCGGGAATGTTCTTTGGCGACGCGATGAACTTTGTGCCCGATCGGCAATTGGCCGAACTGCAATACATGCAGATGATTCCCTGGATCGGCCGGCTCAAAGCCGAAGCTCAGATGGCGCATTTTGAAGCATTGGTCGCCGAGAATCAGTACCAAGCTGAGCGGCTGCGGATCGTGGGGGAGATTCGTGCAACCTGGTACAAGTTGTACGTCCTCGGCAAGCAGATCAGCACAACGCAGGCGGAACAGGGGCAACTCGAATCGCTCATCAGAACGGCCAATGCCCGCGTCGCTGCCGGCGACGCGCAGCCTGGCGACGTCTTAATGGCGACACTCGAATTCAGTAGCCTGCAGGAGCAACTCCTGAGCTATCGGCAACAGCTGGTTGCGACAACGGCGGAGCTGAATCGCCTAGTTGGCCGGGAATCGCGAACACCCATCAACGGGCCAACGAGCCTCGACGTCCAATTTCCAGCCTGGGACCACGATCTGCTGCAGCATATCGCGACAGGCGCCCAACCTGAGCTGAATGCAGCGCGGCTACGCACGACAGCTACTCGCTGGGGCATTGAAGTGGCTCGGCTAAAGCGGCGGCCTGACGTGAGTGTCGGGGCGAGTTGGATGGTAATGGCTGCCGACCCGGCGGACATGGCTCCAGGCGCTGGCAATGACGCCTGGACTTTGAATGTTTCCACTACGCTGCCGATCTGGCACCGAAAGAACGATGCGATGGTCAATGAGGCGACCCGCCAGCATTACGCGGCTCATGCCACCGAAGACGAGGTGAGCCTGCGCATTGACGCCACGTTGCGCGATTTGTGGGAGCAGGCACGAGCGGCACAGCAAACCATCGACCTCTACGAGAAAACGATTCTTCCCCAGGCCCGGCAGACTTTCGAGGCGGATCAAAAATCCCTCGTCAACAACACGGTGACTTTTGACCGCGTGATTCGTGACTATCGTACGCTCCTTAATCTCGAATTGGGCTACCATCGCGCTCTTGGCCAACTCGCGACGACACTGGCCCGCATTCGGCAGACGGTCGGAGTCGATCTCTTAGCCACCCCTGACCCACCACAGCCAGCGCCCTAATCAACGGATCGCACGCACTAGACACGACTCGTGGCCGCAGGATAATAGAGGCGTCGTGTTCATTGCAGTGCACTCCATTGGTGTGGAATGTTCAATCGCGGCGGTTATTTGAGATTTGCGACCTCGCTCTTGCTTCTGACGGCGATTGCCGGAAGTGGATTGGGTGCACGCTCGTTAGCGCATGCTGGTTGTTCCTTTCCGTCTACATCGCTCACTGCTAGTTGCAAAAGTGCCCGTAATTGCTGCTGCCGTTCAACTGCGCCGATGCCGGCTTGTTCGTGTCAGCGCCAAGAGGAGTCGCGCGAGCCATCACTTCCGGTTGCTACCGACGAGAGTGGCCGATCGTTGAAGTGGACCGCAGGGCACCACGTTGTGATGCAATTGACGGTGCGGGATCCGCCGGAAGATTCCGTTTGCTGCGACCACAGTGCGGAAACTTGGAAACCCCGTTCGATGCAGTCGCGATTCTGTATCTGGCGATCTTGATCTGATTCCGGGCCACCGCTGCGCGCTGATTGCAGACAAAGTCGGGGCACGGAGGCCGCAGGCTTTCTTCCCAGGCCAGTGTTTACGCTCCATTCGCAGTTAATTTCGCTGCGCAATTGGTTTGAACCAGATTTGATTCGAGGCTTCGTCATGTCCACGCCGTCCACCATTCCTAGCAATGCGAATACGCCTCCGGCTAACCCTTTGCTACAAGATCGGCTTTTCTGGATCGGCAAGAAACTGCTCCCTGTAGGCCTGTTTCTACTCGGGGTTGTCGCTTTGATCATCGTCGTTGGTTTGGCCCAGCGATTCGGTCTGCTACCTGCAGCGGCGGGGACAATCGCAACTACGGCTAAGTCAGGGGCGGTCTACACCTGTCCCATGCACCCCCAGATTCGACAGCCATCCCCCGGCCGCTGCCCGATTTGCGGGATGGAACTGGTGCCCGCTTCGAGCGGTGCGGCGGACCTTGACGAGTTCTCCGTCAAGATTGAGCCGGCCCAGCGGAGATTGGCCAACATTCAAACTGCGAAGGTGGTAAGCGGGCCTCTCGACGCAACGCTGCAAACCGTCGGCGCCATTGCCGTCGATGAGAGTCGGCAGGCCACCATCGCTTCGTATATCGACGGACGACTCGAACGGCTCTTCGCCGATTACACCGGAGTCGAGATCAAGAAGGGGGACCATCTGGCGATCCTTTACAGCCCGCAACTTTTTGGTGCACAGGTGGAGTACATCGAAGCGCGTCGCGCACTGGCCGCCGCCGGTGGATTAGCGGCTGTTCGCCAGGCTCAAGAGTCCTTGGCCGCGAATACACGCCAGCGACTGCGCGAGTATGGCATGACGGATGATCAACTCGCCGAATTGGAACGCTCCGGGAATGCCCAGTCACGGCTGACGATCTATGCGCCGCAAGGCGGCACCGTGGTCGAGAAACTTGCCGTCGAAGGGAACTACGTGAAGGCGGGCGATCCCATCTATCGGATTGCCGAGCTATCGACCGTGTGGCTGATGCTCAAGCTATTTCCCGAAGATGCTACACGCATTCGATTCGGCCAAAAGGTGGAGGCGGTCGTGCAATCACTGCCCGGAGAAAAGTTAATTGGCCGGGTCGCGTTCATTGATCCCACCGTTGATCCCAAGACGAGAACCGTGGGCGTTCGCGTCGAACTGCTGAACGACGGTCGCCTACGACCTGGCGATTACGCCGAAGCGCTGATCACACTTCCGATCGGTCCGAAGGGAAACTTGTTTGATGCCGACCTGGCCGGGAAGTGGATCAGCCCGATGCACCCGCAAATCATTCGCGCTGAGCCGGGACCGTGCCCGATCTGTGGCATGGATCTCGTGCCGACGTCTCGCTACGGCTTCGCCAGCGAACCGGTTCCGCAGAAGGCTTCGTTGTATGTGCCACGCCCCGCAGTTTTGATGGCCGGTGGCAATAGCGTTGTGTATGTCGAAGCGAAGCTTGGCGTGTTTGAAATTCGCCCGGTGACTTTAGGCCCGATCTTGCGTGACAAGATCGTGATTCTCGAAGGGCTCAAAGCAGGCGAGGAAGTCGCCACGGCCGGCAACTTCCTGATCGACTCACAAATGCAATTGGCAGGTAAGCCGAGTTTGATTGATCCGCTGCGAGCCATTGCCCGCAGCAAGGAACGGCAGGGCCCGCTCGTCTTCGAAAGTATCGCCGTCGTAGCCGTTGGCGGAGAATCGGGAAAGAATCTCGAAGATCTTTATGCGGCTTATTTTCAAGTGCAGCAGGCACTCGCTTCGGACAAGAAGCCTCCTTCGGTCGCAGCCCAAGCGATCCACCAATCCGCTGCCAAGCTGGCGGATGACCCGGCGTTTCCCGAAGCAGCAAAAAAGCTCATCCAGGAAGTGGCTGTGAAGTCGGAGCATCTGCACCACATGGAATTGGCGGAGGCTCGTAAGGGATTCAAACCCATCAGTCACGCGGTTGTCACTCTCGCTTCGCAAGTGCGGAGTGAAAACGCCAGGACCTCGTTCACTCACTTTTTCTGTCCAATGGTCCCCGGCGGCGGAGGCGACTGGCTCCAGCCGGATGACAGGCTGCTCAACCCATATTTCGGCAGCGAGATGCTGCGCTGCGGCGAGAAAGTGCAGAGTTTTCCAACGCATGGTAAAGCTGAGAGCAAAGACGATTCGCATAAGCAGCATCAGGCAACCCCGGTGAAGAAAGGGGATGCCTAACGATGTTGCGAGCGATGATTGACTTCTGCGTTCGACAGCCGTTTCTGACTTTGTTCGGTGCGCTGGTCATTGCTGCAGTCGGCGGATATTGTGCGACGGTGGTTCCGATCGACGCCATCCCGAATGTCGGTGAAAACCAGGTCATTGTCTTTACCGAATGGCCAGGACGGTCTCCCAAGGACGTCGAGGACCAAGTCACGTACCCACTCTCAGTTGCCTTGCTTACCGTCCCCCACGCAGAAAGCGTGCGCGGCAAGAGTATGTTCGGCTACAGCTTCGTACAGGTGACCTTCGCCGACGGCACTGATTTCTACTGGGCCCGTTCGCGCGTGCTGGAGCGATTGGGAACCGCGATCGCCACGTTGCCGGAAGGAGTCACGCCGACACTTGGCCCCGATGCGACAGCACTAGGGCAGATTTTTTACTATGTGCTCGATGGTCCGAAGGGGATGAACCTCGCCGAGCTACGTTCGATGCAGGACTACGTCATCAAGTACGAGCTGCAATCCGTTCAGGGAGTCAGCGAAGTTGCCAGCGTCGGCGGTTACGTACGGCAATATCAGATCGAAATCGACCCGGATGCGCTTCGCTTCCACGACATCCCGCTGGAACGGGTCATCGCCGCAGTGAAGGACTCGAACATCGACGTCGGTGCGAAGACAGTCGAGTCGGGGGGAATGGAATATGTCATCCGTGGCCGCGGCTTTATTGGACAAAGCAAGGATACTTTGCAATCGCTGGCGGACATCGAGAAGACCGTCGTTGTTTCCCGCGACGGAGTTCCCGTGCGGATTCGCGATTTGGGCCAGGTTCAATTGGGCCCCGACTTTCGTAGCGGGGCCATCGACCTCAACGGCGCCGAAGCTGTCGGTGGTGTGGTGGTGATGCGGTTCGGCGAGAACCCACGTGACGTGATTCAGCGTGTGCGCGACAAAATCAAGCAGATTGAGCCCGGCCTGAAGGGAGTAAAGGTCGTGGCGATTTACGACCGCACGGGGCTCATTAACGAGACGGTGGAAACGCTCACCGAGTCGCTGCGCGAAGAACTATTGATAACCGCGGTCGTCATTGTCATTTTCCTCCTGCACGTCAGGGCCAGCATCATTGTGGCCGTGACCTTACCTATGGCCGTGCTCATGGCATTCATCGGGATGGTGTGGTTCAAGATCGACGCCAACATCATGTCGCTGGCAGGGATCGCCATTGCGGTTGGAGAAGTCGCTGACCTGGGTATCATTATTTCGGAGAATATCTATCAGCACCTGGTGGAATGGGAGGCCAGTCAGGCGGGCGGCGTTCGTTCCACCAATGGAAGTTTGCAGCCGCGCGACACACGCACGCGTACGGAAGTGATCATTGATGCTACGCATGAAGTAGCCCCGGCAGTGATGACCGGTGTGTCGACGACAATCGTCAGTTTCCTGCCAGTGTTCTTTCTGACGGGCCGCGATTACAAGCTGTTCGCGCCTCTGGCCTGGACCAAGACGTTCGCCATGTTCGCGGCTCTGTTAGTTGCGGTTTTTCTGGTTCCAGCGCTCTGCAGATTGCTGCTCAGCAGCTCGCGTTGGCCTGCATGGCGGGGTTGGGTAGCTGCCGGCGCTGCGGGCGCGATGGGCGTGCTCGCCAGCATCCTGTTCTGGCATCCTTGGATCGAGGACTTATCGCCGTTGCCATTGTGGGCCATTGCTCCACTTGCCGGTTTGCTCATCGGCGGCATGGCTTTCTTGATGTCACGGGAACGACTCCGCCCGATCGAGGAGAATCCGACGAGCCGGATCATTCTGTGGATCTACGAGCCAACTCTGCGTTTCTTGCTCGCGCACAAGTTCAGTTTTATGGCGGTGCCGTTGCTGATCATTTTAATTGGCACTGGTGCTTGGTTGGGCTTGCCGACAATTCTGTACCCTGCTGAGCAGGTTGTCCGCAGTTTAAGGGCAGAGCCGAATGCGCTTCCAGGATACGTGGATCTCAAGCATCGCTTACCTGGGCTGCGTACCGACGATTGGATCGCCCTCGATGAGGGAACCTGGTTCTACATGCCCACGCTCTATCCCGCGGCCAGTTTTTCGCAGGGCATGGAGGTGCTGCAAACCCAGGATGCCCTGATCAAGGAAATCCCCGAAGTCGCAAACGTGCTGGGTAAAATCGGGCGAGTTGAATCAGCCCTCGATCCGGCACCGGGTGTGATGATCGAAACTTATGTCATGTTGAAGCCCGAGTCGGAGTGGCGTCCCGGAGTGACCATTCAGAGTATCTGGGCACAAATCAACGCACTTGGTACCTTGCCCGGCGTCACGCCGGCGTCGCCACTGCAGCCCATCGAAGGGCGCGTGGTGATGCTCCAGAGCGGCATCAAAGCGCCCATGGCGATTCGCGTCTACGGCGACAACCTCGATGGCCTGGCCGAGGCCGCTCGCAATGTCGCGGAACGATTAAAGAGCATTCCACAGGTGAATGCTGCCACGGTCAATCCGGACATTGTTCTTGGGATGCCCTATGTCGAGTTCGATGTGGATCGCGAGGCCGCCGCTCGCTTTGGCATGACGACGATGTCGGTCAATCAGGTCATTGAAACCGCGCTCGGCGGCATGAACCTGACCACAACGGTGGAGGGACGCGAGCGTTATCCGATTCGCATCCGCTATCAACGCGATCTGCGTGAGCGAATCGACGACCTGCCACGGCTTCCAGTGGTGACGGAATCAGGCGAGGTAGTGCCGCTAGAAATCCTCGCCAAGATGAAGACGACCTGGGGTCCCGGGATGATCAGCAGTGAAGATGCGCGATTGGTTGCCCACATCGCTTTTGCACCTTCAGGCATGACGGGTGATCTGGAAACGGTTCAAGCCGTAGAAAATCATCTGCGGCAGGCGCAAACGGATGGGACGCTCAAGCTCCCCGCAGGCTATGCGCTGTTGCCCGTCGGTTCGTTTCAGAACCAGATCGAAGCTAATCGTCGGTTGGGTGTCCTCATTCCGATCGTTATCCTGGTCGACCTGCTGATCATCTATCTCAATTTCCGCAACCTTCCTCTGACGTTGATTATCTTCTCGCAGATTCCGATCGCGGTCTTCGGTGGCATGATTGGTCTGGGCATTTATGGGATTGAGATGAATACGGCGATCTGGATTGGCCTGATCGCTCTGATTGGGATTGCCGAGGATGACGGCGTCGTCATCGCCACTTACATGGAGCAACTGTTTGGACGCCGCCCGATGCTCAATGTTCAGGACATCCGCGAGGCTACCATCGAAGCAGGCCGCCGACGGATTCGTCCCTGTCTGATGACGGCGTTCACCACGTTCGCAGCCCTCTTGCCTGTGATGCTGGCAACTGGGAGAGGGGCTGATGTGGCCCGAGCAATGGCCTTACCCGTCTTCTTCGGGATGTTTGTCGAACTGGTTTCGCTTTTCGTAGTTCCTGTCCTGTATTGCGGTTATATGGAAATGAAGCTCAATCTGGGATCGCTCGATCCGATGCCGAGCGAGCCCAACGCCTCCGATATGGTACGAACACCTTTGGTGGGAGACTCTCATGTTTAGCAAGTGTCCATGCGTCGAATTGATCGGACTGTGCCTGCTATTCTTGCCCGCAGTTGCGCAGGCAGGGGAGCCAATCGAACTGACTCGCGGCGAGGCGCCGCGGCATCCGCAGCAGCCACAGTTGGCTGTTGATGGGAGCGACGGCATCCACGTTGTCTATGGAATTCACGATGTCGTCTGCTATCAATCCTCCCGCGACGGCGGCAAGAGCTTCGGCAAGCCCACGGAACTGAACTTTGCACACGCCATGCCTTTGGGCATGCGGCGCGGACCAAGGATTGCAGCGACGGACAAAGCAATCTGCATCACGGCGATCGGCGGGAAACAAGGCAAGGGACGCGACGGCGACGTGCTGGCGATGAGTTCGCAGGATGGCGGAAGAACGTGGACTGGTCCCGTGCAGGTCAATGACGTCGATGACGCTGCCCGCGAGGGTTTGCACGCTATGGCCGCCGGGCCCAAGGGGGAATTGTGCTGTGTCTGGCTCGACCTCCGCAACAAAGCAACGGAAATCGCGGCGTCGACTTCGCTCGATGGGGGCAAAACCTGGAGCAAGAACGTCCTCGCCTACAAGTCCCCCGACGGCAGCGTTTGCGAATGTTGTCATCCGAGCGTTGCGTTCGATGAACGTGGCCGGATCTATGTGCAGTGGCGGAATTCGCTCGGGGGCAACCGCGATATTTATGTCGCATCGTCAACGGATGGCGGTAAGTCGTTCGGCCCTGCCAGGATGCTGGGTACTGGCAATTGGGCCTTGCGCGCCTGCCCAATGGATGGTGGCGTGATTGCCGTTTCCGGTAACCAGGTCAGTTCCGTTTGGCGTCGCGACAAAGCACTTTACCTGAGCACCTCCGCCAGCAGCGATGAGCAATTGCTAGGTCCTGGTGAACAGCCCTGGATCGCCGCCACTAAAACAGGTCCGTACATCGTCTGGGTGGCCAAGCGTGGTGAGCAAGCGAACCTGCTAACGCCCGGAAGCAAGATACCAACAAAGCTCGGCTCGCGCGCTGGCGATCCCATCATTGCCACGAATCCCAAGGGAACAGGACCTGTGGTGGCGGCTTGGGAATCACGGGACGGGAAGAATCACACAATCGTTTGTCAGATAGTTGCGGAATAACGTCCGTTTGCACACTCCAATTTTGAAAGAGGTTGACCATGACCAAGTACGTCACGATTTCACTGTCATTTGTACTCGCCGTAGCTGTCATTTCCGGGTGCGGTAGCAATCCTCCTCCGGCCGCAAATCCCGCCGCCAATTCAACCACTAACAAAGGCAGCTCCGACATGGAAAAGATGAAGGCGGAGCTGGCGAAACTCTCGCCCGAAGATGCAGCTTCGGCGGAGAAACAGCACGTTTGCCTTGTTACGGACAAGATGCTTGGAACGATGGGTCCACCACTGAAGGTTGATGTCGACGGCAAACCAATTTGGATCTGTTGCGAAGGCTGCCGCGACGAACTGCTAGCCAACAAGGAAACCTATCTCGCCAAGCTGAAGAAGGAATGAAAGACAATGACCTACCTCCTTGAGTTTGCCAAGCAAGTGAAAGAGCAATTGACCCGCGTCACGCGTGAGCCCCATTGGGAGTCTGGTGAAGCTGAACGGTACATGGTCGCGATCAACGCTCGTCGTGAGCGCCTTGCGCAAATCACGAACAGACTAATGACGACGGCAATGCAACCGCGTCTAGAGATTCTCGCCGAGTGCTTCAGCGCCCGCCGCGACCGGCCAACGAACCGATCTTGTCTCGCCGCTTAGGATTGGCGATCATCGCCCAGGGATTTCTGGTGGGAAGCACATCACTGCTGGCCTTCGCATTAAGTCGCTACTATTTCGGCGACTCGTTAGAGCAAGCCCGCGCGGTCACCTTCTGAGTGCTCGTGTACAACGAGTTACTCCGTTCCCTCTCCGCCCGTAGCGATACCAAAACCGTGTTTGAACTCGGCTGGTTCGGAAACCATTGGCTGTTAGTGACAGTTATCGTCTGCGTCCTTCTGCAGGTTGCGGTGTCCCTGACTCCGGGCGTGCGCGGTTGGTTTGAAATGCCGCCACACGATACGCGCCATTGGGTAATGATTGCTGTGCTGGCCCTAATTCCCATCACGCTGGTTGAAACGACGAAAATTGCACTCGCCTTCAAACATGGTCGTTTCCGCAGGGTTCGGCTCGTAACAGGAGAGCGATCGAAGCCGATCTGACACGAAAGCCGCCCAAACTTCGGAGTCTGCACGGCCCCCGCGCTTAAATTAAAGTCGAGTGTGCAGCTTGGCGTTTAATTTTTGCCGTAGTCATAGCTGATCCGGCGTGGCACACCGCCAATTCCCCATTCAAAAATCCGCTGAAGGTCGGCATGTAGTTTCGATGTGCATTCGTGCGGGAAGTCCTGCACGAAGAACGTACCGCAATTCAAGAGGGACACGACGCAATTTAGCAAACTCGTCGGCGTTCCTTGCAGGATAATCTCCGTTTCGCCGAACTCAACTGCGCTGAGTCCGGCTGCGGTGACCACGGCAAGAAGACTTCCGTCGTGGTCGCTCGCCACTGTGATCCCCGGCAAGCAGGCGGTCGAAGATTCACTTTTTCGGCGGAGGCTTGTGGGGCGCCCTCTCGCGGAGGACAACAGAAGCGGACAAACATGGGCGGGAATCCAGCGAAGGGACGGTACAGGCGGGATTCTTCGTACTTTCGTAAGATTCGGAACGTTTCCTTCAATCGTCTTGTTCGGCACAGCCGAAATACCCAATTGGCCAGATACGGCGAACTCCCATTTGCCCCGATCGACCAATCGGTGTAACATTCCAAGGACGTCCGCCCCGAAAGACTTTCTATGATCCGCATTGCCTTTGTCGCGTACCTCTGCCTGATGGCGGCCCTCGGGCCGGCATTGTGCTGCTGTAATCTGCGGCAATGGCTGCCTGGATCAGAGTCTTCATTGTGCTGCGGCAAGATCGGGTTGAAGACTGATCATGGCGTTCATCACCACGATGGTGCGCACAGCCACGGCAAACACAGCCACAAGCACGATGGTCATTCGCATCATCATGCAAATTCTACTGATTCGGCTTCAGTGCCTGCCAACACGGATTCACTGCCGCAGAAACACGATGGCGAAGAATGCCCATGTGGTCGACAAGACGATTTGATCGCGGTCGGGCAAGATTCTACAAAAGTGCTGGATTTGCAAAGTCATGGCACATTCCTTTTCGCCGTCGCACTGCCTGTCAAACTCCAATTGGACGTTGTTGATGCAGCGAGTATTCCGCAAGTAAGACCTGCCCTGCTCGCTGGCAGGGAGATGCTGCGCGCTTATCAAATCATGCGCTGCTAACGAATCTTCTGCAGATCGTCAGGTTTGCATCTCGGCAAGCCTCCATCTTGTCTGCACTAATTTCTAAATCGCATTCGGCCGCACGCATTGTCTGCCCGTTTTGAGGCATTCAGTCACTGGTCGAGTCGCTTTGCCTTTTCGGATCACGGATGTTCCAAATACTTTGGGAGAAGATTCATGTTGCGCAAGTTTTTAATCGCAGCGACCGGCTTGGGTGTTGTCGCTGCCGCTTTGTTCATAGTCGGCTGCTCTCAAGCTCCATCACAGACCCTTAACACGGAGTCGGGGGAGGCCAACAATTCTACGGCACAATCGATGGTGACGACGCCAGCGATGGAGGGAGACGAAGTGCATGGCCACAAACCAGGCGCTCATGGTGGGATCATCGTTTCGTTAGGCCGCGACAGTTATCACGTCGAAGCCATTGTCACTAACGAGGGTCAGCTTCGACTGCATACCCTAGGCAACGATGAAACCCGCGTCATCGACGTGCAGATTCAGGATCTGCTTGCTTACGTTAAGACGCCGGACGCGTCTGATTCAATTTCAGTTGAGGTCAAGCCGATGCCTCAGCCTGGCGACGCTGAAGGCAAAGCCTCGCTATTCGTTGCTCAACTGCCCGATGCGTTAATGGGTCAGACAATCGACGTCACGATTCCGAACATCACCATTGGGGGCGAGCGCTTTCGGTTGGGCTTCACGACCAGGACCGAGCAGCATGGTTCCGAGGCCATGCCAGCGAAAGTTGCCAATGACGCCGAGGAGCAACTTTACCTGACGCCGGGCGGGGCATACACGCAGGCAGACATCGAGGCCAACGGCAAGGTCACGGCCTCGCAGAAGTTCGCAGGGTTTCAAGCCACGCACGACCTCAAGCCCAAAGTCGGCGACAAGATTTGTCCGGTGACGCTGACCAAGGCCAATCCAAAATGTTCATGGATCATCGCTGGCAAAGCCTATGAATTCTGCTGTCCACCCTGCGTGGATGAGTTTGTCGGCCTGGCAAAATCGAAGCCCGAAGAGGTGAAACCGCCGGATCAATACGTCAAGCGTACGCCTGCCGCTGATTCGGAATTGAAGTAAGTCAATTGAGGTGAACTGCAAGTAAGACCAGGAGCTCGCTCGCAATCCAGTGGGCAGGCAACTCTGATTGTTCCAGTGTTTCAGCGATTTTCAGCAGGAGATAATTTATGTTCTCGCGACGATCAATTGTCCTTTCCGTAACCTGCGCCGCCCTGGCGTTATTCGTCTCGGTCATTCGCGCAGCGGATCCACCATCGACGACTATCACAATTCAAGGAATGCACTGCGCCGGCTGTGCTTCTAAGGTGAGCACGAACCTGCAAACGGTAAGCGGAGTTCAAAACGCATCCGCAGACGCCGCTAAGTCCCTGGCAGTGATCACCGCCAAGAGCGATGCCAATCCATCCCCCAAAGCACTTTGGGAAGCGGTGGAGAAGGCCGGGTACAAGCCCACCAAGCTTGTGGGCCCCTCCGGCACTTTCACTGCGAAACCCAAGCTCTAGTGCAATGGCTTTGCTGAGGTGTGCCACCGGTATTCGCCTTTAACGCGACCGATGCGTCCTCAAAAAATGTCGTGAGCTGAGCTTGATGTTGGATCGCGCGTGGGGCTGCGGAGCAGCGTAAGGCTTGGCCACTTTCTGTCGGTAGTTTTGGCCCCATCTCAATCGAATGGAATCGAGACATGAACGTGATTTTGAAATTAGCTTTCCTGATACTCCTGCTGTTCACGATGGTTCTAGCGGGCTGTGCTACGAAAAGTGAGCGCGGTTCACCAGTGCTGGTGGCGGCGGATGTTCAAGCTGTGGTGGGTCGTAGTAGTTTTTGAATCCCCACTGTTGCTCCGAGCTACTGGTTCGGGGCCGCAGGCCATCGGGTCGGCTCCCAACGACCCGATGGTGTCTTACTTAAGTGGAGTCAACCTCGTGCGTTTCCCCTGTTGTTCTGGATCACGCTATTCGTCGTTGCGCCAACCGTGGCTTGCAGCGACTGCCGAGTGACCGTTCGTGATTTGGCTAAAGAGTCGGGCTGATGCAGTCCTGATGCTAGGTCCTGGCAACAAAGTACCCGTGCAGCTCAACGCAAAGGCCTTTGATCCGGTTATCGCTGCGGCTCCAGACGGCCACGGACTTGTCGCAGCCGCCTGGGAAGCAAGGGATGGAAAAGAGTACGTAATTCAATGCCAGGTTGCAGGTGAAGTTGGGAAATCGCGCCCGTGATGATTTACCTGCGTGAATTTGGTGATCTCTGGTTTTGCTCAATCGAGGAGTCCAAGGTGACAACCATTTCGAGACTATCGTTCTTGACTGTTGCAGCTGCCTTTGTCGTTGCCGCAAGTTGCGGACAAAATGTTCCGCCTGCTGTAAAGCAGACAGTTGATCACACGCAACACAAGCAGCCAGAGCACCAGCACGGAGCAACGGGGGAAAAAGGTTCGCCCGCGAGCTTAATGTTGACGGCTGATCCCGTGAAGCCGACAGCCGCCCAACCGGCCAAGCTGCGACTGATGCTTCACGACGCTACGGGCAAAATGCTGAAAGACTTCGAGCCGACGCATGAGAAACTTGCACATTTGATCGTAGTCCGGCACGAGTTGGACGAGTTCGCGCATCTGCACCCAGCCGTAGACGCCGAGGGCAATCTCACCGTGGACCATACGTTTCCGGTCGGTGGGAAGTATCACCTTTTCGTGGACTATAAAGCGGCCGGGAAAGCAGCTGCTACCGCGCAAACGACGCTTGTTGTCGAGGGAGAGTCGCCCGCCGCAGCCCCGCTCGCGCTGAATGTACCCGGAACTGTGCAGGGGGACGGGTATTCGGCAGCTGTTTCGTTCAACTCATCAGCCGATAAGTCCCGCGTGATGACGTTCAAGATTCACGACCAGAACGGCAGCGAAGTGAAGGACTTAGAGCCCTATCTTGGCGCTATGGGCCATCTCGTGGTCCTTAGTTCCGACGCAACGAACTACGTCCACGCGCATCCGCTCACTGAAACCGCCAACGGTGGCACGGTTGAGTTTGAAGTTCACTTTCCTGGCCCCGGACTCTACAAGGCCTGGGGCCAATTCCAGCGGAATGGTCAGGTCTTCACCATTCCAGCCGTCGTGCAAATCAAGTCAGACCAGCACGCCCACTAATGGTCTGTCAGGAATGCTCCAATGCTAATCCAACTCACTCGTTTGCAGATCCCCGGTCGCTATGTGCTGCTGCTGTTTGCCTGTTTGCTCTGGTCCTTACCGCTTCAAGGACACGAGGGACATGCGCCGCTTCCCACCAAGGGAGTGCAAGTCGACGTTGAGAAGGGATTGATTGTCCTGAGTCCCGAGGCTCAGAAAACTCTGGGTCTGCAAACAGCTGCGGTGGAGCAGAAAACTCTCGATGAACAAGCGCTGGCCTATGCGACGCTCGTCACTCCGTGGCAGCAACAACAGTTTGTAGCTTCGCTACTGCCCGGGCGTATCGCTGCGCTTCACGTTGTAACCGGAAAGACAGTCAAGGCCGGCGAATTGCTCGCCGAGATCGACAGTCCGGAACTCGAAGCTCTGCGTCTGGAACTGCGCAATGCAGTGAACGAATCGGATTTGTCCACGCGACGCGCTGAGCTCCTGAGTACCCTCTCCAAAGATCAGGTCGTTGCCGGGCGTGAGTACCTGGAAGCCGACAGCAAGAGGGAGCAGGATCTCAACGCCGTCCATATTGCCCGCAGCAAACTTCGCAGCCTCGGGTTTGATGATGCCACGATCGACAAGGCGGTTCAGCCAAACGGCGGGAAAAGCGTGCTGATGCTGCCGCTCTATAGCCCGATTCAAGGTACAGTCAGTCACGCGGATCTTTCGGTAGGTAAAGTGATCGCCGCCAACGAACACCTCTTCGAGGTCAACGATCTTTCCAAGCTGTGGATCAAAATCGGGGTACTGGAACGAGACCTGGGCCGCATCAAGCGTGGTCAGCGAGTTGAAGTGGAGTTCTCGGCGTTCCGGGGTAAGAGCATCCAGTCAATCATCTCAACTCCAGCCGTGGAGGTTGATCCGGCCACTCATCTCGCAACCGTTTGGGCCGATCTGGCTAATCCGAGCGACGGTCCACAATACGTCCCTGGGATGTACGGGACTGCCAGGATTGTCACGTCGGAACCGACCAAGCTCTTAACCGTGCCGGCAGCGGCACTTCTCGGAAATGGTGCGGAACGCTACGTGCTCGTCGAAGTCGCGGCTACCGCAAAAGGCTTTGAGTACCGCAAACAAAATGTCGTAGTCGTGGCCCAAACTTCGTCTCAGGTTCAGGTCCGACCGGGCGGACTTTATCCCGGCGATCGAGTCGTGAAGGTAGGCGGCCAGGTCCTCTCGTCTTTCTTCATCTTGGGGGCACTACGACTTAGCAAAGAAGGCATACGCAACGTCGGTTTGCAAGTAGAACCCGCTACAAAGCAGGTTGTCGAAGAGGTGATCTCCCTTCAGGGCATGGTTGACCTCCCACCAGGTCGCGTTGCAACTGTCTCCTCCCAGTTTGCCGGCTCCCTAAACCGCATACATGTGGATCGTGGCGAGCGAGTGAAAACGGGTCAAGTGATCGCCGAAGTCGCCGGTTTGCCAATTCAAGATACTCAGCTCTCGCTGTTGCGATATGACCTGGAAGCCAAGCTGCTGGAGGGAACGATTGAGCGACTGAAGTCAGCAGGACAGGTTCCTCTGGTCGCAGGACGGCGTATCTGGGAAATGGAAAGTGCCCGCGACGCTGCAGTGAACCGCCGCGATTCTGCCCGTCAGACTCTATTGACCATGGGCCTGTCCGCAGCCGACGTCGATGTGCTGATGAAAACCGGCGAGCCTCGGGCGGCGATTCCCATTCGCGCGCCAATTGACGGCGTTGTCGTTCGCCTGAATAAGGTTTTGGGCGAAGGTGTGACAGCGGATGAAGCTCTTCTCGAAATCCACGATGTATCGCAGCCATGGGTCAAGGCCTTCCAATCCGAGACAGAAGCGGGCAAAGTCCGCATTGGAACACCCGCACGGGTGAGGCTTCTTTCTGATCCCACCTTTATCGCGGAGGCCAAAGTCGTACAGTCTGCTCGCAACATCGGGATGAATAACCGCACTTTGGCAGTGTGGCTGGAATTTGCGACTCCCCCGCAGCAAACTTTGCAACGTAACTTGCTGGCCGAAATTTCGGTGACAGTCGGCCAATCCAGCGCGACGTTGGCGCTGCCTCTTTCAGCGATCGTGCGCGAGCAGACTCGCAACTACGTCTTTGTGCAAAAGTCGGGTGGGTTATTGGAACGACGAGGGGTGGAACTCGGACGCTCCGACGACCGTTACGTCGAGATCACCCGAGGCCTGACCGAAGGCGAACGAATTGCTGTTCAGGGAACCGCCGAGCTTCAAACCACCTACGCATCGGTTCGTTAACTCCATGCTCAACAGCATCATCGCCTTTTCGTTGAAGAATCGCCTTCTCATCCTGGCCGTCGCGGCGGTGGCCATGGTCAATGGCGCGTACCAACTAACCCAAATGCCGGTGGACGTTTTCCCCGACCTAAACCGGCCGACCGTCACGGTGATGACCGAGGCTCCTGGGTTAGCACCGGAAGAAGTCGAGATCCTGGTCACCCGGCCAATCGAATATTTGCTAAATGGCGCGACCGGTGTGAAACGAGTGCGCTCGGCGTCCGGAATCGGCCTCTCCATCGTGTGGGTCGAGTTTGATTGGGGCACGGACATTTATCGCGACCGGCAGATTGTTGCCGAAAAGATGCAGCTTGCTCGGGAACGGTTGCCGCAGGACGCCAATCCAGTAATGGCGCCCATCTCTTCCATCATGGGCGAGATCATGCTGCTCGGTTTGCGTTCGACAGAGCAACCCGCGAATCCCGCTGAGGAAATGGCGCAGGCGATGGAGCTACGAACGCTGGCGGAATTTACCATCCGAAATCGCCTGTTGGCCGTGGAAGGAATCTCCCAAGTGACCGTGATGGGCGGTCGCCTCAAACAGTACCAAATCATCACGTCGCCGGAACGACTTGCTGCCCAAAACGTCTCGCTCCAGCAGTTGACGGATGCCGCGGCCAAGGCCAACGTCATCTCGGGCGGCGGGATCATGGAGCGTGGGGAGAAAGAGTCGCTGATCCGTATCAGCGGTCAGGCGCTGACGCTCGATCAAATCGCCAAGACTGTCGTTGCCTGGCGAGACCCTCGGCCCGTCCTGATCGAAGATGTCGCCGAAGTGAAGTTTGGTGGCCCGGTCCGCCGCGGCGATGGCAGTGTGTGGGTCAAGGAGAACGGTCAGGCCACGGGGGGCGACGCCGTCATGTTGGCCGTTCAAAAGCAGCCCAATGCCGATACGCTCCGGCTTGACCGCAAACTGGAGGTCGTGCTCGACGAATTGCAGCGCGATCTGCCGAAGCACGTATTGATCGAACGTCGCATCTTCAAGCAGGCTGGCTTCATCGAAGCGGCGGTCGATAACGTCATCGAAGCAATCCGCGATGGCGCGCTTTGGGTCGTTGTCATCTTGTTCCTGTTCATGTGGAACTTTCGGGTCAGCGTCAGTTCCTTGACCGCGATGCCGCTTTCCATCTTGCTCACGGTGTTGATCTTCAAGTGGCTGGGGATCTCGATCAATACGATGACGATGGGTGGAATCGCCGTCGCGATCGGAGACCTGGTCGACGATTCAATTGTCGACATTGAAAACATTTATCGGCGGCTCAAGGAGAATAGCCAGTCCACTCGCCCTCAGAACCCTCTCAAAGTCATCTATCTGGCTTCGTGCGAAGTTCGCAACTCGATCGTCTATGCCACGTTGATCGTCTCGCTGGTAGTGTTGCCCCTATTTGCCTTGGATGGGCTGGAAGGGCGGATGTTTGCACCGCTGGGAATCGCGTACATCACTTCGCTGCTCGCTTCACTGGCCGTCTCTTTGACGATTACGCCCGTGCTCGGTTCATTTCTGTTGCCGGGAGCGAAGTTTTTGGAGGAAGCCGGCGATCCGCTGCTTGTTCGCTGGCTTAAATGGGTGACCGAACACGTGCTGCATTTCACGTTACGGCACGCCTATGCGATCCTTGGCGTTGTAAGCGTCTTGGTGGTGCTGTCGATCACGTCCATCGCCTGGATGGGCGGGGAGTTCTTGCCGCCGTTTAACGAGGGGACGCTGACTATCAGCGTGCAAACCGAGCCAGGCACGAGCTTGAACGAGAGCAACCGCGTGGCTCGCCGGGTAGAACAGCTGCTCTTGTCCATTCCGGAGGTACTGGCCGTATCACGTCGTACCGGGCGCGCGGAACTCGATGAGCACGCCGAAGGAGTCAATTCGTCTGAGATTGACGTACGCCTGTTACCGCATGAACTACAGAAGCCTGGCGTCTTCTACGCAGCCCTGCGGCTGATACCGGGGGCGCACTTGTGGGGAACCGAGTATCACGGCCGCGAGCGCGAAGTGGTCTTGGACGATGTCCGCGACAAAGTGACGAGCGTTCCCGGAGTGAAGGTAAACATCGGGCAGCCGATCTCGCACCGACTCGACCATGTCATGTCGGGCATTCGTGCTCAGATCGCCGTCAAAATCTTCGGACCGGACTTACGGGAGTTGCGGACTGCTGCGGAAGATGTGCAGACGCAAATGGCGCAGGTTGCGGGCGTCGTCGATCTGCAAATTGAGCCGCAGATCGAAATTTCGCAGATTCAGTTGCGCGTCAAACACGCCGAAGCGGCCCGCTATGGACTGGCTCCGGGCGACATCGCCGAGATGCTCGAAACGGCCTACAAAGGCCGCACCGTTTCACAGATTCTGGATGAAGATCGCTATTTCGACCTGCTGGTGTGGTTTGATGAATCTTCCCGGAATGACCCCGATGAGATCAACAAAACAATTCTGGATACGCCGTCCGGACGCAAGGTCGCTTTGGGCGACGTGGCCGAAATATTAGATACTTCCGGACCCAACACGCTCAACAGCGAGAACGTGCAGCGGCGGATCGTCGTCTTCTGCAACGTGCAGGGCCGCGACCTGACCAGCGTTGTGCGCGACATCAATCGCCGTCTCACGCCGATCGAAGATGCGCTGCGCGAGCAGCAAGGCAACTACCGCATCGAGCTCGGCGGCCAGTTTGAAGCACAACAGCAGGCGAATTTTCGCCTGGCCGTGCTCGGAGCGTTCGCTGTGGTTGGTGTCTTCCTGTTGTTGTGCAAAGCCTTGCGATCTTGGGTCGCCGCTCTGCAAGTCCTGGCGAACATTCCCTTGGCTGCGATGGGCTCGGTGATCGCGCTGCTACTAACGAATTGGCCCGAGTGGGAGGTCCTGCGAGCCGCCGCTTGGTGGGATTGGCCCCGGATCTGGGTTCAAGCGACGAGCCTTTCCGTCGCTCACTGGGTGGGCTTCATCACGCTGATCGGCATCGTCAGCCGCAACGGCATCATGATGATTTCGCACTACATCCACCTGATGCAGTTTGAAGGCGAACAATTTAACGAGAAGATGATCATCCGCGGCAGCCTGGAACGCCTTTCGCCCGTGATGATGACCGCCATGACCAGTTTCATTGGTCTCCTGCCACTGCTGTTTGGGGCCGGACAATCGGGCAAGGAGATTCTCTATCCCTTAACCGTTGTGGTGTTTGGCGGAATGCTGGCCTCGGCCATTCTCGATCAAATCGTCACTCCGGCTTTGTTCTTCAAATTCGGTGGCAAAGTCTTCGACCGTGCTGCGGCCGCTGACTCAACCGATCACGGGATTGAACGGATGGCTGATGAACTCTTTCCAACCACATCTGAGCAATCATCGCCCGCCACCGTCGCTGCGAACACAGCAGGTCACCGAAGCGACAAAGAAAGGCAGGCCTAAATCATGGTCATGCCAGCAATCGCCGCTGAGGCAGAAGGTGTTGGTGTTCAACCCGAGCGTATTCCTGGCTTTGATGCCATCCGTGGGCTGGCAATCTTGCTGGTAACCGTCTATCGCTTTAACGGTGGCGCGGCAAGGGCAGAGGAACACGTCAATTCCGTGTTTCGCTTGGCAACGCTAGGCTTTCGAGGCGTCGACCTGTTCTTCGTTTTGTCGGGATTCTTGATTACGGGCATTCTCCTGGGTGCCAAGCGGCAACCTGGCTACTTCCAGAACTTTTATGCGCGGCGCGCTTTGCGTATTTTTCCGCTGTATTTCGGCGTCCTCGTCGTAGCGTTCCTTGTTTTGCCGATTGCCAGCCCACGTATCGCAGCGATGTTCGCTGACGCACGTGATCATCAAGCATGGTTGTGGCTGTACGGCACTAACATCCTGCAGGCGAACAGCGGTGGCTGGCCTTTCGGCTACTTCGACCACTTTTGGTCTTTGGCGGTCGAGGAACATTTTTACCTCGTGTGGCCGCTGGTGATCTATTTCGCAAATTTCCGCGCCGCGATCGCGGCGTGCGTCACAGTGATCGTGTTCGCGCCGGCAGTTCGGGTAACGTGGCTGATGATGGGCGGAAACGATGTTGCGCCCGAAGTGTTTACGTTGTTCCGTGCAGATTCGTTGGCCATGGGCGCGCTGGCGGCCGTCCTGATGAAGCAACAGAGCGCCGCGGCGTGGCTTGTTCCAGTATCTCGACATGGCCTCTGGTTGCTGGCACTAGTCCTCATCCTGCTCAAGCTAAGCGGTCGCCGTTGGCTGACCCTGCCAGACACTGTTTTTGCAGCGTTGTTCGCCTGCCTGGTCGTGGTCGCTATGACGGCTCGTACCGAATCGTTTGCCGGTAGATTTTGGAACGCTAGCTGGCTTCAGTTCTTTGGCAAGTACAGCTACGCGATGTACGTTTTTCAATTCCCACTGATCCCAATCTTGGCTCCGATTCTTTCGGTCGAAATTCTGGCGGGGCACGTGGGCGATACCTCTCTGGCTCGTATCGCCTACATTGTGTTGATGACCGCCATCACGACAACGCTGGCGGTTGCCAGTTGGCACCTGTATGAAAAACACTTTCTAGCGTTCAAGCGATTTTTCCCGAGCCACGTAAACCGCACCCAATGAAACATCGTCGGGAATGCGGGGAAGATTTCCTATCGTTGGAGAACCAGTCATGCGCCTTGCTTTGTTTGCAGTCCTTCCCTTGTTCCTCATCGGCTGTTCGCCGTCCGCACCAGTGGTCACTCCCACGCCTGCTGATCCGGACCATCGTCACGCTGAGGGACAAGATCACTCGCACGACGTGCCGATCACAAAGGCCGACGTGAAGATGCCGGCAACATTCGCCGAGCTTGTGGTGCGGGTCGAAAAATATCGTGACCAGATTAAGGCTGCTATCGAAGCGGGCAAACCCGAAACTGGCCATCGCGCCCTGGACGAACTGGACATCGTCTTGGAAGAAACAATGACCCTGGCACAGGCCTCGGTGAAGGAAGAGCAATTGGCCGCGGTCAACGAAGCGCGCCAGAAGATCAAGAATGCCTTTTTGGAATTGCACCAGAGCATTGACGCCAAGGAAAAGCCCGATTACGCGTCCAAAGCGCCAGAGATCCAGAATGCAATTGAGTCTTTGAAACAAATCGCAGCTTCATCTGCGAAGTCACCTGAGTGACGCCGAGTTAAGTGGTCGCGGCTGCTCAATTTAGTTCGGCTGGAAATTAGTTCAGCCAGAACCCATCGCAATGCAAAGGCCGATCCAACTCACAACGTCAATGAACTTCAATGCGGCCGTGCGGTTATAGGCGTGCAAGGTCGCACAGGAAAACCTGGATCGCAGGCGACAGTGCTTCCGCAAAGTCTTCAGTCGTCCCAACGCTATCCGTCAGCGCAGTAGTAACTAGATGCCCATTCGGTAAGGCCCGTGCCAGATATTCAGCTAGGACTGCAGGATGTCGCGCGTCGATCCCGGGAAAAAATAGCGTTGGCACGTTGATCGCCAGCAACTCGTTTACATCGCGGAAGAACCCGTCGTGACCGATGGCGGCTGCGGCAGCAATGCTCGCAGGATCGGACCTGGGAATGGCGTCTCGCACCATCGTGCCGATGATGGGAGCCAGGCTCGGTAAGATTGGCTCCCAAGCCGCTTCGATCCCGTGGATCAAGACCCGCTCCATAAACTGAATCTCGGCCTGTTTTGCTTGGTCGTCTTCAATGTCTTCGATGCTAATTAGGAGCAAAGCCTGAACGCGTTCGCGATACGCAACTGCGGTGCGTAGACAGATCGTAGCACCGAGACCCGCTCCGCCGAGAATTGCCCGGCGTACACCGAGTTGCTCTAGTAACGCGGTCACGTCCTGGGCGTATTGGTTCCAAGTATGGGAACTCCGATTTCGGCAAATAGATTTTCCATATCCTCGGACGTCAGGAGAACGACTGGGTGGACGCCTGCAATTCGTCGCGCAAGCGGAACGAGACTCTGATGGTCGGGACCGCCTCCATGCAGCAGCACAACGAACGCTTCACACGTTTCGGTCGTGTGCTCATCGGAACCCGAAACCACCACCGCGAAAAACGCACAACTGTCAGCCCCGAAATAGTGAACGTCGTCCTTTGCGATTTACTCTACCAGCGTCCCTTACCGCGAATCGGCGCCCGACGTTACAGTTTCGTTCCCCGCAGGCGAAGTGAATTGGCGATCACGCTGACCGAACTCAGACTCATAGCGGCACTGGCAAGCATCGGCGTTACCAGCCCAAACGCCGCCAGGGGCAAGCTCAGGGCGTTGTAGGCGAATGCCAGGAAGAGATTTTGGTGAATGCCTGCGGAAATCGCCCGGCTGAGTCGCTTGGCGCGCACAATTCCTCGTAGGTCGCCCTTCACGAGCGTTACAGCGGCGCTCTCCATTGCGACATCCGTTCCGGTTCCCATCGCGATCCCTACGTCTGCTCGGGCCAGCGCTGGGGCATCATTGATCCCATCGCCGGCCATGGCTACGTGGCGACCTTCGCGTTGTAGCCGAGCGACAACCTCCCCCTTCTGCTCCGGCAACACTTCCGCGATGACTTCGTCGATCCCCAGCTTCCGTGCGACCGCTTCGGCCGTCGCACGGCTATCGCCGGTGAGCATGATGATGCGAAATCCCTCGGCATGCAGTTGCTGCAATGCTTCCGGCGTCGTGGCTTTGATGGGATCAGCAACACCGATCAGGCCCGCTACTTTCCCATCAACGGCAACGATCATCACCGTCTGACCTTCGGAGCGCAGTTGTTGGAGACGAGCTTCAATTTCACTTATCTCCGCCCCCTCCTCCATCATCATCGCTGCATTGCCAATTGCGACCCTCGAACCGGCGCTGATGCCCCGGACGCCTTTGCCTGTCACTGATTGAAAATCCTGCAGCTTCTCTGGTTCGACGGTTCGGTCCTTGGCTCCCTGCACAATTGCCGTCGCGAGCGGATGCTCACTAGCGACTTCCAACCCAGCGGCGATTGCCAGAAGTCGGTTCGGGCTGAAAGTCCCGATCGGTTCAACAGTGACCAGCTTCGGCTTACCCTCAGTAAGTGTTCCCGTCTTGTCAACGACCAGCGTGTCTGCGTTCTTCAGAGTTTCCAGTGCTTCGGCATTGCGAAAGAGGACGCCAGCCTGAGCAGCGCGGCCGGTGCCAACCATGATTGCCATCGGCGTGGCCAATCCAAGCGCACAGGGGCAGGCAATGATCAGGACCGCAACCGCGTTGACCAAACCATGAGCCAACCGTGGTTCAGCGCCCCAAATTGCCCATCCCGCGAATGTGAGCACTGCTGCGGTCAATACTGCAGGTACGAAGATCATCGCGACTTTGTTGACCAGCTTTTCAATGGGGGCTCGGCTCCGCTGGGCGTCGCCGACCATGCGCACGATCTGAGCCAGGAGTGTGTCACCACCGACGCGCTCAGTCTTCATTAGCAGGCCACCAGTACCGTTCACGGTGCCTCCCACAACCTTGCTGTCGGATGATTTCTCAGCCGGAATCGGCTCACCGGTCACCATTGACTCATCGACATTGCTTCGGCCTTCGAGAACGATGCCGTCTACCGGAACCTTTTCGCCGGGCCGTATCCGCAGGTGGTCACCAACATGCACGTGCCCTAGTGGAATGTCTTCCTCCAAACCATTCGCACGCACCACACGCGCAGTCTTCGGTGCCAGACCCAGCAATGCGCGAATCGCTGCGCCGGTCTGCGATCGAGCCCGAAGTTCGAGCACTTGCCCGAGCAAAACCAGCACAACGATGACTGCGGCGCTATCGAAGTAGGGCTCAATTGCGCCAGCCGGGCTCCGGAATCCGGCCGGGAATAAACTCGGAACTACGGTGGCAGCCAAGCTATAGAGGTAGGCTGCTCCCACACCGATTGCAATTAACGTGAACATGTTGGGGCTGCGATGCACGAGTGACAACCATGCTCGCTCAAAGAACGGCCGGCCGCACCAAAGTACCACCGGTGTCGCCAGCGCCAGTTGAATCCAATTCAGCGTTGCCATGTGTTCATGCAGCAGACGCATCAGCGCAGCCGACGGAATGATGCCCGCCATAGCGATGACAAAGATTGGCAATGTCACCACGGCGCCGCCCCAGAAGCGACGCTGCATTGAAACGAGTTCTGGATCTGGCCCCTCTTCCGCCGTTGGCTGCGTCGGTTCCAATGCCATCCCGCACTTGGGACAGGTTCCAGGACCGTCTTCTACGACTTCCGGGTGCATTGGGCATGTGTATTTGACACCGGTCGGCAGCTCGGAAGGCTGTATCTGCGCAGGAGCTTCGCGGAGAAACTTGCCAGGATCCGCCTTGAACTTCGCCAAGCAGTGGGTGCTGCAGAAGTGATATGTCTTATCGTGATGGACGTGAGAGCCGGCGGCCTCAGCTGGATACACGGTCATGCCGCAAACAGGGTCTTTCTCGCCGTGCTTCTCGTCTGGCGTGCTGCCTATCTGATGTTGCTTGTGAGACACTTAGATTTTCCTTTCGCGTGAAGTTTTCAGAGGCGCAGATTCGTGACAGGCTGGTTCGATTGCCGCCAGGATCGGGCAACCTTCTAGCTTGCCCTTGCCGTCGCACGCCGCAATCAGCGGGAGGAGGGCCTTCTTCATGCGTTTGAGTTCACTGATGCGCAAGTCAATGTCGGCGACCTTGGCTTCCGCACGTTGCCGAACTTGAGCGCGGGTTGAAGCAGGATCGAGTTTTAATCCAAGCAACTCCTTGATCTCACGCAAGGTGAAACCGAGCCGCTGCGCTTGTTTGATGAATCGAAGTCTAGCGACAGCGTCTAAGTCGAACTGCCGATAACCCGACGCCCGCCGCACCGGCTCTTCCAGCAGGCCTTCCCGCTCGTAGAACCTGACTGTTTCAACGCCAATCCCAGCTTCGCGTGCCACCTGGCCAATGGTCATAGTCTGCATGATGCTTGTCCTCCGAAAGCATCTTACAGCCTGTACCTTACTACAGAGTCAAGGGAGTCTTCCGATAAAGTGAAAGCTACCGCGTATTACTGACCAGTTCGAAAAGATGCACGGTCAAGAGATCGCTGCCGGGCGACGAGTAGCCGCCAAGCTGAGTTGCCGGCCGGCTGATTTGGAAATCGGCGAGACGATTCGCTTCGATGTTCAGGAATGGAAGAGCGGGCCGTTTTGCTGCCAATGGAACGGCGTTCGGGTCAGAAATGCGAGTGACGCTGACCGACTTCCAGAATGCTCTGAAGCGGCAGGACTTTCAATTTAAGCGCGAGTTTCTCGTGCCTTCGGGTTACGGCAATAATCGGAAAGTCCTGCGGAATTCACAACAAATTCAGAATCGCACTGCGGCACCTCCGCCTGCGAATAAATCTACTGCTGCAGAGCCAATTCCCTTACCTGTGCGAATATCAAGCTGGACATTGTTGGAGATTCGTAACGTCAGGCCCGCATTCAAATAGTGTTCTGTACGAGCTGTGTCCGCTCCTGCCGGTACAAGCACAAACCACTCGGTGTAACCTCCCAGTCGATCAGTGAGCGTGTATCCGATTGTCCAGGACTGGGCGAACTCAGTGAACTCTGATTCGGTGACAGGATCGACAGCAAAGTTGAGTTGTGAACTTCCCGCGGTAGAAATGAAATCGTTCACTTCCCATCCGTACAACCAATTGATGCCTGGCAAAACACGATTCGAACTAATGTTGCTGCCAATTGGAATGGTCATTTGCGGGACAATCGCCATCTCAGGTAAGAAACCTTGCTGAAGGGTTAGTCCAATTTTTGTTCCTAGGTATAAATCCTCGAAACCTTGTGCGGTTGCGCTACCGAAGGGGGTAGACGCAGTTTCTCGGCCGTAGTTCCCGGCAATCCGAAACTCCAGCCAATCGGCCGCGACTCCTACTCGTAACAGCATTTCCGGAACTGAATGACCACTTGAGCGGACAGTTGCGGTTTCATCGCGAAAATAGGTGTAGCCCATTTCTAGCTGTGATCTGCCGCGCCCTACCGTGCATGATGCCTCGGTGAAATCGGGACGATCGGTTGCCAGCGGCTCATCCCAATTCGGTGGACCGCCTGTCTCCAAAGCATCCGAGTTCCAACGAAACAGAGTCAAGCGCGAAGTCGCCCCATTGCTGCTATCAGCTATCGTCGGAAAGGGTTCTGCGTCTACGAAAGTTAGCTCTGTAGCTGAACCCAAACTGGGCGTTAAGAGCACGGCAATTACTACGATGTAATATGGTTGCATAGCGAATTATCCAAGTTTGCAAGTGGACACCAGTCCTCATACTCGGATTTATTTCGTGCAGCAAAACACATATTTTCGATTACCAAAAAAACAATCATTTGCTAGCGATGATGGCGAGTCGTGGGAGGCAACAAGCAAATTCTGCACTAGCCTAGGTGCTGCAATTCTCGTAAACATTTTCTCAGTCAGCGAGTCTTTTCAGTGAAGGTTTGCGCGGCACGCCGGACGATAACGATGGTATGGAATAGTAGCATTGTGCTCCTATTCGTTGGCCTATGGAGTTGCGATCGTGATTCTGCTAGCGAGAGTTTGGCTGCATTGCCTGGTTTGGACGGTCGCAATCATGCTGCCCGTCCAGTCAGTTCTTGCTAGCCATTGCTCTTGCAACCATACTCACGAATTGGCCCCTGGCGAAGCGGCGTGTTCAGCAAGCCGCAATCACCATCAGCATGTTGGTTGTGCACATCGCCGTGGCGAAATGCGCGAACAACCTGGAAATGGTACTCGCTCGCGAAAAGTCAACTTTTTGCCTTGCGATTGTCCGCCCAGTTGCCCATGCCATTTGCAGCACGCTCCCCAGGTAGCGGTCGCAGCAAAGGACCGTGAGTCAGTCTGCTCGGAAGTAGATGAACTTCCGCTCACCTTTGTGATTCATCAACCTGTTGAGCAGGTTGCGGCACATTGCGCATTCAAATGCGTTGAGGTCTCGCAATGCAGCAGTGAAACTGCGCTCGAACTCTGCGCGGCACTCTGCCGCTTCACGATTTAGCGAACGGGCGGCGCCACCGTTCTGCGCTGGCGATTGTCCGGAATTCAACCGGAAACCCGTTTCATCCATAGCGGCAGCGGCATAGAGCCTAGCTGCGCATCTTTTTTGCTTTTCGCTAACTAAATCGCCTATTTAGGACTGAGTCCATGTTGCGTCATCTCGTTGTTTTTGTCGTCTTATTCACATCCGCAATCGCCACGGCTGGCTGCGCGAAAACAGATTCGCCAGTGGCTGTTGATCCGCGCTACTTGTTGCCAGCGGCTCCCGCTGATTCGATCGAAGTCGTCGATCTCAAGGAGAAGGCCAAGTCCGGCGAGAAAGTATCGGTGTCAGGTCGCGTTGGCGGTGGCATCAAACCCTGGATCGAAGGTCGAGCTGCATTCATCCTCGTCGACAACCGTGCCCCGCTGCCAAGCGCGGAGTGCGGTCCCGATTGTCCGCACTGCGCTCAGGAAATCGCTGCCTCCTCGATGGTCGTGAAGTTCGTCGATGAATCTGGGAAAACGATTGCCACGGATTCTCGCCAACTCCTGGGCCTGAAAGAGGAAGCAGAGGTCGTAGTTAGTGGCGTCGCGAGCCGCGACGAGCAAGGAAATGTGGCGCTCACGGCGAGCGGCATTTTTATCAAGCGCTGAGCCGTTGCACTCAGCCGGCGAAGCGGAATTGCATTTTTCCAGCTTCAGAGATAGAATTGTGCAGAGTTACTTACTGAGGACCACATGTTTCGCGCGCTTCTTCTCATCGCGATGATCTACCAGGTGCTGGGCTGCCCATACGCCTGTATGGCTGGCCTGCCAAGCACTGGTGAGGGTTCTCGCGCGATGGGATGCCGCTGTTGCCAACACGATCGCTGTTCGGAAGAAGGCCTGCCCGCCAGGGACCAGGACCAATCGAACACAACGTGCTTCTGTAACAGCCCGGTTATTGCTGCTGCGGCGATCCAGGTTGATCAGGACATTTTCTCTTCGCAGATCTGGACGATCGTCGAGTTCCCATCACAACAGCCTGTTGTGTGTGCCTCGACCGTTTCGGATGAGCATCGGTTTCCCGGCAGCGAATCGGGCCGGAACCTGCGCTTAGCCGTCCAATCTCTCTTGCTGTAAGCCAATCTGCGCTGCTGGCTAAACCTGCGCCCATTCGTCGGCGCATCGTTGATTGTCGTTTAGCTACTTCAAGTCCTCGGTGAACTCCAGTCATTGGCTGGACTTCGCTTCAGTTCCAATTTGCGATTTCATCGCCAACGGATTACTCATGTTTCGGCTCCGCTTACTGCCTTGGGAATACGGTGTTCGCAACCTGTTGCGACGCCCGGCTCGTAGCGCCTTGACGTTAGGTGCGCTCTCCACAGTCGTGCTGCTGGTATTCGTGGTCGTGGCGTTCATTCGCGGGCTCGAAACCTCGCTCGCCGTTACCGGTCAGCCCAACGTGGTGCTGGTGTATTCGATCAACGCGGCCGAGGACATTGAGAACTCCGCGATCCCGGCCCGCTCGGCTTCCTTGCTGTCGGCGAGTCTGGAGGGCGTGGAGAAGCAGTTCGGCGTCTCACGGATTTCTCCGGAGCTTTACGTCGGCACGCGTATTTCGCTTCGAGAGAATGACCCGCCGATGTTCGGTATTGTCCGGGGAGTATCGCACGCGGCGCCCCTCGTCCGCCGGCAGGTGCAAGTCATTGAAGGTCACTGGCCAGGCCCGGGCGAAGTGATCGTCGGTAAGCTCGTGGCGGCGAAGCTGAGTTGCCAAGCCTCCGATTTGGAAATCGGCAAGACGATTCGCTTTGATGGTCACGAGTGGAAGATCGCCGGACATTTTGCCGCGAACGGAGCCGCGTTTGAATCGGAGATCTGGGTTCCGCTCACCGATTTTCAGAACGCGCTGAAGCGGCAGGACTTGAGCTTGGTGGCGATTGGCATGGCCGATGGTTCCTCTCCCAGCGATGTCGAGCTGTTCTGCAAAGAGCGGTACGACCTGGAACTGCAAGCCATCGGCGAAGTCAAATATTACGCCTCGTTGCAAAAGCACTACCAGCCCGTACGGATGTTGGGCTGGTTGGTCGTGTTGCTCGTCGCCGGCGCTGGGGTTTTTGCGGGGCTCAACACGATGTACGGCTCCGTGATGGGCCGGGTACGTGAGCTGGCGACGCTGCAAGCGGTTGGTTATCGACGGCGGGCCATCGTCGTCAGCTTGATTCAAGAGGCGGTGTTGCTTTCAACATCGGCTTCGTTGGTAGCTGCGGTGCTCGCCATTTTCGTGATCAACGGCACTGCCGTTCGGTTCACGATGGGTGCCTTTGCGTTACGGGTGGACAGTGTGGCGATTTTAGTTGGATGTGGCACGGGATTGATGCTCGGTGTGTTTGGCGCAATTCCGCCGGCCTGGAAGGCCATGCAACATTCGGTCGTGGATGGACTCAAAGCGGTTTAGTTTCACCAGTTTTTTTTGGAGTTCAGTCATGCGATTGTTACTGGCAACGGGAGTGTTAGGTTTCTGCGCGATGTCACTCGGCTGCGGCCCTGCGGCGACACCCGCCGCGGGACCATCAACGGAAGGCAAGGCCTACATCCTTTCGGCAGAACCTGGCGGTGTGAAGGGTGTCAAGCAGCTGAAGGTCGATTCCAAAGACGGCGAGGAAGTTGTCGTTGAGGGACGGATTGGTGGCGACACGAATCCGTGGATCGAAGGTCAGGCAGCGTTTCTCTTCGTCGACAAGTCGCTGAATCCCTGCGACGCCAAAGAAGGTTGTGCCACGCCTTGGGATTACTGCTGCGACACGGATCAACTTCCGGCCTGCAAGGCGCTGGTCAAGATTGTCGATGCGAGCGGCAAGCCCGTGGCGACGGATGCCCGCAAGCTGCTGGGTGTGAAGGAAATGCAAACGGTCGTTGTTCGCGGCACCGCCAAGCGGGATGAGGCCGGCAATCTGACGGTGTTGGCGACTGGAATCTTTGTTCGCAACTGAGCGAAGGACGTATTTAATGACTTCTCAAGTGGACCTTAGTCAGCTCGCCGTGGATCGGTCTGGATCTGTGACCGCCACGGCAGCCAAACGCCGCAACCTGGCCACGCGCTATGGTTTGCCGCTGGGCATCCTGGTGGCCTTTGCGGCGGTCATTGGCTGGTCGTTGCAGGACAGCCTGTTGCCCGCCAAGTCCGTGACCATCACGCCCGTCGTGCTGACACGAGCGGAAGTGCAACAGTCGGGCACTCCCGTCTTTCAAGCTGCGGGCTGGATCGAGCCACGGCCGACGGCGACGGTTGTTTCGGCCCAAGTGGAAGGCATCGTGGAAAGCCTTCTTGTGGTTGAAGGCCAGGAGGTGAAGCAGGGGCAACCGCTTGCGAAGCTGGTCGACGCTGACGCGCGACTCGGACTAGCTGACGCGAAGGCCGCGCTTCGGCTGCGCGACGCAGAACTTGTCTTGGCACAAGCCACGCATCAAGCGGCAGAAAAGAGCTTGGCCCATCCTGTTCACTTACGAGCCGCGGTCGCTGAGGCGGAAGCGGCTCTGGCTAAGGTTGCTACAGACAGCCAAAGTATCCCATTGCTTTTGAACAGCGCCCGCGCACGGGTGCAGCTTGCCGAGCATGATCTGGAAGGCAAGAAAAAGGTGGGCGATGCGATTCCCCTCCGCTCCGTGCAGCGCGCTCAAAGCGAGTTTGACTCTGCTGCCGCAGTCGTACATGAATTGGAACAACGAGCGAAAAGTTTAGATTCCGAAGCCCGGTCAACGAAGGAACGAGTCGAGGCTCTCCGCTCTCAGCTTGAGATGAAGACAGAAGAAAATCGTCGCTTTAAAGAAGCTGAAGCGAATTGCAGCATTGCAGAAGCTCGCGTCGAGCAGGCCAGGCTGGTGGTCGAGACTGCCGAACTGCGTTTGACGCGGATGATCGTCACCTCGCCCATTGACGGCCGAGTGCTGTCGTTACACGCCCAGCCAGGTCGGCGGTTGATGGGCTTATCGCCGGCGTCGGAGCGGGACTCGAGCGCCGTAGTGAGCCTTTACGATCCCAAGAACCTGCAAGTGCGAGCGGATGTGCGACTCGAAGATGTACCCAACGCTCAGCTTGGTCAACCAGTGCAGATTTCGACTGCCGCACTGGCAGCGCCGCTAACGGGCGAGGTTGTCGCGGTGACTTCGCAAGCGGACATTCAAAAGAACACGTTGCAAGTAAAAGTGTTGATTCACGATCCGCCGGCCGTCATCAAGCCCGAAATGCTCGTGCAGGTGACTTTTCTCGCACCCGAGCAACCAGGCAGCAAGGATATTGCCGCGCAGGATCCTCTGCGGCAGTTGATCCCCAAGGAACTCGTGAAGGCCACGCCGGACGGAACGACAGTTTGGGTTGCCGATTTGCAAGCCTCGCGCGCTCGCCAAGTCGCAGTGCAACTAGGCAAGGCCAGCACCGAGCGACTCGTGGAAGTCGCTCAAGGTCTGACTGCTACCGACAAGTTGATTGTGTCGGGCCGCGATGATCTCTCACCAGGAAAACGGATTCGCGTGGTCGGGGAAGAGCAGAACTTGAATGGCGCGTCGAACACGTCCACCACTAACACACCAGCTCCACAAATGGCTGCTGAGTCCAAGAACCAAAAGTAAAGGAATCGTCGTCATGTCACTCGTAGAAATCACTAAACTAACTAAGCAGTTTCGCAAAGGGGATGAAGTCATCACCCCGCTCAGCGAAGTGCATCTCAACGTCGAGCAAGGTGAGTTCGTCAGCCTGATGGGCGCGAGCGGTTCCGGCAAATCCACCTTGCTCAATGCGATCGCGGGCATTGATCGTCCTACATCGGGACAGATTGTCATCAAGGGGACGGACATCACCAAGCTGTCTCGCGCTGCCTTGGCAGATTGGCGGGCGGCCAATATCGGTTATATCTTTCAGATGCACAATCTGATCGCCGTCCTCTCCGCTTATGAAAACGTGGAGTTGCCCCTCCTGCTGTTGCCCATGTCGTCGGCCGAGCGGCACAAGAGGGTGATGCTGGCGCTCGAAGCCGTCCACCTGGTGGACCGCAAGGACCACTACCCACGGCAGCTTTCCGGCGGGCAAGAACAACGTGTCGGCATTGCGCGGGCGATCGTTGCTAATCCAACGATCATCGTGGGTGATGAACCGACGGGCGATCTCGATGCTGAAACGACCGACCAAATCCTCGATCTGATTCAGCGGCTGAATACCGAGCTAGGCATGACCATGATCGTGGTGACGCACGACCCACGCGTGGGCGCACTCGCCCAGCGGCAAATCAAACTCGAAAAGGGAAAGCTGATCGAGAAAGGCCATGAAGTTTCTCTTGTCGGCAGCCGCCCTTATGAACGGAGCGCCTAACGCATGTTCAAGTTCACGCCTTACGTTTTCAAGAGTCTGTGGCGACACCGCGGGCGGACCATGCTGACCGTCACCGGTTCGGCCGTAGCCCTGTTCGTGTTCTGTTTCGTGGGAGCGGTACAGCAGGGATTGGCACGCTTAACGAGCAGCAAGGAAGCCGAGCGGACGCTCGTGGTTTTTCAGGAAAACCGCTTCTGTCCGGCGAGTAGCAAGTTGCCCGAGGACTATGCGCGGACGGTGATGAAAATGCCAGGTGTGAAAGATGTGGTGCCGATCAAAGTTTTCACCAACAACTGCCGCGCCAGTCTCGACGTAGTGGTGTTCAATGGCCTGCCGCCGGAAAAACTGCGCACCGCTCGCAAGTTGGAATTGCAGTCCGGCAACTGGGCCGACTTTGATACCCGAACGGACGCTGCCGTCATTGGCCAGGCGATTGCGGCCCGGCGCAATCTGAAACCGGGAATGAAATTTACGATCGGTGATGTTACGGTCTCCATCGTGGGCACGTTTCGTTCGAACGTGGCTGCCGAAGACAACTTCATCTACACGCATCTCGATTTTTTGCAACGGGCCCGTGGCAAGTCGGCAGTCGGCACAGTAACGCAACTCGAAGTGCAATTGAATGAAGGAGCGAAGGCGGACGAGATCAGCCGCGCCATCGACGCGGAGTTTCGCAGCGGCCCCGTGGCGACGACGACGCGCTCGAAAGGCGTCTTTCAGCGCGATACGCTGGCGGATCTGGCTGAATTGATCGGCTTTGCCCACTATCTTGGGTACGCCTGCGTTGGCCTGGTGCTGGCTCTGGTCGCCACCACAACCGTCATGGCTGTGCAGGATCGCATCAAGGAACACGCTGTGCTGCAGACGCTTGGCTTGCGGCCGGCACGCATCTTTCGACTGGTTCTGGCGGAGAGTGTGCTGCAGAGCATCGCAGGCGGTGTGCTTGGAATTGGCTGTGGCACTCTGCTCCTGTTCCTCGGTGGCTTTGCGATTGGGGCGGAAGGCGTGACGATCGCCTTTCAACCCTCAGCTGAAGTCGCTGTCTTAGGTCTAATTGTGTCGATAATTGTCGGCTTGCTCGCTGGGGTTATTCCCGGCTGGCAGGCGGCGGGGACTGAAATTGTCAAAGCACTACGTCACGCTTGAGATCGAATGCTTGCGAAGCATGGAGGCTTCTGATGAATAGTCGAATTGTCCAATTTGCACTGACCGGTATTCTGCTACTTCCCAGTTGGGAAGGAACGGATTTACGTGCGCAGGTGCCGTCCCCGCGACCGCAACCCGCGCCGCTCATGCCGCCGCCAATACCGCAACCCAAGGCGAATGAGATTAGGCCTCAACCTGCACCGCTTTATCAAATACAGCGAGCCTCCGCACAGGAGCCACAGCCAGCGCCGCCAAATGCACTGCCCGTGCCGCTTATGAATAGCGAGCCGGTTCCTGCTCCGTTTGGTGTGCCACAGCCAATCCAGGAATTGACGGTGGAAGCGCTGGAATCCATTGCTCAGATGGAAAACCCTTCCATCGCACGCGCGGCTTCGATGGTCGAAGCAGCAAAGGGCAACTGGGTGCAGGTTGGCTTGGCACCGAATCCCACAACTGGCTACGAAGGACAACAACTCGGGAGCGGAGGCCGTGCTGAACAGCAAGGCGTTTTTGTCGAGCAGGAATTGGTGCGCGGCGGTAAGTTGCGAATCAATCGTGAGATTGCCGCCCATGAGATCGGCCGTGCGAATCAAGAGTTGGCCGCACAAGTACAGCGAGTCCGAACCGATGTTCGAATTCTCTTTTATCAAGCACTTATTGCTCAGCACCAGGAACAATTGACGAATCAATTGGCAGCGAATGCCACTCAGAATTTGAACGCCTCCGAGAATCTTTTCAAGCAGCGGGAAGTCGGCAAGCTCGACGTTCTCCAAGCTCAAGTGGAAGCTCGCAACGTCCAAATTCTCGTTGTCAATGCCCGCAACCGCCGAGCTGCAGCTTGGCAAAGCCTCGCAACGGTTGTCGGACGTGCACACTGGCCGATGCAAATCCTCGTTGGGGACGTAGACGCGGTGCCCCAATTCACTTGGCAGCAAGCACTTCACACGCTGCTCGGCACCAGTCCCGAAATCGCGATCGCGATGACAAACATCGAGCGTGCTCGCTGGCAAGCCGAACGCGCCCGCGTCGAACGGACGCCAAATATCACCATTCGAGGCCTTGTAAATGTGATTGATAACGGCATCGACGGCGATCCAGATGGCTCTGTCATGGTTGGCTTGCCGTTGCCTATCTGGAATCGGAATCAAGGCGCGCTCGTTCAGGCTCAGCATCAAGCCGCTGCAGCAGAGCGGGCATTGGAGCAGCTAGAGCTGAATCTGCAAAACCGCCTCGCCCCTGTGTTTGAGCGTTACTCAAACGCACAGAACCAGGTGAAGGAATATCGTGAGAGTATCTTGCCGGCCGCGAAGGAAACGCTCGATCTGAGTCGCCAGCTTTATCAAGCCGGCGAAGCAGGATTCATCAACTTGCTTACCGCCCAGCGAACCTATTCGCAAACCAATCTTGCTTACCTCGAAGCTCTGCGAGAACTTCGCACCGCATCGGCGGAAATTGAGGGTCTCTTACTTTCCAATAGCTTACAGGCAGGAGGTCAGTGAGCTGAGGACATTCCCTAACACAGCGTGCCATTTGGCCCGGTGTCCATGACTTTGTCCCGCCAGCTAAGGAAGGCTTGCGGGCGTTGCTAACTCTTTCAGGAGAAGTTGAACATGTTGAATTTCGCCAATCGTCGTCGTTGTTTCATCGGAGCCGCGGCCCTGCTCGTGCTTGCCAGCAGCTTGGCAGTTGCGCAGCAGCCAGCTCCGCAGCAAGAGGCGGTTTATACCGCAATCCTCAAAGTGCCGAGCATGTGCTGCGGTAAAGAATCTGGCCCGGCCATTGCGGAAATCTCCAGGATTCCGGGAGTCGTAAAGGTCGTACCGGACTACAAGACAAGAACGTTGACGATCATGCCATCGTCCAATGCCATTTCTCACCGAGCTATTTGGGAAGCTGCCGAGCGGGCCAAAGTTCCCCCGACGGAATTGGCAACTGTGGCGGGAACTTACAAATCCAAGCCACAGCGCTAGGCCAGCCTTGCCAAATTGTCCCGCGTGGCGACCCGGCCGTCGCCGCGCGGATTTTTCGCGATCACACTTTCCGGGGCCCCAATGCGAATCAATCACCTCCACGAGACTTTACTTTTGCTCTCCGTATCTGCCTTTGGGGCTTTTCTGATTTGTGTCGTCGATCCGTTTCACAAGCCACGCCAAGCAGTTCTCGTCGTCACGGATATGTGCTGCGAGCAGCGGGCAGGCGACGCTGCGAAAGAACTGCGCAAGGTGGCTGGTGTGACAGCGACAAGGCAATACCTATCAGAAGGCGAAATTCAAATCACTGTGCATGGCAACGCGCCAGTGCTACACGCCTCACTTTGGAGCGCAGCGCAAAAGGCGCGTGTATGTCCGGTTAAATTGATTGTGGATGGCCGCGTCATAGCCCAGCACAATGACTAGGCCAGGGCGCCACATTACGCCGATTTTTGAGATATGCCGCAGTTGCGGCGAATCAGGAATCAACGAAAAGGAGTTTGAATCAAATGTCACTTAGAATGTTGTTTTTATACAGCGTCCTTCTGGGAGCGTTGGCTCTCAGCGGATGCGCAACTGACTCAGGAACGCTGACATTGAATCCGTTCCGCAGCGCGAGCAGTAGTTCGAGCGGTGGCGGTGGAAGCAGTTCTTGCGGACCTGGCTGTAACCACTGACTTAGGTAGTTGGGCGCCGGTTTATGACATCACTGTCGTGGCGCAAACATGATCACGGCCATTCCAGCTACGCAGAATAGAACTCCGACGCAATCGGCAGCCGTGGGCCGTATACCGTCAACAAGCCAAAGCCAAATCAGTGCTACCGTGATGTAAACGCCGCCGTACGCAGCATAGACTCGTCCGGCGGCCGTTGGATGAAGGGTGAGCAGGTACGCGAAGATAGCTAAGCTGCCCGCTGCCGGTACGAATAGCCAAGGCGATCTTCCGTGACGAAGACAGAGATAGGGTAGATAACAGCCGACGATTTCGGCAATTGCCGTCAATATGAAGAGGGCAGTCGTAGTTGCAATTTGCATGTTTTTCACAAACGCACGCTAGTTTGATCCTGAATTAGTGTGACAGCGATCTGATCTTAACATGGACCGCTACTTTAAGATTCATGGGATGGACTGCGCCGAAGAGGTCGCAATCCTCAAAAGTGAACTGGGACCGCTCGTCGGCGATGAGCGGTCCCTCACCTTTGACGTGCTGAGCGGCCGGATGGGCGTGCTGGTTCCGGAATCCAGCCTCTCTTCAGCTGACATTATTCAAGCGGTCAGTCAAACAGGAATGTCTGCGGTGCCGTGGCGAGATCAGGCCGCGGACACAAGCGTCTCGGCAAGCTGGTGCGAACGCTACGGGAGGACAATACTCACAATCGCTTCAGGTGTTCTCAGTCTGCTCGGGTTCTTGGTACAAGTTGCCGACTCGGGCAGCTTCGCCGCGGCGCTGGGGTTCGCAGAACGTCCGGACGAATTGGCTACGCCCGTTCTAGCAAAGGCGCTGTTCAGCCTAAGCATCCTTGCGGGGATCTGGTACTTCTTGCCGAAAGCCTGGTTCGCTCTGCGGCGCTTTCGACCGGACATGAACTTGCTGATGACCGTGGCTGTCGGCGGGGCAATCGCAATCGGCGAGTGGTCCGAGGCCGCAACGGTGGCATTCTTGTTCGCAGTCTCTCTGGCACTCGAATCGTGGAGTGTTGGCCGTGCCCGACGAGCGATTGCCGCGTTAATGGGTCTTGCTCCGCCCACGGTCCGCGTCGTGGGCGGCGAAGGCAAGGAAACAGAAGTAAGTCCTGCGGAAGTCGCTGTGGGTACATTGTTCCTGGTGCGGCCCGGTGAGCGGATCCCACTCGATGGAACTGTGACTCGCGGGAATAGCGACGTCAATCAAGCCTCGATTACGGGCGAGAGCATGCCCGTTGCCAAGGCGCCAGGCAGCGAGGTGTACGCCGGCACGATCAATGGCGACGGAGCATTGCAAGTAACTTCAACCAAGCTCGCACAAGACACCACGCTCGCCAAAATAATCCGGATGGTCGGTGATGCGCAATCGCAGCGGGCTCCCTCCGAGCAATGGGTGGAGACATTTGCTCGGTATTACACCCCCTCAGTGATGATTGCGGCGGTGCTCGTACTCGTTATCCCGCCACTCTTGCTGGGAGGTCAGTGGTCGTTCTGGATCTACAACTCGCTTGTTCTGCTGGTGATCGCCTGCCCTTGCGCCCTCGTGATCTCGACGCCTGTGAGCATCGTGGCCGCGATTGCGGCAGCGGCCCGGCAAGGAGTCCTCATCAAAGGCGGGCTGTACGTTGAAGTGCCTGGCCGCATCAAAGCAATCGCTCTCGACAAGACTGGAACGCTGACCGCCGGAAAGCCCGCGGTTGTCGAAGTCATTCCCTTGAATGGCCATTCTGAGAAGGAACTGCTGGAGCGTGCGGCCGCCATGGAATCCCACAGCGACCATCCCCTTGCGCTGGCCATTTTGCGATATGCCGAAGAAAAGGGTGTGGCCGTTGCGCCTGCAGACGACTTTCAAATTCTGCAGGGAAAGGGCGCGTCGGCGAAGTTAGATGGCCGGATGTTTTGGTTGGGGAGCCACCGCTACCTTGAGGAACGAGGGCAGGAGACACCGGAAATCCATCAACAGTTAGAAACCATGTCCAGTGCCGGCAGATCCGTGGTTGTGATTGGAAACGAGACCCACATCTGCGGGTTAATCG
Source organism: uncultured Pirellulaceae bacterium (assembly GCA_964394305.1). Lineage (GTDB taxonomy): Bacteria > Planctomycetota > Planctomycetia > Pirellulales > Pirellulaceae > Anatilimnocola. Next base: position 159,472 of record CAYMWL010000006.1, read on the forward strand.
CCTTGGCCGATCAGCTTCGTCCCGAGACCAAACGGGTGATCGCAGATCTTCACGCTGTCGGTGTCGAACATTTAATCATGTTGACCGGCGACAACAAGGCGACGGCGGCGGCAATTGCAGAGGCTACCGGAATCGACGAGTTTCGTGCCGAGTTGCTGCCAGAAGACAAGGTCAAAGCGATCGAGGAACTGCAGGCGAAGTATGGTGAGGTCGCGATGATTGGCGATGGGGTCAACGATGCTCCGGCCCTTGGTCGAGCATCGCTCGGAATTGCGATGGGGGCCGTTGGAAGTGACGCCGCTATCGAGACAGCCGACGTTGCCCTAATGAGCGACGAACTCGCGAAAGTAGCCTGGCTGATTCGTCATTCGAGGCACACTTTGGGCGTGATTCGGCAGAACATCTTCGCATCGCTTGCTGTGAAAGTGCTGTTCGTGGTGCTCACTCTGGCTGGGTTTGCATCGCTTTGGAGCGCCATTGCCGCCGATGCTGGCATCTCGTTGTTGGTGGTTCTGAATGGATTGCGCTTGCTCCGAAGCCGTGCTGATTAGTCAGCACAGGCGCCATGTCGAAGTTGAGGGTTGTTCAGCCTGTGGAGTTTTGCCAAAGCGTTTGCAAAGAGCCTAGAACGTGAGATGGAGTTTGATGGATACAGCAGCTGCAGATCCCAATCCAGTCATCCGTTCCATTCTGCCGGGGTCTGAAGCGCCGGAACACCGTGTAAATGCCCTGGATGGCCTGCGGGGCCTCGCGATCCTGCTTATTACGATCTACCGCTTTTATGGCGGTGCTACCGGTGGCGAGACCGCGGACAACTCCCTGCTTCACTTCGCTGCATTAGGGATGCGGGGCGTCGATCTGCTCTTTGTTCTTTCAGGATATTTGATCACTCGAATACTGGTTGATGCCCGGCGTGAACCACACTTCTTCCGCAACTTCTACGCTCGGCGAGCATTGCGAGTTTTTCCGCTGTATTACGGTGTGCTGGTCGCCCTTCTCGTTTTGGTGCCGCTGCTCAGCCCGCGACTTGGACAGGTTTTTTCGGAAGCCCATGACAATCAAGCTTGGCTCTGGTTTTTCGGCACCAACATTCTGCAGGCATACAGCGGCGATTGGCCGTTCGGGTTCTTCGACCATTTCTGGTCGCTGGCCTTTGTAGTCCATTTCTATCTGCTGTGGCCCGTTGTTATCTACTTCACTTCGGTGCGGGGATTGGCGGCTGTTTGCATGATGCTGATCGTCCTTAGCCCACTGGTCCGGCTCAGTTGGCTATTGGCCGGCGGAAACGACGTAGCACCAGAGGTATTCTCCTTGGGTCGTGCCGACCTGCTAGGCGCCGGAGGATTGATCGCAGTCCTGCTGCGAAACGATCACTGGAAGGCGAGGTTGCTGCCACTGGCGCAGGTCGGCATCTTGTTATTTGCATTGACGCTGGTGGGCATCAAACTGAGTGGTCGTCGGTGGCTGACGCTGCCCGACTCGCTCTTTGCCGGGTTATTTGCGTGCCTTGTCGTCCTCGTGCTGTATTCACGACGAGAGTCCCTTTGGAGTGCCATCTGGCAAGCGACGTGTCTTCGATTCCTCGGCAAATACAGTTACGCGATGTACGTGATTCAGTACCCGCTCATTCCTCTCTTGGCCCCAATAATTTCCGTGGAATCGTTCTCCCGCTATTTCGTAAGCGATCTACTCGGAAGAGCTAGTTACATCGCCATGATGACAGCTCTCACCACCGCCATTGCCTTCGTCAGTTGGCACTTGTTCGAGACTCACTTTCTCCGCCTGAAGGACTATTTTCCACTTGGCAGCAGTCTCACGTCTCATCCTGAATCGGCCCGCGGAACTACCATGCAGCGTTGACTAGGTATCGGGAACGTGAACCATCGCGAGTAGGAATTTCAGCCCAGCAATAAGCGAGGTATACGCCCTGCATACTGCTTCAGCTGCGCTCGTTCGAAGTGATCGAGCGCTGACTAGAAAACTGAAAGTACTTCGTTGAATTAGAATCCGATCCGCACACCAAAATTGCTGCCGCGGAAGTACATGCCGTTTTGCTGATACTGGTTGGAGTAACCCCCGTATCCGTAGCCGCTATTGTAGGGGCGGTAGCCACCATGATTGTGCTGCTGACCACCGTGGTTGTGACCGCCGTTGTAACCACCGCCGTTGTGACCACCGCCGTTGTGACCACCGCCGTTGTGACCACCATGGCTGTGACCGCCGTGGTTATGTCCACCATGCCCACCTGCGGCCATTGCTGGCGAGGTGAATAAGCTGCCCAGCGACAGGGCAGTAACGGCAACCATGGTGCAGAGGAGACTTTTCATCGCGTAACGTCCTTGAACAGAGTTTTTGGTTGATTGAGCAATGTGCCTGGCCAACATATGAGTAATAATGCGGAGGCCGTGCCAGAATTTTGCGATTTGCTGTAACTCCCTTGGCGACAGCGGATTGCGATTTTGCAAGCCTCCTTTGCTCAACGGAACGACCACAAAAGTGCAGTCGATTTGACTGCAGTCGGTTGTCGCAATGACGGCTTCAGAAACGCTTTGCGTGCGGCATTGAGGTCCGCAACGGAATCTCAGCTTGCCCATACCGCGACGAACTAGCTCAAACCGTGATTGAAACGAAGTGCATGGCGGTCTTCGGTAGTGGAGGAGCTAGGGTGCTCCTCGACGATGAACGAACTCCCCAATTAGCCATTTCAAGCTGATTCAACGAGTAGGCTGTCACGCATCGCCTGGCATTGACTTTTCGACGCCAACCCTGAGAATGGTACGCAAAGCTAAATCTTCGTCTGCCGACATGAACTTCACCCGGATCATCGCCGTCGCTGCCTTCGCCTTCCATATTTTGGTGGGCTGTGGTTTGCATCAACATGGAGCAGTCGCTTCCAACGGTGACGACCAACGTTGTTCCTCGATTTCGCATGGCACCTGCCATGCAGCGACCGAACCACTTCCAGATGAACAGCATTCTCCCCTGGAAAACCCAGACGACTGCGAAGTAGCTTCTTGCGTCTACGTTGGCGTTCAGCAGGTCGAAGTGTCTTCGCCGATTGATGCGGCCACTCTGATCATCATGCCGCCGGTGCATGAGTTCGGACTGATTACCTGCAGCGGGCAAGGCTTCAATACGGGCGAGCTGCGTTTTCCCCATGTGCGCAGGCATCTAGAATTGCGCCATCTCTTGAACTGAATCCTTCGATCCAGCTCGGCAACTCGATTTCGAGTCTTCTCAGCCGCAACTGTTGTAGTTTGAACTCTCCTGATTCGGGTTCATTTCATTTGTCGGCGTGATTTTCAATCAATGCTTTCTTGTAAAGGCGCGTTCCATGGCGCAACAAAGTTCTTCATCGCAGGCGTCGCCTATTGCCTGGGAGCGCTGGATAGCGCTCGCTGTCCTGGGCTCGATCGCGCTCGCGGCGATCATGTTTTATCCCCAGTGGGAGCCACTGGCGAAACCGTGGCTAGGGAAGATCTTGCCAAGCGCCGGTGACGAGGCAGCGAAGGCCGAAGAAAAGCCAGAGGAGGCGAGTCACGCCGCTCATGGTAGTAACGATTCGATCGAGCTCAGCCTGCAAGGCCGCAAGAACATCGGCTTGACAGACGAGTTTATCAAACCGGTCACGTTACAGCCCTTCACGAAGTCGATCCGCGTGCCTGGCATCGTCGTGGAGCGTCCAGGACGGTCCGTGATTGAAGTCACGGCTCCCTTCACCGGAGTTGTAACTCGAATTTATCCCACCGAAGGCGAAGCACTGGAACCAGGGCGCAAGCTATTCGATTTGCGGCTGACGCATGAGGATCTTGTCCAGTCCCAAGCCGACCTGTTGCAGACTGCGGCCGAGCAAGAGGTCACCGACAAGGAAATTGCTCGACTGGAAAAGCTGGCGGCCGATGGCACTATTCCCGGCAAGCGTCTGCTCGATCTGAAGTATGAGAAAGATAAAAGTGACGCTCTCCTCCGCGCTAGGCGCCAAACGCTGTTGTTGCATGGCCTGACGGAAACTCAGGTCAACGGCATCGTGCAGAAGCGTGATTTGTTCAAGGAGATGACCGTTTCCGTCGCGAATGTCGCCACTGACGGTAAGCAGAGTTCGACGGGAAGCCTCTTTCAAGTGCAGAGCATCAAAGTTTCCCAGGGGCAGCAAGTGGACGCCGGCGACACGCTCGCCGTACTCGCTGATCACGCAGAACTCTACATCGAAGGAGAAGCATTCGAGCGTGATGTCGCGGACCTCAACCGGGTAGCTGAGAGTAAAGCTCCGGTGACAGCCGTGCTGGAGACGGACGGTTCCGGCAGCGAAATCATCGAAAAACTCCGGGTGTTGTACCTGGCGACGAAGATCGATCCTGCGAAAAGAACGCTCGATTTTTACGTAACTCTTCCAAATCAGCCTCAGCGGGATTCCAAGTATGAGGACGGACGCCGATACATTGCGTGGAAGTATCGTCCTGGCCAGCGTGTGCAGTTGGAGATTCCACTCGAAGTTCTGCCTGATCGCATTGTGCTACCGATCGACGCACTTGCTCAGGATGGCGCGGAGGCATATGTTTTCACGCCAAATGGCAAAGGATTCGAGCGTCGGCGCGTTCATGTCGAGTACCGCGACCCCAGGCAGGTGGTAATCGCCAATGACGGATCTCTCTTTCCAGGTGACATGGTCGCACTGACAGGCGCCCAGCAGTTGCAAGTCGCCATCAAGAACAAGTCCGGCGGCGCTCCCGACCCGCACGCCGGACACAACCACTAACGCAGGAAGCGAAAGCACAGCCATGCTCAACTCAATTATCAAAATGGCGCTGCGTTACCGTTTGATTACGATCGCCCTGGCGCTTGTGCTCACGGTTTACGGCAGCTATGAGATGTATCATCTGCCGATTGACGTGTTTCCCGACTTGAATCGCCCGCGGGTAACGGTCATGACAGAAGCCTTAGGGCTTGCACCGGAAGAAGTGGAAACGCTGATCACGTTTCCGCTGGAGTCCTCGCTGAATGGTGCCACAGGTGTGCAAGCCGTGCGCAGTTCCTCGGGCGTCGGTTTGTCGGTGATTTATGTCGAGTTTGCTTGGGGCACCGACATCTACGTCGATCGCCAAATTGTGGCCGAAAAACTCGCTCTGGCCGCCGACCGTTTGCCGAAAGGGGTGAAGCCGCAAATGGCTCCCATTTCGTCAATCATGGGGCAAGTGATCCAAATAGGCGTGACTAGCGAGGGAAATAAGACCGATCCGATCGAGGTCCGGACACTCGCCGATTGGGTCATTCGACAACGGCTACTGACCATTCCCGGCGTTGCCCAAGTGATCACGATGGGGGGCGGCCGCAAGCAATACCAGGTGCTGGCGAATCCCAGCGAAATGTTGAAGTACGACGTGACGCTCGAAGACATCGAGAAAGCGGTAGCCGGCAGCAATAGCAACGCCACGGGCGGCTATCTGGAAGAGGGCGGACAGGAGTTGCTCGTGCGCTCCATGGGACGACTGCGAAACATCAAAGACATTGATAAAGTTGTTGTAAAAGCGGGTACCGACCGTTCTATCTTGCTAAATCAGGTCGCCACGGTTCGAGAAGCCGCCCAGGTGAAACGCGGCGAAGCTGCGGTTGATAGTTCGCCGGCTGTGATGATCATCGTCTCTAAGCAACCCGGCGCTGACACCCGTTTGCTGACGACGAATGTTATTAACGCCTTGGCAGACCTGCGGCTTTCACTGCCGCCTGATTTGAAGATCAATGCCGAGGTTTATCAGCAGAAAGAATTTATAGACTTGAGCATTTACAACGTCGTCGAAGCGCTTGTTATCGGCGGTGCGTTGGTAGTGATCGTCTTATTTCTATTCCTGCTTAACTTTCGCACGACCTTCATCACGCTGACCGCCATCCCCTTGTCGATGGTCGTGACCGGCCTGATTTTTAAGTGGTTCGGTCTCTCGATCAACACGATGACTCTCGGCGGCCTGGCGGTGGCCATTGGCGAACTGGTAGACGACGCGATCGTCGACGTGGAGAATATTTTTCGGCGATTGCGGGAAAACAAACATAGTCCAAACCCAAAGTCGGCGCTGCGCGTTGTTTACGAAGCCAGCAGTGAAGTGCGCAACTCGATTGTATTCAGCACCATTCTGGTCGTGCTGGTCTTCATTCCGTTGTTTGCGCTCGGCGGCATGGAAGGGCGGCTGTTCACTCCGCTTGGCGTCGCCTATATCGTCTCCATCATCGCTTCCCTCTTCGTCTCGCTCACCGTCACGCCCGTCCTTTCTTATTGGTTGCTGCCGAACGCGAAGTTTATGGATCACGAGCAGGACGGCTGGTTGCTGCGCGTCCTCAAGTGGGTCGCTGGTTTTGCTATTCGCATCAGCGTGAAGCATCCCTGGCCGATTCTGGGAACGGTGGCCGTGGCTGTGGCCATTAGTATTTTCACCGTGACGCAACTTGGCAGAGACTTTCTTCCGCCCTTCAACGAAGGGAGCGTGCAAGTCAATGTACTGCTCCCGCCTGGCACTTCATTGGCCACTTCGGATCGCATTGCGCAGATGGTTGACGATCGAATCGGCAAGATCGAAGGAGTGCTGGCCTACGGCCGCCGCACCGGCCGCGCGGAGTTGGATGAACATGCCGAAGGGGTAAACGTATCAGAGATCATTGTCAGCTTTGATCCGAAAGCACACCGGGGACGAGAGGAAGTTCTGGCCGAGTTGCGAGAAGAATTGACGCAAGTGCCCGGCGTCATTGTCGCCGTCGAGCAACCCTTGGCTCACTTGATCTCACACATGCTTTCGGGAGTTCGGGCACAAGTGGGCATTAAATTGTATGGCGAGGATTTGGAGGTTTTGCGTCGTACTGCGGAAGAGATGAAGGCAGCGATGACGGATGTCCCTGGGGTCAAGGATTTGATGGTCGAGCAGCAAATTGAAATTCCGCAGTTACAAATCGACCTCAATCGCGATCAACTCGCCCGTTATGGACTGACACCAGACTATGTCAATGAGTTCATCGAAACCGCAATGAACGGACGAACGGTCTCTGAAGTCGTGCTCGGCGAACGCAAATTCGATCTCGTCGTGCGGCTAGACGACGAGCACCGGCAAAACCTGAACGAAATCGGCCGGCTGTCGCTGAACTTGCCGACAGGGGGGCGGGTTCAACTCAGCCAAGTGGCCACAATTCGTCGTGGCAGCGGTCCCAACACGATCAATCGTGAAAACGTGCGACGGCGTATTATTATTCAGTGCAACACCGCTGGTCGCGATCTCAATAGCGTAGTAACGGACATTCAGAAGAAGCTGGCCCCCATTCAGGCCCGGCTGGCGAAGGACAATCCCGGCTATCTCATCGAATACGGTGGTCAGTTCGAGAGCCAGCGGAATGCCACGCGAATGATTGGGCTGCTAAGCTTAATCTCGTTCGCGGCTATGTTCCTGGCACTTTATACGCTCTTCGGGTCCACGAATCTTGCGCTGCAAGTTCTGTCTGCTTTGCCGATGGCCGCAATCGGCGCTGTCGCGGCCTTGGTCATCACCGGACAATCGCTAACCGTCGCGAGCATGGTCGGATTTATTTCGCTCTCAGGCATCGCTTCACGGAACGGCATCTTGCTTATCGCGCACTATCTGCATCTGGTGGAGCACGAGGGCGAGCAGTTCACGCCGGAGATGATCGAGCGGGCCGGCAAGGAACGCCTCGCGCCGATGCTGATGACCGCACTCACCGCGGGCATCGCGCTAGTGCCACTGGTGCTCGCTGCGGGTGAACCTGGCAAAGAGATCTTGTACCCCGTTGCCACAGTGATCATGGGTGGCCTGATCAGTTCGACGCTGCTCGACTTTTTTGTCCATCCCGCACTCTTCTGGTGTTTCGGTCGCAAGGAAGCGGAGCAACATTTGCACAATTCTGATGAAGATGAACTTGATTCCGATGAGCATGCTGCACCCACTGCATCTCTTGCTCAATCAGTCGCAGCTGGCACGCCGGCAAATACTTGATAAACAGTTTTCGTTTCCCATTTTTAGGAGGTTTACATGATTCAGCGATGTTTTCACTCGGCGTGGATGTTGGTTTTTGGCCTGGCATTAGCCTTAACGGGTTGTCCGGCAAAGACAGCAGCACCGCCAGCGGCAGCACCAAAGGCAGAGGCGCATGCCGAGGAGGGCCCACACAAGGGCCATTTAATCGAACTCGGTGAGGAGGAGTATCACGCCGAATTGATCCATGAGGATGCGACGAAGACAGTGGCTATCTATTTGTTGGGGGCCGATGCCAGGACTGCTGTCTCGATACCCGACCCGGAGATCATGCTCAACTTAGTCGTCGCCGGCACGCCAATGCAGGCCAAGCTGACGGCCGAAAGGCAACCAGGCGACCCGGAAGGTCAGGCTTCAAAATTCGCCATTGTCGATGAACAAATCCTGGAAGCTCTCGAAGCTCCTAAGACCACTGGGCGCCTCAACGTGACGATCGGTGGCAAGAGCTACAGCGGCAATGTCGAACACGAGGGCGATCACGGGCACGATAAGAAGTAAGACGAATACACAGAAAAAGAGTGGAACTCGCACCAGCGACGCGTCACACATCTTTTTTTGCTCAAGGCGAGAAATGGAGTTCTCGCTATTTCGTTCCCCGTTTGAGTGCGTCGAATAGATAAGTCGTTCGGGCAGCGACAGCCAGATTCTGTTTGATCCCGCAACTGGAGTGACGTAGCGTTTTCTTAGCGGCAACCACAAGGTTATGATCTTCTAACTATCTCCTGACTCCTGAGCGACGAATGAAGATAGACAACACAAAACTTCGCTTTGGCAACTACCGCACCCCAGCTTTGAAGTATGGAGAAAAGGTTAACTGCCTCGCTCGAGGTGAAGTCACCATTTGGGGGCAATCTGACGGACGTATTCCTTGGCCGATTGGAAAGAAGGTTTCCGCACTTTCATTGGTGCTTTTCGGTGATCTGGCGAAGGCAGTTCGCAGAGAGGCGGCTGTTGCCGTTCGCTATTGGTGGGGTGTAGGCAATCGGACGGTATGGATCTGGCGAAGAGCACTTGGCGTCAAACAGACTGAAGGTGATCGGCAATTGAGACAGGAGTATATGACGCCAATACACAATCGTCGAATGACAGCGGCCGCCTCCGCGGTTGCGGATGCACCGGAACGCCGACAGAGAATTTCGACTGCAAGGCGCGGACGGCCTTGTCCGCCTGAAGTTATTGCAAAACTTCGTAAGGCTAATACGGGCAAGATAATGCCGATGGCGGTGAGAAGGAAAATGTCAGAAGTTCACAAGCTGCGAGGTACACATCCGCCAGCTGCGGGAGTACCGTGGACTGCTAACGAAATTGAGTTGCTGCGCACGTTGCGCCCTGCCGAGGTAGCAAAACGCACTCATCGCACGATGACTGCGGTTTACGCAGCACGGCGAAAGTTTGGCTTGGTGCGTAAGATCGATTGACTTGGTCGCAACGGACGCCAATTCATTTACTTATCCGATGATCGAGCGAGAAGATTGTCGAACAGAAGTCGCAAACTCATCAATGAACTCGCGGCCGATTGGGGCGACTGTTTGAAGCAGCCGGTGTGTCCGGAGTATCCGAAGGTGGGTGCCCGTCCCTCGCTTGGCCGGCGGAGAAAGTGCCGATGCGACTTCGCACAAAGGGGAAGGGCAAGATGCCATCTCGCTCGCCCTTCCCCTTCCCGCGTCCCCGATCGCTAGTCCGCTTAGCTGATGCGGACCGCCCTGTCGTCGATTGCTGATCTACAGCTGCGTTTAGAAGCGAATCGAGATCCCAGGGTGGTGGTGATGGTTGCTTCGACCATATCCACTGCCTCCATACCCATATCCGCCGCCGTAGCCGCCGCCGTAGCCGCCGCCGTATCCACCGCCACCATGCTGATAGCCACCATGCTGATAGCCACCATGCTGATAGCCACCATGCCCGTAGCCACCATGCCCGTAGCCACCATGCCCGTAGCCACCATGCCCGTAGCCACCGCCGTGTTGGTAACCGCCGTTACCGTATCCGCTATAGCCACCGTGGTGCCCCCAACCTGCGGCGTTCGCCGTAGTTGCCGAAGCAATGAACATCGCCAGCACTGTCAGAAGTCCGATTGAAAACCGTCGCATTTGCAGTTCCTTGTGTTTGTTTCGTCTGACCGCAACCGAGCCGTCATTGGTCAACCATCTAACGCACGCAATGTGCCACTCCCGTCAAGAATCGCTAAGTTCAATAGCCGTATCGCCTTGGAGTTTGCCGATCATGGCCGATACATCGTAGACCGTCCGTTATGTCATCACTGTGACGGCAGTTTTAGATCGAAGTGACTACGGTGATTTCCCGCCTCCCTTCGGTAAGCGGTCTATCCCGAGGTTCCTGCCGGAAGTTATCAGGCAACTCGAACGTCTCCGTTCGCCAACCAGTTGGAATCGAGACGCGTACTATCTTGACCCCGCCGCATGAATCTGCGAAAGCCAATCCAATTACCCGGACACGTTTTCGGCGACGCAGAACTGCTGGCACAAGATGGCACCGCTGAATCGGCTCCAGGACCTGCCCACGGTTCGTGGGCGGCCTGAGCACCGGAAAGGATTCCCATGACACGACGCTTCCGCTGGCCGACGATGGTGTTGTATGCGGCAATCGCATTGACAACAATAATCGGCGCAACAGTGTATGGTCAGCCGCATGTAGAAACGAAGAGCAATCTTGTTGAGCTTTCGGCTCAATTCCGCCAGGCTGCAAAGTCGGTCGAGCCTTCGCTGGTGCTCGTCGATGCCAAATGTGATCGTGCAGAATGTGCTCCCAAGAAGACTCTGGCCGAACATTCTTCCAATAGCACTGCGAATGCCGGACACTTTGAGCCCGAATGCAAGGGCGGCGGGTTTGGAACAGGCATAATTATCGATAAGAGGGGATACATTCTCACCTGCAATCACGTCATCGGGCATGCCCAGTCGGTGTTTGTGACTTTGGCGAATGGGCGCCGATTAGAAGCCCGAGAAGTCCGAAGCGACCCTATGACGGATCTTGCGGTCGTTTACGTACCGGAGGCAGTCGGCATGCAACCGGCGAAGTTTGGCAACTCAGCTCAGTTGGAGACCGGAGATTGGGTTCTGTCTGTCGCGCATCCCTACGGGCTATTAAATTCGATGAGTGCTGGCATTGTGAGCGCCCTAGATCGGGAGATCCCTGAGGTGCCACGGGCGCGGCTAATTCAGTCAGATGCAGGTTCTAACCCCGGCAGCTCCGGAGGAGCACTGTTAAACACTCGCGGAGATATCGTCGGTATCTGCGAGGGCAGCTACGGCGAAACGGCCGGCTTTGCGGGCATCAGTTTTGCTGTTCCGGCGAATAAGGCCGTAGACGTCGCGGGCCAGTTGATTCAATTTGGGGTTGTACGCCGGGGCTATTTCGGTTGCCATTTTGAGCTGGTAACCCCGGACATCGCAGCGTCGATTGGGATGCGAGGGGCAACCGGCGAGATTATCACTTCGATAGCGCGATCGTCGCCGGCAAGCGCCACTATCGAACTTGGCGATGTGGTGCTGGCGTTCGACGGAAAGCAAATTGACGGGTCGACTATTCTCGCCCAATTGATTGAAAAAGCGGACGTTACGAAGTCGCATGAAGTTCTGATCAATCGCCAAGGCAAATCGCTGCTTGTAAAGGTCATGCTAGAACAACTTTCGTCACCCGGTCCCCGCTCTCTTGAGGTTGCGAGTTATGCGACAGCAAGCAAGTCTTTCGTCGACGAAGATCTGGGCATAGAACTGGAGCCCATGTCGCCCCAGCAGCTCGATAGTCTGGGCCACCACGCGAAAGCGAATGGACTCTTTATCTGCCGAGTGTTGCCCGCCACGCCGGCATCCAGGGCTGGCGTCTGTGCGGGCATGCTGATTCTTGCGGTTGATCGCAAACCTATCGCCACACTCGAAGACTACACGTCTGTAGTTCACAAACTTCAAAAAACTGATCGATTGTTGATCTTGGTCGGGTCGCCATTGGGTAATCGTCACGTCGTCGTTAGTCGCGAAAGGGACGAATCGAGTTCAAAGATTTCGGTAGGTAGATCCGCCAGGCCCTTGTCCCACGGCCCGCCATAGGCTTTATTCAGACAATACGCGACCGGTAAACCACCCAGTTTGTTCCGTCTGAGCTGAATTCTTCAAGCCACTCAGCGTCATCGAAGAGCTTTCTATAGAGAGGATTGGAGTAAATGGCTACGAAAGGTCTTGGCCGGTTTTGGAAAGAAGCATGCAAGTTGTCGAACACGGGCTTGAGCACTTCGAGGTGAAATGGGTTGTACAGGAACAGGACGAGAGGACTATCAGGAAAGGCGAACATTGTCGCGTCACGGCAGACCGACTGAACACTCTGACACTTTCGACCCGATGACCGGAAGTTAGAAATGTTGTGAGCCGCGATCGCGTGAAGTTGCTCGGAGATTTCGACTCCAATCACTTCCCTGAAGGGAAACTCCGAAGCGAGAAGCAGGGTTCTTCCCTTACCGGACCCAAGGTCAACGAACGTAAACTCGTCGTATCTCAGCGCCATCCCCGAAAGCAAGTGGTTAAACCAAACCGGCGAAGTAGGCGAGTATTCGACCGCGCTACTTTCTTTCGCAACCTCTAAACCTAATTGCTTAATCGGAACCTCTTCTGCCGTCGAAACCGAGAACCGACGATCAAAGCAGCGTTCCTTGTAGTGTTGGCACCGCTTCTGCAACTCGCTCGTCCCGAACGTCAACTTGAGCAACTTGGACAACGCACCAAATGCGATTCCAACGAGGCCGTGATACTTCCAAGCCAGCAACAATCGTTGGCAAATGCCGACACAGCCGGTTCGATAAATTGGCTTTGTTTCTTTGGTCATCTGACGATTCCTAACAGCGAGGTCTTGAACAGGTGGATCAGTGCTTAAACGGCAAGTGCCGCGTCGCAATCATTCGCTTACGCACTAGGCCGAGCTATCGCTCTGTGAAAAGGGAGATGTTACGAGCTGCGGTGAGGCGTCTTTGCCACCACGCAGCCCGTGGAACTTTCCTACGAAGGAATTCCAGTAATATCGAGCCCAGAAAGGCTTGCAGCTGAGGGCCATCAGCAAGCTCCCGCCGAGGGAGCGCAACATGGTGTGGGCGATAGTCGAAACCGGAAACTGATGCTTCCGCAACAAATAACCGCGGCCGCGGCTGTAACTGAAACACCGATTCTGTAAGCCTTCACCGAGAGTCTGCAGCGGATTCGGATGGTGAATGAGAATCGAAGGCTCGTACTCAATCTGCAGTCCGTGGGCCAGCATGCGGAGCAAGAAATCCGGCCCTTCGTCGGAGTTCCAAGGCGTGCTCGCGCCGACACCCATTTGTTCGTCGTACCGAAGCGTCCCAGCCGCGACTCTGCGAACAAACATGCCCGATTCAACGCAGCGAAACAGAACATTTTCGCGAGTGACAGCTCCGCTAGTCTGATCCTGCCGTCCAAGGTGCTCGACCTGTACCATCAAGCAGTCCAACGGGCTGCTGTTGAACCGACAAAGGATCGACTGCAACAAAGTGGGCGGATAGTAACAGTCGTCGTCAGGGAAAGTCAGCAGTTCTCCGCGCGCAAAGCCCCAGCCAAAATTTCGAGACCGCGAGGCTCCACGACCTGGCATCGCCAGATAACGAGTTTCAAAGGGAGTTTGACGCCGAGCGAGTAGTTCGCGAATTTCGGGGCGGCCACTCTGGTCAACGACAATTAGTTCCACTTCGGCAAAGTTGAAATCGCCTTCCTGTCTTTCCAGGTGCTCAATGAAGCGCAGCAATTCGGCTGGACGGCCGATGGTGGGAATAGCGAGTGAGATCTTCATGCAAACGCAATGACCGGGGGACGTGCGAAGTAGAGTCAGCCATCGGGCGGAAGGCTGTACGGATTCAGCAACGGCTGCAGAGAGCGCAGAGAGTTGTTGCTTAGATGCGCAACTTGCACGTCGTAAGGTAAAGATCCGAGCCGTTCGCGCAAGATGCTGGCGGAGTGAACAGTCGGCTGGAGAGAATCTGAAGGATGGGCGGACAAGAATTGCCAGCCGCCCAAGTAAGGCAGTCGAGCTGCCTGAGCATCTTGACGTGAGACGCCGATGAAACTGCAGAACCTGTCAGCGATTGGTACGGGAGATCAATTTCGACCGAGTCGGCCGCGTGATGGTGCCAATCGAAGCCAGCATTAACTCCGCCATTGCCATCGCCTTCGGATTCCGGCGGTGGCGTCGATTCGGCTTGCGAGTGATCGGATTGCGAGTGATCGGATTGCGAATGATGCTGATGCGAATGGCAGTGAATATGTGGCGAGAGATCGTGAACCCGCTGTTCTTCAGCTGACATTCCCCCATGTGCATGAGGGATCTCGGCCAGCTGACCAGCCAAAACACCTGCAATGATGAGTAGGGAAATGCACCGGCGAAACATGACAAACCTGTTACCTCTGACCGGAGTTTATTTGGCGGCGTCATGCGCGTCAACTCTGCCTTCCGGTGGGCAAATCCGTACCGATGCTCTCAGTTGCTGATTCCTAACGCTAGCGAACTAAGCGTGGATTGGCCTCCCAGTCAGGTACTGGAGCAACATCGTTGACATGCTCCTGCGGACTGGAGACGCAATACAGGCGGCCATTTGTGTGAGCCCTGAGGCACGACGAGACAGCCAGTGGCAGTTCGCACTCACGAGACCCAGCTGTGAAGCTGGGGAAATTGCGATGCCTCAGCGCTGCTGGGAAATCCGGTTGAAGTGATTGAACCAAGCCTGCCGAGAAATCGTAGTATTCGTCGGTTTGCGCGTGGTGAGTATCGGACTCATTGCCGGGGGTCAGGTTTTGAGGTAGGCTAAGCTGCAAAGGGAGCACTAGGTAGATCCATGTTTCGCCGTTGCGTTTCACTCCTGATCATCGTGGGAATGTTTGCCAGTCAACTGGCCGCAGTTCCCCATGCGCATGCAGAGTTTTCGCAGGAGGAGCAGCGCAAGCACGACGCCACGCCACATTTTCATTTGTTCGGACATTGCCAGCAGTGCCGTTCTCATTCGCATGCGGATGGGAGTCATCACCGTCACGATCGTTTGAGCGAACAGGACGAGTCCGATCGCCAAAATTCACCCCCTGTTGGCAAATCCCCGGGCCATGATGCAGATGCCGTCTTTGTAGGCATAGGCACGGATTGCACTTTGGTTTCCATTACCCAGGTTTCATCGACTCAAGTCCTGCTGATCGCACTGCAGACTCCTGTTGCCACTTCCATCTGCGGAATCGAAGCGAAGGAAGTGCAGGGACTCCCCTGGCGACCGCCAGAACAGGTGCTGGACGATTCGGAAACCTATCTCACTCTGCGGACTCTCCGCATCTAAGCGCCCTCTTTGCGCTTAAACGCTCATTGCTGCGCAACTCGCTCATTGCTGCGCAACTCGCTCGTTGCTTGCTATCTCCTTTCTCTCGTTTGCGTTGGTTTGTTCGGCGCTTTCTGCATTGGCCTGCGGTTTCGGAGAGTCTCCATGACTCGAAGCAAGTTCATTATCAATGTCGTTTTCTCGCTGTTGTCGCTGGGCGTCGCCGTCGGGCTCGGTGCCTACGCCTTCAACGAATGGAAAGGTCGTCAGACCGCTGCTGCCTCCAGCAAGGATGCTCCGCTCAAAGCGCCGATCGCCGATGGAAATACTCCGGTGCGGATCAGTGCTGAAGCACGTAAAAACCTTGGCGTTTCCTCGAAACCACTTCAGCTCAGCACTTACTTTCGCAAGATCGAAGTCCCCGGCGTGATCACTGACCGTCCAGGTATCAGCGATCGCGGAGTCGTCGCGCCGGTAACCGGCATCGTCACCAAGATTCATGCGTATCCCGGCAGCACTGTGATCCCGAATGCCCCGCTCTTTGCGCTGCGCTTGGTGAGCGATTCACTGCACACTTCCCAACTTGAACTTTTCAAAGCCACCAAGGAAATCGAAATCTCTCGCTCGCAGCAGAAACGACTTGAGGGTCTGGCCAAGGATGGGGGCATCGCCGGTTCGCGGCTCATCGAAATTGAAAATCAGGTCAAGCGCATGGACGTTAGTGTCTTGGCCTATCGGCAAGATCTCAAGGCTCGCGGACTATCGGACGACCAGATCGAGGCGGCGGCCAAAGGGGACTTCGTAGCGGAGATTACGGTCGCGGCTCCCGGTGAACAGGCTCTCAAGGTCGCAGAAGTTGCCTTGGCGTCGGCGATCGAAGGAGAGCCGGCACGACTGCCATTCAGCTTCGAGCTGCAAACGCTCAAAGTTGAGTTGGGCCAGCAAATCGAGGCGGGCCAACTTCTATGCACGCTGGCCGACCACCGCGCGTTGTTGATAGAGGGGCAAGGCTTCAAGAAAGACATGCCGCTTATCCAACGCACCGCCAAGGAACAACTGCCGATCAACGTCGGATTTGAGGTTGAGGAAGGAAACAACTGGCCGGCGTTGCCGAAGGAACTCCAAATTAGCCACATCGCGAACCTTATTGATACGGAAACACGTACGTTCAGCTTCTACCTGCCGCTCGACAATCAATTGCAAGCCTATTCGCAAGGGGGCAAAGAGCGGCTGATTTGGCGGTTCCGCCCTGGTGACCGCGTGAGTTTATCCATCGCCGTAGAGAAAATCGAAAACGTGTTCGTATTGCCGCAAGCCGCACTCGTTCGGGAGGGGCCGGAAGCATTCGTGTTTCGCCAGAACGGCGATCTTTTCGACCGCGTCTCCGTCCATGTGTTGCACGAAGACAGCACCTCGGTAGTGATTGCCAATGAAGGCGGTCCGCGGAAGGGAGCATTCGTCGCTCAAAATGCGGCCGCCTCGCTGAACCGGGTTTTGAAAGCCCAGTTAGCAAGCGGCATCCCGACCAACATTCACGTCCACGCCGACGGCACTACGCACGCAGCTCACTAGGAACCTTCCCATGCTTTACGCCGTCATCCGCTTAGCCTTGCGGTATCGCATGTTGGTTGTCGTGATCAGCCTGACGCTGTTGGTCTACGGCGGCTATTCAGCAACGATGCTGCCGATCGACGTCTTTCCGGACCTTGATCGACCGCGCGTCGTCATTATCACGGAATGTCCAGGACTGGCGACGGAAGAAGTCGAAACGCTCGTGACCCAGCCCATCGAGATTGCTTTACTCGGTGCGGCTGGCGTGCAGGCGGTCCGTAGCCAGACAACGGCGGGGCTCAATGTGATTTACATCGAGTTCAGTTGGGAAACGGAGATTCGTGCTGCGCGTCAAACCGTGCAAGAACGATTAGGCTCCCTTGGTGGCGTATTGCCTCCGGGCATCCAGCCGCAAATGACTCCACCCGCGTCGATCATGGGTCAGATCGTGATCGCGGGAATCTACCGCCAGCGAGGCCCTCAAGGGGGACAACTCGTTCCCATCGGCAAGAGCGGAAACATGGCAGAGCTGATCGAGGGAACTGGTGAGCCGATCAAAGTCCTGGCCTGGAAGCCCGTCGATCGCCATCGCGTTGACACCTGGCAATCCCTGTCGATCTCCGAGATTGCCTGGGAACCCATGGAAGCCAATGCCGCGATCTTCGAGCGCAAAGCCACGGCGAAAGTCGCCGGCCAATCGGTGGAAATGACGTTTCCATCCGACGAAGAGCAGGTCATGGCCCTGCGCACGACGGCGGACTGGGTTGTCCGCCCACGGCTGCTCAAGATCCCGGGCGTCGCCGAGGTCTTCATCCAAGGCGGCGATCGAAAGCAATATCAAATCCTGGTCAATCCGACTGCCTTGCTCGAATACGACGTGACGTTGCAGCAGGTCGAACAGG
The DNA here is from genome assembly GCA_964394305.1 of uncultured Pirellulaceae bacterium. Classification (GTDB taxonomy): domain Bacteria; phylum Planctomycetota; class Planctomycetia; order Pirellulales; family Pirellulaceae; genus Anatilimnocola. The sequence goes on from CAYMWL010000006.1 coordinate 177,261, forward strand.
CCCTCTCGGAAAGCAATCTGAACACGAGCGGTGGATTTGCCATTCAAGGTGAAAGCGAGCGACCGATTCGCATTCTCGGTCGGCTTGGCCCGGATGCCCATCGCGTCGTCGAGGATTTGCGAAAAATCCCAATCAAGGCCAACGGCGTTAGGCCCGTGTTCCTCGAAGACGTCGCCCGAGTTGCCGAAGGCGCGCAGCTCAAACGCGGCGATGGCAGTGTGAATGGTCAACCGGGCGCAGTCTTCACGCTCGTGAAGCAGCCGCACGTCGATACGCGAGCCCTGACAGACAAAATGGCCGCCGCGCTGAAGGACGTGGAGTCGTCGCTGCCGGCCGACATCATCATCAATTCCGATCTATTCCGCCTGAAGAATTTCATTGACCGCGGGATCTTCAACGTGGGCGAGGCGCTGGTAATCGGCGCGGTGCTCGTGCTCATCATCCTGTTCCTATTCCTACTGAACTTTCGCACGACCTTTATCACTCTCACCGCGATTCCCTTGTCCCTCGTGATCACGACGTTGGTCTTTCGCGCGTTGGGTTACTTCTCCGGAACTCAACTCTCAATCAACGTGATGACGCTCGGCGGCATCGCCGTCGCGATGGGCGAGCTGGTGGATGATGCCATCGTTGACGTGGAGAACATTTTTCGGCGATTGAAAGAGAACAACAATTCAGCTCAGCCGAAGCCGGCGATCGCCGTGGTGTACGAGGCGAGCAAAGAGATTCGCAGCGCGATTGTGTTCGGAACAATTGTCGTGATTCTGGTGTTCCTGCCGCTGTTTGCCTTATCCGGCGTCGAGGGACGACTCTTCACGCCGCTGGGCATCGCCTACATCGTCTCAATTCTGGCGTCGCTCGTGGTTTCACTCACGGTCACGCCAGTGCTGAGTTATTACCTGCTGCCACAATCTAAGGCGACGCATCACGAAGGTGACGGATTTCTGCTCCGCGTACTCAAGGTGGGAGCGTCTTATTTGATCCGCTTTAGTATGGCAGTCCCTACGCCCCTCTTGATCATTACTTGGGTCATGGTCGCCTTCGCAGCCTGGCAATTAGCTAATCTGGGCCGGAACTTTCTGCCGCAGTTCGACGAAGGGAGCATCCTCGTCAATGTCACCTTGCCTGCGGGCTCATCCCTGGAGGCATCCAACCAGTCCTCGCGCTTGATCGACGAAAAGTTTCGCCAGCGGCAAATGTCGCCAGCCAATCCTGATGGAGAGATCATCAACTTCGTCCGCCGCACGGGCCGTGCCGAGATGGACGAGCATGCTGCGCCAGTGAATGCGGGGGAATACATCCTGAGCATGAATCCCAACATGCACCAAGGCCGAGAGGAGATGATTCAGCAGTTGCTGAAAGAGTTGCGCAACGAAGTTCCGGGTGTCGACATCGAAGTCGAACAGCCCCTTGCGCATCTCATCAGCCACATGGTTTCCGGCGTCTATGCTCAGATCGCGATCAAAATTGTCGGCGATGATTTGGATACGCTACTATCGACCGCAGAGAAGGTAAAACGCGAGATTCAAGACATTGAGGGCCTGACCCCGCCGGTCATCGAACCCATTCAGCAAACTCCCGAAATTCACATTCGGCTGCGCCCGAATGACCTGGCCAAGTATGGCGTCACGCGCGAGTACGTCGGCAAGATCATGCAGACCGCTTTGCAGGGCGAAGTTACTTCGCAAGTCCTGGAAGGGCAGCGGCGGTTCGACCTGATGATCCGACTGGAGCAGGCGTATCGAACCGATTATGCCAACCTCGGCCGATTGAGAATCGACCTGCCGGACAATCGAGGCCAAGTAGAACTCGCGACACTGGCCGACATTGGCGAGGGTGTCGGGCCAAATGCCATCAACCGCGAAAACGCCCGGCGTCGCATTGTCATTCGCTGCAACACTGAGAACAGAGACCTGGCTAGTGCTGTCGCCGAGATTCAGCAGCGCATCAAGGACCGGGTCGTAATGCCGGAAGGGTATTTTCCTGAGTATGCCGGTCAGTTCGAGAGTCAGCAGCGCGCCACAACTCTCATCGTCATCCTGGCCGGCGTATCGGTCATTGGCATGTTTGTGGTTCTACTGGTTTTGTATCCGTCGGTTCGCATCGTGTTGCAAATCTTAAACGCTTTGCCAACTGCGTTTATCGGCGGTGTACTAGCATTGGTGCTGAGCGGCCAAACGCTCACGGTGGCCAGCCTCGTGGGGTTCATTTCGCTAGGCGGGATCGCAGTCCGCAACGGCATCTTGCTCGTCACGCACTATTTTCACTTGATGAAAGAAGAGAATGAGCCGTTTTCGGAGGCAATGGTCCTCCGCGGCAGTTTGGAGCGGCTGGCGCCGGTGCTGATGACGGCGCTGACGGCCGGCATCGGTCTGGTGCCGCTGGTGATCGGCGGACAGGAACCGGGGCGCGAAATTCTGTATCCCGTCGCGACGGTGATCTTGGGCGGTCTGGTCACTTCCACGTTTTGCGAGTTCTTGATTCACCCTGGTCTGTTTTGGCAGTTCAGCGGCAAGGACGCCGAGCGATTAGCACACGAGGTGCATTCGGAAGATGAAATGCTGGTCGATCATCCCGGGCTTGCACGACCCTTACCAGTCGTGCCTGAGCCGGGTGTATCAGCAACGTAGTTCCCCCTTTGTTCCCTTTGGAGAAGTTCGATGAAGCGATTTTTTGCACTGATTATTTGCTCGGCAATGCTCTCGGTTATGTCCGGATGTGGCGGACCACCCGCACCTGCTCCAGCGCCACCAGTGGCCAATTCCGGTCCGAAGGAAGCTGCCCATGGTCCTCATGGAGAAGGCCCGCATGGCGGAGCTGTGACCGACTGGGGCGGCGGCGCTTATCACGTCGAATTCACCGTGGATCACGACAAGAAGGAAGCCACGGTGTACATCATCGGCGGGGACGAGAAAACGCCCGCACCGATCAAGGCCGCCTCAATACACCTTGTTATCAACGATCCGATGACGGAAATGGATCTCGCTGCTCAGCCGCTTGAAACTGATCCCGCAGGAACTTCTTCCCGCTTCGTGGGCACGCACGCCACGATCGGGATCGTGAAGGAGTTCGCCGGCACGATCAGCGGTCAAATTGACGGCACTCCATACACGGGTGATTTCAAAGAAGAACCGCACGCCGCTGGACACGATAAGAAGTAACTGAACGCTGGTCGCTCCCCAGAAGGAGTGCGGAATGGGAATTGTTTGGAATTGCGTGCGGGTAGCACTTGTCGCCATCACGGTGGTCGTCGTGGCGGAACTGTCGAAGCGCTACCCTCGCTATGGTGCGCTGTTCCTCTCGCTACCCATCGTCAGTGTGCTTGCATTCTTGTTGAGTTGGTTTCAGCACCGAGACATCGCAGCGATCTCTCGACTTTCGCGAGAGACGCTGATTTTAGTGCCGCTGGGACTGCCGTTCTTTGTTCCCCTCGCAATGGCTGACCGATTGAACCTCAGTTTCTGGCCCGCGTTGGCGGCTGGAATTGCCTTGAGTCTGCTTTCGACTGGAACTTGGTTGATGTTTGGACCCCGCCTCTAACTATCCCACCTTTATGTTCCCGACATTGCGTTGGAAAGGAATCCGACCATGAATATCCTCGACAAAATCGTGCCGCCGCTCATCTTCTGTGCGGTCGCTGGCTTGTTTTGTGCAAGCCTTGCCGCTCAGCAACCGGTGACGGTAAGGAAGGTCTCAGCTACTCAAGATCCACCACTGCCGCTTCCTCCACCGGAAGAAATCAAGCCGCCGACGCCGCAGCGGGGTTTGTCGTTGACGGACTTGGAGCACATCGCCCTCGGCACCAATCCTTCGATCGGACGCGCATCGGCGCTGGTAAGCGCGGCTCAAGGCAACATGGTGCAAGTCGGACTCCCGCCGAACCCCACGGTGGGATACAGCGGCCAGCAGCTCGGCAGCGGTGGCCTTGCGGAACAACACGGCGTGCTGTTTAGCCAGGAAATTGTGAGGGGCGGAAAGCTCCGCTTGAATCGAGCTGTCGCTGAGCAGGAACTGGCACGTGCCCAGCAGGAACTGGCCGCGCAACAACAGCGAGTTCTTACCGATGTTCGGATTGCATTTTATAAGACGTTGGTCGCCCAGCGGCAAATCGACATGACGGCGAACCTCGTGCGCACAACCACACAAGGGGCGGATGTTGTTGATAAGCTCATTAAAGCCAAGGAAGCGACCCGCTTGGATGTACTGCAGTCGCAACTGGAAGTCGAGACTGCACAGATTCTTTCGAAAAATGCCCGTAACGCTCACGATGCCGCCTGGCGTGAGCTTTCTACCGTGATTGGCGATCCCTACCTCCAGGAGCAAGCGCTCTTCGGAGATGCCTTTGCTCCGCCGTGCGAAATCGACTTCGATCAAGCCTTAGCGCGTATCCACGCTTCCAGTCCGGAGATTGCCGTTGCGATGTCCGAGATTTCCCGTGCGCGGATGGCCGTCGAGCGCGCACGCGTTGAAGCAGTTCCCAATGTGAGCCTGGAAGGACTTGTGAACCCCGTTGACAACGGAATCGGCGGGCGGACTGATGGAGCTGTGACGGTGTCGATCCCGATCCCAATCCTCAATCGGAATCAGGGCGGGATTATGCGAGCCCAGAGTGAAGCCGTGGCAGCGGAGCGGGCGTTGACACAACTCGAACTCAACCTAAAGAACCGTCTAGCACCGACGTTTGAGCGCTACTCCAACGCGCGGAACCAAGTGGAGCGCTATCGCACGGCGATTCTTCCTGCTGCTACTGAATCACTCGACCTGAGCCGAAAAATGTACCAGGCGGGCGAGACCGGCTATCTCAACCTGCTCACCGCTCAGCGCACCTTTGCTCAAACGCACTTGCAGTACCTGGATTCACTAAGGCAGCTTCGGATCGCTGAGGCTGAGATCGAAGGCCTGCTGCTTTCTGGCAGCCTCGATGTAAGAGGCAGGTGATGGTGCCATCTCAATTCGAGGAATTCCGTTTCAGGAGCTTTTTTCCTTGGGCCTGATCGACGATCATCCGCATAAATGGCCGGCTCCCCTTCAGGCCTTGGAGCACCGGACGTTTCGTTGGCTTTGGATTGCTACTTTCGTTAGCAATTCCGGCTCGTGGATGCAGCGTGTAGCGACTGCATGGCTCGTTTACACACTTGGCAACTCCGAAGCATGGCTGGGATTCGATGCAGCCATGGCTGCGATCCCGACGTTCCTCGTGTTGCCGTTTAGCGGCGTGTTAGCAGACCGCTTTGACCGCCGGGGTGTGCTCATACTGGCAAACATCTTGAACGCGTCATTTGCTGTATTGCTCGCCGCAATCTGGTGGAGCGGTAGTCTGGCAGCCTGGCATCTGCTCATAGGTTCATTTTTGTCCGCAATGGTGACAGCACTTGCATCTCCAGCGAGTCAAGCGCTGGTTCCTACTGCTGCGGGTGAAGATCACATTCCAAACGCCGTGGCCCTGAATTCGTTCCAGTACAACGTAGCACGCGCCGTAGGCCCTGCGATTGGCGGGCTGGCGTTGGTGTCGGTGGGAGCCGGATGGTGCTTCATTCTGAATGCGTTGACTTATTTGGGTCTGATTTTCGCCGTGTTGTCGGTTCCAAGTCTAGCGAAACCACTTGGCCGCAAAGCATCTGCACTTGAAAGTGCCAAGGAAGGCCTGCATTTCTTTCAGCACAATACAAACGTACGGCGCTCGATTGCGCTCGTGCTAATCCTTGCATTTGGCGGAGCCCCGATGGTGATGCTTCTGCCCGCAATTGCCAAAGGTGTGCTGAACGAAGGCGCTACCGGATACACCCTGCTTTTATCGGGATTTGGCGTGGGAGCCGCGTTAGCCGGTGCGCTGCTTACATTTCTGCGGCCATCGCGGTTGCCGCAATGGATCATCGGCGCAGCAATCATCTGTGCCGTCTGTCACGTTGCGATTGTTTTCACTAGCACAATGGCAATTGCAGTCGCTATCGCTGTGATTGCAGGTTGGGCATTCGTGGGTGCCATGATTGAACTCGGAACGCAGTTGATTTCTGAAACTCCTGACGAACTCCGTGGGCGAATCAGCGCTGTCCAGCAGTTATCATTCCGTACCGCACAGCCGTTGGGAGGAATCATTGGTGCGTTGATAGCAAGATACGCCGGGATCCAAGTTGCCTTCATCGGATTCGGATTGCTTCTCGTACTTGGAGTTCCAACGGTGCTCTCATTCTGCAAAAATTCAAAACTGCGATAAAGAACTTGCTGTTCACAAAAGCCATGCTCAACTTCAAACTCAGAAGGTCCCCTTTCAAGCAACTTGGATGGGTGCTGCGCTGTTTGCTCGTCTGTGCTGCTTGGCAGGGCCCGATTCCATTTGCACATTCGCATTGTTCTTTAGTCGGAGCTCGCGAGCATCAATCTTGCTTGTCGACCGAACATTTGCACCACGATACCATCGTCGAAACGAATGGAGATATGCACTCGGGTTGGCATCTGCATGTGAGCCTTCCGGTGAGGAAAGGGACCGAGCGGAGCGACCTGCAACACGAGCAGGAAGTGCCATTGCTGAACTTCGAGTCAAGCCAAAGCCTAACTGATCCTCTAGTTCGATCCGCACAATTAATTTCGTGGCTTTCTGCTCCAGCTCAGCAAACTTACCGGGAATTCATCATTCCCCCAGATGTGTGTATAGCTCGCACTCACTTCTTCGATTCGTTTGCGCCCACGCTGCCGCTTCCGTTGCGGTTCAGCGTCATACGATCCTGATGTCGCTGATCCCGCGATAATCGCGAGATTGTGCAACTCGGCGGTGCCGCACCTACTCGATGCGGAACTGCTGCGATTCTTACTACCCATCACATCAGGTAAGGCCATGCAATCTTCCATACTTCGTTCTAAAACCCTCCTCGTCCTCTGTCTCACAATCGCTTTCTGCATCTCGTTTGCGGAACCGGCTTTCGCTCGCCGGCGAAGCCGTAACCGTAGCAATGCAGCTGCTGCCAAAGCCAGGCGAGAGAAGACCATCACAGCGGCACAATCGCAATATGCAGCGGCTCAGAGCGTGTTGGCCGCCGCTCAAGGCGCCGGCGCCGGAGCAGAGGCACGCTTGCAAGCGGTTCTCGCTGAAATGAACGGTGCAGCATCTGAATTGCGAAATGCTCGATCTGCGTCTAAGGAGATCGCCCTGGATCTCGCTGAAATTGAAGAAGACATCCTATCCGAGCAGTCGGCGGATTCCTCTTACGCTCGCCTGACGGAAGAAATTCGCACAACCAAGCAGAAAATGACGGAAGCTGAGAAACGGCTTACCGAGTCGGCAGATTTCATCCACAAGTACGAACAAGCACTTGCCACCGATGGCGCGCCGGCCGCATTCCGCCTGCGCCAAGCTGCACTGGCGAACGATTTTGCTTATTCCTTGCACAAGTCCATGCTGACGGCGCTCGGCGACAAGCGAGAAACGCTGAAGCGCGAACTCTTTCACAGGGATAAGGAGTGGCTGGGGACTCAAGCGCAGCTGGCTGAAGCGCACAGGGATGAGCGTGAGGCGGCCATAGATTTGTATCGCTCGGCGAAGGACAAGTCCGAACCCAAACAACAGATCAAAACCGCTCTGCAGGCCGTGGCTGCGGCTCGCGAGTCAATGGCGCAATCGCAACAAATCCTTAGCAAGTTGGGAGCGAGCGCTACCAAATCTGACAGTTCCAAAACAAAGAAGTAATCAGCGATCAAGATCGCGGCAAATGACTACATTTCCAACTTCGCCCGCAAGCGTGCTTCACTGAGAGTTGACATGAAAACCATTAACCATATCAGCGAGTCGTTCCTCCTGATTTCACTGTCGGTAGTGATCGCGATGTCCGTCACGTGTTTGGAAAACTATGCAAAGAGACTGACTCCTCCCGCGTCCTGCTATTGCCTGGCAAGCACACATTCGAACGGGGATTTTCCCTTTTGCCACTTGCCGGAATCTGGCCGACTCGGAGTCGGTAGAGGCTCGAAGCCCAAACTGGACGACCGCTCGCCATTTGTTCCATTAGAGGAGAATCCCCATGAATCCAGCGAATAGCACTCTCGATGGCGGCCAGCGCGGTGAAGAGTGTTGCGATCTGCGGCTCGACTTTGAGCAACTGCATGCTGGCGATGTGATCGGTTCGCGTTTTCAGCTTTGCAAGCCGATTGGCCAAGGTGGCATGGGCTCGGTTTGGCTCGCCGAGCAGTTGTCGCCGGTCAAACGACTCGTGGCAATCAAGTTTCTGCGATCGGAGATTCACACGCCGCGGGCTGAGGCTCGTTTTGCAAAAGAGCACCAGGCCCTTGCGATGATGAACCATCCTCACATCGCCCAGGTCTATGACGGCGGAGAAACCGAGCACCAAATCCCGTATCTTGTGATGGAGTTTGTCAACGGACGGCCCATCACCGAATTCTGTGATCGCAATCGTCTCACGATCGACGAGCGCTTGAAGTTGTTCGTGAAAGTCTGCACTGCCCTGGAGCATGCGCATCAACGCGGGATCATTCATCGAGATTTGAAGCCGAACAATGTGCTGATTGGCGAAGGGGCCGACGGACCCGTCCCTAAAGTAATCGACTTCGGCTTAGCCAAAACGCTGCCTTGGTCGGAGGCTGGCAATGCGGCGAACACAATTCCGGGAATTGCTGTAGGTACTCCCTCCTACATGGCACCAGAACAGATCGCCGCCCGAGATGCCGACATTGGTACACGCACGGATGTGTACGCATTGGGCGTTCTGCTGTTCGAATTGCTTACCGGTGACGTTCCCTTCGCTGCGTCGGGGCAGGCTACAGGGTGCTGGTTGGAAATGTTCCAGCGAATCCTGCATGAAGAACCCATACGGGCTAGCCGTCGGATTGAGACGGCTGAAAACAAGCTGGTCGTGGCGACTTTGCGCAGGACGAATCCCCGCGAACTAAGTCGTACGCTGCAAAGTGAGCTGGACTGGATCGTGCTGAAAGCAATCGAAAAGAACTCCGATCGGCGTTATGAAGACGTGGGAGCATTCCGACGCGATATTCACCGATACATTCATCACCAGCCGGTGGACGCACACCCGCCTTCGCTGCGTTACCAATTGACGAAAGTTTTTCGCCGACATTCGCTTCTAGCCGCCGCCCTGGTTGTCATCACACTTGCAGTCAGCTTCGGCCTTACTGCGATCACATGGGGTTCGTTGCGCGCTCGCGCAGCGGAAAGGGAAGCACGGCTCGCGCTGGTGAGCGAGAAGAAATCCAATGAGCGTGCGCAGCGAGCGCTTGCCGCTTTCGCCGATGCACTCTCGTCCGCCAGTTTGTCAGAAGCGGACAGTGAAACGATTTTGCTCGCACAAGTGGTTGCGTTACACGAAATCTCTACAGCGGAGTTGAATCACCACGATTTGCAAGTGTCAATTCGACCCCGAAAGGACGGTGGAATTGGACACAGAATTGAAACGATGCGCAGTACGCTGCGCGTCCTCGATCACTTGGTTCAGGAACAACCCAATCAGGCCTATGAGTCTATCGCAGCGAACGTGCGCTACCATTTGGCTCGATCGTTAGAGCAGTCAGGAGAGCTGGCGGAAGCCGAAAGTGAATATCGCAAGTCACTTGCACAATTACAGCGCCTTTCCGGTGCCGACAAGCCAACCTCCGATTTCTCAAATCGACTAGCTGCGACCTACGAAGGGCTGGGAAGGCTCCTGCTCTCACTAAAGAAACAGGGCGAAGGAACGAAGATGCTTGAGCAGGCTTCTCGCCTACGAAATTGAGCGAAGCCCCACCTACCTTAGCGAGTGACATCGCAAGTTCCGCTCTGCGGCCGTGGGAGCGTGCGGTCCCGATTAGAAAACAAAGCGATATTTAGCGGATGTGGTTGCACCGGAATTGAGCGTGACCCCTATCTGATCCTCGTTTACTCTGCCGAGGTTTGGTTATCTGCGGCGTCTCAGGCAGAGCTAGTCAGCGATTGCCCCCGGTGCATCTTGCAGCTGACGCCGGCGGTGAGTGGTCCCGCCAGTGTCGTTCGTACAAAAAGAAAATCCACGCATTCGTCGATGTAATGATGCGAAGGCCGGGAAGCTCTGGCGAGATTTGGTTGGGACTTAGAACCCGATCCGGATGCCAAAATTGCTACCGCGGAAGTACATGCCGTTCTGTTGATACTGATTGTGGTAACCACCGTATCCGCCATTGTAGGGCCGATAATTTCCGCCGTGATTGTGGTGCTGACCATGATTGTGGCCACCATGACCGCCATGATTTTGGCCGCCGTAACCACCATGCCCGCTATTGTGGTGGCTGTGGCCACTGTGCTGACCATGCCCGCCATTGTGACCACCGTAGCCGCCGCCAGCAGCCATAGCCGATGACGTGAAGACGCTACCCAGCGACAGAGCAGTGACAGCAACCAGGGTGCAGAGGAGACTTTTCATCGCAAACTTTCTAAGACAGTGAACCGCTAAACTTGAATGAGCGAACTGCTCAAGGCAACAGATCACTTATTAGGCAGAGCCTGTGCCAGAAACCTCAAGTTTGCAGCAAGCTATGGCCGGGAAAGCACTTGCGACTTGGTCGCTCCCTGTGACCTCGCAGGATCCGCCAAAAACTGCCGTCGCATTGACGACAGTTTTATGTCCGTTTGATCGAAGTGATCCCGTGGCATGGACCTTTTCTTGGCGTCTGCTGGCCACTCAGAACGTCAGTAACTTGTCGCACTCGACAACCATCCGATGCAAATCCTGCATGCTTGAGATTGGGCAAATCTCCGATCCTTCGGACTGGCGCAGTTTGAGGCAAGTCCCGCAGGCCATGATCTTGCCGCCTGCGGCCACGAGCAGTTGCATTTGTTCGGTGACGTTGAACTTGTCGGTGTTCAGCGACTCGGCTTCGACTCCCTTACCGAGTAGGAACACCTGGACCGCGTCTTGAGAATGCTTTGCAGCATAGTTGCCAAATCGAAAGGCGTTCCAGACGCTTTCCGAGTCGTTTGAGTAGATACAGATGCCGAGCTTCATCTTGCGATTCCTTGAAGTTTATGCTGCCATCGTCAGATCGAGGTCGGTCTACTTTGGGTCTTTGTTCTGGTTTCGAGGATCGTCATGCGGGTTCACGTATTCGATCTTCCACGGGCCCATGCCGTGAAACTGAACCACCGTTTCCCCTTTGATCCACACAAAGTGCTTCATGCCCGTTTCCCAGTAACCATAGGTTCCGGCCGGCATCGGCTTCGTCGCGGATGCGTCGAATTTGTCACCCATGCCGATATTGAAGGTTCCCGAAATCACCGTGATCCGCTCCGTCTTGGGATGAGTGTGGGGCGGGATGCGATAGCCGTCGGGAGCTTTGACTCGGAACACGAACGGCCCTTCTTTGCTGGGATCACCTTCCAAGACGGCGATCTTGACGCCGGGGGGAAGTGAAGGTGGGCCTTCCTTCCATTCAATCTTGTCGAGGGGATACAGTCGGAATTCCTTCGTGTCGTGATCGTCGGCGCGGAGCAGAGTGCCAACGAACATTGCCATCGTCGCGATGGCCAGTGATGTACTTCGCATGGATTGCTTTCTAAAATGGGGAATCTAAGTGGTTACGACTGCGATGCGTCCGGTCAGAGTCCGAGCAACGGGGCAACTTGCGGCGGCTGCTTGCAGCAGCTGTTTATCCTCGGCCGTCAGGTTGCCTTCCAAAGTCAGGTCGTAGAACAGTGACACTGATTCGATCGCGGATCGGTCGATCCGCACGTCACAGTTGACCGCAGTGAGCGGTAAGTGGTGTCTATCCGCGTACATGCGAACCGTCATCACCATGCACGTCGCCAGGGCCGCCTCTAACAATTCGTGCGGACCAAAGCCGAGCCCCGCGCCGCCTTTGGCGATAGGCAGATCGGCAATGCTGGATTGATCACTGTTGGTGAACGCTGTTTGGCAGGATTGATTGACGCTGGCTGCTTTGATCATGGTTTGTCTGCCCGAATCACCGCGCAAATCGAGGCTTCGTGTCCCGTTCGAGCATTGCGACCCAACCAGAGGACTTGAGGATTGCTAAAGCCATGCGCTTTCATGCGGTTCAGAAAATCGTCCTGGACCAAGGCTCCGCCAATGCACCGGAACCAGTCGTTGATCTCCCGTCGCACCTCGTTCGGCAATTCACTCTTGAGAACGATCTCGGCAAAGATCGTTCGCCCACCTGGCTTGAGCACGCGCGCCACTTCTCTCATCACGGCGTCTTTGTCTGGCGACAAGTTGTAGATGCCGTTGGCGGTTACCAGATCGACAGAGTTATCGGCTAGTGGAATCGCATCCGACGGAGCATGCAGCCACTCGACGTTCGTGATGCCGAGCGTGGTCAGGTTGTTGCGGGCTTTGTCGAGCATGGGCTGGGCCAAGTCCAGACCGAACAGGCGACCCGTTGGCCCGACTTTTTGGGCATAGAGATACAGGTCGAGTCCAGCGCCACAGCCCAGGTCGAGCACAGTCTCCCCAGCCTTGGCATCCACGAACGCCTGTGGATTACCTGCCCCAGTGAACGATTCCCACATGCCGGCCGGCAAGCGATCGAGCAAATCGGCATCGTATCCAACGCTTTCGGCGAACTTGCGGCCAACCGGGAAGTTGAACTTCTCGCCCGGCGACGTGGCCACGAGGCTGTAGCGATCCGCGACTGCGGCTTTGATCTCGTCCTTTGAGTGTTCGGCTAGTGGTTTCACGAGGTCGTGTCCTTTGCAATCATTTGGGGGAATCCTTCTCGTTCAGCGTCCAATCCCACTCGATGAACTCCACGCGGTACTTTCCCGATTCCAGAAGTTTGCGTGAGACATCATCGAGATAGGGAAGCAGGAAGAGTTCCGGCTTGCCCTCGGCAACGGGCCGTTTCTCATCGTTGAGAAATTTCTTGCCGTACCAGTCGAAGAGCTTCGAGACGTAGACTACCTTCTTTTCGTGATCGAACCGAAAGTGCTTACCGCTCTTGGTGAACCGGACTGCATCGCCATCAAGCTCCGCATCAAGGCTCTTTCCGGTGTAAGCCCCTGGCTTGATTGGAAGGCAAGAACGATCCGTGCAGTTGACGGCGAAGTGCGCCCGCATGTCCTTGTACTTGGCGATCAGTCGGTCGTACTCGATCTGATTGATCGTGAGCGTCTCGCCGGCAACTACGAACTTCAATTGGTCGAAGAATCCCGGAATGTCTTTGGGCGATTTGACCGGGTAATGATCGAGAATCCCCTTGATGCAGCAGGCGTTGTACGCGTTGATGTAGAAGGCGATCTGTTCCTCACGCGACATGGGCTTGAGGTCTGCCTGGGCCTGCCAGCGGAGAAATCCCTCGAACTTCTTCAGGTCGTCGGCGTTCGCCTTCAGCTTGCCGTAATTGAAGAACTCGCCATCGACGTACTTCTTCAGAACGGCGTCGTAGGCGCCAGGAGCACCATTCGAGTCATAAATTTCTTCGCGCGAGAGGGGCGGTTGTGATTGCAAGGAGGCGTTCGCCGGTTTCTCAGCAGCTACTGACGTTTCCTTGGAGGCGTTCGTCGGGTCATCACTGCTTGAGCAACCGGAGGTCAGCACCGCCACAATTACCAGAAACAAAAAGGGTTTCATCATCAGAGTCCGTTGCAATAGTGGCATTCATGCGTGGTATTGAATGTTAAAATCAAAACACAAGAATCTTATCTGACCAGTCTGTGAGGACCGAGAGTTCGTCCATCGTGCTTCGATGGCACCCCTCAACTATGTCCGCATCCGAAAGCCCACGTATATCCATTGAGTATCCGCAGACACCAACCTGGCCTTGTTGCTTGAGGATTGAATGAAGCTGCTTCTCCAGATTGCAATGGCCATGCGGAACGGCCTGGCCTTTCTTGGCACACGCAACGGCATCACCAATCAGGAACACTCGAACCTCATTGTCAACCGAACGCGACACAATACCTGCGTGGCGACTAACGCTCTCTGCCAATCGCAGTCCGTTTGAGGACGTCTCAGTCCCGTAGGCTGGTCCGTTTAGAATGAAAAGGTATTTTGCCATCCTGATAGCCTCACTTGATTGGTTGCCGCTGTAGCTGTTTCTGCAGGGCTGCGTTCTAAGACGCTTACGTCACGTCAAAAGTGGCATGCTAGGCGACTAGCTCAAAATCTCACGAATTACATGACCATGCACGTCCGTTAGCCTTCGGTCGATTCCGTTGTTGTGAAACGTGAGTTTCGTGTGGTCGATACCCAGCAGGTGCAATGCTGTCGCATGGAGGTCATAGCAATAGACTGGATCTTTCACGGTCTTGTAGGCGAAATCGTCGCTTTCGCCATAGGCCGTGCCTCCTTTGATTCCACCACCAGCCAGCCACGACGTGAAAGCAAAGGGATTGTGGTCACGTCCCTTGCCGCCTTGCGAGCAGCACATCCGTCCGAACTCCGAAGTGCAGATTACGAGCGTCTCGTCGAGTAGTCCTTTGGACTTCAGGTCTTGAAGTAATGCCGCAACCGGCCGATCAAAGAGCTTCGCTTCGCGGCCGTGGTTGTTCACCATGTCCTCGTGACCATCCCAGTTCTGGCGAGGGAAGCCGGCATTCAACGCTCCCGACCAAACCTGGACAAACCGCACGCCGCGCTCGATGAGCCGCCGGGCGAGCAGGCACTGACGGCCGGTTGGAGCCGTCAGCGGATCGTCGAGGCCGTAAAGTCGATGAACCGCTTCGGTCTCTTTTGAGATGTCCACGACCTCGGGCGCGGACAGCTGCAAGCGAGCCGCCAGTTCGTAGGAATTGATGCGTGCTTCGAGTTCGCTGTCGCCGGGGCGCTGCCGAGCGTGTTCTGAATTGAGTGTTTGCAAAAACTCCAACGTATCGCGTTCGCTATCGACGGAGATTCGCTTATCCGCCTGCGGAAACAGATTGTGGATAGGCGGCATGGAGGCGCGCGTGGCAAGCGGCGTTCCTTGATAGGTCGCGGGCAGAAAGCCAGCGCCCCAATTGATCGGCCCATTCATGGGAAACCCGCGCGGGTCCGGCAAAACAACGAAGGCAGGCAAGTTTTTGTTCTCGGTGCCCAACCCGTACGTTACCCAAGATCCCATCGAGGGAAAGCCCGGCAGGACAAACCCCGAGTTCATCATAAATAAGCCGGGGCCATGGACGTTGCTTTTGGAAACCATCGAGTGGATGAAGCACATCTCATCCACGCAATCTCCCAAATGCGGGAAGAGTTCCGACACCCACCGACCGCACTGGCCGCGCTGCTTGAACGACCAATAACTCGGCTGGACCTTTCCCGGCACGCTTTCAAATAGTTCGACCTTACCGCCAGGCTCGAACGCTTTCCCGGCGTGCTTGTTGAGTTCTGGCTTGTAGTCGAACGTGTCGATATGACTCATCGCCCCGCTGACGAAGATCTGAATGACCTGCTTTGCCTTTGGGAGAAACTGCGGAAAATTCTTAGTCGAGGGGAATGGGCTTGGCTCAGCAGCCGTGGCGTGCTGTTCTTCGCCCAGCAAGGCGGACAGTGCCAGGCCACCAAAACCACCACCGACGGAGCAGAGGAAGTCGCGACGGCCAATCGCATGTGGCTGATGATCTCTGAACTGGTAATCGGACATAAAAGTTACCCTCGCCGAAGTGTGGACACGTTAAGCGACATCAGTCCACGTAGAGGAATTCGTTGGCATTGAAGAGCGCGCGGCAGAAATGAAACAACTGACGTTTGGCGACGAACTGCTCGGCGTGATCTACTTCTTCCCGCGACGGTTTGCGCCCTAGCGCCAGTCGATAAGCTGCTTGCACCTGCGCGCGAACGTCAGCGGGGTGGGCCGCTGCCAACCGCGTGGCAAAGTGCTCCGCTTGCTGAATCACAAACGGATCGTTGAGCAGGGAAAGTGACTGAAGCGGTGTCGTTGTTGAGTTACGGGCGGGTGTGCAAGATGATGGCACCGGAAAATCCAGCACGTCCATGAACGGATCCGGAGTGCTTCGCACGATGAAGTTGTAAACCGACCGTCGCGACGCTTCGGGACGAGCTGCGGTATCCAGATAATCGTAGAGTGGCGATTTGCGGAATTGATAGCGAAACCGCATGACGGCCGGACCTCCCATTTCGAGGTCGAGCTTGCCACTCACGGCCAGCATAGAGTCGCGCACGACCTCTGCATCCATGCGGCGCCGATTCATGCGCCACACGAGCCGATTCTCGGCATCCACTTTGGCCGCTTCTTCATTGTGATGCGACGCTTGTTGATACGTGCTGCTGAGCATAATGAGTCGGTGCATCTCCTTGATGGACCATTTTCGATGCTGAAACTCGGTCGCCAGCCAGTCAAGTAACTCAGGATGCGATGGACGCTCGCCGTTAAAGCCGAAGTCCCCCGGCGTTCCCACGATGCCCCGGCCGAAGTGGAGTTGCCAAAGACGATTGACCATCACCCGCGAAGTGAGCGGGTTGCGAGAATCGGTGAGCCAGCGCGCCAAGGCGAGACGGCGTTCACCTTGGGGGGCATCCGGCCTCGTCAATGAAGCCGAAAGGCTCTTCACCGCCTTCAACGCCGCTGGGGCGACCTGCTCCAGTGGTGACTCCGTGTCACCTCGATTCAGGACATGGGTTGCAGGCGGAGCCTCTGGAATCACGGCGTAGGTCAATTCGACTGCGGGCAATTTCGCGTACTCGGCTTCGAGCGCCGCTAGCTCGTTTACCAGCTTGGCTCTGGTCTTTGCGGTTTCATCGGTTTGGACATCCGGGGCCAGCGCATCGTTTTCGGCGATCCCAATTCGCTTCTTGTGGATGTCGAGGCGGATCTGCTCCATCAAGAGAGTTTGTTCACTCGTCGCACTGCCGCGGTTAATTCGATCCCCGCGGCGAACGCCCGCAAATACAGCCTGCAGTTGGTAGTAGTTCTTTTGCGTAATCGGATCGAATTTGTGGTCGTGACACTTGGCGCAGCCAACCGTCAGCCCGACCGTAGTCGTCATCACCGTGGTGAGCATATTGTCCAGGTCCTGCAGCCGAGTGCCTCGGCTGGCTGCTGTTCCTTGAATCGCGGTAACATAGCCTGAGTAATCCCACGGTCCCGCAGCGAGAAAGCCAGTGGCCACCGCGGCGGAGGGATCGTTGGGGGCCAGCACATCGCCAGCAATCTGCTCGTGCAAGAACTGGTCATAGGGAGTGTCTGCGTTGAACGCCTGGATGACGTAGTCTCGGTAGCGCCACGCATGAGGCCGGGGATAGTCCAACTCAAAACCGTGCGAATCGGCGTAGCTCGCCAAGTCGAGCCAATGGCGGCCCCAGCGTTCGCCGTAACGTGGTGACTTGAGCAGGCGTTCGATGACTTTCGCAAAGGCGCCGTCCGACTTGTCGGCCAGGAAGTCGTCGATCTCGTTGGGTGTCGGCGGTAAACCGTGCAAGTCGAACGTCGCACGGCGAATTAAAGTGATCCGATCAGCGTGCGGCGCAGGTTCCAAGCCTTTCACTTCTAGTTCACGCTGCACG
Organism: uncultured Pirellulaceae bacterium; assembly: GCA_964394305.1. GTDB lineage: Bacteria > Planctomycetota > Planctomycetia > Pirellulales > Pirellulaceae > Anatilimnocola. Next base: position 194,687 of record CAYMWL010000006.1, read on the forward strand.
AAAGCATCAATCGACGAGGTCAACCGATCGGAGTGAGCGACCTGCGGAGCCTTTGGCTTGGCTATGGGGCGCAACGACCACAGCTCTCCGCTTACCTTTACGCTGCTGGGCCATGGGGCACCATCTTGAATCCATTGGCTAAGGTCCGCCAATTGCCGCTTCGTCAATGGCTTCGCATTCTTCGGCATTTCTGGCTCGGCACCCGAGACCTTTTCGAGCAACGACCCAATGTTCAATTTACCAGGCACGATTGCCGGCCCGCTGTCACCACCTTTAAGTAGCGAATCGAGATTGGTCAGGTCCAAGCCTCCGGAGCGTTTGTCGGCGCTGTGACATGCCGCGCATCGTTCTGCCAAAATGGGCGCGATGCGTTGCTCGAAGTGGGTTGCGTGCTCCTGTGCCATCAGCGAGTGAGTGGCCGACGTTGAAAGCAATGCCACTGCAATGCCAACCGCAAAAGAGCGGCCGAACAACGTCGCAAGGGCAACCTTCCAGCCGCGTTGGACTCGGCAATAATTCGACATGAACGGTCTTCCTAGAATGTAGGTCGGACGCCTGGACAACGATCGGTGTGTGCCTTGCTTGACGTGCATGGGGTGCTTGCGAAGTGTTCGCTACGGACCAGCATTTCAACCACAGCGTCAATTTCGGATCGGGTAGTCTCACGCCCGAGACTGAATCGCATAGCTCCGAGTGCGACAGCATGAGAAACTTCCATGGCGGCGAGAACGGGACTGATGTGAGTTGTTCCGGCGTGGCAGGCGGAACCAGTGGATGCGGCTACTTTTGGCATGGCGGACAGAATCTCGCCGCCAGTCATTCCGCGAAAGCTGACGTTGAGTGTATTCGGCAAACGCTGCGTGGGATGCCCGTTCAGCACGACCCGGTCGCCGAATGCCGCTTGTAGGGCGATCCAGAATTCATCACGCAGTGCGCTGACCGAACGATCTTCGATCCAAGATTGCGCCAATTCGCAAGCGGCACCTAGACCCACAATTTCGATGACATTCTCTGTACCCGCACGACGTCCGGCCTCGTGACCGGCACCGTGCAGCAGCGGCTCTAGTTCCACTCCCTCACGAACATAAATTGCCCCGACTCCCTTGGGGCCGTACAGTTTGTGTCCAGCCACGGTCAGCAAATCGACGCCCAGCGATTCGACGTCAACCGGAATCTTGCCGACGGTTTGCGCCGCATCGGTATGGACAAGGATCTCATGTTCGCGGGCAATCGCAGCGATCTCGATCAGAGGCTGAATGGTGCCCACTTCGTTATTCGCGTGCATGATCGAAATCAGCGCAGTGTCCGGTCGGATCGCACGCTGCACATCTTCCGGATCGACGAGACCATGCCGGTCAACAGGAATGCAAGTCACTTTCGCCCCGAGGCGTTCTAAGAAACTGCACGGCTCCAACACCGCCGGATGCTCAATAACGCTGGTGATGACATGGAAAGGACGGCCACGATCACGATTTGCAAAGAACAGTCCCTTGAGCGCGTGGTTGTTGGCCTCTGTTCCGCCGGAAGTAAAGACGACTTCGGTCGCATCGCTACACAGCAGCGCCGCGACCTGCGACCGAGCCTTTTCGACCGCATCACGAGCGGGCAGTCCTGCCCAATGCAGGCTAGATGGGTTGCCGTAGGACTCCGTAAGTGCCCGGGCCATCGCCGCAGCGACCTCGTCGGCCATCGGCGTCGTGGCGTTGTAGTCGAGATAAATTGGCAACGTCATCGCTTGGCAACCTCACGACGTCCGGACTTTGCTGACTGGGTTGTGGCTTTTGCAAGCGCCTTCGCCAGCCGTTCCTTGTCTGCCTGAATCTCTGCAGGGGTCCGCTTAACGATGGGATCATTGCGGCCGACAAGTGTCAGCATGTCCTCGACCAAGATCGGCCGGCACAGATAGTAACAACGGAGCGAACCATCTTGCGCATAGTCCACGAGTTTCGCGTGCCGTAGCACAGCCAAGTGCTGGGAGATGTTGGCCTGCCGAGCCGGCAGCAACTCCTCCATGTCCGTCACGCATTTCGGCCCTGCAACAAGCTCCAGCAAAATCTCCAATCGCGTTGGGTGCGAAAACGCCTTGAGCAACTCAGCGGCAGCCCGTGAATCCTTCAAATCCATCGCCCCATGCCTCCATATTCAGATATTCGATCTTTCGAATAGCGTACGGGCAAATTCAGTCTGGGGTCAACACCCTTCGATTGGCGACTGTGTTCTCATGGTGTGTGCGATAGAGGCGATATGGGAAGCCGACTGAACGCAATACTTCAATGTTTGACCTGCTTCAACTCTTGAAGCGATTCTGCTTTTGCTGCATTCAAACTGCGGATAGGTCCACCGCTGCCGGGCTCGACACCATCACGCACAGTCGTTGTGTGTCGATACCACTTCCATGTTCCACTGGAGTTCTGAACAAGTTCGATGATCGGCTGTTCGCCGTCATCGCAATACCACCAGATAACGGATGATCTCGACCTGTATAGTGTCCACTTCATGTCGCCCTTCCATTAACCGCGCACACGCCAAGTGTGCCGAGGCGAGTAGTTCTTCCGCTCAACTTGGCTTATGCATTGTCGACACACTTTACTTCGCGGGAGTCGCGACCACTTCGACTACTTGTCCCTCGCGATAGGCGGCAACATTGGTCGGAATGATTCTCTCATTGCCGGTCAAGCCAGAAACGATTTCAACTTCTTCACCAGCCCGAATACCGGTGACGATCGGTGTGCGGACGATGGTGTTATCTTGGCTGACGGTGAGACAGGCGGCCTGCTGTTCTTTCATCAGAATCGCTGTACGTGGCAGCGAGTAGGCATCGGGGCGCTCGGCAACTTTCAGATCGGCAATCACATACATGCCTGGGCGAAGAGTGCCGTCTGCATTGGGAACGTCGATTTCGGCACGAAGAGTGCGAGTTGTAGGGTTAAGCAACCAAGCGGTACGAGTCACCTTACCAGTGACGACGCGATTCGCCGCTGAAGGAATCCGAATCGAGGCCTCACAGCCATCCGCGACAAGGCCGGCATCGGCCTCGGGCACGTCAACAAACACACGCACCGTATCTGCCCGCACCACGATCAGCAGCGGCTTGTCTGCGGTGCTCTTGCCTGGTTGCACCAAATGACCGGTGTCGATATTTCGTTCGGTGACAATGCTGTCGTAAGGAGCGACGATCCGCGTGTACTCGTGAATTGCCCGCAGTCGTTCCTCGTCGGCTTTCGCCACATCTTCTTTAGAAGCAATCGCCAGTGCATCGGCCTCGGCCTGTTCGACACCTGCTTCTTTCTCGGCCACAACCGCCTTCGCAGACGTTATCCGGGCTTTGGACTACGAGCGAGCGGCATTCGCAGCTCGTTGCGTTGCCTGCGATTCGTCCAGTGTCTTTTGAGTGATGGCTTTATCGGCGAAGAGTGCCGTGAGTCGCTCTAGTTCCGAAGTGGCTCGTTGGTATTCGGCTTCGCGACGCTCCATTCCAGCCTCTGCCTCGGCGGCGAGGGCTTGAGCAGAAGTGAGGCTGGACTTGGCCACCTTAATGGAAGCCTGCGCCTGTGTCGTCTCGGCGGCTGCTTGAGCCACCAGCGCCTGTTTTTGCTTTAGCTCTTGCTCGTACTCGGGAATGGAAATCTCGGTGAGCAGCTTCCCAATCCTGACTCGATCGCCAATGTCGACATGTACTTTGCTGATGAAACCGGTCACTTTCGAATACGCGGCGTCTGTTCAAAAGCGTGAATCTCACCAGGCTGTTCGACTCGGTGAATCAACGTCTTGCGGACCGGTTGAATGGTGGCGACGCACATCGCCGAGTTGCCATTTGTGGCGGCGGTGCCGGAAGTCGTTGCAATCGCATGCTTGCTGTGCGTTCCGTCCACGCTGGCGGCTGGTGTGCAGCCGGTCAGAACTGCGGCGATTCCGAGAAACCAATAACAGCGAAGTTCACAACGCATTTACGCATTCTCCGATCCGGCGACAAAGTGCCGGCTCTGTTCGTCGGCAGGGTCTAATGATGCACTCGCGCGGGAGGCGCTCGACTGTAGCAGGGCAAAGAGTGCCGGCAGCACCACCAGCGTAGTTACCGTGGCTGCCACGAGTCCCCCCATAACCGCGCGACCAAGAGGTGCCGTTTGCGGCCCAGCTTCACCGAGCGCGAGAGCCAGTGGCAGCATACCGGCGAGCATCGCCAGGCTAGTCATCAGAATAGCCCGCAGACGATGCTTGCCGCCGTCGATTGCTGCGGCCTTCGCATCGGCACCTTCGCGACGAGCCTTCTCCGCAAAGGTTATGAGCAGAATGGCATTGGCCATCGCGACGCCGATGGACATGATCGCACCAATGAACGATTGAATGTTGAGCGTCGAGCCGGTGAAGTAGAGCGCTGCCAAAACACCCGCGACGACGGCCGGCGCAGCCGCCACCGCCACAAAGGCCAAACGCATCGACTGAAAGTTGGCCGTGAGTAGCAAGAAGATGACCAGAATCGCCAGCAGTAGGCCAATGCCCAAACCACTGATCATCTGCCGCATCGGCGGAATCTGTCCCCGCAGTTCGTGCGAAATCGCGGGAGATTTAGTCCCCTTTTTGGCCAGTTTGGCCGTTGCAGCGTCATGTTCGCGTTTGACCTGATCTAGCACTTTTGTAATCCGAGCAGATGAGCGACCGAGATCTGCCCCTGCGAGGTTCGCAGTGATGCTGACTTCGCGTTTCATGTTGTACCGGTCGTATTGCCCAGGCATGGTGCCACTGCCGAAGGTCGCAACATCACGCAAGAGTAGCGGCGATGCGGACTGGCACCGCCCCGAGATCATCGAGACTATTCAAAAGCGGCTGCGGAACTTCTACCTGCACCTGGTAACCCACGCCCGTCTTCGGATCGGGCCAGTAGTTCGGCACGACGAACCGGCTAGATGCCGTCGCGGCGAGCACTGACCGCGCGACTTGGCCCGCAGTGGCATTTGCCTTGCCTGCTCTCTCGCGATCGAGTTTGACCTCGACTGTGGGGTAATCCAGCGACTGATACAACTGCACATCACGCATTTCGGGTAAGGACGCGAGCCCCTTCTGAACTTTGTCGAGATAGGCCCGGTTCTCGGCGACAGAACCACCGCGAGCAGCGATCTCAATCGGCGTCGGAGAACCGAAGCTCATTACCTCGCTGACGATGTCGGCCGGTTCGAATGAGAAGCGGACACCCGGCAGTTTGTTCGGGAGTTCACGCCGCAACTCTTCTTCTAAGCGTTCTGTGTTGATACCGCTGTGAGGCCGAAGAGCCACCCGAAGAATCGCTTCCTCCGGTCCACGAGAAAACTGATACACGGCATTGATCGGAAAATTCGAGTGGATCATGCCGACATAGCCAAGCGTGATCGACACGTTTTCCTGTCCGACCTTCTGCTTGATATGCTCCAGCACTTCCAGCGTAATCTGCTCCGTCTTTGCAATGTGCGTTCCATCGGCCGCTCGCAATCGCAGTCGAAACTCACCCGCGTCGATCTGCGGAAAGATCTCCACACCCAAGCGATTTCCGAAGAAACCAATGAGCAACAGTGTAATTGCAAAGTAGGCGGGAATCACGATCCAACGAAGCGTCACAACACCGCCGAGAAACCCTGCATACAGATCGCGATAGAAGTTGAACGACAACAGTCGGCTAACAGACCGGAACCACCTGCCGAAGTTAGTCCGCGATTCGGTCACCGCGCGCGGGGCATGATGCTTGAGCAGCCAAGTGGAAAGTACAGGAACAAACGTGCTGGAAAGAATGTATGACGCCACCATCGCAAAACCGACCGCGAGCGAAAGCGGCACAAACAGTTCGCGAGCAGCGCCGGTCATAAAGAAACTCGGAACGAACACGGCGAGAATGCAGAGCATGGCTAGGAGTCGCGGTACCGCTGTTTGCGAGTTACCACGGCGGACGGCGAGGGCGACTGAGTCGGTACCCTCCAACTGCGCGTGAATGTTCTCGATTTCGACGGTCGCTTCATCCACAAGAATTCCCACCGCAAGCGCCAGCCCGCCCAGCGTCATCAGATTGATCGTTTGCCCGCATAGCCACAAGCCAACGATCGACGCCGCAATCGCAAGCGGAATGTTGAGCACGACGACTAATGCGCTCCGCCAATCTCGCAGAAAAACCAGCACCATGAGCCCTGTAAGCAGAGCGCCTAGCGCTCCTTCGCTCAGTAGGCTTTCGATGGCCCGCGTGACATAGGGAGATTGGTCAAACTCGAACGCCACATGAATATCATCCGGCAGTTCCTTTTGCATGCTCGGCAAAGCACGCTTGATTTCTTCGATGACGCTCATCGTCGAAGCATCCGCCCGCTTTGTGGCCAGGATGTAGACGGCACGGCGACCATTAACTAGCGCGTAACCCGCAGCGATGTCCGCGGAGTCTTCGATTGTGGCCAAGTCACGTAAATAGACAGACGGTGTCGTTCCTGCCCGAATCGGAATACTCCCGAGTTCGCGCGGTTCGCGGACCATTGCGTTCATAGCGACAACCGGATAAGAATCGCCGACATGCAAATTGCCCGAAGGGCTGATCGTATTGCCGGAAACCAGAGAGTTGATGACATCGTCTGCCGAGACACCATAGGCCCGCAGGCGATCAGGATCGACGCGGAGCACGACAGTTCGAGCACTGCCGCCAAAGGGGGGCGGCGCCGAAACACCAGGCAGCGCTGAGAATAGCGGGCGGACTTTGAAGAGTGCGAGATCCTGAATCTCAGCGATGGTTCGCGACTCGCTGGACAACACTAGATAACCGACGGGCACGCTGCCCGTATCGAATCGCATCACGAAAGGCGAGACTGTGCCGGGCGGCATGAACGCGCGCGAGCGGTTCACATAGTTGATCGTCTCGGCCATCGCCTGGGCCATGTTGGTGCCCGGATGAAATTGCAACTTCATCAGGGCGTTCCCTTGCACGTTCTTACTTTCGACGTGATGAATTCCGCTGATGTAGAGGAAGTGGTACTCGTAGTAGTTGGTGATCAAGCCTTCCATCTGCGCGGGATCCATGCCGCCGTACGGCTGGCAGACGTAGATCACTGGCAAATTCAGAGCCGGGAAAATATTCACCGGCATTCGCTTCAATGGCAATTCGATATTGTATTTGCCGAGGTCCTGGTCGACCGCCTTGGGGCGAACTGCAACACCCGCCGCGAGCAGGACCGCAATGATGGCGACGATGACGGTCATCGGTCGGCGCATTGCAAATACAACGGGATTCATAAGACACACTGGAACTGGCTAGGAATGGAACTGGCAATTCCGGGCGGGCAGAACCAGATGATTGCAGACGGACGGTTATTGTCGAGGGACTCGGGGCTCAGAATCAGCTCTTAGGAAACGAGGGCTACCGCCGCCGATTGCCCGCAGGAGTTGGAACTGCGCGATGTTAAAGTCAATTACCGCCCTTAGGTCGTCGCGCCGAGCCAAACCCAAGGCCTGAATCGCCTGCAGCGTTTCAATTGGCAGTCCTTGCGAGTTTTCGATCCTTGATAAGTTGCGTCGGTATGAGTCTAGTGCCGAGGCAACGCCCTTTTCGGCAACTACGATTTGTTGGCTGCGAGAACGGACGCGGGCATGGCTCTCAACGATTTCACCAGCCACACGATCCAGCGCGGCCACCTCACGCCATCGAGCTTGCTCGACACGAGCGCCAGCTTCGTTACGCGCTGCTCGATCTCCGAAGCCGAAATTTCGCAACTCCCAGTAAGCGATGGCGTCGGCGTCGAGGCGATCTTTGAGCGGAGTGAAGTTTGTGCCCTGTCCGCCACTGAGACCGTTGTAACTCACTCCCAAAAGCAGACTAGGGAGCAGCGGTGCGTACTTCTCGCGGCGCAAGCGATCAGCAGCTTCGTTCACCAGCCAGCGGCTCTCGGCAAGTTCCGGCCGTTGCGACAAACCCTCGGCTACGAGATCTGCAGTTGGATGATCTGGCCCAAACAACCGAATCGGCAGAGCGACCGGTTCTTGCACCAGGATGGGCTCCTGCGGATCAAGTCGCAATTGCACCGCGAGACGAGTTGAAGCGACTTGAGCGGCTTCCTGCGCTCGCAGTTGATCCGTTTCGCGCAATGATAGTTCTGTCTTAGCTCGATCGAAATCCGACTCCAGGCTCTGGCCCGCTCGGGCGTAATCGCCAGTGAGTTTTACGAGCTTCTGCGTATTCCCAATCACCTCGCGGGCGATCTCGGCTTCTTCTTCAGCGCGGAGCAGTTCAAGATAAAGCATGGCGGACTCAAGCATCTCGTCGCTCGATGCCTGTTGAGCGCCCCAACTGCGTGCTTGCGCAGCGCTCGCGGCAACCCTTGGCTGGAAGATGGCATCAGCGGCGTGGAAATTCAGCAGCACGCCGGGAATGCTGGGCGAGCCTTGCCCGACCGCATGCGGACCTAGGCCAAACTGGTAGCCGCCGCGACTCGTATCGAACACATTCCCGGCGACATCCTGGATTGCTCCTTCGTGACGGTTGTAAGCTATGCCCAGGCGCAAGCTAGGCAGCCACAGAACATTTGCCCTCTGAGCCTGTGCGTATGCCTCTTGCACGCGCCAGCGTGCAAACTCCACCTGCGGATTCTGAGCATCAGTAGCTGCCAAGGCTGAGACTAGGTTCAGGGGCACGCCGCGCGGCGCAGCTCTAGCGCCATTCGGTGTCGGTCCACTTGTTGCAACTGGCGGAGGCGCAGGTGGCTGTAGCACGGGCGGAGCAGGCAGCGCTTCCGTTTGCTGAAGGGACACTTGTTGAATTGTCGAAGGCGGCCGCAATGCTTCCACGCCGGTCGGTTGGCCTTGGAAGCGATTCGGGGGTTGAAGACGATCAGCGAGTTGGCGTCGTTGCACCAGGTGCATCCGACGCAGATTGTGGCTTGGAAGAAGCAACTGCTGGAAGGTGCGAGCACGTTGTTCGAGTCACCTTCTGCGAAGAAGATCCCGAGCGATGAGCCGAGCTCGGCGGAACTCTATGAGCAGATCGGCCGGTTGAAGATCGAGTTGGACTGGGGCAAAAAAAAAGTGGCCGAGCACGGTGGCTGAACGGCGGTCTTGGATCGAACCTGGCCATGAGTTGCTGAGTGTGCGACGTCAGTGCGCGCTGCTGGGGCTGCATCGCTCGAACTTGTATTACGAACCGGCACCGGAGAGCGTCGAGAATCTGCAGCTAATGCGGTCGATCGACGAACTGTATCTGCAGCATCCGCATCTCGGCAGTCGCGAGATGGTCGCGCACCTGGCGCGGCGGAGTGTGTTGGTCAATCGCAAGAAAATGCAGCGAATGCTGCGGATTTTAGGGCTCCAGAGCGTCGCGCCCAAACCGCGCACGACCGTGCGCGCGCTGGGCCAGCCGGTGTATCCGTATCTCTTGCGCGGGCTGGAGATCACGCGCCCGAACCACGTCTGGGCCTGCGATATCACCTACGTGCCGATGCAGCGTGGTTATCTCTACCTGACGGCCGTGCTGGATTGGTTCAGCCGCCACGTGCTCGCCTGGCGACTGTCGAACAGCATGGAGGTCGACTTCTGCTTGGAGGCCCTCGACGAAGCGTTGCTCGGCGGCCGTCCGGAGATCTTCAACACCGATCAAGGGTCGCAGTTCACCAGTCGCGAATTCACTTCAAGGCTGTCGCAGTCGTCGATCGCGATCAGCATGGACGGCAAAGGCCGCGCGATCGACAACGTGATGATCGAGCGTCTGTGGCGAACGGTGAAATACGAGAACATCTACATCAAGGACTACGCGACAGGAGCCGATTGTCATCAAGGGCTGAAGAAGTATTTTCACTACTATTGCCACGAACGCCCCCACACCAGCCTGGGTCTCCGGACCCCATGGGAAGCCTACCAAGCTCCCCGCCGATCCCGCTGCTGACCACCATCTAAGAAACGACGCCCCGTGGTCCGAATAATGGGGTCCACTTCAGGGATGAGGGATTGCGAATTGACGCCCTCAAACGATTCGGTGTTATTGAAACTCTCCCTGTGGAGAAATTGGAGATGCACGATGTGCGGCTTGGCCGTGCTTTGTTTTGGGATAAACGCCTGTCCGTCGACGGCAAAACGGCATGTGCTAGTTGCCATCCAGCAGAAGATTGGGGCGCCGACCGTCACCACTTTTCGACGGATGCGACCGGAAAACTGACATCCCGCAATTCTCAAACGGTGTTTAACGCTGTGCTTCAACCGCAACTCCGGTGGACGGGAGATCGGAAACCAGGAGCGAACCAGGCTGAGAGGTCACTTACCGGATCGCTAGGATTCAAGACCGCAGACGAAGTAGTGCCGTTGCTAACGCGATTTGACTACAAAGACCGCTTCCGGAATGCCTTTCCCGATGAGAAAGAGCCAGTATCGCCCAAGAATTATGCGACGGCGATCGAGGCTTATGAGCGGACTCTGGTGACTCCTGCGCCGTTTGATCGGTTCTTGAACGGCGATAACGACGCGCTGACTGCAGATCAAAAGCACGGGCTCAAGCGGTTTATGGCTGTTGGTTGTGCCGATTGCCACAAGGGTAAACTTTTTGGCGGCGAATCGTTCGAGAAATTTGGCGTCGCCAAGGACTATTGGACGGCGACCAAATCAGAAAAGAAGGACCAAGGCCGCTTCGAAGTCACCAAAGATGAATCTGACCGATACAAGTTTCGCGTTTCGATGCTGCGCAACATCGAAAAGACGGGACCGTATTTCCACGACGGTTCGGTTGAAACGCTAACGGAAGCAATTCAGGTAATGGCCGATGTTCAACTTGGCAGTCGCTTGAGTGACTCCGACGCAACTGCCGTTGTCACATTCCTGAATTCGCTTACGGGCGAAGTGCCGAAGAATTACAGCCGCCCTTGAGATGCGACCGCGCTCGATTCTGGATGAAGCATTCGCTGCGCACCAGATTTCGCCAGACTGCTTCGGTAACATCTTTCGAAGCAGTTGATGAGGGACTAGGGGACTCGAATAACGCTGACACTCCGATCAACGAATGATCGCGGTTCTCTGAAGAGAATGTACATCAATCGTTAGCACTGTTTTCGGCCATAAGCAACTAAATCGCAGGGACTTGCGAAGTACTGGGCAAACTTGCGTGGACCTCTGATAGAACCGACTGGTCAGACTGCTAATATTTGCGTTGCTCTGGCGGAACGATTAACTCTTCATCCCGGTCATCGGCGCTCTTCAGGAATGCCGTCTTGCTCTTGTGCATCTGTTTGTGATCGGCGAAATCGGTCCACAGTTCGATCAGATAGCACCAGCTCGAAATGTCCTTCCATTACCAACTCCTGAAGAAGCCACTCCAACTCTGCGGATTCATTCGTTCCATCCGTTACGCGATATTGACGACGAACTCTCCGCTTCGAGCAACGCAGACGCCATCTTTGATGACGAATGCTTCCACCCAATGCATCCCGCGATAGAGCGTTGACTCACTTCGGCTGCGGCCAGTCTTTTCGCTGTCGTAGAAATCTCCTCGAAGTGAATTGGCTCGTTCGGCCTCCGCACCTGTATTCACCACTTGCCAATAAACCGTGTAAGGTTCGGGCACGTTGGTTTCGACCTCGAAATCGAGGCTGATCCTCTTCGGCAGCGGTGAAGAATTGCTCTGAAACGAGGTTGGACGAAACCCATTACGGCGATACCTCGCACGGACCGCTGCCGAATACCTCGTTGGCTGCAAGTGCCACCTGGGCGTTTGTCGATGCGAAACGTCGAACCGGAGCAACGCTCGTCCAACACGACTGAACAGGGAGGTTGCGGGATGGTACGCCCCTGGCAATGGCCCCCCGTAAGCGGATGCTACGCGTTTGCCTGGTGTGTTGCCAAATGACTTCCGGAGCAAACCGTCGAGTTCGCTCTCGGAGGCGGTATTCAGCAGATCGTCCAAGTCTTCCCGGACCCAGTCCAGCCACTCAAAAAAGGCGTCGGCTCGCTGGCTTCCGTCATCGTTCCACCGGTCAGCAAAATTCTCTCCGGGATTCGTTGGATTCTCGATGAACCATTTGCCGTCGACGCAGCGAATGACATCGGTGTCCTGGTACCGCTGGATCTTGTCCAAGATATTTGCCAAAGCGCTGAAAACATCGCTTTCCTGCGCATACGCGAGAGCGGCAAGTGTCGTGATGATGATCGAGATTGGCTTATCGCCTTCATTGGGACGACCCGAAAAACGAACATCCCGATGGCGTTTTAAGATCTGCACTACCCGTTGCAGCGGTGTTCGAACAAGCTGATCAGGCACATCCGCAACACTTGCAAACACCGTCGGGTTGAGGCGCACTAGTTCCTGCTTTCGCAGGGCCGCGATCCGATTGAATGTTGCACGCTGACGATCGATAAACCAATCGGCAAAGCCATTGGGGTTGCTGTGCCCCCAGCGATATTGCTCGTCGTTTTCAACAAGATCCGAGATTCCAATCGCTTGGTTCCCGTACATCGGGGCAACCCTTTCGGAAATAATCGGGTGTGGAACGCACGGCAATGTGTCGAGATGAAAGCCCACTCCATCCTGTTCCGCGTAAATCAATGTCCAACAGCGCCGCCCCTCTGGCTCCAGCATTTCGCGATAGGTGCCATGTTCCTTGAGTCGATTGCCGACCATGTGTTTGATCGATTTGGCGCTCGATTTCTGCATCGATGAACCGAGTTCGCAAGCGAGGTCAATGTCATAGTCTGCATCGCGACCTTTGCGGAACGGACGGACTACGGTTCCCAAACGAAAGGAACCTTGGACATAGATCGTCGGCTCGCCGACAGTGCCAGGATACGCACCTTCTTCAAGCCAGTTGCCGACCGAGGTGTAGCGTTCGACAGCTTCCTTGTACTTGCTCGGCGGGATGTCAAGCTCTTCGGCGATACTTCGCAGAATCGTGTCGCAAATCAGGATTCGATTGTCATTCAACAGTGCTGCTCGTGCGCTCATTTGATCTCCAGCGAAAATGTAAACCCACCAGTTGCCCGATTCTGGTCGTAAACACGGAAGGGCAAGTCAGCCTTCGGCATCCACACGCGCCCCACCTCAACCGCCGCCGATACCGGAATCGCCGGAAACAGGTGTAGTTCCGCCGATTCGCCATGCACCGTCTTGATGTCGTTAAAGACGCGACGCAGCGCGGTGCGGAACTCCTGAAGCTGAATTTGACTCTGTAGATAGTCGTTTCCGGGCTGTGCGTGCGTCATCGTCCAGATGGGCACGTTTTCTCCTAGAACCGATGTGACACGTTCGGGGACAATGTCGGCGCTCAAACCGAGAATTAGCGCCACGGCTTGCGTGTTCCCCGTTTCGGCACGTTTGACTTCGTACTCGTACGTTGCAGGGGCATCTCTCCACCTCCAGTCCGCGGGTTCGCGGTGGAGTTGGTACACTTCCGCATCAGGAATGTCAGCCAGCAATCGTCCTAGTTCGATCAGAAGCGGCATCGGAGCCAGTGCGAACACAGAGAGATGCGAGATCGCCCCAACAGCGAATTGCGGCTTTAGCTGAGCTGCAAACTGACGGCGAAGCTGTTCTGCTTCAATCTGCCAATACAAAGCTTCACCATCGAAGAAACTACTTCCTTTGAAGCCGATTTCAAAAGCCTTGGAACTGGCTGGGTAGCAGGATGGAGCCATCGCGTCGGCCGCTTTACGCCACGAGAGATGCGAGTCGTGCTGTCCGATCTTGGCTCCGTAGAGCAGGACATGCGACTTCCGCTCCTGACTGATCGATGTCAGCAACTCGATCCTCTCTTCGTGGCTCCGTTTCATTTCGGTCAATCGTTCGACAGGATGTCCAGCGACGTTCACCTTATCGATGAGCCGATGGTGCGTATCGCAGAGCACCATGAGATTCGTGATGTCTTTTTTGAGCTGCTCCGACAATGTCGCGTGACCACGCGGTCCATCGGGCTTGTCCGCCACGATGTGCGCGATATACGCCGAATTGAACTCGACTTGTGTTACATCGTCGCGGTACAGCGGGTGATTGCACCCGTCGTATTGACATCGCCCACCGGCCTTGCCCCAAAGACAAAGCTTCACCCAATCTGGAACGCTAGTAACTGACATCCTGATCCTTTCCACACACGTTGCGACGCGCTCCTTTTGTTTCTCAGAGCCGCCGCTGATCTATTCATTGCCGTCATCGAAGCACATTGCCGATTCCATCACGGATGTGTCTTTTGGCATCCACTTTTGCCGCTTGTTCCCATAAGCTGCAGTACCAGCAGTTTTTCCGAGGCGGGTCTACGCTGACAGTCACCTTGCAGCTGTGACCGCAATACGTGCTGATCGCTTTTGGCTGACGAAGTCCGGTTACTGCCGCCATGAATTCCGTGACCGCAATCGAAGCCATCATCCCATGGATGGATACGACTGAAGCGTCCGTTCGTTGTTGTCCTTGTCGATTTCGATCACGCCCACGGTGGCTTCCCAGCCGCCGAAGCTGGAGATTTCCTCCGTCGTGATCGTGTCTTTGTCCCACGGCTAGGCAGTACCCTCGATGTCAATCGTATCCTTGGGGCGTTTTGGCTGGCATTGTTCTTCGTCGTTCATGCGTTGTCCTGTCAGATTCGCTCGGATGCCCCTAGCATTGGCTTCTGAGGGACTAATCGCAGCGACTTTGAGGGACCGGTAAACTATTCCGGCATTTTTTTGACGAGAGGACCGGCGGGCAGGTTTCCGCAAACAAAGAAGGCCGGACACCGAGGGCAAGCGATACTCTCTTCCAGCGGGAAGTATCCCGCTTTGACCGCGGCAAGCATGTTGGCGATGGAAGTCTTGCGGTTTCCCAGCTTGCGATCCGTCATTTCAATCGGCGTCACTTTTTCATCGCCCAAATGCACCAGTTGCACGGTGCATCCTGGCGCGTGAGCACTGGCGGCCAGATGGAAGGCGGCGGTCGAAAGACTCTCATCCTCATCCGATTTTTTGTGTCCGGTTCGCACTCGACGATAATGGACCTTCCCCTTGCCGTCGCTCAAAACTTGATCGGGAGTGACGACAATCTCTCCTCCCGAAACTGCCAGGCGCAATTCCGGCACCGGCAAACGATTCATGTCGGAAGTCGAATCAATAAAGTACCGAACCAGTTTCCGTGCGATCTGTCGAAACTCGTCTCCATCTCCATCAGGTCCGTGCGCCCGCCAAGCCGCAGCCAGCTTGGCCTCGATTTCCTTTACGGAAAGCGAGTCCCCGAAATTTTGGGAAATGTCGTTCACCACGTGTTGCACGGCAACATGGAGCTTCATGAACGCGGACTCCGTTCGACGACCTCCGATCTCAAGGACGTGCGTGTACAGAAACCGCCTTGGACAGCGTTCGTGAAGGGCTAGCTGGTGGTCTGAAAAGCGACAGCGTCCATCCAGGGTAATGGGGAGCGGAATTTCACCATCGTCCTGGGGGAGAATGGTCGCAGGTGAAATGCTCCGTACCCGTACGGTGCTGCCAAGGCGGTCAAGAAACGAAGAGCGAGAACGTGATCGGCCGTTGGCGGATGTCGTCGGGTTGTACAAAAAGAGGCGATCACGCGCCCGCGAAAGCGCAACAAAGAACAAGCACTCTTGTTCTTCACTCATTGCCGCTCGCGTCGCATCCACTCCTGAGCCAGCAGCGCCCTCAATCATTCCATCGGGAGGCGAAATTCCCCTAGACAAAGAAGAGTTCGGCGAACGCGGCATGCTCGCGGCGGTGAGCCCAGGAATATGCACGACTCCGAACTCCAGGCCTTTACTTCCGTGCATGGTCATCAGTCGCACAGCGTCGATGCTTTGCGCTGCTGCCGGCAGTTGGCGCAGATCGCGTTCGTCAGCGTGGAGCACCAGGCGGCGAATCCTTTCGAGGACTCTCACGATCGGCAGCCCCTTCCCAGGCGGCTGGTTCCGAAGGAAATTCATGAACTGCCAAATTGCAATCCCGCGCGATCGGGCTTGGATGTCGCCGTCTGCTGCGATTTCGGCAGCGATGCGACTTCGGTCGAGCAACACCTCGGCAAGGAGCGTCCACGGATCGGCGGTGATCTCGAAGCCTTCGAGCAATTTTCCGATTCGTCGCATGCCTTCGGCGCCGTCCGCCGTCAGGCCTTCGACTGTCATCGACCCTTGCGCCCACTGCCGAGGCTCACTGCCATGTTCCTTCAAATGGCTCAATACACGATCAATGTCCGCCAAGCTGACGCTGTGCTGTGGCATCGCGGCCAGACGCAATAGTCCAATTGCACGCCGGTCGATCAACAAAGAGAGCAGGCACAGCAAATCCTTGATTTCACTGCGCTCAAAAAGACTGCCGAGGTAGAGGACAGGGATACCTAGCCGTTCTAGGCGACGGGCAAAGCGAGCCAGCTTGTCGTTTCCGGAACAGAGAACTGCCTGGTCGCGATAACTGTGCCCGGCAGTTCGCATTTCTTCGATCGCTTCGGCGACCGCGACGACCTCCTGCTCATCGGTTCCAGTTTCTCTTCGCTCCGGTACGTGTCCCGACGCGCCTCGATGAGAATCCAGTTCAACTTCTCCTCCGGCGACAACACGCATGTCCGCTGCGAAAGCGAGAAAAGTATCTCTTACTTCCGGAACGCTGCGGTAATTCACCGTGAGTCGACCACGTTGCCCCCCGGGAAAATCATCCTGGTCAAACCGCAACATGTTGAACGAGGAGGCACCACGGAACCGGTAGATCGATTGCTTGGCATCGCCCACAGCCCACAGATTCTCTCCGTTCCGCGTCATCGCTTTAAGTAATCGGACACTGGCGCGATTCACGTCCTGGAATTCGTCGACCAGTATATGTCCGTAAAGACCGGTCAAATGTTCTCGAATCTCAGAAAAGCCTTCGCACAATCGAACGGGCATCGAGACTAGGTCGCCGAAATCAACACAACCGTTGGCCAACTTCAGGCGTTCGTACGCAGCGAATACTCGCGCCACTTCGAGACTACGTTCAGTGGCTTCGATGACCTCTGGCGCAGCGCCCGGCTTTCGCATCGCATCCGCCAGACTTCGGTACGCCTCCGCGTTCACAACTTCGTCATTGGCCCGTGAGATCGCACTGAGGATCAGAGTCAACGGCTGCGACGGGTCCCAGAGGTTCTTGAAATGCACCAGATCCAGTCGGGGATACTCGGCTTCAAGCAGGTCAATGGCCTGCGTCCGGTCAAGCAGACGTGGTTCCACGGTGAACCCCAACTGCTCATGAAAGCGCCGGACGAGATCGAGCCCAAAAGCGTGAAAGGTTCCAATCCACATCGCCGCGGCGGCCTCCGGATGATGCTGCGCAATCCGTTCCGACAACTCTCCCGCCGCTTTATTTGAGAACGTCAGCACAAGAATTCGGCTGGGCTGGACTCCTGCGGCCAAGAGATCGTCGACACGGCCGACGAGTGTCTGTGTCTTTCCGGTCCCTGGTCCCGCTTCCAATAGAAATGGCTTTCCCCGATGAGAAACGGCCTGGAGTTGATCAAGATGCAGCTGTTTTGGCGGAGAGGCATCCGGCGATGAAAGTGTTATCGATGGCAGGAGTAGGGCATCGAAAAGCTGCTGAGCGACGACAGCACTGGGAGCTTTGCATCTCGCAGATATCGTAGAAGCGCTCAGTTGCTCCTCAAGATGCAGGCGACGCATCCAGCTTCTGGGCAATAGGAATTCTCGTGCGAAGAGGTCCATTTGAACCTCTTGACGTTGCCGTCGGCTGTAGTCGACAACTCGATCGACGCCCACAGGCGCAGCTTCCGCCGCTCGCAATGGATCAGCATTTGCGGTTACGGAGTACTCGTGTTCCCCACCACATTCCACGTGTCCGATTTCATGGGCGATCAGAAACGCGTGAACGAACTCATCTCCGACATCCTCATGGAGAATTAACCACGCGTCGGGGTCATACAGTGCTCGAGCGCCGTGCAGGCGGACATCTCCCTGCGGTACCTTTTCTACTTCGATGTTCCGCCGCCCCGCCTCCGCCAATGCGAAGGCCAGAGGCTGGGTGGGAGACACGCCTGAATCCGCGAGTGCCTTGTGAAGTTCTTCGGCTTTTTGGCGACTGACTTCAATCCTGTCCATTCTCCACCCAATCTCGCAACAGTGCCGCTCGTTGCTTGTCCGTCATGGTGGTATCGTCGACAAGCTTCCTGAATGGAACCTGTCCTTGGTTGGCGGGCCGATTATCTGACTTGAACTGAAGGCCGAGGGCGGTCACGGGGGGAAGCGTAAGATACTCTTGGATTGCCTTGATCGGGGACCCCGAGGCTGTCGCCAGCCGACTAAGAAATCGCATGGGTATCGTTGCTGGTTCAGCCAACCGGTCACGAAGTGCCGTAAGAAGCGACCGTGGAATGTCCAGCTGCGCTGCTAGTTCCACTAGCGCAGCCCCCTTGAGACTTGCAAAAAGGCTGCTTTGCCCTGCAACCGACCGACTCACTGGCGCACATTCGACAAACGCTTTCCAAGCCTCGTCCGCTTTTCGATCGAGCTGATGAGCGGCATTCGGGCCGCCAAAAACGACAGAAATCCTCAATTCGTGCGACAGATCGATCAAGTCCTCGGTCAGCTCAGGATGCTTAAGGAGATACCGCTCCAACGTGGCATGGTCATGGTGTGGCTCAATTGAGAATGCATAGAGAATATCGTCTCTTGTCTTCAATTCACTCATTTCCGTTCTCCTGCTCTAATTCAGCACGCAGCTTCAGAAAGGCGCGGTCTCGTCGATTTCGTACGGTCTTCTCTGAACACCCCAGAGCATTGGAGATGGTGAAAACCTCCGGGTCAGTCGAGTGGATGACAAAGTCCTGCAAAATCAACTCAATCACTCGCTTCTCATCAGCGGGTAAGGCGTTAATCGCCGCCAGCAGGCGAGACCGGTAAAGAAAATCCGGCATTTCTTCTCCACCGGGGTTTTTCAGCTTGGCCAACGCGGCTTCCACCTCGGCAGAGGGAGCGTTGGTCTCTTGGTCAAACGACATAGATTCGATTCGAGAGTCCGTTCGCAGCACTGCCCGGCGAGCCGTCAAACGCAGGCGAGCCAGAGCGGAATTGAACCGGATTTCGAAATAGTCGAGCCGGTCGTCATAGTCGTTCCGATCGTTGCACAGCATCTCATTGAACGCATCCAGGACAGCTTCCTGAATGCCGACATCGACTGCTTTGACTGCCATCTTGGGCGCGCCAGCACTCCTGCGTTCGATTGCGGGTGTTGCGGCCAGAATGCGTTGACGCAATGAGAGGAACAATTCGCGAAAATCGTCGATCTCTGTGGCTTCACGAGTTCTTCGCACAAAATAGAGTAAGCACTCGGACGGAACATACTCCGACGACTGCGGGTCTTGGATTTTGGCGCGCTCAGCAATCTCCTTGATTGGCAGCAATTGGAGTGCGGCAATAGTAGCTTCCACCTCTGTTGGGCGCGAGTACAGAGAACCATCGGCTCGCTTTTTTCTAAGTGGCTCCGGCAAAGCATGTTCCCCCGTTTCGGTAAGTTGAGGTTTTTCGGGGATCGTCAGTTCTGCCAGTCCTGCATCCCGAAGCTGCTGAATCGCACGGGAAAGGTACCGTCAATTGCTCTGGAGTAGGGGCGATACGCGGCAGCGTTCTCATTTTGATAATCCTTATAGGTGTCGATCTGCGGCCACGAGAATCTAGTGGAGTCAGTTCGCAAGTGCAACTGTTTCCTCCGCTTCAGAAATCCAGTAGCTTTCAAGACAGTCAAGGAAAATTCGGCGAAATTAGATAGGTGCTCGCTTAAAGTTCGTTATGCTTGTTGGCCCCGCCTTATTCACAATCGCGGGCTAAACTTTCCCATGAAGTGGCGCCCAAAATCCTCGCCGAGCTTGCCATATTGCCGTTTTCAGGAATGTGACGCATGAAGTAAGCGACGGTAACCGGCTAACCGCCATGGTGTCGTCTCGAGGGTTCGCCGCACCGAATCAGCATTTACGAAGTTGCATGTTGCCGTGCAGCACGTAGTCGACTCGATTACCGCATCTGAATCTGAACCGATATCGTCTGAAGTGGTGCGAGTTTTGCTCGATCAGGCGTGGGAGGATCATGGTCCCGGGCCTGATGGCTACGGCGAGGGATACAAGCCATCGCCCGGGAGCTCGTGCAGCACTTCGTAAATGTCACTGCAGGAATGACGCTTACAGCACGCCCTATTCTGCGCATTCCAATATCCGGCGGCGAGATAGTCGTTACCCCTCGCCTTTGCTGAGCAGTAAGTCGGGCGGTTTGATCTTTGGCCGTGTTCGGACTGGCCACAAGCGTTCCAAAGAATGAAACGATATTTCGGCTGCGACATTTCACATCGCCGCGACAGGGCACTCAACTAGCTGTACCGTTGAGGTTGTTCACCTGGCCGATGGCGAAATTGCGCAGTTGAAGATGTCGAACACGGAGCTCAATCACCGGAAGAACAAGATTGACGAAATGCTGGAGGCAATGCGTTCGGGAGATTTTCCGCTCAATGAACAGGTGACATGTCCACGTTGCCCGGCTTTCTTCATCTGCGGCAGCGTGCCTTCAGGGCAACTTCCGAAAAAAATCGCTCGGTGAGTTACCGATCTTTGCCGGTGGCAGCGATTACTCCTTTGTACAACTCATATGCCGTCGAAAGTAACAAAGGAGAAGTCAAATGAATGACGCAGAAAAGAACGAATTTATCGATGTGGAGGATGTTGGAATTGCGGTTCGGGAAGGACGTGCGGTTCGCGCCGCTCGCTCGTACCGCATCGAAGTCGGCGACGAGACGCTGAACTTCCGATCGGCAATGCTGACGGATCCAGTACCCCTCGGTCGCCAAATCCTGGCCGCCGCTGGCTTTAACCCCGGCGATGGGTTTAGCTTGTTCGCAATCCTGGCGGGCGGCGATTTCGAGGACTTACGGCTAGATGAACCTTTCGATCTTCGCGGAGCGGGAGCGGAGCGTTTTATTGCGTTTCGCACCGACCGCGAGTTCAAGTTCACCCTGAACGACAAAGAACTGCAGTGGGGCAAAGCAGTGATCAGCGGCCGCGCCCTGCACAAACTGTCTGGCGTCGGCGACGATCTGGTTGTTTATCTCGAAGTGCGGGGCGGCGAAGACCGGTTGATCGAACCAACCGATCTCATTGACCTTACTGAACCGGGCATCGAGCGTTTTTTCACGGCTCCGCGCCCCGTGCTGACGTATGAGATCATCGTCAACTCGCGGCCGAAGATCGTGAATGCGTCGCAAGTCTCGTTTCAGCAGGTCGTGGAGTTTGCATTTCCGGGTGCCCAAGACCCCAATGCCGCTTTCTCAATGACGTATCGCCACGCCGCTTCAACCCCTCACTCCGGCGAACTCGGTGCTGGCGGTGTGGTTGAAGTTAAAAGGAAAGGAACCGTTTTCAATGTCACCCGGACCATTCAGTCTTAGTAACGACCTCAAACGGCTCCGGGAAGAGGGCTACTTCGTGCAGATCAGGGGCGGGCTCCTGATCTTGCGCGAGGTGCCTTACGTCAAGGCAAACCGCGAAATCAAAACCGGAACGTTATACTCCAGCCTCACGCTGGCGGGAGACCTCACGCAGAAACCGGACTCCCACCAAGTGTGGTTCGACGGTGAGTTTCCCTGCGACATCAATGGCGTGCCGCTCACTGGTATCGGCAATGGCGGCGGACACTACGACCTCGGGCACGGCCTCACGGCGAAGTTCCACTTTTCGACGAAGCCAGAAGGAGGCTACCCCGACTACTATCAAAAGATGACTCACTACGCGGATCTGCTTGCCGGTCCAGCGGCGAATCTCAAGCCAGGTATGACAGTTCGCACTTTTCGTGCTCCTGACGATGAGGACGACAGCGTGTTCAACTACGCAGAGACCGCATCCGATCGCGCCGGCATCGGCGCTCTTACCGAACGCCTCGCCGGCGAGACGATCGCCATCATCGGATTGGGCGGCACGGGGTCGTATGTTCTCGACTTTGTCGCGAAGACGCCCGTGCGTGAAATTCGACTTTTCGACAAAGACGAATTTCTTCAGCACAACGCGTTTCGAGCGCCCGGTGCGCCATCGATTGAGGAGCTTCGCGAGGTCCAGGCAAAGGTGCATTACCTGAAGGGAATCTACTCCAAGATGCACCGGAATATTGTCGCAAACGAGGCGCAGATTGACGGAAGCAATCTGAACTTACTCGATGGTGTGACGTTTGCATTCCTTTGCATGGATGCAGGTGAAGCGAAGCGGCAGATTGTACAGAAGCTGGAGTGCATTGGCGCGTCCTTCGTTGATGTCGGAATGGGGCTTGAACTTGAGGAGGGCTCGCTGGGCGGCATTCTTCGAGTGACTGCGAGCACGCCCGAAAAGCGCGAGCATGTGAAGGGCCGTGTTTCGTTTGATGACGGTGCGGCCGACAACATCTACGCGTCGAACATCCAGGTCGCCGACCTCAACGCGCTCAATGCGGTGCTTGCCGTTATTAAATGGAAAAAGCTTCGCGGCTTCTACCGCGACTTGGAACAGGAGCACCATTGCACCTACACCACTGACGGCAACATGCTTTTGAACGGTGATCTACATGATGCGTAATAAACTCCTTGAACACCGATTCATCGAAAACATACCCGAAAGGATGGAACCGGGGGTTCTCTACGTTTCGATGGAGTATGGAACGGCATCGCACCTGTGCTGCTGCGGGTGCGGGTCCGAAGTTGTCACCCCATTTACTCCAACGGACTGGAAGATGACGTTCGACGGCGAAACTGTGTCCTTGTGGCCGTCGATAGGAAACTGGACTCTGCCATGTCGATCACATTACGTGATCGACCGCGGCCGCGTGCGTGAAGCGCCTTCATGGTCTAACGAACAGATCGCAGCGGAGCAACAACGCGACAAGCGAGCAAAGCAGCAGCATTACGGACAAGGGCAAAACACGGAAGGGCCGGATGCGACAGTTGCCGCTCCCCTGCCGCTGAATCAAAAGCAAGGCTGGCTGTCGCGAATCAAAGGTTGGCTGCGGCGAGGATGATGAGGATTCAATCTTGATTCGCAGGCGAAGTTCACGCTGGCTGATCAATTGCCGGCAGCGTTTCATCTGAGACGGGCAAAATTCGACCAAATTCAGGTGCAGCGACTTTGCGGAGTCGTCCGTCGAAGGAAAGTTGTCGATCGCTAACATCGGCGAAGACCCAAAAAAGCATACTAACAAAGCCGAGCTGAATTTTCACGATTAACACTTGCCGGACGGCGGTACGATAAAATTCAATCTGTCGCATGAGTTCAATCCGGATAGCGGCCAATGCCACTTCCAAAGCCGAAGGAGATTCGAGCGGCGTGCGCCATGGCGTCGCTCTCGGAATCGAACAGTGCGCCGCCAAAGCTTCTGCCAGTATGGCAGGCACCGTGCGCGTATTGCACGTTAATCGCGACAAGTCGCGATTGTTCGGCGTGGATGCCGGTGCGTGGGCAATCATTCAACTTGGCTCAACGAGCGGGCAGAACAGGATGTTACCGGCCACTCGCCCGTATTCTGCACACTGGCAGGTGATTCGCAGGAATCGGCCTACGTTCGTGCGCTGCTGCCACGACTGACGCGCAAGGTAGGAGTCGAGAAACGCTGCCACGCTCATCTTTTGCGCCACACTCATGCGTCTGAACTTGCAAAGGAAAGGGCTCCGGTGCGAGTTGAGCTAGCCAATAGCTAAATTGTCGGGAAAAACGCGTCACCCATAACCGCGAAGTCAAGCGGGACCACAGTCGTGATTTCAGATTGGCGACGACATGCACTTGCTGATGCGCATCGCGTAGGATCCTGCGCATCGCTTAAAATGACGAGTGGCCTGGGCGGAGGATAGGGCAACGGTGGGAACCGACCTGAGCGCCGCCCCAGGGGCCAGGACCGAAGGGGGCGAGGGATCGCCCCCGCATCTATTTCATTCGGGCTTGGCATCAAAGCGCTAAATCCTCCCCTCCACGCAGTCCCCCGTGGGAGTTCTGCGGCCGTGAGCTAAATTCCGGCCGATTTCGCGTCATTATATAGTGAGGGTCCGGCTAGCTTTCCGGACTCAACCTGCGCGGGAAGCGCGCCATCGTAGTCACCCATTCGTGCCGTCCGGTTGGATACCGTCGCACCGTGTAGTCATTCACCGGCGAGGGACACCCATTCGTATACTCGGCGCAGGCAGAGCCTCGCCAGACGCAAATTTACGGGTCGATCTCGCCTTCTGCGGCGCGCCCGCAGTGATTCATACAGGTATGGCCACCTCCTTCGCAGCTGCCTGGTGTTCGGCTTGCCAACGCCGCAATCGCTTCCAGCAGATCTCTGCCAGTTTGCGGGCGACTGCCACGCGAGCGATCTTGGCGCTCGCGCGTTTCCGAATCCGGGCATAGAAGTTCGCCAGCGCCACATCGTGCCCCACGAACTTCATGGCTGCCTCGATCAACACCCAACGCATCCAGGGCGAGCCTTGCTTGGTAATGTGCCCGTGATGGCAGTGTGCTCCCGATTGTTCGACCCGGGCGGTCAAACCCGTGTACGCCGCAGCCTGCTTGGCCGTGCGGAAGCGGGTGACGTCGCCCCATTCGGCGATCAGCACCAGCGCGGTGAACGTGCCGATGCCGTGTAACTCCAAGAGGGCCTGGCATTCGGGAAACGCTTCGCGCATCGCCTCCAGCTTGGCGTCAATCATTTTGAGTTGGCGTTCGTAGTGCGCATGCCGCTCCAGCAATTCGTCACGCACCTGGTTGTCAGCTCCGCCGAGATCAAGCCGACTAAACCAATACAGGCCCCGCGGACCAAAGGGATATTTGTAAGGGGCAGTGACGTTATGACGCGCCAGCAGCCAGCGCAAGAGGTTCTTGCCTTCCACCTGAGCATGCACAAGGCGACTTCGATGCCGAGTCAGATCGCGCAACCGTTGGTACGACTCGGCGGGAATGTGAGCCAGCGGGATCTGGTTGATCCGCAATAGGTTCGCGAGCAACATCGCATCCAAGCGGTCGGTCTTGCTGCGCCGTTGCAGCATGGCGCGCAACCGCAGCGGGTGAGCTAACAGGACAGTTCCCAACGGGGCCAGGAGGGAATACAGCCAGCGATAGGTTCCGGTCGCTTCAATCACGGCTCGGAAAGGGCGCAGTTCTGTGAAAAAGCTGACGATGCTCTCCACTTCGGAACAGGCAAAACGTCTGACCGGTCGCACCTCGCCCGAATCCTGGACCGCCCCCACGACAACGCTCTGCCGATGCAGATCAATACCGATGTGCCACATGACATTTCTCCCGCGAGGATGTGTGGAATATCGCTACCGCGCTCCTATTTTACAGCGACAAAACGGTCGATCCTCGCGGTTATGGTACGCATAATAGGGTGAGCCGAATCTAGCTATTGTCGCTGCCTCAGATCTTCGCTCAAAGGTGGATTGGCCATACGTCGCAGCTAAATTTCGGCTGAAAATGCGTCATATTATAGTGGGATGCAGGTTAGCATTCGATGCGCGGGGTTCGCGTCGATGCGCACCCGAGAGACCATTTCTAGGTTGGAGATATGGCGAAAAAGAGAAACAGCTCGGCAACAAGTCATTCGACTGCGAGACGTGGCAAGAGCAAGAGACGTGTTGGTGCGAGAAAACAGCGGAAGCCCAGCGCGGTACCGCCGCCAGGGTTACCGCTTTTCGTTAGCCGAGTTGCGGTGCCAACGCAGCCACTCATCGTTCGGCCACTCCCGGAAAGCCTGTCTATGGTGGGACGGCCACTGCTGTCTCTACCGGAGGGAACCCATACAACCTGCGTCCCTGACAAGCTGAAATGCCACCCACTGATCCGAGAAATCTGTTTCTACACTCTGCCTACTCAGATACTGGCGTCGATCGAAAAAAATGTGAAAGGATGGTCGTTAGATCACGAAAGCTGGTTGCTGGAAAAGGAACTGGGGGCAATTTGCGGTGATCACTCAACTCAAGTGGGATTTAACGACGGCCAATCGATCGAGTACCACTTGCTCCGCGGCCCTGATGCCTTTCGATTGAACCTTGAGCAAATCAAGTCCATGAACTGGGAAGGGATGAATGACGCAAAGATTGCGGCATTTGTGCGTGATTTCGATGGCCGACGAAAGTGGTATCACACTTCAGCGCGCGGTTACGCTGGATGGTTGAACTGCAATCCTGAGTTTTGTCGCGAGCGCGACGCGGCGATTGGAAAGGAGTACAGGGTAGTCAGCCTTGCTCCAAGTTTGAGTGCCAATGCTTCTGGCGGATCCCTGCCGATATCACTTCAATCCTTCCTAGTTCGATGGCGATTGATGGGAATGGCTGGCCCGCGGCTTCCAGTCCCTATGCAACCGATGATGGGCGGGGAGTTTCCCGTTAGCATTCTGCCGCAGCTGATGGATGCTGGCGGGGTATTCAACATCCCAGACACCTGCCCGCTGCCAAGCCGAGATGAGTTGCGCGAGATGTTGCAGGATGCGATTCGTGGCCGAACGTCAGATCATCTAGACGAGTGGTACCGAGTTATTGCTACGGCAAATTCCGCCAAGACTGAGATTTCACGCTACGCGCGACTCC
>CAYMWL010000007.1:0-168389 GCA_964394305.1 uncultured Pirellulaceae bacterium
GGAAGAAGAGCAACTGTACCGAGCATTACTGCGAGCAGAGGCCAAGGCCCGGGAAGCCTCCAAAGAAAACCAACCGCCGCCTCCACCCCTCAGCCCAACCCTTTCCCCGGGGTACCGGGGCGAGGGAATGGGAAATGCGCAGCCCCACTCCCCGAATGTCTGCTCGGAGTACCGAGAGTGCCGGGATGAGGAAGCGAATCGTGAGGCACCACATGCTTCACGTTAAGTTACTAATCGCGGGCTTTGCTGATCAGCTGGATGAACTCAGCGTTGGTTTTGAACTTGCTGAGTTGCTTCGTCAGCTGTTCCATGGCATCGACGGGGTTCATCGACGACAAGGTGCGGCGGAGCATCGTGACGGCGTGCAGCACTTCGGGCGGCAGCAGGAGTTCTTCACGACGGGTACCCGATTGCTGCACGTCGATCGCGGGGAAGACCCGGCGTTCGGCGAGCTTGCGATCGAGCACGAGTTCCATGTTGCCTGTGCCTTTGAATTCCTGGAAGATTGCGTCATCCATCTTGCTGTTCGTTTCGATGAGCGCGGTGCCCATGATGGTGACCGAGCCACCTTCTTCGAACGCGCGAGCGGTCGCAAAGAGCTTCTTGGGAATGTCCATCGCCCGGGTGCCGAGGCCGCCCGATTGAATGCCGTCGCCCCGCTTGTTGCCGACGTACTTGTTGAACGCCCGCGCCAGACGCGTGATCGAATCGAGCAGCACGAAGACGTCTTGTCCCATTTCGGCGAGCCGCTTGCAGCGCTCGATGACGATCTGGGCCAGGCGAACGTGGCTTTCGATGTCGTTGTCGAGGCTGCTCGCCACGACTTCGCCCTTGACGTTCCGCTTCATGTCGGTGACTTCTTCCGGCCGTTCGTCGATCAGCAGGATGAACTGCTTCACTTCGGGGAAGTTCTGCGTCATCGCCATGCTGGCGTGCTGCAGCAGAATCGTTTTACCGCTGCGAGGCGGCGCGACGATCAGCGCGCGTTGACCGCGGCCGAGAGGCGTGAGCAAGTCCATGACGCGGGTGGTGAGCGGCGTGGGGCCGGTTTCCAGATAAAACCACTTGTCGGGATTGATCGGCGTCTTCTGGTCGAAGTTTTTGATCTTGAGATAGTCTTCTGGCGGCATGCCGTCGACGTCGAGAATCTCACGCAGGCGAGGACCTTGTTGCTTGCGGGCAGGTTGCACCGTCCCCTTGATGATCACGCCTTCACGCAGGCCGAAGCGCTCGATCATCGTGCCAGGCACAAAGGGATCGGACCGCTCGCGCGAGTACATGTTCTCGACGCCGCGGAGAAAGCCGTAGCCATTGGGATGCATCTCGAGCAGGCCGCTGCCTTGTTCGAGGACTTGTTCCACTGCGGGTGGATTGGGGTAGTAGTTGCCGGTTTGGCCTTCAGCTTGGGTGCCTTCGGGGGCTGCTTCGCCGCCGAAGGGAATTTCACCGGGAATGCCGGTGTCGTCACCAGGGAGTGGACGACGTTCGCCCCCTTCGCCACCGGGGCCGCCTGGTCCGCCGCCTTGGCCTGGTGGGCGACGTCGCCGTGGGCGTCGGCCACCGCCGCCGCCGTAGCCATTGCCGCCACCGCCGTAGCCGCCTCCTCCGCCGTAGCCACCGCCACCATCACGATCGCGATAGCCACCATAGCCACCACCACCTTGGCCACCTCGACCACCCGAGGACCGCGGACGGAACTTCTTCTTGCCCATACTTCACCAAAAGAACTACGAAATCCAAAACCAAGCGTTGCGTACTCAATGAAGACGTACGCGAATATTCATCACGCATTTGGCAGGCAATTTGGCAGCAATCCTCGCCACCTGCCAGCAAGGGCGATGCGCGAGGCATCCACTTTGCTGCTGCTTCCTCAATCCCATGTTGCTGTGCAACCTGCGGCTAATCAGATTGCTTCGATTCGGGCCGCTTCCATTCACCAAGGTATTTCTGCGGTGAATCCAGCAGATTCCAGCGAGCAATTCAGGATGCGAATTCCCGGGCCATGTGGGAGGCATGGTCCACGGAAAACGATCCGGCAGGCACACGCAGCAGCTTCGGCCAAGGCCGAATCACCACCTCTCCCTTACGTCTGTCACCCATTCATTTCACCGCTGCCGGACATGCCCAGGTTGGCATGCATAGGGTCGGCTGGTGTTGTTCAACCAGATATTGCTGCACGATTCTCGGCTGCGGGAGCAGCGGGGTGCATTGGCGATGGGCAGTTGCCCGGACGATGCACAAGTCGAAGTGCCGGTCAGCAAGATTTCGTCGAAACGGTTGTGTTGGAAACCGTGTGGAATCCGTTTGCTTGGGTGACGTTCAGGGTGGTCACAACCGCTTGTAGGCTATACGCGGCTGGGACCGTTGGGGAGAGAAGCGCTCAGACTGCAGAGGCAAAATACCCTTCGTCAATCAAGTTTGACGGCCGGAGATTTGGCTGCAGCAGCCGTTGCATCGCTGGGCGTAACTGACAGGTCTTAACTGATTACAGCTGACTTGTCGTGACGGAGCGCGGCAACAAAGAGAACCGCTTGCAAGTGAGACAGAAGTCGATCTATCGCGAATCTTATTAAAGTGTTCGGCCATGTCAAGACTGGAGTCGAGACAAACGACCAGAAAGTGAGGAAAACTTGTCGAAACGAGTGATAAAGTTCCGTCCCTACCGCTTTTTTGTCGGGTTTCGATCGATGGATCAGCCACGAATCGCTGCAGCAGGTCTGCCAATTGGCTATAATTCAAGTCGGCAGTTGAAGTTAGCCCGGCAGATGTCGGCCGCTCCAATGCTCCCGCCACTTTTGCATCCCCGCCTCCGCGAGGTTCTGATGGATTCCTGGTTGCGACGCTTATTATTTGCGTCCGTTTTGAAGTGGGTCGGCATTGCGGCGGTTGTCGCTGGCAACCTGGTTTTTGCGGCTGGCACGAAGGGGGCTGACGATCTCAAGATTACTCCCGATCAAGAAAAGTTCTTCGAAGAGAAAGTCCGGCCGGTCCTCGCTACCAAGTGCTGGGAATGCCACGGCACGAAAAAACAGGAGAGTGGGCTGCGACTCGATTCGCGGGCGGCCATCCTGAAAGGTGGCGACAGTGGCAAGCCGGCCGCGATGGTGGGTGAAGTCGACAAGAGCCTGCTGATCGCAGCCATTCAGCATCGCGGCGATGTGCAAATGCCGCCGGAGACCAAACTTCCTGAGGCCGAAATCGCGGCGATCACCGACTGGGTGAAGCAAGGCCTGCCTTGGCCGGCGAGTTCGGCTTCGGCAGGATTGACGCTCAACGCGGCAGAACGAGCCAAGGTCGACCGCCAATCGCACTGGGCGTATCAGCCGATTACGCAGCCGGCGATTCCGGTTGATGTTGGAGATTTGGTGACGCACAATCCGCTCGATGCCTTCGTCGCCGCGAAGTTGAAAGCGGCCGGGCTCACGCAGTCGCCGCAGGCCGATCGCCGCACGTTGTTACGGCGGCTGTCGTTCGATCTGCTGGGTTTG
The DNA here is from genome assembly GCA_964394305.1 of uncultured Pirellulaceae bacterium. Taxonomy (GTDB): domain Bacteria; phylum Planctomycetota; class Planctomycetia; order Pirellulales; family Pirellulaceae; genus Anatilimnocola. Next base: position 3,489 of record CAYMWL010000007.1, read on the forward strand.
CCGCCGACCATCGACGAAGTTACCGCGTTCGCACAAGATGCCGCGCCCGATGCTTATGAACGACTGGTCGATCGCTTACTCGCTTCGCCACAGCACGGCGCGCGTTGGGGGCGGCATTGGCTCGATGTCGCCCGCTATGCCGATACACGCGGCTATGCGTTTCAAAAGGATCGCCGCTATCCCTACGCGTACACCTATCGCGATTATGTCATCGATTCGTTCAACAGGGACTTGCCCTATGACCAGTTCATTCGCGAGCAGTTGGCTGCCGACCTGTTGCCCCAGGGCGAGGACAAACGTCCGCTGGCCGCGCTCGGATTCTTGACGACGGGGCGCCGCTTCAACAATCGCAACGACGATATTGACGATCAGATCGATGCCGTCACGCGCGGCATTCTCGGCTTAACGGTGGCTTGTGCGCGTTGTCACGATCACAAGTTCGATGCGATCCCCGCGGAAGATTATTATTCGCTGTACGGAGTTTTTGCGAGCGTCGAAGAGCCGAACGAGTTGCCGCTGATCGCCATGCCGCAAGAGTCGGAGGCGTTTCAGGCTTTCGAACAGGAACTCAATAAACGGCGCACTGCCGTGAATGATTTCACGGCGGCGAAGCATCGCGAAGCGATTGACAAAGCGCGGCAGCAGACAGCCGATTATCTCGCGAAGATCGCAGCCGGCGAGCGGAATATTTTGCTGGAGAAACTGTCGTTTCTGTCTCTCGACCCCAAGGACTTGCGACAACCACTTGTCGAACGCTGGCGCAAATACCTGGCCGACAAAACGCCAAACAACGAGCATGCGTTGTGGGGCTTGTGGCAAGAATTGTTAGCGCTCAAAGATGATCGATTTGAGGCAGAAGCTCCCCAAGTTCTCGAACGCTTCGCCATGCGCCCCGATGGCGAAGGGAAGGGTCAAGCCAATCCGCTGCTGAAAGCGGCCATCGCGGCCGATCCGCCGAAGAACCGCATGGATGTGCCGCGAATTTATGGCAAGTTGCTGGCTGAAGCGCTGGCCGCCTGGCAAAAAGAAGGTGGCACCGAAGAGGCTCAAAACAAACTGAGCGTGCCACAAAGACAAATTGCCCGCGTGCTGGTTGCCAAAGATGGCCCGACGGATTTGCCTGCCAATGATACACGCGGCCTATTGAATCGCGCCGATCGCAATCAGCTCGACGGCCTGCAGAAAAAAGTGCAGGAGTTCGAAGCTTCATCGCCGGTCGCTCCGCCGCGCGCGATGGTTGTCTATGACAAAGCACAGCCGCATGATCCGCGAGTTTTCATTCGCGGCAATCAAGCTCGGCCCGGCAAACCCGTGCCGCGGCAATTTCTGCTCGTGATGAACTCCACCGAGCCACGGCAGCCCTTTCAGTTCGGCAGCGGCCGCCGGGAGTTGGCCGATGCGCTCGTTTCGCCAGGCAATCCGTTGACGGCGCGCGTGCTGGTCAACCGCGTGTGGATGAATCACTTCGGCGAACCGATCGTAAACACGCCGAGTGATTTCGGCATTCGCACGGAAGCGCCGCCGTTGCAAACAGCGCTCGATTGGCTGGCCGCGGAGTTACACACCCAAGCCTGGTCGATCAAGCATTTGCATCGGCAAATCGTCACTTCGGCCGCTTATCGTCAGCAAAGCAACGATCGCGCCGATGCACGGCAGATTGATCCTGAGAATCGCCTGCTGTGGCGGATGAATCGCCGTCGCCTCGAATGGGAGCCATTGCGTGACAACCTGCTCGCCGTTTCCGGCCGCATTGATCTGTCGCTACATGGAAAGAGTGTGGAACTGACAAAGGCCCCGTTCCCCCGCCGCCGCAGCGTGTATGGCAGCCTTGATCGCCAGGATGTGCCGAATTTGTTCCGCGTGTTTGATATCGCCAGTCCGGATTCAAGCAGCCCTCGTCGGCCGCGCACGACGGTGCCGCAACAAGCTCTGTTTCTCATGAACAGCCCGTTTGTCGTCGAACAAGCTCAGGCCTTAACACAACGTCCCGAGATCGCTGCTGCCAAAAGCCCTGCGGGACAAATTCAAGCTTTGTATCACTCCGTTTTTGCACGTGATGCGGACGCCGCAGAGTTGAAAATCGCCGAACAGTTTCTGGCTGCTGCCCAGCCTGCGGCGGACGGCGTGAAGCTGAGTGGCATCGAACAATTGGCCCAACTGCTGCTGTTGACGAATGAGTTTACCTATGTCGATTAACGATCAATCGTGTTCGCTCACGCGCCGAGAAATGCTCCGCCGCAGCGGCATGGGCTTCGCCCTGCTTGGGCTCGCCGGCGTCATGCAAGACGCAGGGCGGGTGGTGCAGGGAGCCGAAGCTGGCGAAGGGTATCAGAATCCTCTTTCGCCCAAGGCGCCGCATTTTCCAGTGAAGGCCAAGCGGGTCATTCACATCTTCTGCAACGGCGGGCCGTCGCATGTCGATACGTTTGATCCGAAGCCGATGCTCGACAAATACAATGGCAAGGCCTTGCCGTCGGCGAATCTCGCCACCGAACGCAAAACGGGCGCTGCGTTCGCATCTCCCTACAAGTTTCAGAAATATGGCGAGAGCGGCATCGAGGTCAGCGAGATTTTTCAGCACACGGCCAAGCACATCGACGACATTGCCGTTATCCGCTCGATGCACGCCGATGTGCCGAATCATGAGCCTTCGCTTTTGCTGATGAACTGCGGCGAATCGCGCCTGGTGCGGCCCAGCTTTGGTTCGTGGCTGACGTATGGTTTGGGCACTGACAATCTCAATCTCCCCGGTTTCATCGCGATGGTGCCCGGAGGCTATCCGATTCAAGAAACGCAGAATTGGCAATCGGCATTTCTGCCTGGCGTGTATCAGGGAACTTACGTTAACACGCAACATGCCGAGATCGAGAAGCTCATCGAGAACGTGCGCAACAAATGGCTGCCTGACAACGCGCAGCGGCAACAGCTCGATGCCCTCGCCGCGCTCAACAAGCATCATCGCGAGCAGCGCGGTTTTGATCCGGCGCTCGACAGCCGGATTCATTCGTTCGAACTCGCGTATCGCATGCAGCGAGAAGCGGCCGAAGCGTTTGACGTGAATCGCGAAACGAAAGAAGTTCTCGATTCGTATGGTCCAGGGACCCAGGCTCGGCAAATTCTCATTGCTCGTCGTTTAGTCGAACGAGGCGTGCGCTTCGTGCAAGTCTGGCACGGCGAGGGGCAGCCTTGGGACAATCACGACGACATCGCCGAAAATCATCGTCGCCTGGCAGGTCAAACCGACAAAGCCATCGCTGCGCTCATCAGCGATCTGAAGCGGCTGGGGCTCTTCGAAGAAACGCTGATTCTCTGGGGCGGCGAATTCGGCCGCACGCCGACCGTCGAACTGCCGCAGGCCGGCGCCAACCAAGGCAAGATCAACGGGCGCGATCACAACCACCACGGCTTCACCTGCTGGCTCGCGGGCGGCGGCGTGAAAGGCGGCCAAGCGTACGGCGCTACCGATGAGTTTGGTTTCAAAGCGGTGGAGAAACCGGTGCACGTGCACGACCTGCACGCGACGATGTTACGCCTGATGGGCTTCGATCATGAGAAACTCACCTACCGTTATGCAGGCCGCGATTTCCGGCTCACCGATGTGCATGGGAAGGTGATTCAGGATTTGATTGCGTAAATTCTTGCCTGCGGAGCTAGAATGGAATTGAGGAGTGCACTATGAAAGTCAAAGTATTGGTTCGCCCAGAAGCGATGGGTGGTTATTCGGTCAGCGTACCCGCGCTCCCGGGCTGTTATTCAGAAGGCGAAACGCGCGAAGAAGCGCTTGCGAATATCCGCGAAGCTGCAGAGCTATGGCTTGAAGTCACAGCGGAAAGCGCCGCAGCCGAAAGCGGCAATAGTGCAGCTGACTTGCAAGAGATCGAGCTATGAAGCCAGTTTCCGGCAAACGGATGTGCCGCGTGTTGGAAAACAAAGGCTGGGTCCTCGTCCGGATTCGTGGCAGCCATCATGCCTATCAATTTCCCGAGCGATCGCAAACAATTATTGTGCCGGTTCATGGCAACCGCGATCTAAGATCCGGCACACAGCGCTCGATCATGAGAGATGCCGGGCTAACTGACGACGACTTGTAATTAGTCAATCACTTCCCGCAACTTATCCGCCAGCCGTTGCCCCGCGATGACCGCTTGCCGGCGAGCGATCGCGCGGGCTTTTTTCTCGACGCCGATCGGCAGGATTGGCACATCGTTGATCGGCACGGTTTTCGATTGATAGTCGTCCCACAACACAATCGGCATTTCGCCGTTCAGGTAGGCTGCCGACACCGCCAGTTTATAGCTCTCTTGCACCCATGCCTTCACATCACCGTTCTTGGCTTCGGGGAGTTTGTCGGGCTGCAATTTGGGATCGTTCAACATGGACAGGCCGATCTCGGCAATGCTCTCGGGATCAGCATCCGTGCCGAGCATGGCATCCCATAATGTGTGCAGCTTCGTGGGTTCGGCGCCGATATCGACGCGCAGCGACGTCTTGTTGCCACCTTCATCGCCAAGCGGCAAACGAACTGGATCGACATACGCGGTGACGTGGCAGGGCTGATGGATGTCGCCGACAAGATGAAAAATCCAGCAAGTTCGAACCGCGCGGTTTTGCTCGGCCGTGATTTCGGCCGCTGCTCCGGCATCGGGACCGGCATTTTTCTTGGCGAGTGCAACCGACAGCGGAATCTGCTGTTCGATGTTGAACTGCTGCTTGACGGGCTCGCCGAGCGTCAGATCCGCCTGCCCTTTCGTGTAGGGATAGTTGATGTAATGCCACGTGCCGCGGTGAAACTTGTGCACCGGATGCTCTTCGGGCTTGCCCATGAAATTGCGCGGCGGGCGAACCCAATCGCTCCAGATCGCAGCGCGCATGAAGACCCATTCCTGCTCATCGACATCTTTGGGCACGTTGTCCGCAAGGTAGTCCTTGTAATGCGGATGGTGCTTCAGAATGTCGATCACTTTCTGTCGCTCGCCGGGCGTTAGCCGCGCGAACGCAATTTTGGCGACCAGCGAATGACCCACGGCATTCCAAGCACTCGCGGGCGGGGCGAGAAGCAGGAATACGAATAGCGGGACGATCAGGTAACGAAGGTGTTTCATAGCTTCTCTTCCAGATGTCGACGGGCCGCGATCGCCCTTGCGCCCCGTCGGATGGACTGACCAATTTCGAACGCAGAACTATTGAATCCCGTATAACGGCAGCAACTTGCCTTTTAAATGCCGCATCAATGCCGCGCTGCTGAGAGGCTTGCCGGTGACGCGCTGTACGAGCTCAGTTGCGGAATAACACTGCCCGTGACGATGGAGTTTTTCGTTCAGCCAGTGTTTCAGTTGCATGAATTCGCCGCGGCGCATCAGATCGTTCAAGCCGCCGAGATCGGCATCGGCTTGTTCGAAGAACTGCGAAGCATACAAATTGCCGAGCGAATACGTGGGGAAGTAACCGAACAGCCCCGCAGACCAATGCACGTCCTGCAAGCAGCCTTCCGCATCAGTGGCCGGGGAAATGCCGAGGTACTCGCGATATTTTTCTCGCCATACGCCCGGGAGATCGGCGACTTGCAGATCACCGTTGAGCAGTGCCTGTTCCAGTTCAAAGCGGACGATGATATGCAGATTGTAAGTCGCTTCATCCGCTTCGACGCGGATCAGCGAAGGCTGCACATGATTCACCGCGGCGAAAAGTTGCGTGCACGTTACGCCCGGTGCTGCTTCCGGGAAAGTCTGCTGCCATTTTGGAAAGAAGTGTTGCCAAAACGCTTCGCTGCGGCCCACGAGATTTTCCCACATCCGCGATTGCGACTCGTGAATGCCCAGCGAAACAAACTGCCCCGGCGGAATGCCGAAATGCTCGGTACGCAGGCCCTGATCGTAAATGCCGTGACCAGCTTCGTGCAGCGTGCCGAAGAACGCGCCGTTAAAAAAGTTCTCGTCGTAGCGGGTAAGAATGCGGCAGTCGTTCGGCCCGAGCTCGGTGCAAAACGGATGATGCGTCACGTCGAGCTGGCCGCGGTTGAAATCAAATCCAATCGCTGTTGCTGCGATCCGCCCGAAGGCAGATTGCGCCGCGACCGGATACCGCCGCTGCACAATCTCGAGCGGCGCATGCCGACCGCTGTCCATGATCGCTTGCACGAGTGGCACCAGGTGTTGTCGCAACTCGCTCAGGACGGCCGCGACCTCCTTCGTTCGCGCCAGCGGTTCATAATCATCCAGCAGCGCGTCGTAGGGAACATCGTCGTATCCGAGCGCCGCGGCTTGCTGCCGCTTGAGATCGACCATCTTCGTCAAATGCGGCGCGAACTGCGAAAAGTCGTTGGCCTGGCGGGCTTTGACCCACGCTTGTTCACCGAGCGCGGCCGTGCGAGTCAGTTCTTCGACCAGCTTTTGCGGCAGTTTGCAGCGTTTGTCGTACTCACGCTTTAATTGTCGAATCGTCGTGCCGGTATCGCTATGCGGATCCTGGGCCAGTTCGCTTGTGGTGAGTTCGTTCAGTAGTTCACCCCACCGCGGCTGTGTCCGTTTTTGATGCGCGAGACCGGAAAGATAGGTCCGCTGCTCAGCTCGGTATTCACCAGCCGCGTCCGGCATGTAGGTCCGCTCGTCCCAGCCAATCACCGCATCGATCGATTCGATGAGCGCCCCTTCGCGGGCGAGATTGCAGAGTTCGTCGTAGGCAGTTTTCATTCGGCCAATAGCTCCGTGGAAGTGAGTTCCCATGGTAAACCGAGCAAGCCCTCGGAAGATACCCGACGACCGGCGGAGCGGCTTGATACAATGGGATGTCAACTCTCTTTTGTTGCCTTATCGAAGGTTGTTCGCTTGAGTGCTTCCGAACGGATCGAATGCCCGAACTGTCGCCAATCGATCAAACGGCCCGCGTTGCCGCCGGGGGCGAAGTGCCTATGTCCCAAGTGCAACCAACCCTTTTCCATCGGCGGCGAATCGGTTGCCGCGAGCAAGCCGGCGCCTGTTCCGACACCCGCAAGTGCAACGCCAGCAACCACCCCGCCGCCAATCGCAAAAAACACCGCCGCTCCCACCCCTCTACCAAATGCCGCACCGCATGCGGAAACGAAACCAGCTGCGCTCAAAGCGTTGCCACCCAAACCTGCCGATTTTCGGCTGAACTGCTACTTATGTGGTTCGTTGCTTTACGCCCGGATCGATCAAGTGGGCACGACCATCAAATGCCACGACTGCCACGCGCCGAATGAAGTGAAACCGCCGCGGCCAAAAGACATGCAGAAAGCGTCCGATGGTCCGACACTCGATGATGCGGAAGATTTCGCGCTCAGTCCAACGTTCGAACGGCCGAAGTTCGAAATGTTGGAGATTTCGCGGCCCGCTGATGACGTAGACGAAGATGAGTTTGCTCCCAAGCCCACGTCGCATGCCCCGAGGCCCGCCGAAACCTCGGCCGCCAAGCCAGGCGCCGATGCGGGAATGGTGGAATTGTTTTCGTTGCACGGCGCACCTCCCGGCAAGCCCGTTGCTTCCAGTTCGCCGCTTGCGCGTCCTGCCGCTTCAATTCCAGCAGCGCCGACATCGCCAGTTCCATCTGCTTCGCAATTCAATCCCCCAGCCCTTGGCGGCAAGATTTCTTCCGGCGTTGCTTCTCTTTTCCCTCCCGTTGGCAGCGCACCAGTTGGACCTGCGCGCATTCGTAAGCACGCCGATTCTTACGGCGACGAGCTTTGGGATGCACCGACCGATACCAGCCGCCCCGCATTTGAGCGCGGCCCCTTCGTCGTCGGGATCGTGGAATTTTTGTTCTATCCCGGCACGATGGTTCGTTGGCTCTCGCTGATTGCGCTCGCGAGCGTGCCGATTGCCGTGTTGGAAATGACATCGGCCAACGTGGGCGAATTTGGCTCTCTATTCAGCCTCTCTTCTTTTTCCTTGTTGCTCTTCGCTGCGCTGATGGGCTTACCGTGGCTCGTCGTGTTTGGCGCTCACGCCATGTCGATCGTGGCCGATACCGGACGCGGCCGCGATGCCGTCGAAGATTGGCCGCTGGGCGGCTTCATTCCACGCGGCAATCCGTTGTACTTACCCATTTCCGTCGCCATGGGCACGCTGCCCGGCTTGCTGGTGTTTATTCTTTACTACCTGTCGCGCGAAGAGGCGAGCATTCGTGGCCCACTGATGCTGCTTGTCTCAGCGATGCTCTTCACGCCGCTCGTTTGGCTGCCGATGCTGCTAGAAAAGTCGCTGCAAGGTCCACTTTATTCGCAAACGTTCTGGCAGAGCTTTCGTTACTCCGGCAACGGCTGGATTGTGTTCTATTTCGAGGTGCTGCTCCTCTGTCTCTTTGCCGCCGGAGGCATGTCGCTTTGGAGTTACGGCTCGGTGATCCTCGCACCCCTGAGTGCCTTCGTGCTGATCACACCACTGTTTCTTTATCTTCGCCTGCTGGGCCGGCTGCTGTGGTACATCGATCCGGATATGGCTCCACCACCGCCGCCTCCGCAAGCCGGCCCGGCGCCATTGCCGGAAACAGTTGATCCGTCGCAGTTGCGACGTTGATCAAGTGGATAGTAAGGTATGAGTACCTACCTGCTCATCACTCCCTCCCTTTGAGCTGAATCATGCCGCGGACGCTGCCACACTTCGCTATCGCCGTCGCGCTCAGCCTGGCGTACGTGTCCTGCCTCGCAGCTGCCGAACCACCCAACTTCAGTCGCGATATTTTGCCGATCCTGTCGGACAACTGCTTTCACTGCCATGGCCCCGATGCCAAGACACGCGAAGCCGATCTGCAACTCGATACCGAAGCCGGCGCGCTCCGCAAAGAAGACGCAGTCATCCAGCCGGGCAAGAGCGCGGACAGCAAACTCTTTCAACGGCTCGTCAGCACGAATCCTGACGAACTGATGCCGCCGCCGAAATCGAATCGGAAGTTGACGGCAGGGCAGGTCGCATTGATCAAGCAATGGATCGATTCCGGCGCCCGATGGGGCAAGCACTGGGCCTACGAAACGCCGCAGCGGCCCGCTTTGCCGGAAGTGAAAAGAAAAGACTGGCCAAAGAATCCGATCGATGCTTTCGTTCTGGCCAGGCTGGAACGGGAAGGGCTGCAACCTTCGCCCACAGCGCCGCGCGAAACTCTCATCCGCCGCGTGACGCTCGATCTCACCGGCCTGCCGCCGACGTTGGCGGAGGTCGATGCGTTTCTGCACGACGATTCGCCGCAGGCGTACGAGAAGGTCGTTGATCGGCTGCTGCGATCGCGGCAGTATGGCGAGCGCATGGTGTGGGATTGGCTCGATGCCGCTCGCTATGCCGACACGAACGGCTATCAAGGCGATCCTACCCGCGCGATGTGGTACTGGCGCGATCAGGTGACTGAAGCTCTCAACCGCAATCAGCCTTTCGATCAATTTACGATCGAGCAACTCGCCGGCGATTTGCTGCCAAATCCCACGCAGCAGCAACTGATCGCCAGTGGCTTTCATCGCAATCACATGATCAACGGCGAGGGCGGCCGCATCGCCGAAGAGTCGCGAGTCGATTACGTGCAGGACCGCGTCGAAACGACGGGCGCGGTCTGGATGGGGCTCACCCTGAATTGCTGCCGGTGCCACGACCATAAATTCGATCCGCTCAAGCAGCGCGAGTATTACCGGCTGTCGGCCTATTTCAATTCGATCGACGAAACGGGCGGCAACGACGCTGGCGGCCTCGCGAATCCCATCCTCAGTTTCGCCACGCCGGAGCAGCAGCTCGAACTCGATAAACTGCGTGCTGCCGAGAAGGTCGCCAAGTCCGCGCGCGATGAATTCGAAAAGAAGTTACCCGAGCGGCAGCAGGAATGGGAGCAATCACTGACGGCCGGCGGCAAGCCTGCTGAGCCCAATTGGCAATTGCTAACGGTTAAAGAGCTGTCCGCAACGGATGGCGTCGCGTTGAAAGCGCTCGATGACAAAAGCATTCTGGCCGATGGCGCCAACCCAGAGCGCAGCAGCTACGAGCTACAACTTTCAGCTGCCGATGCAATTAATATTACTGCCTTGAAGCTCGAAGTGCTGCCGCACGAATCGTTCGTCAACCAAGGCCCAGGCCGGGCCGACAACGGCAACTTCGTACTTTCCGAAATTAGTCTCGAGCAAACAAAAAAGGCGATCCCGTTTGATTCAGCAACCGTCGACTTCGCTCAGGATGGCTGGCCCGCGCGGGGGGCAATCGACGCCAATCCTGCCTCCGGCTGGGCCGTGATGCCGCAGTTCGGCAAGCCGCACACACTTACCCTGCCACTCAAGCTGCCAACGAAGTTCGCCAAAGATCAGCCACTTACTATCAAGCTCTCTTTTCAATTTGGTCGCCAGCACACGCTTGGCCGGTTTCGCATCCTGGCGACGGACTCTCCGATTTCGTTGTTGAGAACGACGCCCGCGGAAGTGCTCGCCGCGGTTCAAGTCGCCCGCGAGCAACGCTCAGCCGATCAAAAGAAGCTTCTCAGCGATCACTTCCGCGCGAGTCACGCCCCTTGGCTTGTGGTAAACACCCAAGCCGATGACGCACGTAACCAGCGCGACCGTTTCGAAAAAGGGCTGCCGCGAACGATGGTGATGCGCGAACGCGCGCAGCCACGGGAGACGTTCATTCTCACCCGCGGCGCCTATGACAAACCCGAAACCAAAGTCACGCACGGCACCCCGGCCATTCTGCCACCGCTTCCTGCGAATGCTCCCGCCAACCGACTAGCCCTCGCGCAGTGGCTTGTTTCTCCCGAACACCCACTTACCGCGCGCGTGGTCGTCAATCGTTACTGGCAATCGTTTTTCGGCGCCGGCCTCGTCAAGACTACCGAAGATTTCGGCGTGCAAAGCGAACGACCTTCGCATCCCGAATTGCTCGATTGGCTGGCCTGCGAATTCCGCGAGCCGACTGTGCCGCAACCTTCGGTCGCGCACAGCGGTGAGCTGAATCGCTGGAACGTCAAACACATCCAGCGACTCATCGTTACGTCGGCCACTTATCAACAGTCTTCCAAATCGTCGCCCGAGCTAAACGAACGCGATCCGGCGAATCGTTTGCTCGCGCGGGCCCCGCGGATGCGCTGGCCGTCGTGGATGATTCGCGATCAGGCTCTCGCCGTCAGCGGTCTGCTGGTCGACAAAACGGGCGGCGCCCCGGTGAAGGGCTATCAGCCGACTGGCGTGTGGGAAGAAGCATCCTTCGGCGGGATTCGCTACACGCCCGATACCGGCGAAGCGCTGTATCGCCGCAGTTTATATCAATTCTGGCGACGGATTGTGGGGCCGACCGTTTTCTTCGACGTCGCGAATCGGCAGACCTGTTCGGTAAAATCCTCACGCACTAACACGCCGCTGCATTCACTGACGACGTTCAATGATGTCACTTACGTCGAAGCTGCTCGAGTTTGGGCCGAGAAGCTATTGAAGAGCGAAGCGACCACGCCCGAAGCGCGCATTCAGTCCGCTTATCGCCAACTGCTGGCTCGAACAGCGACGGACGACGAGCTGAAAATCGTTGGCAGCACGCTCACTCAACTTCGAAGCAAATATGCGAACGACGCAGATGCCGCCAAGAAACTGCTCACGATCGGCGCAGTGAAACGCGATGAAAAACTCGATCCAGCCGAACATGCAGCATATACCGCGGTTTGCAACTTACTGCTCAATTTAGATGAAGCACTGACCAAAGAATGACAAGAGCCCCGCACGAAGTAAGGGATGCGGTTGGATTTGCCGGGTCCATTTCACATGCTCTTAACGTGCGCGGTTGCAAAAAACGGACAATCATCATGGATCCACAATTCGAATCGCAACTCCTCGTGAATCGCCGCGAGTTCTTCGGTCGCTCGGCCTGCGGTCTCGGTACCGCCGCGCTCGCAGCGCTGCTAGCCCGCGACGGGCGTTCGGCCGACAAACCTGCTGCCAAACGAGTTGGCGGCTTGCCAGAACTGCCGCACTTTGCGCCCAAAGCCAAACGCGTCATTTATCTCTTTCAAAACGGTGCACCCACCCATGCCGACTTGTTCGACTACAAGCCAAAGCTGAAAGAACTTCATGGCCAACCCGTGCCCGAAGAGTACACCGCCGGCAAGCGCTTCAGCACGATGACCGGTTCGGCGAAGGGCAAGCTGCTACTCGCGCCGGTTGAACCTTTCGCCCAACATGGCAACAGCGGCGCGTGGGTCAGCAAGTTCATGCCGCACACGGCGGGTATTGTCGACGAACTCTGCTTTATCAAAAGCATGCACACGGAAGCGGTGAACCACGCGCCGGCGATCACGTTCTTTCTCAGCGGCGGCGAACTCCCTGGTCGGCCTTCGCTCGGTGCATGGCTCAGTTACGGCCTCGGCAGCGAAACCGAAAACCTACCCGGCTTCGTCGTGATGACATCCATCAGCAAAGGAACCAGCTGCGGTCAGATCTTTTATGACTTCTATTGGGGCAGCGGCTTTCTCCCCTCGAAGTTCCAAGGCGTGAAGTTTCGTGCCAGCGGCGAACCCGTCCTTTACCTTTCAAATCCCGATGGCTTGTCGCGCGAAGTCCGTCGCACGCAACTCGACGCGCTCGCGCAGCTCAACGACCTGCGCTTGAAAGAGTTCGCCGATCCCGAAATCGCCACGCGGATCGCGCAATACGAAATGGCTTATCGGATGCAGTCGAGCGTGCCCGAGCTCACCGATTATTCCGACGAAACGACCGCCACGCTGGAATCATATGGCCCACAGGTGAAAGAGCCTGGCACGTTTGCCTACAACTGTCTGATGGCCCGACGCTTGATTGAACGCGGCGTGCGCTACGTACAGCTGATGCACGCCGGCTGGGATCAGCACAACAGCATCACCACCGAGCTCTACAACCAATGCCGCGACACCGATCAACCGTCGGCCGCGTTGGTGAAGGACTTGAAAGCTCGCGGCCTGCTCGACGACACGCTCGTCATCTGGGGCGGCGAGTTTGGCCGAACGCCGTTCATTCAGGGCAACCTGGCCGACCGCGTGAAATGGGGCCGTGATCACCATCCCTATGCTTTTACGATTTGGATTGCCGGCGGCGGCATCAAGCCAGGCATTACGTACGGCGAATCGGACGACCTGGCGATGAACGTGGCTCGCGACGGGGTCCATGTTCACGATTTTCAAGCGACGCTGCTGCACTTGCTCGGCATCGACCACGAGCGGTTAACGTTCAAGTTCCAGGGCCGCCATTTCCGCCTAACCGATGTCCACGGCAAAATCGTCAAACCCATTCTGGCATAACAGCTTAAAACACCCCGAGCGAGCATTTTTGCAACGAACCGCCCCCTAGATTTTCGCCGTCCGGCTGTTATCCTGTAGCTTCCTCAATTGGCCCATCCATTGGAGGAACCGTGGAGCTTGCCGCTGCAGCAAAAGCGCGGGCAATATTCCCTTCCGGTCAGGTAGCTCAGTTGGTAGAGCAATGGACTGAAAATCCATGTGTCGCCGGTTCAATTCCGGCCCTGACCACTTACACAGTAACGACTTAAGACGATTTCGAGAACGCTCAAAAAGGCTTGTACAACCGATCCCACAACCGCAGCTACAGTGGACTGTCTTTCGGAGTTGTGGAATGTCGAAAGTTCGAGCGGAAAAAGCCGTACCCGGAGTACCCTCTTGCGGACAATTTTGCAAGAAGATTCGCGGACGGCTGCGGAACCAATGGTCGCAGCAGCACGCCGATGAAGAGTTCTAGGCCAAAAGAATTGAGCTAGATTGCAGCGTGCGGGTTTTGTCGTCGAAACGGCATCTTGGTTCAGCTGCAAGTGCAAAGATCAAAGCGTCTGCAGCTTCACTCGTTATTCGAGCTCGCTCCGCACAGTTGGCAGCGAGCCGCCATAAAACATGACTCGTAGCGGCTCTGCGCCGATCAGCGAAGCTGTGGCGATAGCAGAGATTGCAGTGGAGTATTGGAAGTCCTTATCGAGGTAGCTGCGTGGACGGCCTCGCGGCCCTGCTTCGGTTTAAGGACGTTAGAACATTTCGCTGATCACCCGGCCGCGGCTCGCACGCTCCATGACGATCTTGGGCAGGCCCGTGTCGAGCCGCATTTGTCCCACGTCGAATAGCGCGTGCATCATCGTGGCATGCAGATCGTCAATGCAGTACGGATTGTCAGCGGGCTCGCCGCCGCGGCGGTCCGATTCGCCGACGACCTGGCCATGTTTGAGGCCGCCGCCGGCGAAGACCAGCGGGCAGAGACGCGGCCAGTGATGACGGCCAAGGTTATCGTCCAGTGAAGGCGTGCGGCCGAATTCGCCGGTAATCACGAGGAGAATCTTGTCTTCGAGACCACGTTCGCGGGTTTCTTTCAGGAATGCAGCCACTGCATGGTCGAGCGGCGGCGCGAGAACGCTCATCCCTTCGGGCATGTTCGGAATGCCTTTCCGAGCATGAAAATCCCAGTTGGAATGAATTACCGTGACGAAGCCACAACCCGCTTCGCACAGCCGCCGGGCCATCAGCAACTGCCGGCCTAGAGAAATGCCAATCGATGGACCGCCGCGCTCGAACTTCGATTGATCGTTGCAGCGATAGTTGAGGAAGTGCTCGGTGTCATAAGCGGCCAGCGTTCGAGGATCTTCCTGGAGCAGGTCGAGCGCCTTGCGCACCTCACCGCCACGAAGCACATCGAGTGCGCGGGCGTTGTTTGCATCGACGCCCTCCATGACGCCCTTTGCGTCCAAGTCTCGGTTCAACTGGTCGAGCTGCTTGAGTAACCCAAGTCTTCCATCGAGCCGCGGCGCCGGTACTTGCGGTTGCAGATCCAGCACGAGCGGATTCTCCACAGCCTCATCCTGGCCGCGTTTCTTCTTCTCGTTGGCGGCCCCTTCCTTCATCGGCACTTTGATCTCGAACGGCGAGAACGATGCGCCGAGATAGGCTGGCTGGCAGCCTTCAACCACCGATTCAAATGAGCCCGCAAAGCCGGCCCGTTCCGCAAGGTAATCGAGCGTTGGCGGAATCAGCACCTGCCGCGGCATGCCCGTCCGCGGGTGAGCCGCGCCCGCTGCACGCGCATACACAGCGCCCATGCCGGGGTGATTGATCGGCTTGCCGTCGGGGATCGATGTGTCCGCCGTCAGGATTTGCTTGTGAGCGCCGTTGTGCTCGGCATGATGCGTGTGAAACGAACGGACGATGGTCAGTCGGTCCGCGAGCTCCGCCATCTGGGGAAAGTACGAGGCGAAACGAACGCCGGGAATCGCCGTGGGAATGTGGCCGGCAATGCTCGTCGAAGTACCTGGTCCGTCCGGCTTCGGGTCCCAAGTCTCGTGCTGGCTCGGCCCGCCGGCGAGAAACAAGAGGATGACGGACTTGTCCTTCACATACGAATTGCCCGCCGGGGCGGCGAGCAAATGCGCTAGCGTCATTCCGCCCAGGCCCAGCGCGCCGGCCTGGATGAACGACCGCCGCGACAGCCCGTCACAAGTCCGCCCGGAATTTCCGCAATCGATCTGCAACATTGCGCGCCTCGCGTCAGCTCAAGATCTCGCTGATCGGTCCCGTACTTTCCTTGAACGACTTCACCGGGCAGCTCATCTGCTGAAGGATCGTAAGGTAGAGATCGGAAGCCGGCTTCGTGCCCCCTTTCCACTTCACGTGCTGGCCATGTTTGAAGCCGAGCTTCCGACCGCCGGCGAGCAGCATGGGGAAGCTGCCGCCGGAGTGGCTGCTGATCTGCGAGCCGCCGAGCAAGAGCACCGTGTGGTCGAGCAAGGTGCCGTCGCTCGCTTCGACGGCTTTGAGCTTGTCCATGAGCCGGGCCAGACAGGCGCAGAACATTTCGTCTCGCAGGCCGAGGACCTTCACATCGGGATTGTCCGTGCCGCGGTTGCCCGAGCCCTTGTGATGCACGTCGTGAGCACCGCGAACCGGCGCGCCGACAGATTGAGCCCAATCTTTGTAGTCGTCGTAGTTCGGCCCGCCTTCGCCGCCAAGACTATGCGTGACGACGCGGGTCATGTCCGTTTGAAACGCGAGGGCGATCAGATCCATCATCAGTTCGATGTGCTCGTGCATTCGGTTCTTGCCTTGCGGCTGCAGGCGAACGGCAGCTTCGTCGAACTTCGGCCGACCGCGATCGAGGATCTCGCGATTGTCGTTCATTCGCTGTTCGACCTCCCGAATTGATTCGAGGTATTGATCGAGCCGCTGCTGATCGTCTCTGCCCAGCTTCCGCCGCAGGTCGCCGGTCTCTTCCAACGCGGCATCGAGCACGCTGCGATTCAGCTCGATGCGAGCCTGAGCCTCCTTGAGCTGCCCAGCATCCGCGGGCGGAAAGAGCTTTTCGAACACGGTGCGATAGTTGCCGATCGCGGGAATGTCGGCTCCCATGGCGTTGCGCGAGAGGGTCCGCGTCCCCACGCCGTCTTCAAACGACAGGGCGAGCGACGGCAAGTAGGTCGGCCCCACGTGTTGGGCTGCGACCTGATCAAACGAGATGGTATTCGTGATCGTACCCGGAGTCTGCTTGATGTTGGTCCCGGTTAGCCAGTTATATGGATGCTCGTGGCCGCTGATCCGTCCCTGAATGTGGAGGAGGCTGGATAGAACGGAGAACTCGTCCCGCAGATGTGCAAGCGGCTTGTGGGAAGGAGCGATGGTGTACTTCGGGCCTTCGTCGGCGGGATACCAGTTGTAGTGGTTGATCGCGCCTGGGATGTAAAAGCAGGCGAGCCGCGGCGGCTCTCTCTTGCCCGTCGCGGCCGCGAGCGACTTGCTCCCCATCGCGTGCAACCAGGGAAGGGCGACCAAGGCGCCGAGGCCGCGAAGAGCAGTGCGACGGGTGACAACCGGGTTCTTGCTATTCATTTTTCACTCCAGCGGAGGGTTCCGTTTGTTCGAGAAAGGCCTGCGAGCGGACCATGGCTTGCAGGAGCTCGCGCAGCGGATAGCCGCGCGGTTGGTGAGTCGCCATGATCTGTCGAATCTCAGCTAGATCCGCGATCTCGGGCTTGCGGCCCGTGCTGTACAGAAACACGTTCTTGAGCCAGCCGCGGACGATGTCGTCCTGGTAATTCTTCACGAGCAGTGCTTTGCACTCGGCAAACGAAGTGAACTCCTCGCCGCGCGGCAACTTCCCGGTGGCATCGACGGGCCGGTCCTTGCCGGTTCCCCGCCATTCGATCTTGCCGTCGAGCTCGTTGCGGATGTACTTCTCAAACTCGCGCTCGCGCCAGCGGCCGCTCAAATCGAAATTTTGAAGCGCGAAGCCAAGTGGATCCATGCTTTTGTGACAGACGGCGCACTTCGCATCTTCCTGATGTTGCTGCAGGAGATGCTTGAACGTTTTGCCGGCGTTCTTGCCGTCCGAGGGAATGAGCTCGGGCACTTCGAGCGGTGGGGGTGGCGGCGGATCGTCGAGGATTCGCCGCAACGTCCAGGCCCCGCGATAAATGACCCAGTTTTCGCCCATCCAGCAGAGCATGGACTGAATGCCAGCCTGTCCAAGGATTCCGCCGCCGCGGGGATCGTCCTGCTTCAGCGTGATGCGCCGGAAATGGCCGCCGTCGAGTTCGTAGCCGTAGTGCCGGGCAAGAATGTCGTTCATCATTGTCCAATCGCTATCGATGAGCTCGCGCGCCGGACGGTTTTGCTTGACTGCCTCGCTCACGTACTCGATCGACTCCGCCTGCATCGACGCTTTCAGATTTCGGCCGAAGCGATGATCCTGTCTCTGCAGGTGGTCCATTGCCAGCGTGATGGGCTGGCCCATTTCGAGCCACTGGGCAGCGAACGGCTGAAAGAAACGCTCGCTGCGTTTGGCTAAGAGCAACCGGTCGACTTGCGCATTCAAAACCGACGGATCGCGGAGCTTGTTCTGGGCTGCCAGCTGGCGCAGTTCTTCGTCCGGCGGAGTTCCCCACACAAAGAAGCTCAGCCGCGAAGCGATGGCAAACTGGTCATGCGGATTGTCCCTACCCGGAGCAGCCAGATAGCGGAACGAACCCGACATGAGAACCGCATGGCAGGCTGCACGCAGCGCGTCATCGAAGCTCCGCCCGCGTTTGCGTTCCGCGTCGTAGAGCGCTAGAAAGCGCTGCTGTTCGTCCGCAGATACAGGCCGGCGCCACGCTCGTTCAGTCCAGAGAGTCAGGAGCCGCTGAGCTGACTCGCGCTGATCGTTTCGTTCGAGATCAACCTTCCACTCAGGCGGCGGCCATTGTTGCTGGAAGTCACTTTCGATTTCGAAGCGATGCAGCACGATCAGCGGCACGGGCTGCTCGGTAAGAGGTATCGTCTTGGCATCGAAGGTAGGGCGAAACAAACCGGTGCCGCCAGGAATGTTCTCTTCCGGTTTGCTGCGGTCTTCGTTCGGGAAGCCGGCGATTTCGTAAGGCACTTCCACACGATTGGTCAGCGTGATCGCGACACCTTTCGCGTCGGCAATGACGTCGGCGAGGTGGACCTGGTATTCCAGCGTTTGCGGTTCCGTCGCGGCGCTGTTGATTTCGACGTAAGCCAGGTCTCTTCCGCCGACTTCCACCCAGAGGTGTGGATTGGGGATTTTGGGGAGCGACTTTTGCAAAGAGACGACCAACTTGAGCCGCAGAACCCCGCGCCTCTCCGGTAGCGGAATGCGAATCGAAAAGCCGCCGCGATCCGGGAGCCACTTCGGCTTGAGCAACCAGCCCGTCCCCGGCAGGGACGCCACGTCGCCCCCAGCCGACACGCCCTCATTCTTCCAGGGCTCGAAGACTTTTTTCACATCCTTGGCATCGCGCACGTCGGCTGCAATCAGCTGGCTGCGGGATTCTGATAGAAAGCGGACGCCATCGACCGCGCGGCGAGTCACCTGCAGGGCCTGAGCCACCGAATCCGCAGCATCTTGCAAACCATCAGCGCCAGTATCGAAGCCATCGACCTTGCCATCATCAGGCAGCGCATAAGCAAAGTCGACCGCGAGACCGCTGACGTCCTGCAACGCGGCGTTCAGTTCGCGGCGATTGAGCCTGCGGGTCGTCGTGCGGCCGAGCGAAAGCTGGCCCTGCTTGATGGCGGCGAGGAATTGCGCTTTCTCTTTGTCGCTGGGCCGGGGCTGATCTGCAGGCGGCATTGCGCCTGATGCGATCTGCTCATGAATGAGCGTCCACAGATGGCGATCGCGCGACTGGACGGAGGTCAACTTGTCGAACCGCAGTTGAAAATGCTGTTCGTCCGCGCCATGGCAGTCGAAACAATGCTGCTTGAGGAATGGCTGAATGATGTCGTCGAAGGACGGCTCCACAGCGGCTGCGGTTGTCGCCACCAGGCAAAGGAGCAGGGGATGTACGAGGCGGCGTGCAATCATCGGGCCGCCTCCTTGATTCGCAACTCCTGGCGGCTGCCGCTGGCGACTCGGCGTCCGTCAGCGGAAATAGCGACGGCGGTAACGCCGTGCGAGAAGCCCGAGAACTCAGCTTGTTTCTTTCCCGATGCTGTGTCCCAAACAATGGCTGAACCATCGGCGCTGCCGCTGACGAGCCGCAAGCCGTCGCAGCTTCGCGCCAGGGAAGTAATGTCGTCAGCATGCCCTTCCAACTTGCGGATTTCGCCGCCGGTCGCCGCGTCCCAGATTCGCACGGTGTCATCGGAACTGGCACTGAAGACCCGTTTGCCATCGCGGGAGAACGCCACCGCAGCGATCGTCTCCGTATGACCAGAAAAGGTCAGCAGCAATTCGCCGGAACGAACGCCGTAAAGCTTGAGCAGGTTCTCGCCGTCGCCGACGACAACGAATTTGCCATTGGGACTGAAGGCCACGCAGGTCGCGTCGTATTCATTGTCTTGCACAATCGTGAGTAAGCAGCGGCGAGTTGCCAGATCCCAGACTTTGCACGAATCATCGCCACTAGCCGTCGCCAATTGCAGTCCGTCCTGGCTGGCCGCGAGACCGGTGATGTTCTCCCGGTGAGCCTTCCACTGAGTGAGCAGTTTGCCGCTTTGAGCGTCGCGAACTTCGATGCCGCCGCGCCAGTTGCCAGCCAGGAGTTGCTTGCCACCCTGAGACCAGACGACCGCGGTGATTGCATTCGCCGTGGCTTCGTTCCAGAGTTCCTTGCCCGTCGCTGCATCCCGGACCTTCACTGCCTGATCGTCGCTTCCGGTGGCAATCCACTTGCCGTCGGGGCTGAACGCTATCGAGTGGATCCACCGCTCATGGGCGCGGCTGACCGACCATTCCGCCGCCGATGCAGCCGAACAGCAGAAGGTCAGTAGTACCAGCCACACCGTCTTCATGAGCGAGTTCCCGCCGCGAGCGACTTAGGCCAGCAGTTCTTCGAGCGGCCCGTGCTGGTCGAAATCCTTGAGCCCCGGATCGGCCTGGCCGAAGCTGGTGCGGGACGACCCGGCGAGTTGCAGCAGCGTGACGAACAGGTTGGCCGTCGTGCGATGCCCCTTGTGGCCGTAGGCCGGGTAATCCACATACCGGCCGGTCTTCAGCTTGCCGCCGATGTTGCCGAGCACCACCATCGGCCATTCCCAGCAGCGGCTGTGATGCGATTCGGCGCCGTCGCTCAGATAGACGATGACCGTGTTATCCAGCATCGTGCCATCACCCTCCTTGATGCCGTCCAGCTTCTTCGCGAGCTTGGCGATCTGCTCGAAATGGAATCGGCGGATCATGTTGGAGAGCTCAAACCAATCCATGCCGTTCTCGCTGCCGCCGTGACCGATGTGGTGCTTCCCCTTATGCAGACCGAGGCCCGTGAAGGAAATATCGAAGTCGCGGATGCCGGCGCCGGAAGAGATCGTGAGGACGTTCGTCAGCCCGGCGACGAGGGCCGCCGCGCCGAGGTCGAACTGCGCATCGAGCCGGTCCGTTTCGACCGCGGAAGTGTACTTGTCGCTCGTGACCGGGGCCTGCTCGCGCAGCGTGTGTTCAATTTCGTTGAGCCGGCTTTGACGGTCACGTAGTGTGTCGAGCGTTTCCAGATACGCGCCGAGCTGTTCGCGCTCGGGACCCGCGAGCTTGCTTTCCACGCGGCGGACATCCTCACGGATGAAATCGAGCAGGTTGTTCTTCGCCGTGAATTCCTGCTTCGCCATGCCGCCGGCAACGCTGCCGAACAGCGCTGCATAGGCCTGATCCGGCTTCACCATGTGCGGCAGCGGTTTGTCAGCTGCCCAGGCAGAGACGTTGTAGAGGACGCTGTTTTCGAGACGCTTCGAAACACCCAGGCCGAGGAACGGAAAGATGCTGGGAAGTTGCTTGGCGAGCGCGCCGTCGATCGTCTCACCGAGCACGGCAGTGCTTTCGCCGCCGCTGCCGCGCCCCTGGCCGAAGCACCCCATTGCCTGGAAGTTGTTGGAGTGACCGCCGCCGCAGATCTTTCCCGACAGCCCTTCGACGATCGTGACTTTGTCTTTCCACGGCGTCAGCGGCGCGAGCGCCATCGGCAGCGTGCGATCGGCGAGAGACAGATCGACCAGCTCGCTCGGGCCACCCAGCGGACGCTGATCGCGCGGCTTGCGCGTGTAACCTTCCGGCGCTCCTTGCTGCGGTGTGAAGCCATTGCTCTCCACAACGAAGACAAACCGCTTGGGTTGAACAGCGGCTCCGGCTGCCTGCGCCGTTAGCTTCGACAGAATGGGATGCAGCAGCAAGGTCCCCGCGCCGAGCGAAAAACCTTTCAGCAGATCACGACGTGCGAAGGACATGGCAAGACTCCTGAGTTTCATTGTCAACTAAAAATGGCCGGTTGCGAGCAATTGTTACGGGGTAATTCCAGGTTTTTTGGCACTCGCCGCGGATCCAGCAGGTACGCGGTACAGAAATGACTCGCTCGATAGCAAACTGACGATCAGCGCCTGCATGCTCCCCTCACTGCGGACGTAGTCCTCGTGAGCTCGCCGCAGCGTCGCTGCATCGCCCAGCGTTTCGTTCCTCCCGAGCCAGTAGCGAAACGCATGGCGGACGAAGACCTGCTCCACAACCGGCGAGTCAGCCAGTTTGTGCAGCAGTTCCACCCCGTCCTGCACGTCGCCGGTCAACTTGGGATCGAGCGTGAACTCAAGTCCGCCCGTGGCGTTCACCGGAACTTCTATTAGCACATTGCCGAGCGGCTTTCCCTTCTTGTCGACATTGGCCGCGGTCGCTTCTACGTCAAGCACCTTTTTGGTCATCCGGAAGCGGCCGAAGTGATCGAACATCTCGAACGGCAGACCGACGCGATTCATGTACTGATGGCACTGGTAGCAATATTTCTCCTGCGTCACCAACATCCGCTCTCGCAGGGTCTGATGCGGAGCGTCAGGCAACTGCGCGTCGACCGTGATGGGAATGTCCGGAACCACGCCGCCGAGCAGTCGCTCGCGAACCCACTTGCCACGGAGAATCGCATGGTTGTCATCGGCCGTTGACCAGGCAATCAGCCAAGAGGGTTGCGTAAGGATGCCAGCCCGCTGTTCGTTCGGCAACTCCACGGGCTGTTCGTCGGGGAAGTCCGGCAAGTTGTACGATTCATAAACTGCGCGGCCCGGCAGGTTCGGCTTCTTATCTTTGAACTTCTCTGGGTTGTTCTGCTTCTCTCGTTCAAACTTCGCCAACTCTTCCGCCCGCTTCTTCTTCGCCTCGGCGGCGCCCTTGTACATGACGAACGCTTTGTTCGTGGTCAGCAGTTCCTTCAGCACCTGCTTGTCCTGTTCCAGGATGTACAGAATCAATCGGTCCGTATCTTCGACCAGCGCGCGAGGATCATGGCCGGGCATGTCCTTGGTTTCTTTGAAGACTTCCAGGGCCCGCTCGTAGCCGAAATACTCGCGGAAGAAGCGGAGGATCCGCGGCTTCTGAAGCTTCGGATCTGCGAGCAGCTTGCGAACGGCCGCGGCGACTCCCTCCTGCGTGTCCAGTTCCCCTTTGTTCGCTGCGGCAATGAGCCAGGCCGGCGGACGATCGTCCGTCAGACCAAGACTGATGGCCGACGCGATCTCCTGAGGACTCAACCGAACTCGGCCCTTGTCGTCAACGGGGCCTGATCCAAGCTCGTAGCGGAAGATCCCTTCGGGAAGGAGAAACACGGCAGCCAGCGAATAACGCACTCCGGACACGCGGCCTGCCTCGGCGACATTCTTCTTCATGAAGGCTGTGAAGCGTTGCAATTCGTCAGCAGTCGGTTCGCGTTCGAGCACGCGGGCGAATTGCAGTTTGACCGCTTTCTCGATCGCCGTGTCATTCAGCGGGACGCGTTCATCGACAAACGGCAGGAAATCCTTCTGGGCGCCGAGACGCGGCTTCAGGTCATCGCCTTCGCGAGTGAAGCCCGTTTGTCGTTCGACGATCGCGAGCGCGTTGTTCAGGATCTGCGCCGTCACCGGCTCGTCGACTTTCGGCAGGTACATGTCCTTGAACGTGCTCTTGCCGCCGGGCGAGAACGGCTGGGCGATCAGGTTGTCCGCGCCCTTCGTCAGGTCACGCGTATAGGCCGCGTAGATTTCCGGACTGACGGTTCTGATCTGCGGCGGCGCATCGAAGGGTGCGTTCTGCTGCGGGTCGAACAGCATGTGGTGCGGAAGCTTGTTGCCATTGTTGTACGCTTCGCGCTTGGCCAGATGCTTGCCCGAGCGCTTCATTTCCGCGGCAATCCAGCCGGTCAGCGATTTCAATTCGGCATCGGTCAGCGGCGTCCCTCCTTTCGGCGGCATTTCGCGGGCGGTGACCTTCTCCACGACCATCGCCCAGCGGGCAGCGCTCGTGCTTCCCTTCAAGTCTGGGTTCAGCGCCAGTAACTCGAGATCGCCTTCCGTTTTGTCGCCTTGATGGCAAGCGCCACACTTTTTGGTGAGCAGCACTTTGACCGACCGCTCATACTCCGCTCGACTCTCTTCGAGCGAGGCGAATTTCAGTTCTTGTGCCGCTGCGGCATGCGCAAGAACGCAAAAGAATAGGACGAAGTTAATGGTCTTCATGTGATTTCCTCACGCCAGTAGTTCCGGCAGCGGTCCTGTTTGATCGCTGTCCTTCAGCCCTGGATCTGCAACGCCAAACTTGTCGCGTGGCTGGCTTGCAGCGTGCAACAGCGTGCAATACAAGTTCGCCATTGTTTTGTGTTCTGGCCCGCCGTAGCGCGCGAACTGTAGATAGCGGCCGCCCTCTTTCAGCTTGCCTCCAAGATCACCCAACAGCACGACGGGCCATTCGAGCAAGTTTGGATGATGACTTTCGCCCGAGTCGCTGAGGTAGACAATCAGCGTGCGGTCGAGCATTGTCCCGTCCCCTTCCTTCATCGCGGCCAGCTTTTGTGCCAGGCCCGCGATGAGCTTGACGTGGTACTGCCGCAGTTCGACAAAGCAATCCTCAGAGCTGGCCCGGCCGAAGGATGCGCCGTGTCCCATCCCATGCAAGTCGGGCATGTTGAACTCCGGGAACTTACCAAAGCCCTGGCCACCGCCGCCCGAGGCCAGCGTGACGACATTGGTGAGCCCTGCCAGCAGCGCTGCAGCGGCCAGCTCAAACTGAGCTTCGAGGACAATGCTCGATGTACTCGAAGTCAGACCTTCACCGAGTTCCGGCGCATGCTTCTTCAGATCGGCGGCCTTTCGGAGCAACGCTTGCTGGCGAGCGTGCAGTGACTCGAACGCGGAAGCATATTGGTCGAACTTTTCCCGATCTTCGCCGGTGAGCCCGTTTTGGGCGCGGCGAACATCGGTGGCCATGAAGTCGAGAAGATGGGTCTTTTGATCGAAGGCAACCCGCCCGGCTCCCTCGGTGACGCTGCCGAAGAGTGAGGCGAAGGCCTGCGACGGCGAGCAAATGATCGGCACCGCCTTGCCGGGGCCGGCGGCTGACAAGGCATAGTTCATCGAGCCATCGCCGCGGCCCGACAGTCCCAAGGCCACGTGCTTGAAGATGGCCGGCAGCGCCTCGCTGAGCGCCGAATCAATGGTTTGCGCCATCGGACCTTTGTTGGCTGGATAGCAGCCGAGCGCCCCGTGGTTGGCGCTGTGATCGCTCAAGGCGATCTTGCCGGACAACCCTTGCACCAGAGTCAGTCGGTCCTGAAACGGCTCGAGTGCACTGAGCGCCGGATGCAACTTGCGTCCGCTCAGGGATGTCTCTTCCAATTTGTCATTTGTGGCCCGGCCGTGCTTAGGCGGCGTCATTCCCTCCGGACGGAGATGGTTCGGATTCAAGCCGTTGCTTTGCACGACGAAAATGACGCGACGCGGCAAGTTCGCCGGCGACGTCCCTTCAGCATGCGCGGCGATTTGCGAAAGGATGGGGGACAACAGCACGGCACTCGATCCGTAGCCGGCCAACTTCAAGATCTCGCGGCGGCTGTTCATCGCTGGCTCTCCTCGGCTGGCTTCAGGGACACGGTGTCAGGCATGGCATTGCGGTATAGATGTGAATCCGAAGTCAACAACGATTGGACGAGTGCTCGAAAGCTGCCGCCGGACTTCACGTAAGCTCGATCCGCCGCTTGCAGCGTTCTGGCATCCGCGAGCGATTCATTGCGGCCCAGGAAATATCGAAAGGCATGCCGGATGAAAACCTGGCGGGCGCGATCGGAATCGGCGAGCTTTGCCACGAGTTCCCGCGGATCGGCGACTGGGCCATCGAGTTCAGTCACTCCGCTGCGAGCAATCAATCCCGTCGTTAAGAGCGGCGCTTCCGTCTGCACGTCGCCCAGTGACTTGCCGTTCTTGTCGACATTCTGCTCGGTCGCTGTCACGTCGAGCACGGATTCCGTCGTCCGGAAGCGGCCGTAGTGATCGAAGTTCTCGAATGGCAGCCCCAGGTCGTCCATTTGCTGATGGCACTTCCAGCACCTGCCTTCTCGGGTGACGGCAAGACGATCACGAAAGGTCCTGTGAGGATCGTCCGGCACTTGGGCCACGACTCCAATCGGAAGATCAGGGACTGTACCGCCCAGCAGACGTTCGCGAATCCAACGCCCGCGGCGCACCGGATCGTTATCGAAATTCGTGCTGAAGGCGATGAGCCAGCTGGGCTGCATGAGAATGCCGAGCCGCTGATCCGCAGGGAGTTCCGCCGGCTGCGGCTGGGGAAATTGATCCAATCCATAGATCGACTCGACGCCGGTCTGCCCTTTGTTGTTGTGCGGATTCAGCGTCACCGCCGGCACCGGCTCCTGCTGACGAGTCTGCTTGTTTTCCTTGGTGTTGTAATTCACGAACGAGAGCCGGGTTGTTAGCAGCTGACGAAAGACATCGCGGTCCTCACCGACGATGTGCTTCACCAGGCGGTCCGTATCACTGACCAGTGTCCTCGGTTCATGCACAAACGTCTTGGGCTTGTCTTTGAAGACATCGACTGCTTTGTGATATTCGAAATACTCACGGAAGAATCGCCAGACGCCCGCGAGGTCCCGCTTGGGATCGCTCAGGATCCGTTCGATGTGCGTGGCGACTTGCTCTGGGGTAGCGAGCTCGCCTTTATCAGCGGCTTGATTAAGTATCGCATCGCGCCGGTCGAGCAAGGCCAGGCTCACGCTGCGGGCAATTTCCTGCTGCGGCAAGCGGGCCCGGCCGCTATGGTCGCTGCTCGTTAGCTCTTCCCGATACATGGCGTCGGCCCGCAGCAGCACCGCTTGCAGCATGATCCGGGCCGCGCCCGGCGTGTCGCCGGTGGCCGCACACTTTTCATAAAGCGCCAGCAATCGTTCCACTTCGCCTGCGTCCGCTTGGCGAGCCAATGCTAAACGGAACTGCCTTTGAATCGCGATTTCGAGCTGCTCTTTCGTCGGCGGCGCAGCAGGATCCATCAGCTTCACGAACTCACCAACCGTATCGTGCTTGCTCCGCAGCTTGCCTTCGACAAATTCATGGGCGGATTGTCCAGCGACAATGACCTCGGCATTCCGCAGCAAGATCTCCGTGCTGGCTTCGTCGATCGAATACAAACTCGAAAAATCCCGAATGCCACGCTCGGGACTGAGCGTGAACGGCTGCACGAGGCCATCCGCTCGGCCGCGGTGCACATCGCGCACAAAGCCGAAGTAGCCATCAGGACTCAACCGCCAGACGCGACTTTGTCCTGCGGGCGGCGTGTCCGTTGCTTTGCCAAAAAGAAGTTCATGCGAGACCAGGTTGCCGTCGTTCGGCAATCGCGGCGCTGCGTGCTGCAGCTGGCGGTCGATCCACTGGAGCGCGCTCCGCGATTCCTCTTCGGCCGGTTGCTTCTCGTCGGCGGGAGGCATCGTTTGATCATGCAGTTGTTCGCGGACTTGCGACCAGAGCCGGGCATCGCGAGCCACCTCGGCGGTGAGTTTGTCAAGCCGGATTTCGCCTTCCTGTTTATCGCTACCATGACAACGGAGGCAGTGACGCTGCAAGAAAGCAAGCGGCCTGGCTGGCTCCGCGAGCGCGGATTCGGCGCAGAAGATCAGGCCGACCAATAGGAGAGCCGGCAGGTAGGTTGATGACCACTTCATGCTCGCCGCTTCTTTCCGGCCGCGCGAGGGCCTGCAGAGGAAGCGTCACTGCCCTGCGGCAGATGGCGAATGAAATGGGCCTGCCAGGCGGCGATGTGAGCGACCATTCGTTCCCGCGCCAACTTGCCGTCGTGGGCTGCGAGGGCGTCGAGAATGCTGACGTGTTCGGCCAGCGCCTGCTGCAAACCTTCGGGCTCCGTCGCCATACGGTTGAAGCCCTTGTGCAACAAGCGATATCGGTGAATGTCCTGGGCGAGACGCCGGTTCCCGCTGGCAGTCGCAATGGTCGAATGAAACTGATCATCGAACTCCGCCCAGCGGGCGATCCACTCTCGCCCGCGGCGAGCTCGCTTAAGTTCGTCAGCCATCTGCTGCAAGGGCAATAGCTGCCGGGCATCCATTCGGGCTGCAGCCATTTCGGCAGCTGGTCCTTCTAATAGCTTCCGCATTTCGAACACTTCAAAGACGTCGTCCACGGTCATGCCGGCGACGCGGGCGCGGCAATTCCGCTCGCGGATCACGAGGCCGTCTTTCGCCAGTTGCCGGAGGGCATCGTGCACGGGGGTGCGGCTGACCTTGAGTTCGCGAGCGACCCCCAACTCGCTCAACACGGCTCCCTGTGGATAAGTCCCCGTCAGAATCGATTCGAGCAAACGCTGATAAACGGCTTCCGACAAGGGTGCATCCCCTGCGGCACTGATGTTTCCAGGATTCTCTTGCGAAAGAATTGAGCTCATCGGGACAGTTCGCCATGTTGATCGATCAATCAAATCCAAATGATGCTATTGAAACTGCATGCACTTGTCAATCGATTGCGTTCGATTCTGCGGCACTGCTCTCGGCAACTAATCAGGTGGCCAAGTACGCAGTTTCCCTGAAAAACCGCGAGTGCCGCTAGGACGACGTGTTGGCTCGCAGGATCCCGGCCCGGCAGAAAGTGCGGATGCGGAATCGCCTTGAGCTCTTTTTGGCATCTGCGATGTTTAAGGCAGCGAAAAAGTTCCTTTCATGCCACCAGCCTGCAACGCAAGCGAAGGAATCCGCTTGACGGGGCGCTACACTGTACAAGCGTGCTACTTTGTAACAACAAGGTTGCCTGCGGAACCATGGTGCCACTATCGTTTGGGCAGGGAATTGCTCGGCGGAAGACTGACTTCGGCCGTCGTTTCTGCAAGGAAGCGAGATTCCGCTCTATGTGGGTTCTGCTGAGAAGTAGCTTTTGAAGCGGATGATACCTATGAACCACTGCTATTTTTGGTTTGCGCTGCTTGCCATGCTGCCAACGTTGACGCGCGGCGAAGACTGGCCGCAATGGCGAGGTCCATCGCGCGATGGACAGTATCGTGGTCCTTCGTGGCCTGAATCGCTCGATGAAACGTCACTTGTGCAGACCTGGCGAGTGGAACTGGAGCCTAGTTACTCCGGGCCGATCGTCGTGGGCAGACGGGTCTTCAGCACAGAGACCATCAAGGCTGAGAAGGAGCGCGTGACCGCTTACGATCGTGACACTGGCGAGAAACTATGGCAGACGGAGTGGAAAGGCTCGTTGATCGTACCGTTCTTCGCCTGGGCGAATGGGAGTTGGATTCGTGCGACGCCGGCCTGCGACGGAGAAACTCTGTATGTCGCCGGCATTCGCGATGTGCTTGTGGCGCTCGATGTAGCTACTGGTGAGGAACGCTGGCGGGTCGATTTTGTCGAGAAATACAAAACGCCCGTGCCTGCGTTCGGCTTTGTGGCGTCGCCATTGATCGATGGCGACTCGCTCTACGTTCAAGCCGCAGCTGCCGTCGTCAAGCTCAACAAGCGGACCGGAGAAGTGGAGTGGCGTGCATTCAAAGATGAAGGAGGAATGAACGGCAGCGCGTTCTCATCACCCATCATCGCGACGATTGGCGGCGTGCGGCAGTTGGTTGTGCAATCAAGAGAAAAGTTGGCAGGAATCGCGCTTGCCGATGGTAAGGTCCTCTGGTCGCAGGAGGTGCCGGCGTTCCGCGGCATGAACATCATCACGCCGACGATTGTCGATGACCTGGCGTTCGCCAGTTCGTACGGCGGCAAGACAAACGGTTTTCGAATCACCAAGCGTTCCAATTCCGGGGAAGAGCCGCCCTTTGAGGTTGAGAATGTGTGGACCGAACCCTCTCAGGGATACATGAGTTCGCCCCTCGTCATCGATGGCCATGCCTATGTGCATCTGCGGAATCAACGCTTCGCCTGCTTTAACCTGGCCGAAGGAATACGAACCTGGACTACAGAGCCGTTTGGGAAGTATTGGAGCCTGGTCGCGAGGCAGGATCGGATCCTCGCGCTTGATGAAAAGGGAGAGCTGCTGTTGATTGCAGCGGATCCCAAAGGGTTCAAGCTACTCAGTCGCCGCAAGATCAGCAGCGATTCGGCCTGGGCTCATCTCGCCATAGCCAATGGCAAGCTCTACATTCGCGAGCTGAATGCTCTGTCAGTCTGGGAATGGAAAGAGCCGTCAAAATAAGTCGGCTCATGGTACTAGTTGAGCAGACTAGGGAAAACAGGTGAGTTCGATCGCAATTTCCGGTACTTGGCTTGGGATCTACGTCCGCGGATTTGGCTTGGAGCGATACAGCAAGTCGAGGATCTGGCCGACGGTGCAATGAGCTTCGAGCGGGTGGCGGAGCGGTCGGTCGACCAGTAGTTGGTAGACATTTCTCCGGCCATTTTTTCGCACCTGCAGGCATTGGGCTTCTACCAGTTCAGCTACGATTTTTTGCACCATTCGCTCGGTAATCCCCACCCGTTCGGCCACATCTCGCAGGCGGGTCGCGGGTTCCTGATAGATGCACCAGAGCACGTGCGTGTGGTTAGTCAGAAACGTCCAGGGTGCAGCGGTCGGTGGAGCAGCCTGTGACGTTTTTTGCCCAGCTTTTTTCATGTCTGCCCTTGTTAAAACCGAAACTTGTGAATATAAATTCACGAAATAAAATTCGCGAATAAGTTCGCGATAAACCAGTATAGAGGGGGAAATCGTTTAGTCGTACCTGTTCGATTCGTAACGATAGTGAGTTAAGCACGTCTCCGGGACATCTGAAGCAAAGCAAATTGCACGTCGATTGCCCAGGATCTCAAGACAGGTATGTCGGGCGCAACCCCGACTTTCCATTCCGCCGATTGCACAAGGAGCTCATGATGCCGCCGAAACTTGAATCGCGCCCAAACTCTGGAATTGTAACTGGCGGCGAGTCGATTTCGCCGGGGCAACCCAGACCGGAGACGCCTTTGGCTGCCCTGGAACTAATTTACGAAGGCAATCGGCGCTTTGCCGCCGCAAAGTCGCTTGCCGTGAATCGCGACATACAGCGAGTCCGGGAGGTTGCGCCGCGGCAAACGCCGTTCGCCGCGTTCTTAGGTTGTGCGGATTCGCGTGTGCCGATCGAGATCATTTTCGATCAAGGCTTCGGCGACGTGTTCGTCACGCGTATCGCGGGCAATGTCGCCAGCAGCGAGATCATTGGGAGCCTGGAATTCGCTACGCATGTACTCGGAGCCCAGGTACTTTACGTGCTCGGACATACAAACTGTGGGGCTGTGACGGCCACCATTCAAGGTGAAGAGGTTCCCGGACAAATCAGCGGCCTGTTTCAGCACATCCGTCCTGCGGTCAAGGTTGCGAAGAGCGACTTGTCGCGGGCAATCGAAGAAAACGTCCGCAACCAGGCGCAACTGATCGCCGAATCTTCACCCGTCATTCGGCGACTCTTGCGTGATCAAAAGCTGCTTGTGGCTGGCGGCGTCTACGATCTAAAGAGCGGAATCGTCACGCCAGTGCCCATCGAGCTTTAACTGTTGCTGAACTCCAGGCCGAATCTATTTACTTCAATAATAGGCGCGAGCGTGACTAATCACGGCGAGACGCCGAGAGCTGCCTGGTACTGGGCCTCC
Organism: uncultured Pirellulaceae bacterium; assembly: GCA_964394305.1. GTDB lineage: Bacteria > Planctomycetota > Planctomycetia > Pirellulales > Pirellulaceae > Anatilimnocola. Next base: position 34,781 of record CAYMWL010000007.1, read on the forward strand.
GCTTGGAAATAGTCTTGGACAGCTTCGACTTCCAATAACTGAGCATCGAGCTCTGCACCTTCCTGAATCGCAATCCGAAGCAAGTCACTATTACCGAGGGCGAAACTACGATACTCGGCCTGCACGAGTTCCTTAGCCAAGGCGGCGTTTTGTCGCGTCTTGCCGACACGTTCAAACGCAGCCACCCGCGCCAGCTGAGCATCCTGTACCTCCGCCACGATTTTGTTGACGGTGTATTGTTGCTTCAGCGTCAATTGACTCAATTTGCCGCGCGCCGCCTGAATCTTGCCTTGGGCTTTGTTCCGCTGCAACGGCACGTCGAACAGCAGGCCGGCTTCCAGCTCAAACGGCGTTTTGTCACGTTTGCTGCTGGCTGGTCCACCGACATCCTTCGAACTTTCCAAGACTGCGGTCAAGTTGGGGAGCAACTCGTTTTCGCCGAGTTGCAGGTCGACGTTGACCAATTGCCGGTCGATTTGCAGAAGCTGTAGTTCCGGGCGGCGATCCAGCGCCGCGGCGACTGCATCTTCGAGCGGTTGCTGACGTGGATCTGTGATGGGTGGAAAGCTGAGCGGCAGTTGATTGACCGTGGGGACTATCGGATCGCCCGCTGCGTCGCGCAGAAAGAGGGAGAGCTTGACCGCAGCACCTTGGAGCTTGCGATTGGCCTCGATTAATTTGGCCTCGCGGCCAGCAATCAACCGCTCGTTTTGCTGTACCTCGGTACGAGGCAAGTTGCCAAGTTCAACCTGGCGCTGCAGACCCCGATTTCGTTCTTCAGCGACTTTCAGAAGTCCGTTCGTCGTGAGATACATTTGCCCGGCACCAACCCACGACCAATAGACGTAGGATGCAACCAACAATGACTCGATTTGCTGTTGTCGGACGAGGGGATCGACAGCGCCGGCCTGCAGATCGGCACGGTAAATTTCCGCTCGACGTTCGTCAATCGAGCGACCGCGCAACAGTGGCGCCGCGATGCCCAGCTTGAATTCTCCTCCTTCGTTCGTTTCCCGCTCGCCATACCAGGGCTGAAAGAATCCGTCGCCGACGCGGTACTGTCCGTACACGGCGCCGCCGGCAAATGTTGGCTGTTCGGCTTTAACCAGATGTCGGTAGTTCTTGTAATAGCCCTGCGGCATGTTGAGCGATTCGGCGACCAACTTGACGTCGAAGGCTCCTTGGGCGGCCTGTTGTTTGCCGGCTGCTACCTGTGCCTCTTGCACAGCCGCAATGACCAGTGGGAATTGCTCGATGACCGATGATTGCACTTGTTGAAGAGGGAGCGGGACTGCTGGCAGTTCATTTCCCGGCGTGTTGATCAAAGGCACGATCGCGCTGAACTGTTCGCGCGGTGAGCCTGGCCGGATTTCGTTTGCCCCAGTCGGAGGCCGGAGTGGCTCGGGAGTCGTCGAGCGCGGGACGTTGTTGGAATCGGCGGGAGGCGTTGCAACTGGCGGACGGTTTTCGCGGGGTGTCTCTGCCGGGGGAGGAAGTTCGGGCTCAGAAAGTTGGCTGACTTGTGTTGCCTCAGAGAACATGCCTTTGCAGCCGGCCAGTGAAGCCAGCGCCAAGAGCCAAAGCAGAAAGAACATCCGTGTCATTTCGGTAACTTAACTTTCTGCTTGTCTTTGGAATCACCGCCGGATCCGTCGGCGGTCTTATTGTCGGAATAGGAAGCTGCCGGAGGAAATCCGTTCAGCTGACGCCACATTTCGTATCCCAGCGTCACCTGATTCAGCAGCACCCAGCCGTTGGCCCGCGCACCCTGTCGCAAATAGTCTTCGGAAGGCCAATCTTGGTCAGTGGCCGGTCGCACGAGCGCCCGGAATTTTCCTCGACCGTCATCAGTTGCATCAATAGCAATTACTTCGCCTCCGAAAGTGCCAACTGCAACGCTCGGCCACCCAGCAAATTGCACGGCCGGCCAGCCCTCGAACTGCAAGCGAACCTCCCTGCCTGGTTGGACCAGCGGGACGTCGTTTCCGTTAATCCACAGTTCCACAACTCGCTCCGAGGTTTCGGGAACGATGGTGAATAGCGCGTCCCCCTTTTTCAACATCTGAGCGTTGTCGGAGACGAAAATCCGGAACAGAATCCCGTCACGCGGCGCTGTTACAAGTCGTTGGCCAAACTCCGCGGACTTGCCCTGGATCTCTGCTAGCTCTTTGCGTGCTAGCGCTTCCTCGCCCTGGGCGTTTTGGTGCTTGGCTCGAGCCTCTTGGACTTTAGTCGTCGCCTCGCGGGACTTGGATTCTCCTTCCGCTATTTTTGCGCGGCGATCGTTCGTGCTAGCTGCTACATAATTTTCCGCTGCTTTACGTTTGGCGACCGCCTGCTCGTACTTGGCTTTGGCCTCTTGCGCTTTGACAGCGCCAACGAGTCCTTCCCGGGCCAGCGTACCCTGCCTCGTAAAATCTAACTCCAGTTGCCATTCGGCGGCTTTCGCTGCGGATAGGTCGGCTTCGGCAGCTTGGATTTTCTGCTCAGCGACGGCCACTAGCTGCGTATAAGATTCATTGATCAGTTCGCGGGCAGCTTCGTACTCTTCGATCTGCTCGTGATACGATTTCACTTTCTCGGTAGCGAAGGCAAGCTTTTGAGCGGCGGCATCGACCTGTTGCTGCAGCCGCAAGTCGCGGGAGTTGTCGTTGTCTGCAATCTCCAGAATGAGGTCGCCTTTTGAAACCTTTGCCCCTTCGATGATGTTGTCACCCCAGCGAGCCACTCGCCCATCAATGGGAGCTTCAACGGTTTGCGGACGTTCGGTGGGATGAAAAGCGATAACTCGCCCAGCACCGCGCGTCGTTTGCTGCCAGGGAACGAACAACATCGCGAAGATCGCCAAGGCGAGTGCCGCAATAATAAAGCTCGCCAGGACCCGCGTGCTAATCGACGGTTTAACCCGCTGCATCGACCTGAGTTGGGCGATTGCTGGGACCGCGAATGCTGGGTGACTAACTAAGTTGTGGGCTGTCATTGGCGTGCCAAAAGGACGTGTCATCGATACGAAAAAAGTGTCAGCGGCCCGACAAGTGAACTCAATTTAAAGCAACGAGCTGTAAGTGAGGAATCTGCGAAACGGCCGTCTGTGACCGATCCGAATCGGGCAGTGACTCAGGATCTTGAGGCGGTAAGGACACAACTCGGTCACAAAAATCCATGAGCAATTCGCGATTCGAAACCAGCAGCAAGGTGCAGGGCTGCTCATCGTTGGAAATTGCAGACAGCACAAGTTGCAACTGCGCGCTTGATAACTGATCGAGAAGCGAGTCAACAAGGAGCAAACGGGGACGACTCGCCAAAGCGCGAGCGAGCACCAAGCGAATCCTTTGACTCCCCGAGAGAAAGCCGCCCCCTTGTGAAACGTGCGTATCGATCCCAGCCGGCAGCTTCATGACCTCGGCCCAGAGCCCGACAGCCTCGAGCGCACGTCGCACATCCGCATAGCTGATGTGCGGCCGCAGCAACTGTACGTTTTCAGCGATGGTTCCCGCCAGAATCTCCGGCTCTCTGAGCAGCACGACCTGTTCGCGCAAGCGGGCCGGCGAGAGAGATCTGATGTCCATGCCGTCGTACTCGATGTAGCCGCCGTGAAGGGAACGAAGCGCATACAACGAGTCGAGCAGCGAGCTCTTGCCGCTACCCGAAGGTCCAGTGATCAGAATTCGCTCGCCGGACTTAACTTCCAGCGACAGACCGCTACCCGACATTTCGGGCGACAGCTGCACGGCATGAAACTGCAAGCGAGCACCCTTGGTGTCTTGCGGCGGTTCGAGGCCGTGGTCATCTTCCACGGGTAGTTCGAAGAGATATCCCAACTTGTCGCAGGCGGCCAGCAAGTCGTAGTAGCTTTCCATGTGTTTCCCGAGCTTGGCGAACGCCCCCACGACCACTGCCACGATCAATTCAGCCGCCACGAGCTGCCCCAGCGTCAACTGACCATTGATCACGAGAAAACCGCCAATGCTCAGCAAGCCAGCTGCGGCGAAGGCTTGCGCCGCGAGCGTAAACGCGACCTGTCGAAACAGCACGCGAAAGTGAGCCTGCCGCGCATCCAAGTAGCTCACGGTCAAGTCATCCGCCGTCTGCAAAGCGTGGGACAAACCGCCGCCGAGCTTGAAGGTGGTGGGATAAAGCGCCAGCTGTTCGAGCCAGGAGGCGACGGCGTACTTTTTGTAGGATTCGTCAATTGCGGTTTGCACAGCTCCGCGGCCCAAGGCGAAGATCGCAAACAGCACACTGCCGGTGAGAATGATATCGAAACCGAGCAAGTACGGGTGGTAGAACGCCAGCACGACCATGCCAATCACGCCCGTGATCACGATGGCAATCCCATCGAGCACGAGCAACGCAGCTGATTTCTGGACCGTGATCACTTCGAAGAAGCGATTGAGCAATTCAGCGCCATTTTGCTCGGCAAAGGCCGAGCCGCGGACTCGGGGGAGCCGCTCGGCAAGATGCGCAACCACGCGCACAAAAATCCGTCGCTGCATCACTTCGGCCACATAGGCCTGCAAGCCCCGCAGAATCGCTGCAAACGACAAAAACGTGAAGAGCAGAATCGCCAGCACGACCAGCGGCTGGAGATAGCGTCCAAAAGCGACCGTATTCACGAGCGCTTCGACCGTGATCGGCGTGGCAAGGGAGAGCACGCCAACGACAAGGGAAAATAGGGCCACGACACCAATGTCGGCCATTTCCGGCTGCAGCAGGATAGCTAGCCCCCGTAGTGGAGTGTGACGGGGTGAATGGTGAGAGTGTTGAGCCATGGGGAGTTGCTAGCGGCGTTCCGAGAAATCCAGGGAAATCGACAGAGGAATCATCGCTTATTGGCTATACTTAGACAAACAGAAAATCTCATCGACGAGCTATAGAAAAAAACGATATGTCTTACGATTGGCTGAATTACCACCATCTACATTATTTCTGGGTTGTTGCCCGCGAGGGAAGCATCACTCGAGCCTGCCAGATATTGCATCTGTCGCAGCCGACCATCTCGGCCCAACTGCAGCTCTTGGAGAAGAGCTTGCAAGGAAAGCTCTTCGAGCGAAAGGGACGGGGGCTGCAGTTGACGGAGCTAGGGAGCGAGGTCTTAAGATATGCAGACGAGATTTTTGCCCTGGGGAAAGAATTGGTGGACGTTGCTCGCGGGAGACCGACCGGCAAGCCACGGAGGCTACTGGTGGGAGTTTCCGACGTGCTGGCGAAGCTAATGGTCTATCGGCTGCTGCAGCCATCTCTCAATCTTCCCGAACCTGTTCAACTCGATGCTCGTGAGGGGCAACTCGATGAACTGCTGAAGGCACTCGCTTCCTTCGAACTTGATGTCATTCTCAGCGATTCTCCGCTGCCACCGGGAAGTCCGATCAAAGCCTTTAGCCACCTGCTGGGAGAATGTGGCCTGACCATCTTTGGTTCGGCAGCACTCAGTCGCTCTCTGCGCAAACATTTTCCAAAATCGCTGTCGGGCGCTCCGCTGCTTGTCCCCGGGCGACATTCGCTGCCGCGCCGCGGGCTAGATCAGTGGCTTGATGAGCATGATTTGCATCCGCAAATCGCCGGCGAATTTCAGGATTCGGCCCTGATGAAGGTCTTCGGCCAGGCAGGGCTGGGAGCATTTCCTGCTCCCACGGCGGTCGAGTCGGAAGTGTGCCGTCAGTACAACGTGAAAGTGATTGGAAGAGTCGAAGAAGTAAGAGAGCGATTCTACGCGATCTCGCCCGAGCGGCGGCTAAAGAATCCGGCTGTCATCGAGATTTCTCGGCACGCGAAAGAACGGATGTTCTAGTCGCCTTGCCTCGTGAGCTTCGGCGCATCGACAGATGACTAGGAGCCGATTGAGCACGCGTGGCCGAAGGCGATGCGAGGAGCATGTCGGCCACTGCCCCGCCCGAGCATCAACTTGTAACAAATGTTGCTGCGATTCGGCCTTCCCCCGGCTGAAGCACACGGTTGCCGCAAGTAGAATAGGGACTTCCGCCCGGAACTCCTTCCTGCAACTTTCACCTGATCACGCCGACCTCGCACCTGTTGCGCGTCATTGTCGAACCTCTACCCAGAAATCAAGATCACATGAACAGTCTTCGTTACCCGTTTGCCTGCCTGATTGCATTCGGGAGAAGTTGTGCTTGCTTATTGGCGGTGCTGAACGCGCACAGCGGTCTCGCAACGGCTGGGACACTCGTGTTTGAAGGGACCGCTGGACCCGGCAAGGGCAAGCACATCGTCTTTCTCGCCGGGGACCACGAATATAGGTCCGAAGAATCGTTGCCGGCGATCGCGCGGATTCTCGCCAAACATCACGGTTTCAAGTGCACCGTGCTGTTCAACATCGACAAGGACAGCGGCGAGATCGTGGCCGGTAACTCGAACATGCCCGGGATGGAGGCGCTCGACACCGCCGACCTGGCGGTTGTCTTTCTGCGGTTTCAGCAATTTCCGCCGGAGCAGATGAAACACTTCGACGACTACCTGAACCGCGGAGGCCCCGTGGTCGGCTTGCGCACCGCGACACATGCCTTCCAAATCAAAGGCGCAGATCCATTCTCAAAATACTCGTCTAATTACAAGGGCGCCGACTACGATCGCGGCTTCGGCCACCAGGTGCTCGGTCAAACCTGGATCGGGCACTACGGCAAGAATCATCAGCAAAGCACTCGGATCGCTATCGTTGCCGACAGACAATCGCATCCCATCTTGTGCGGTGTCAAAGATGTTTGGGTGCAGGCCGGCGGGTATGTCGGCAACCCAGTCGACGGCGAGATCCTGACCATGGCGCAGCCGCTCAACGGGATGAAGCCCGACTCGCCCGCGGATGAAACCAAGTCGCCGATGCCTTCCGAGTGGACGCGGAGTTACAAGTCGCCGTCGGGAAAGGTTGGCCGAGTTTTTACGTCGCTATATGGCACTTCCGAAGACCTGCTCAACGATGGCTATCGTCGGCTGCTTGTGAATGGTTGCTTTTGGGCAATCGGACTTGAGGAGTTTATCAAGCCCGATGCCAAGATCGACTTCGTGGGTCCATTTCAACCCAACACGTTTGGCGGCGGCGCGTATGCCCGCGGGATCAAACCGGAAGCCTATGCCGGTTTCGAGAGTCCGATTCCCGCCAATCGCAATACGAAGAATCCACCTGCTCCAAACGGGGCGAAGGCTCAACCTGCCAAAGATGTCGCGGTTGTTGCCGCGCCCGCTGCGGCACTCGTCACCGGCAAGCCGGCACGTTTCGTTCGGATTGAACTGCCAGGCGACAAACGCATCCTGACGCTGGCCGAAGTGGAAGTGTTCAGCGCCGGCCGTAATATCGCTGCCGCCGGCAAAGCGACTCAGTCGAGCACGAATGGCGCAGCGGGCGCAGCGCGGGCTATCGACGGCAACAAGCATCCCAACTGGGAAAAAGGCGGGCAGACCCACACTTCGAATTCGGGTGAGAAGAATCCGTGGTGGGAACTTGATCTGGGGGAAGTGAAAGAAATCGAAAAAGTCGGCGTGTGGAATCGCAGTGGGTTCGAGAACCGCCTCGCGGGCTTCACGCTCACGCTGCTCGACGCGGATCGCAAAGAAGTCTTTTCCCTGAAAGCTGTCTCAGCGCCGCAGGGACTCGAAATCGACGTCAAAAAGGACGGTAAACTGCAGTACCTCACCTACGATGGCAAGCCTGGCCAACCAGTCGGCGGAAACGTACAGTTGGCGACGAGTGGTGACCAAGGCGCGCAGCCAGATGCCGCGCTAGTCGATGTGCCAGCCGGCTATCGCGACCCTACCCCTTTTGAGTTCCAGAAAGAAGACGTCGTTGCGATTCTGGGCAACGGTCTCGCTGATCGGATGCAGCATGACGGCTGGGTCGAAACGCTATTGCAAAGTGAGTTGCGGGGTAAGCAAGTCAGTTTTCGCAACATGAGTGCGAGCGGCGACCGGCCGAACTCGTATCCGCGAAGCGGCGGCGCGACCTCGATGACTGACTACCTGCGGCACGTGAAGGCCGACGTTGTGCTGGCCTTCTTTGGTTACAACGAATCGTACGACGGCAAGCCGGAAGAATATAAAGCCCAACTGCTCGAGTTCGTGAAGCAGACGCGCGGCGCGAAACCCAACGGCCAGAGCCTGCCGCGGATCGTGCTGTTCAGCCCCATCGCGCACGAAGACACACGCAACCCGAACGTGCCGGACGGCAAAGCGCACAACGTGTTGCTCGAAGCCTACACAAAAGCAACGGAAGCAGCGGCTAAAGAAGCAGGAGTCGGTTACGTCGACCTGTTTCATCCCACCCAACAACTATTTGCGAGCGCGAACTCGCCCCTCACGATCAATGGCGTGCATCTGTCGGATGAAGGCAATCGCCGCCTGGCAGAAGTGATCGTGCACGCTTTGTTCGGAAAGGCAGTCAACGCCTCAGCCTCGCTGCAGCCGCTCCGCCAGGCAGTGCTGGAAAAGGATTTGGTTTGGAACAACCGCTACCGCGCCCGCGATGGCAACGATATTTGGGGCGGACGTTCGAAGTTGGCCTTCACCAATGATCAGACCAACGCCACAGTGCTGCAGCATGAACTGTCGATGCTCGACGTGATGACGGCGAATCGGGATGTTCGCGTGTGGGCTGTTGCCAGCGGCAAGGATGTGCCAGTCGACGACAGCAATGTTCCACAGCCCGTCGAAGTCATTTCGAATGTCGGCGGCAAGAGTAAGAGTTCGAGCGCTGTGAAGGAAGGGACGTTGAAGTATGTCGGCGGCGAAGAAGCCATCCAATACATGGCCGTCGCCAAAGGATTTGAGGTGCGCCTGTTCGCGGACGAGGCGATGTTCCCGCAGTTGGCAAATCCCGTGCAGATGCAGTTCGACACCAAGGGGCGGCTGTGGGTCGCGGTCTGGCCAACCTATCCAAACTGGGAGCCGCTCAAACCGATGAACGATGCCCTGATCATCATGCACGACGACAATCGCGACGGTCGGGCTGATCGGGTGACGGAGTTTGCCAAGGTTCAAAATCCGCTGGGCTTCGAATTCTGGAACGGCGGCGTAATCGTCACGAGCGCTCCAGAGATTTTGTTTCTCAAAGACACGAATGGCGACGATGTCGCCGATGTTCGAGTCGTGATGTTGCAAGGCGTTGATTCGTCTGACACGCACCACGGCGCCAACAACTTGATTTATGGCCCGGACGGCGGCATTTATTGGCAGAGCGGTGTCTTCATGGTGCATAACCATGAGCATCCCTGGGGTCCCTCGTTGCAATCGTCCGCCAGCGCCATGTATCGCTTTGATCCGCGGCGCTACACCATCGCGTTGCATGCGAACAACTCACCGAATCCGCACGGCATCGCGTTCGATAGTTGGGGATTTCAGTACGCCACCGATGGCACGGGTGGCCGGGCTTTTCAGGTCCGCCCAGACAAGAACGGTTTCAAGATGCAGGAACTGCTCAAGAAGGAAGTTCGCCCGGTAACGGCCAGCGAAGTCATCAGCAGTTCGCATTTTCCCGAGTCAATGCAGGGAGATTTCCTGATCTGCAACGTGATCGGTTTCTTGGGCATCAAGCACTACCACCTCGAGCGCAATCCCGACACCGGCAATGTCTGGGGTGAGCCAGCCGGCGATGAACTGGTCGCCGTCCGGACGAATCCCGACGGCACGAAGACAGAAGAAAAATCGCGCGGTTTGTTGATGAGCGCCGACAAGAACTTCCGACCCTCGGATGCGATCTTTGCCCCCGATGGTTCGCTGTACATCAGCGACTGGCACAACGTGATCATCGGCCACATGCAGCACAACATCCGCGATCCAAATCGTGATCACGCGCACGGTCGCATCTACCGGATGACCGCCAAGGATCGTCCCTTGCAGCAGCCGGTAGCCATTCATGGCCAGCCGATTCCCGCACTGCTCGACAATCTGAAATCGCCCGTTGACGGCATCCGTCATCGCACCCGCGTTGAACTGAGCGGCCGCGATACGAAGGAGGTCATTGCGGAGACCAAGAAATGGATCAAGCAATTCGACCCCACGAAGGCAGAGGACGCGCATCACCTGCTGGAAGCGTTGTGGCTGCACCAGCAGCACAATGTCAAGAATCAGGGCCTGCTCAATCAGGTGCTGCTGCAATCGCCCGTGCCGCACGCCCGCATTGCGGCGAGCACGGTGAAACACTTCTGGGAGAATGTAGATAAGTCCATTCACGGCGGCGTAATCGGCGATTCGCTGGAAATCGTCTCGAAGAAGTCGGGAATCCTCAGCGATACGCCCGAGCTTACAACCATCCGCATCGGCACCATCCCCGAGAAGATGATGTACGACGTGAAAGAGCTGACCGTGACGCCCGGCAAGAAAGTCCGGCTCACGTTTGCTAATGCGGATTTCATGCCGCACAACATCCTGCTCGTGAACCCGGGCAAGGCCGATGAAGTCGGGTTGCAGGCAATCTCCTTGGGCGCGGGCGGCTTTGAAGTTGGTTTCGTTCCCAAGAGCAAGGACATTCTCTGGTCCATCAAGTTGGTGGACTATGGTCAGGAAGAGTCGATCGACTTCACCGCCCCAACCGCCGAAGGAGCGTACCCATATATCTGCTCTTTCCCGGGCCACCACCAGTTGATGCGCGGGACGCTATTCGTCACGAACAATCTCCAGGAGTTCCTGGCGAAGAACCCGCAGCCGGTGAAGAAAGTCACAGAATGGAAGATCGACGATCTGGCAGCAGACCTGAAACGCGTCGGGCAACAACGGAACTACGCGCAGGGCAAGATGTTGTTCAACACGCTCGCGTGCGTGCAGTGCCATAAGCTGGGGGCGAAGGACTTCTCGCTCGCGGCTGGCCATGCCGGTGGTGATCATCACGGTCACCATGGAATGGCGCCGACGCGGGCAATTGGCCCGAATCTCGAAGATGTCGTCAAGAAGTACAAGAGCGATGCGAAAGCCATGCTCCACGAGATTCTGGAACCCTCGCGCAACATCGAGGAGAAGTATCGCACGATTTCGCTGGCCCTCGATGACGGTACGATCGCGACTGGCAACATTATTTCGGAGGATCCGAAAACCATCGTGCTGTATTCCACGACGCCCGTGCCCAAGGAACACAAGATTGCGAAAGAGTCGATCGATTCGCGCTTGCCGTCAGCCCTGTCGATCATGCCTGCTGGTCAGTTGAATACGCTGGACAAGGAACAAATCCTGGACTTGCTCGCGTTTTTGCTGGCGATCGGCGATTCCGAACACACTTTGTTCAAAAAGTAGCTGATTGATTCGGACGATCATCGACCTGACACTTAGCGATGCCTGAATGAAGTTGGTTCCCATGTTCAATTGTTTGACTCTCTCGCGCGCATTGAGCGCGCTGTGCGTCTTTTTATTACCCACGCGGGTTGGAGCGCAGCAAACCGAGCCTCTGACTTTTTTTGCGACGTCGGATTCTCATTACGAAGCCATCGAGCGCGTCGAGCGAAATGATCGCAACCTGATCACGATCGAACGGATGAATTCGCTTTCGGGCCAGGCCTGGCCCGACAAGCTGGGAGGTGGAACCATCGGCAAGCCTCGGGCCGTGCTCGCGCTAGGCGACTTGATCGATGACGGCGATAAGAACGGCCAGACTGACATCGAATGGAAACACTTCACCGATCAGTTCGGCCTGGACGGGACCGACGGCGCGCTGAAGTATCCCGTCTTTGAAGGCTGGGGCAATCACGATGGTCCGCCAGAGAAATACATCAAGCAGCGCGTAAGCGTGCAAAGTGAGATCAAACGACGGAATCAGCTGCGTCTGGAAAAGAAACTGATATCACGCCTGTCGCCAAACGGCCTGCATTACTCGTGGGATTGGAACGATATCCACTTCATTCAGACCAATCTCTACCCCGCTGACAAGCAAAATGCCAAGGTTCGCTATTCCCTTCCTTGGCACGATCCTCAGGAAGCGCTCGCGTTTGTGATAGAAGACCTGGCCGCTACCGTGGGTGATAGTGGCCGGCCGGTCATTATCATGGCACACTGTGGATTCGATACGGATTGGTGGGTGGTCGACGATTGGGTCGCGTTTTACCACGCTGTGAAGCCCTACAACGTGATCGCCTACCTGCACGGCCACACCGGGACGGGGGTGCGAAAGTGGAAGCCGGAAGGCGAGGAGAAACACCTCGACGTGGTGAACACGGGGCAAACGGAGAAGGGGTTTTTCGTCTTCGAGATTTCCGCCGAGAGGTTGCGACTGGCGTACCAGGTAAAGCGGGACCCGGCCGTCCTCAAAGATCCGCAATGGGAATGGCGGCATTTGTTCGAGAAGCCGATCAGTCGCGACACGAAATGACCACAGTTGATTCAAGGGAGAACTTCGAAGATCGTTCACTGCGCCTTCATTGAAAGTGCTGCGAATCGCCGCGAAAGAGGTCGTTTTCCCGCAAAAGTGCGTGTTTGCGGGTGCAATCGCATGCTGATTGACACCCTCGGCGGAGCGGCGCGATAATACCTGCTGCTGAACTCTTCGATCCTGCCAGGTCGAAGCCGGCCATCTCTTTCTTTTTGATTTAATGGCTTTGCCTGGCTGATCTCCGTTGCCGTTCGGCTGCTCTTTTGGCCCTCTCTTCAACTTTGCCTGTTTGACTCATCGCGGAGGATCTCATGAACGCGCGCGTAACAGCGTTGATTTGCTGCGCTTTGGCTTGTGGTTTGTTCTTGTTCGTTTCGTCTGCGGCGCAGAATGCTCCGTCGCCGAAAACTGCTCCCGCGACTCCGAAGACCACAGTCGATGTGGACATCGCCGCTATTCACGCAGCCGACGAGCGACTCGTCAAGGCTTACAACGCCGGCAAGGCGGACGAAGTCGCCGCGCTGTTCCATTCCCAAGCGGAGTTTATTGACGAGCAGGGTGTCACCTATCAAGGGCGGACAGCGATCCAGGAATTGCTTACCAAGTACTTTGCAAAGTTTCCCGGCGTGAAGTTGACCGTGGCAGTGGATTCAATTCGCGTGACCGGACCAGTGGCTATCGAAGAAGGTGTGCGGTCCACGGTGACGAAAGATGAATCGACGGGAGCACGCGTGCGCTACACGGCCGTACGCACCAAGGTAGGGAACGATTGGCTGATCGTTTCTCTGCAAGACGCCGCCGACGACTCTGGACTAACTCCGCATGACCTGCTGGAGCCACTGTCGTTCCTTGTAGGAGAGTGGGTGAATGAGGGGAGTGACGCCGTCGTCAAGATTTCGTATCGCTGGTCGGAAGATCGGAATTTTTTGCTGGGGGATTATCACGTAACGCGCGGCGGTGAAGTGGTGATGCACAGCACGCAGCGCATCGGTTGGGATCCGCTGGCTGGCAAAGTTCGCTCGTGGATGTTCGACTCCGACGGTGGTTTTGGCGAAGGACATTGGACCCATGTTGATGGCGCCTGGGTGGTGAAATCGACGGCAGTGCTGCCGGACGGCCAGACCGGATCTGCGACCGTAACGATGACGCCGCAAGGAAAAGATCGCTTCGTGCTGAAAGGAACCGATCGCTTCGCAGGCGACGAACGAGCCGACAATTTTGAACACATCATTTCCCGTCAACCTCCCAAGCCGGCCAAGTAACGCGACCTAAAAGGAGCAGCAATATGCATACGGAAACCAGGCAGCTTGGTCGGGCGCTGCGAATTGGCCTGACCTGGATCTTAGGCGGATTGGCAGTTGGTGCGTTCGACACTTCAGCTGTCGAGGCGCGCGGTCCCTCGGTGGCCCGCGGCGGCAGTGGTGGCGCACGGCCAGGCGGCGGCGCACGCCCCGGAGGTGGTGGAGCCCGCCCCAGTGGAGGAGCCAGACCTAGTGGAGGAGCCAGACCTAGTGGAGGAGCCAGACCTAGTGGTGGCAGCATCTCACGTCCGAGCGGCGGGATGTCTCGGCCCAGTGGGATTCCTGGCGGTGCGAGTCGTCCCAGCATGCCGAGCAATCGGCCCTCCCTGGGAAATGTTGGCGCCTCGCGGCCGAATTTTCCGAGTGCCGGATCACGACCAAATATTGGTAATGCCTCACGGCCTTCGCTGGGCGGCATTGGCGGCAGCGGAATTAATCGCCCCAGTACCGGCAATATCTCACGACCCCAGTTCGGTAGCTCTGGAATTGCGAACGCCAATCGTCCTTCATTAGGCAACATCGGCGATCGTCCAGGGCCAATTCAATTGCCAAGCACTCGTCCCAGTCCTGGCGGTATCGCCGGCATTGATCGACCGAGCATTGATCGACCGAGCATTGATCGACCGGGCATTGATCGACCGGGCATTGATCGACCAGGAGGTGTTCGACCCGGCGGCGGAGGTAGCGGAGAGCAATGGCGTCCCGGTGATCGGCCGAGTGGTGGCCGCCCTGAGCGACCAATTATTGGCGGAGGAGGCAATTACCGTCCCGGCAATGGCAATGTCATCATTGGCGGCGGTAACAACATCATTGCCGGAAACAAAATGGGCGACCGCTGGGGCATTCACAACCGCCCCGGTGGCGACTGGTGGTCTCAGAACCACGGGGGGCACTGGCATGATCATTGGCACAACAACTGGCATGACCACTGCATCAACCATCGCTATGGGTGGTACAACGGCTGTTGGAACAACAACTGGGGCAGCGGTTGGTATGCGCCAATTGCGGTGGGAGCATTTGGTTGGGGATTGGGATCTTGGTACGGCAGCTACGCTTACGGCAGCACTGGCTATTACAACCCGTATTACACTGTACCAGTAGCAGCGGCTGCTGTTCCGTATGACTATTCGCAGCCGGTTGTGGTCAACTACTATTCCACCGATTCAACATCTGCCAACGTCGCTGCTGCACCGCCAGCACCAACGGAGAACGAAACTGCTCAAGCGCAATTCGAGCAGGGGTTGGCGGAATTCAAAGCCGGCAGATACCAACAATCGCTGACGCAGTTCGACGCAACCCTGCGGCAGTTGCCACGCGATCCGGTGGTGCACGAAGTTCGCGCGCTCAATCTCTTTGCCTTGGGACAATATCAACAAGCGGCCGCTGGGCTCAACGCCTTGCTGGCGGCAGCGCCCGGGATGGACTGGACGACGATGGCCGGCCTGTATGGCAGTGTGGATGATTACACCAAGCAGTTGCAGGCATTGGAAAGCCATTGCAAAGCCCATCGCGACGACGCGCCAGCCGCTTTTGTGCTCGCCTATCACTACCTGGTTGCAGGTCATCAAGAGGCAGCTGTGAATGCACTCAAGGCGGTCGTGCGACTGCAACCCAAGGATGTGATTGCGAAGCGAATGCTCGACTCGCTCACGCCGCCAGCACCGTCGACTACGGCACCAATGCCACCGCCGGTGACAGATCCCGCAGCAACCGTTCCGCAAACCGATCTGGTTGGCTCCTGGCAGGCCAAAGCCGGTGATTCGGTAATCGACCTGACCATCGGCGAGGATTCGCAGTTCACATGGAAAGCCACGCAAAAGGGCATGCCCGCCGTGCAACTTCAGGGCAGCCTGACCGCCAGCAGCGACACCCTGATTCTAGAGAGCAAGAGTCAAGGTTCGATGATCGGCCGAGTAAAATCGGTCAACCCCGACCAATGGCAATTTGCCATGGCCGGCGGCGGGCCAAACGATGCCCAGCTAACGTTTGAACGCGTGAAAGTTGGCTTGGAACGTTAGCAGCCATTTTCTAGCCCAACACGAAGCGGTGGTTCGGTCGAACCACCGCTGAAGTGCGTGATCGCTACAGGATCTTGCAGACTTTAATGAACGCGGCCAGTTGCACAGGGTCGAAATGGGATTGAGTCGCGAAGTAGACTTTCTCTGCGCGGCCGCGAAATCGCCGTTTGTATTCGGCATGCCCCTGCACGTTGTAAATGAATCGATTCACCCATCGCGAAGCGAAGGCGAATCGGAAGGCGCAATGCGCAAACCAGCTTGCGGAAAATTCCCGGTCTTCAATTTCCGCGAGCGGGCTCAATCCCAATCGCAGTTCCTGGCAGCCTTCGCGCTGAAAGACTTCAATCGCGTGTTTCATGATTGCTTGCTCAGCATAGCTGGGCGCATCGGGATGGCGTCGCTTGCTGCACGCCACATAGCCGATCAACTCCCCAAACCGATAGATCGGATCAAAGAACACAAACGCAAGCAGTCGGTCGGCAGGATCAAAGAAAAAAAACCTGCGGGTGCCAGGTTCATCGTTCATGACGAAAGGTCGATTGAGAAACCGAACTTCCTTGCGTTTGACAGTCCGAGTTGCCCGCCAGGCCGCTGAAACCGCTTCAATTGATTCGCGGCCCACCTGTTGCGTTGATTCCTCCCGCGTGACATAGCCGCGACGACTCGTCCAAGCGTCGGCAGTTCGCAACCATTGTTTCTCCTGGCCGCGAAAGTTGTAGTTTGGCAACTCAATGACGGATTCGATCCCCATTTCATTGATGTAGAACTGGCAATCTCGAACCAGCTTCGCGGTTGCCGCCGAGATTTGGCAAAACGCGACGCGGCGATGTTCCCGCAGAAACTGTTGAACGAGGTGTGCTCGATCTTGGGGCGCTGCCACTGGATCGCCGAGCACAAATGTGTACCCAAGTCGTTCATCGTAGGCGAGATACCCGCGGTGATCGCCGAAGTATTTCAACCCCGCCTGCACCGCGGTCGCATACGCCAGCGAAAAATCACCATACTCGCGCACCAAGTCCAGTCGCTCTGCGGTGCTAGTTGGCGCCGAGTCGGGCACACTGGGGCGCTGTGCGGTAAGCCCGATTTGCCGAAAGCGATACGATCGATTGCTCCGCAGCGACAGACTTGCGGCCGAGTTTTCCTCCCTGATTCCGAACAAGAATGTTCCTTCCGAGCGCGACTCCGTCGCAGCTTTGCCTCACAACGACCTGGACCTGTTTTCCAATTGATGCTTCAATTGCCGAAACACTTCGTTGCATCGGCAATTCAGCATGTAGCGATCATGTCACCCTCGGAACGTTGGTCTAGCACGGAATATGACGCTTACGCCGCGAACGCTTCCGCGGAATAACCAGCATTGAGCGCACAACTGATATGGCAGCCGCTGGTGTTCTTCCCCGCAAAGTCCGACTATGAGCCCACTTCCCCCCGGACCTCGCGATTCTCTGCTGGGCATTCGGCTGGCTGGTCGGTTTCGCCGAAGCCCGCTCAAGTTCCTCACCGGCCTTGTCCGTGACTACGGCGACATTGCTATGTTCTGCCTGGGCTTGAATCGCGTTTGCCTGGTCAACCATCCGGACCTGATTCGCGACGTTTTAGTTACACATCGTTTATCGTTCCCCAAGCTTGCCCGTCACCGACGAACGATTCGCAGCTTCTCAGGGAACAGTTTGTTTGTTAGCGAGGGTGAAGATTGGCTGCGTCAGCGACGAATAGTGCAACCCGCGTTTCAATCGCGCTGGTTCGCCGGCTATGCCGAAGCCACCGTTCAGCATGTGCAGCGCACGTTGACAGGCTGGCGAGACGGCATGGAATTCGACCTGGTGCCTGCCATGGGGCGTTTGGCGCTCGTTTGCATCGGCCAGGCGCTGCTGGGCGTTGATTTGTCGGATCAATGCGAGTTATATGGGCAAGCTTTGAGAATTCACGCAGAGACTTTACGCGACGAATTTCGCGCACCAATTGTTTTGCCTGATTGGCTTCCCACAAAAGCAAAGCGACAGAAGCGGTGGGCGGCTACGTGCTTGCGCGAGCTCAGCGCACGAGTCATTCGTGAACGACGGATGTCGGCAGGCAAACGAGAAGATCCGCTGTCAGTTTTGTTGGCAGCTGTCGAGCAAGGAGAAGCCGCGGAGGAGCAAGCGATCGCTGAAGCCACCATCATGTTCGTCGCCGGGCAGGATGATATTACGGCAGCCCTCAGTTGGTGTTGGTGCATGTTGGCGCAACATCCTTCGATTGACGCCCGCTTTCGTGCGGAAGTTCAAATGGAACTCGGCGATCGGCAACCGAACTATGCCGATCTACCACGGCTCCACTTCACGGAGATGATCATCAAGGAAACATTGCGGTTGTATCCGCCGACTTGGACCCTCGTGCCCCGCTGTGCTGCCCAAGCAATCACACTCGGCGGGTACCGCATTCCGCGTGGCGCCTGGGTTTTCATCAGCCCCTATGCAACGCACCATGATCCGCGGCATTTCCCCAATCCGGAGCTTTTTGATCCCGAGCGATTTTCTCCCGAGCAAGAAGCCGCGCGACCTCCTTTCACTTACATCCCGTTCGGCGGCGGTCCGCGGATCTGCATCGGAAATCACTTCACGTTCACGTTGCTCACGATGGTTCTCGCCTCGATCGCGCAGCGGTTTCGCCTGCAATTGTGCGATGATCCCGCCCAACTCACGCCTGATCCATCGCTCGCGCTGCGCCCTCGCCATGGAGTGAAAGTGAAGTTGCAGGCGTTGCCGCATACGTGATTCGCTTCAACCGCGATAGGCCGCTTCGATGACCTGCCCTTGCGCAATGGGAAAAGGTCGGCCGAAGCTATCGGTGTAATGAGTCTCGGGATTAATCCCTAAAGCATTGAAGATGGTTGCGGCAACATCCCAGGGACCGTAACGCTCGCCGACCGGTTCAGCTCCCTGGCGATCCGATGCGCCGACAACGGCGCCACGCTTCACGCCAGCGCCAGCCATGATCATGGAATAGACCGTTGACCAATGCTTACGCCCCGGGCTGACACCTTTGAATTTCGGCTCCACCGCGATTCGCGGCGCTCGGCCGAACTCTCCGAAACAAACGACAAGCGTCTGGTCGAGCAAGCCGCGCTCCTCCAAATCGGCCAGCAACGCCGAGAAGCTTTCATCGAACCGCGGCAACAACTGATGCTGCAGAGCGGTGAAAATATCGTTGTGCGTGTCCCAGCCATACAGATCTGTATCACTCGGCGCATCGTCCTGACCGCGATTGGAATGATTCCAAATGACATTGATGTAGGGGACGTCCGCTTCGACCAACCGGCGTGCGAGCAGCAGTGATTGTCCCGAACGATGGCGACCGTATCGATCGCGGGTCGCCGCTGATTCCTTTTCCAAATCGAAGGACTCGCGCGCCTTGGCAGCCGTGAGAATGTTAAAGGCCTGACCGTAAAGCCGATTCAGGTCGAGGGCTCGTGTGTTTCCTTCCAAGTTGCGCGTGGCCAGATCGAGTGATTGCTTCAGGGAGAGTCGCTCGTGCAATCTGCTCGATGGCAATTCAACATTCGCTGCCAATCCCGGCACCGCACCGCTCGCAGCGCCCAGATCACTTACCACCAGCGGTTCAAAGGCCCTGCCGAGAAATCCGCCGTTCTGGCCCGGACCAGGTTCCCGTGGCAGTAACGCAGGGCCATTCAGATGAACTGCATCGGCAAGCGCAGCATCGCCGCCACGCATGCGGCGCAGCACCGCGCCAAAGGTGGGAACATCGGTCGCGCTGATGGGCGGATTGCCGGAACGTCGGGCATGGTAACAGCCGGTGAGCGACAAATATGCCGCGCTACCGTGATCCAAATCCTCGTGCGACATGCTGCGGATCACCGTCAACTTGTCGGCCACGTCCGCGACACGCGGCAAGTGTTCACAGAACTGAATTCCAGGCACTGCCGTAGCAATTGGTCGAAAGGCGCCGCGCACATCGAGCGGCGCATTCGGCTTGGGATCCCACATGTCGATGTGGCTCTGCCCACCATTCGCAAACACCACAATCACCGACTTGGCGAGTCCAAAACCAGCAGCCTTTCGCTCGGCTGCACCCGTTGCCGTAGCGAGACCAAGACCGCTCAGCGCTGCAATACGCAGCCATTCGCGCCGCTGCATGCGGCCGGAGCGAAGTCGGTGATCGTCAACAAATCGCAGCATGGTTCCGCGATCTTAACCGGCGGGACTCGCACTACGCTACTTTTTCTTGACGTCATAGCAGAGCAACGAGTCCTGATCGCGCAGGTAAAGCTTGCCGCCGGCGATGACCGGGTGCGGCCAGCTTTCGCCGTGCTTGGTGGCGATTTTGAACTTGCCCTTTAGCTTGTATTCGTTGGGATTCGCTTCGATTAGCGCCATCACGGCATCCTGATAGCGAAAGTAAAGATGGCCGTCGGCGTAAGCAATGGCAGCCGAACCGCTGCCTGGGCCACGGCCTTCGCGCCAAGCGTCTTTGCCCGTTTTCAAATCAACGCACAGCGGAAAGCCCTGGTTGTGGCCGTGTCCCATGAAGACGTGGTCACCCAGCAGAATCATGCCGCCATGGTGATTCTGCATTTCGTTGCCGCGGAAGTAATACTCCTCTTCGGCCTTCAACTCGCTGCCGTCTTTCACGATTTTCAAAAGCGCGGTGCCGCCATCGCCGTAACCGCTGCTGCAGAACACGTAGTCGCCCGCAATGATCGGCGTGGGAATGTTCGCCGTGCCGTTGGCAACGTCGTTGTACGACCACAGGAATTTGCCGCTGACCGCATCCACACTCACAATGCCGCGGCCCGCCAGCGTGATGTATTGCTTCACGCCGGCAGCGTGGCTGATGACGATCGAAGCGTAGCCAGCGCCGTCGTTCCCTTTGCGCCCCAGTTTCTCGGGAGTTGCCGACTCCCACACTTTTTCACCGGTCTTCCGATCGAGCGCCACGAGCAGCGCACCTTTGCCGCCGGGCGTGACAATCACGCGATCGCCATCCACCAGCGGCGATTCGCTATAACCCCAGCCCGACATCATCTTGCCGCCGAAGTCGTTCTGATAATTCTTCGACCACACAACTTCGCCGTCGCGAATGCGTACGCAGGCCAAATCGCCGCCATGGGTCAAACCAAACACCAAATCGCCGTCGACCGTCGGTGTGCAATTCGGATCGCTGCCGCCGCCGATCGGCGTGGACCAGGCGATTTCGCCGGTCTTCACCCGCGCGGCGATGATATGCGTTTTGCCCTTCACTTGCCCCAGCGTGAAGATGCCGCCGCCTTTCACCGCGACGCTCGACATCCCTTTGCCAAATCCCTTGGCATGCCAAACCAACTCGGGACCTTCTTCAGGCCATTCCGTCAGCAGACCTTTTTCCTGCGAAATCCCGTCGCCGTTCGGTCCCCGCCAGCGCGACCAATCGCCGCGCTCGGCTTCGGCCTGGGCCAGATCTGGCCCTTGGTTGGGGCTGTTCGGCGCTTTGGCAAAGGTCAAATTCCAGAGGCCGATCGCCGCCGCTAACGACAACAGGCCTAGCGAGGAAGTGAGAAGAGAACGCCGCATGAGAAAACTCCAGGGTGGAAATGTGCTGCGCGGATTATAGACGCATTTGCGATTTCGATTCAATTGAACTCTGCGCTGACGAAGCCCATTAATGCAACTCGCTCGCCCACGCACGGACTAATGATTGCAAATCTTCACCTTCCGCGCCGAGCAATTGCTGGGCAGTTGATTCGCCAACCCACTCCCACGCCCCGCTGCCGCCCGCAGCGCTAAACGTATAAATCCACGTTCGGCCACAGGCCAGGCATTGGTGCAAGTCGAAGTCGAACCCCAGCGCATGCGGCAGCTCTTTTAGCCGTACGGTTTCGGTTGGACCACAGCAGGGCAAGTTGTTTAGCTCGGCCATATTTCTTCTGAAAGGCGCCGCTCCGCCGCGACATTCTTTAGTGGTTACTCAATTCCAAGTCGTTTCACATTTTGGCTCAAATTGCAATTGCGAGGTTACCATGCCCCAAATCAACTACGGAATCTGCAATCACAAACTCCCGTTCATCATTGCTTCGCGGGCTCGCGCATTCTGGCCCAAAAAAGATGAACTCGACGCATGGCGCGTCGGCGCCATCAAATCGGCAATCAGTTGGGTTCAACAAGCCGTGGTCGATAGCGCCGCCTGTGCCCAGGGCTGCAACGAAGCCTTCGAAAAACTCCCAGGTGGCCGAACTTTTTTTGATCTTTGGAATGACCCCCAAATCTGGATCAGCTTCTTGAAAACGCCCGACGTGAAAGAGTACGGCGCTGCCGTGCATTGCGGTTTCGATCTCGCCGTTTCCTATGGCTCGTTTCGCCACGGCTGGAAAATGGTCGCCGCAACGCTCATCCACGAACTAGCACATCTCAACGGCGCGCCGGCCAATACCACCGACGCCGAAGACACGCTCTTGAGTTGCGGTCTTGCCGACAAACATCGCGACGAAATCATCGGTTATCTGCGGGCGATTCCCAAACAGGCCATTCAGTTTGCGTAGCAAGCCCGTAACGTCAGTCAGCGTCCTGACACAATTCGCATTACTTGCTTGTCACCGCGAACTCAAACGTATTCGGCCCGGCCGCGGTTACTTCCGCGGTCAGCGTGCTGTTGAGATTGAATTGCTTGGCGATCAGGCTCTCTTGCACTTCGCCGCCCATTTGGCCGGCGACGGGAATCAATCGATAGGCGACCACTTCCACGCGGCGTGGGCCTTCGGCAGCGCTCCCCGCGAATTTGCCGTCTTTGACGGGCAGCGTATTCACTTCGCCGGTGGCGACGGTTTTGAAATAAACCGTCCCTTCGGCCAGCGGTTGTCCATCGAGCGTTACGTTGCCGCTCACTGGATACATTTTCGGTCCCGGTTTCGCGCAGCCGTTCGCCACGAACAAAAGAGCAAGCAACAACAGCCATCGATTCATCGTCAAATTTCCAAAGAGCAAATTCGTTTTGATCGCCTCAACGTCCGCCTGCAACCTTACTCAGGCAGCGGCACGCCGTCATCGCGCGTCGCATACGCACCGAGCACATGTAGCGAAGTTTGGTTCGTCAGCATCCGCACCGAGCCATCGGCAAAGGCCACGTTCACGCCGCCAGGATGGGCCGCATTCATCGGCACATTGGCGCCGACACAATTGCCGGTCAGACCCACGCCGATGTTTTGCACGTCATTGGCCCAACCGCCGACCGGCGCGTGATTGATCTTGTAACGAATGGTCATCATGTTCGGCTGGCGATTGTCGCTGCCAATGTTGTCGAAGTTCGGTGGCACGCCGGTCGCCTTCACACCCAAGTACCAACCCCAAGTTTGCGAGGCTCGCCATTCCTGCTTCTTGCCGGCCGTATCGATCAGGAAGTTCGATTGCTCGCTGATGCAGATCGTGTTGCTCGTGCCGTCGGTGATGTCGCTGAACTTTAATTGGCCGTTGGGAATCAGCACGCCGCCGCCGCTGATGTTGCCGCCACAAGGTAGCGTATTCAAACGCGTTTCGGTGTAGCCGGTGATCAGCCCATTGTCTGCACCACTCACGCCAACGTAACTAACAAACGTCGAACCCGTCTGCCGGTTCGGTGGCGCTTTTTGCAGTGGCGATGACGGGCAGAAGAAAACCTTTACCATCACGCCGGTCGCAGCGGCGTTGTTGTTGGCATTGAACGCACCCGACTGGCCGTAGAACTGCCACTTGTCGAACAACGGCTGCTGCTCGATGTAAGGCAACACATAAACCAGCCAACTGCTCCCCCAGCGACTGCCGGAACCAGACGCCGAATCGGTGCCGAACGGAGGCTGATCCATCGCGCCGCCGGGCGGCAACCGCCGTAGCGTGTCGTGATGATTATGCGTGGCGAGCACCAACTGTTTGAGGTGATTCGAACATTGCATTCGCCGGGCTGCTTCGCGGGCCGCTTGCACGGCGGGGAGCAACAGCGCGACCAACACGCCGATAATGGCAATCACTACCAGCAATTCCACGAGCGTGAAGGCCCGCTGCGGGGATAAACGACGAGAAGAAAAGGGCATTCGGGACCTGATGGTTTCAAAGGAGAGAGGGAACCGATCCACCATCGAACTTACTGTCGACCAAACTTTTGCACAAGCAAACCCGCCCGGGGGTAGTGTCCGGTTTTGAATGACAAGTTAGATCAAAGCCTAGTCGAACGGGTTGATTGTCCACGCTCCCGGTCGGACCGTTCGGTCGATCTGCTCTAGCGGCCAAAAGAAGCGAATGCAAAATCCGTCCGCCACGCGATAGATTGGATACACGGCACTCCCCCAACCGAATCGCGGGCCTGGGGTCACCAACGCCAGATAACTCCCCACGTACAGCACCGGCAGAAGCAGCAATACGATGGCCACGATGAGAGGTGCGCGGTTAGCCATTGAGTTTGACCGGCTGGATGTCAGTATTGGCTTCGTCTATTCGGTCGACGTAGATGCCCAGTTTCGCATTGTAGTACTGCGTATGCTGTTGAGTGCCTCCCCCGGACTTCGGGGCGGCAAGATGGCGCACTTTCCAAAGGAGAACAAGCGAGATCCCAAGTGCAGTTACGCCAGTGACTGCGCCAAGCACGGACAAGACTGGTGTCATGTATTCCACTCTGCACCATCCTTTCATGCGACCATTTTATCCACGACAAAAACGCCTTGCCAGAGTGACGGGGCGATGATGGCCAAGATCACTGACCACCTTTGGAGCTTCGACGAACTGTACGACGCACTCTGCAATTACTACGCAAAGTTGGCCCCGTCAGAATCAGCGCCGCGCTGCTGCTTCTGTCAGCGATCTATGTGGGAAGCTACTTGGCGCTGGTCTCGCCGGAAGGACGGGTAAAACAATTGAGCCCCTATAGCGCCCAGATTCATCGATACCGTTGTGGCGGTGCGTTTGTGAGTTAATTTTTCTGGGCCCCGTCGCAAGTTGACCGGATGTTGCGACCGGGAGCGTGGGAAGTGAAGCACGAATGGCCGCACGACACTTGACCAAGGTTGTCATTCAAAACCGGACACTACACGCCCGGGTGGGTGCTAGCGCCGCGGTTGTTTGTAATGAAAGAGGGCCGGTGAAAGCGGTCTGAGTGCCTGAATTCGCCAGAATTCAGCGGGTTTTGCACGGCGACCCGGTGCCGCTACTGCTCCACCACCGGCAGATGCTCGCTGATAAAAATTTTCACCGCAGTACCGAGTTTCTCAACGCCCGCTTTGTTGAAGTGCACGCCGTCATCGCTGATGGCTCGCGCTTGGTCATCTGCATCGCCGAGCGCCGCGCGGAGGTCGTTCACCGGCACTTCGAGTTCTTGCATCACGCGGCGCGCGATCGCGTTGTACTGTTCCGTGTTCTCATTGAACAACTCATAGTTTCGCTCCACTCGCGTCTTCAAGGCGCGGGTATCGATGATCGGCGTTGTCAGGGCAAACAGCACCTTGGCCTTTGTTTCCATCCGCAGCCGCTCGACAATCGCTCGTAAATTCTTTTCGTAGTCCTCGGCTGATACCTGCAATTTGCCGGTCTCTTTGAACTTCTTCACATCGTGAATGCCGCAATTAAAATGCACCACATCCGGTTGCACCTTGATGACCCACTCGTCCAAATGCTTCAGCACGTTCTTGCTATCGCCACCATTCGCCGCCGGACTAACGATCGTGGCTTGCCCCTCGAGTTGCTTCGCTACGACCGGCGCGTAACTCAAACGAATCGAATCGCCGATGAGCACGACTTTCGGCAACTTTTTCTCGGCAGCTTGCTCTTGGGCGAACAGATTGAAACTGAATACCGCTGCGCACAGCAGCGTGATGATCGAAATCGCATTGGGAAACCGATTTGCCATGATTCTTAACTCCTGAAGGAGCCACCATCTTAAGTTGGCGACAGCGGTGATGCCTCGGAATTTTTTGTCAAATGTCCACAATCACTTCGGCTTCCCAGCCATCTGCCGCTTGTTGCACCACCAAGCCGTGATAGGTAATGGCTTTCACTTCATGATCTAAGTCGTGGCGCGCCGCATCGGCGATTTCGCCGCGGCAGGTAGCCGTGAGTTGAAAGTCGCCCGCAATCTTTGTGACATGCACCTCGAACTCGGCCAACAAGAGTCGTGATTCTTCGAAAGCATAGAGCAACTCGCTAAGCCAATCGAAGAGCAGATACTCGAGCGAATCGCTCGTCAGCGAAATGGTCTTCTCCGTGACAGGCCGAACGGCTGCCAGGTTGGCCAACTGCGCCATTAAACCTTGTGCTGCGTCGGTAAACAGCTCGTTCAGCGAATTTGCCCGAATGCGAATGCCGAGATCGGCGGTGTGTTCAAAGACTTCGTACATGACTCGCTTTCCACTCGATCTCAAACCTTCACTACTGTCCGCCCCACAATGCTGCCTTGCAAAATCTGTTGAATCTTCCCTTCCAGTTCATCCAGCGAAACGTCCGTTACGAGCTCTTTCAGCCCGAGGATTCGCCACGGCCCGGACAGTTTCTCCCAGATGCCCAGACGTCGTTGATAAGGGAGCGCTGCCGAAGCGATGCCGGCGAGAATCACGCCGCGCAGCAAAAAGGGATGCACCGTCAATGGCAATTCCGTGCCGCCGACCAAACCACAGGCTGCAACAACTCCATAATCCTTCGTTTGCCGCAGGATGGTCGTCAACGTGTTGCCACCCACCGTATCGACTGCTGCAGCCCAACGAGCTGACAGGAGCGGCTTCGTCGTGGTGTTGAGTACTTCTTCACGGCCGATCACTTCGCGCGCTCCCCAGGTTTGGACTTGCGTGGCCAGTTGGCTTTTGCCGGTCACGGCGACAACGTAATAACCCAACTGCGACAGCAGCTTCACAGCGAGCGAACCAACGCCACCCGTCGCGCCGGTCACAACGACTTCACCGGCTTCCGGACCAATGCCATTCGTCTGCAATGCGAGCACGCATTGCGCCGCGGTGAACCCCGCAGTGCCGAGCGTCATCGCTTCGGCCAACGTGAAGCCATGCGGCAACTGCACGATCCAGTCGGCCGGCACGCGGACGTACTCCGACCAACCACCCCAATGTCCCGCGCCGAGGTCATAGCCTGTGATCACGACGCGCTGGCCGGGGGGCAGGTTCGCGGCATTGCTCTCTTCAATCACGCCGGCGGCATCGATGCCAGGCACATGCGGCAGCTTGCGAACCACGCCCGGATGTCCACCCGCGGCGAGCGCGTCTTTGTAATTCAGCGACGAGTATTCGACCTTCACCAGCACATCACCGGGCGGCAGCGAGTCGCGCGGCAAGTCACGCACGCCGCGAACCACATTGCCGGCCGGATCTTTTTCGACGTAGAAACAGCGAAAGGTGTTCGACATGTTGCGCCTGTATACTGGTTGGCAGTTACCGATAATCGTTTGGAATTATGGACAGTTATGAACAAGCAGTATGAGGTCTATTATGCCGGCCGGGTGCAGGGGGTCGGCTTTCGCGTCAATGCCCAGCAGATCGCCCGCCGCTTTCCGGTGACGGGCTTCGTCCGAAATCTGCCCGACGGCCGAGTACACCTGGTCGCCGAAGGCCAGGCCGAACACGTGCAAGAGTTTTTAGAAACCATCGCCGATTCGATGGCCGGGAACATCGTTTCGGCCCAAACGCAATCAGGGCCGGCGACGGGAAAGTACGTGGGGTTTTCGATTGCAGGTTAAGATCGTGCCGCGAACAACTTCCCGTTTTGCCCCCCGCATGCTGTGTATAGCGGGAGCTGACTGACCACGCGCCAGGTCCAAGTCGGCGGTTGAATACAACGGCATCTCTTTAGCGACTTGGACGCTCCGTCGCCCCCTCCGGCAACTTGGATTTTGCGCCAACGCGATTGATTCGCAAGATCAGCATGAGGCGTTTATCCAACGTCGTAAAAATAAGAACTTCGCGGATTGCTCCCAACTTGAGCTTCGCCGTGGTTTCAATCGAGCGCGACGTGATGATCGGCTTGCCGACATCGAGGTCGAGTCCTTCCACAGGCTCGCGCCCGTCCAACGCCGTCGCCTTAATTTCCAAGGGAACGTCGTAGTAAGCCGGGCGGTTCGGATGGATCTATTCTTTGCTAGTTTTCCTCTCGATATTTGCGAAACGCCTCAGCCGGCGTTAGGCCTTGGTTGGCGTCAGCCGCAGGCTGCAGTCGCTTGCGAAAGTCGTCTTCCGGTTGCTCGGAGTACCCCTTAGGAATCTCCAGAGCAAACATTGACGGCTCAACCTTCGGCCCCCAGTTGATTTCCTTGAGCGTCATAATCGGCGAATCACCCATGCGCAACTCGACTTTCACAGGCAACATCGTCGTCGCATCCACCCACACTCGCATCTCTCCTTTGTCACTCGCCGTTCCGAAAAGACGGATGCCGCGCACTCGGAATACTTCGGCATCTTTGCCGTCGACCATTTCGTTACTCAGGCGTTCGGCTCCATCGGCCTTCACGTTCCGGAGTTGCGTGATCGGATCGATGGCAAATTCCATCGCGAGTTGCTCTGGCAACATGAAGCGGCAAGCGGTCTTGTTCGTGTCATCGAGATAAAGGCCCTTTTTCGCCGCCAGGTCAGCGATCATCACGATGCCAACGGGATGCTGCACGCGAAGCTTGTCATTGTGGAACACAGCCTTTTGCTGCTTAGTCGGGGCGTCTCCCCGACCGGGGCCGATCACAAACTCCACGCAATCAGCGTCCTTCACTTTGTCGAGCACCTGAGCAAATGCCACTCGCGCGCCACCCTGAGTGATTAGCATCATGGACGCGGCTATTGCCAGCAAAATCGTGGCAGCGACGCTGCCGAGTCGCAGCATTCCACTCCCGGCTTTGCTTTTCGCCGGCTGACGACGCTTTACGGGCATCGGCCGTTCTCGGATTGCATCCACGGTAGAATCCACGAGACCCGGCGGCATGTCCACGCTCTGCGAATCACGCAGCAGGTGCGTTGCTTGATCGAGAATTCCACTTCCCATTGACCCGTTGTATTCGCTCATTTTGAGCCCTCCGTTTCCTTCAAGTTTGGATTCAAAACAAAACCTGCAAGCTTTGACTGCAATTGCGACCTGGCTCGATTGAGGAGCACGCCGACGTGGTTTACCGACACTTCCATGTGCGCTCCGATTTCTCGGTAGCTCATACCTTCCAGGCAGGCGAGACAGAAAACTTCGGCTTCGCGAGGTCCGATTTCCGCCAAGGCGAGCCTCAGGCACGCCTCCAGTTCTATTGCCTGCGCGTTACGCACAGGTTCGTTTGCGTTCCGGTCGATGACACCTTCGCTTGGAAACTCGCAAAGTCGCTCGCGGTTGCGGGCGAGTTCGCGACGCCGTTCCAGGGCTCGGGCAGTCGCTAACTGGCGAAGCAATGCAGGCCAATGGCGGATCTCCTCCGTTTGGGATAACACCCAAGCCGAAAGGAAGGTCCGTTGAAAGCAGTCAGCCGCCTCGGCCTGTTCCGGAACAAGACGAGTGACGGTCCGCCACACGACGGCGCTGTGTTGTTCAACAATCTGATCCCATTTCAGTTCCATCGTGGCCATTCCCTTTGCGTCTGCTCTTCCAATGGATAGTCGATGGGAATTGGGGTTTTCTTACAAGCAAATTTGCCTACCGCATCCCTCAGCCCCAAGGGAGCCAATCGCCGCAAGTCAAACTCACCAAGAAATTCGGGTGTCCATTAATTCAAACGTCAGAATATTGTTTTACCAGGTGATTTCGCGCAAAAATAACCCGAAAGAAGGGGCCATTTGTGTACGCTTTGGATGAAACGGGCTCGCCGATTTCCTGACTTACGTTCAGCAGTCGGGCGATTCCCAGCCAAATTCCCCCGCCGCAGCGAACCACCTGCTGTCAGCCAGCGTAAACTGCTACCATGAGACCCTTTCCGGCGTGTCGACCCGCCTGAATTTGCTTCCTGATGCTGCGTTTGCCAAAGTGCTCGATATGGCTTCCTCCCCGCTGCTGCTTGCCAACTGGCTCGATTCGCTCCATGTCGAGATTCCGGACAAATACGTTTGCGCGCTGACCCCCATTTGGATCCTCGGCGTCGGGGCTGCGGTGGGGCTGATTCTTTGCGGACTCATTTGGCTGCTGATGACCGGGTTGTCGCGGATTCCAGGCCTGGGTGATTTGGCCGCGAACAAGCAGAACTCGCGGTTGGTTGCGGCAGTGCTCGCGGTGCTGATTTTTGCTGGCACGTTGGTTTGGTGGTTTCAGGGTGGTGCTCAAGCTGGCATCTCGATTTTCGACGGCATCTTGCTGCTCGGCGGATTGGGCGTCGCCAGCTGGGTCGTTGCCATCGGCGCAGTCACGCTGGTTTCGCGACGCGCGGCGGACGAAGCTTGGGAAGCGGTGACCGAAGGGGTGCTCACGCCGTTTGGCGTGGTCATATTGGTGATGGCGGCCGTTGGCATTTTCGGCACGCTGTTCGTCCGCAAGCCGAGCGAAATGTTCGAGAGCTTGAGTCGTTGGCCGACCATGGTTTCGCAGGGCACGGCGACCACCGAGTACGACATCGAGCCGCCGGCCGTCGATGTGAACGCCTCGCTTGAACAAGTCATTACCACCAACTTTCGCCGTGACGAAGTGCGGCAGTTGACCTTTCAAGCCAACCAACACATCAAGGTCTCGACGGCGTCGTTCGACAACCCGACGAGTACGGCCATCGTCCTCGACTTGACCGCTGGCGAACCGCTGACCTGGCGACGAGACAATTCCGCGACGACGACGCCTTTTCCCGAAAAGATCGTTTCGAAGCTCTATGTAAAAAACCTCGGCACCGGCGCGGCCAAGTTGACGATGACGCGCGTGAGCACCGTTGCCAATCCAGAAATGACCGCGGCACCGGTCGCGGCGATTTGCGTGGTCGGCTTGTTTCTGGTCTATCTGCTGCAGCGCACCGCGATGCCAAAGATGACCGCGGTGACACTCGCTACGGCGAAGACCGACTTCGCTCAGACCGTCTATCTGCTGGTGATGGCGGTCGGCGTGTTCCTGTTGCTGCTGTTCATCATCGTGCCGATGAATACGTTTGGTCACGATATTAAAGGGATGAAGACGGCCGGCTTCGCGTTGATTCCGTTCCTGGGTTTGTTCGTGGCGATTTGGTCGGCAAGCACATCGCTGTCGGAAGAGATCGATGGCAAAACGGCCCTCACGGTCCTTTCGAAACCGGTGAGCCGGCTCGATTTCATCCTCGGAAAATTCACGGGCATTGCCTGGTCCACGCTGTTCATGTGCACGGTGCTCGGCCTCGTGCTGCTGCTTGGAGTTTCGTACAAGCCTGTGTACGACGAGCGCGAAGGTGCCGATTTGCAACTCACCTGGCAGTTGTGCTTCGGCGAAATGGCGCAAACGATTCCCGGGCTGGTGCTGGTCTATTTGCAGGTGGTGGTGATGACCGCGATCAGCGTAGCGATTTCCACGCGATTGCCATTCATTCCGAACCTGCTGATCTGCTTCACCATTTGGGCGCTGGGGCATCTCACGCCGCAGCTGGTGCAATCGCAAGTCGTGGCCCAGCAGTTGCCGCCGATTGTGTTCTTCAGCCAGCTAATCGCGACGGTCTTTCCCGTGCTCGATCACTTCGACGTGCAAGCCAGCGTCGCCGGCAACCGTATCGTGCCGCTCGCGTATCTGGGCTGGTGCTTTGTGTATGCGACGATCTACAGTACGATCGCGATGCTGTTTGCGTTGACGCTATTCGAAGATCGCGACCTGGCGTAACAGACTAGCGAATGCGCTTTTGAATCCGGTCCTCGAAGACTTCTCGCCAGCTGGTGGCGAGTTGCGGAACCGCCGCGAGTTCTGCGGCGCCGGCGAGGTTTTGCTTTTCAAAGTACATCAGCTGCTGAGCGCGCGTGATGTTCCAAGTAGGATGCGGGCGTTCCAGCAATTCAACGATCTGCCCAGCCTTGATGTCGCCGGGTTCCAACACCCGCAGATACCAACCACTGCGGCCATTGTGTGTCACCTGCCGAGCCAAGTCGGCAATCCGCCAGCGGCGCGATAATTTCCAGCAGGGTTGTCGCGGCTGCGAAACTTCAAATCGCACGCTGCCGAGTTGATAGACATCGCCAATGCAAACGGTGTCTTCCGTGAGTCCCTCGATCGTCAGGTTCTCGCCGAACGCGCCGGCGCTCCAATCGATGTGCGCAATTTCTTTTTTCCAGACCGGAAAATGGTCAGCAGAGTAGGCCAGGACCGCTTTGTCCGGACCACCATGAAAACGGAGATCGGCCTGGCCATCGCCGACAACGCCTTGTCGCATGACATGCGCGCTGCCAGTGATCGGCGTTTTGAAAAAAGCTGTCGTCCACTGGCGATCGTGTTCGTCGTCGGCATCCTCGCGGCCATAGGTTTGCGGCTGCGCGATTTGAATCGAAATCAGTTGCGGCGAAATCATCCCTGCATTCCCTTCTGCACACGCGGATCGCTGAGAATCACCATGCCCCAAATCGCAAAGCCCGCAGTGATGAAGAAGCAGGGATTGCAGGGCAGAATTCCGACGATCGTTCCCAGCCAGGCCGTAATCGATCCCCGTCCGCGAAACATGGCCCAGGGCCCGAGCAGCGAGAGGACTGACGGCAAGATGGTGATGCCGACAAAAAAGGCGAAGGCGATGTAAGCGCCGATCCGCTCGGCTTCGTTGGCGCCGCGATTGATGTCGGTATGAAAATCGTCATCCAACCAGATCATCACCGCGAACAATGTGATGATGCCGATGCAGACTGCAGCACCCAGCGTCATACCAATCGCCGGGCCGAGCAGCTTCCGCCGCACTTCGTCAGGCGTGAACGGTGTGGAATCAAGTGCGGCATACTGCGACGGGGATTGATAAGGATTCAGCGGCGCGTGCGGTGGCGATTGTTGATCGCCGAAGGGATTCGCGGTGCGCGGCGGAACGTCGGGATTTGGATACGGAGCTACCGGCGACCCCGAAAAGTGCTGCGGATTTTGCGGCGCAAAAGCATCAGCCGGCGGCAACCAGGGGGCAGTGGGAACGGTGGGCGTCGGTGACGCAGCGGCGTCGCCAAAGGGATTCAGCGGTTGCAGCGGCGCACTGAGTGGTACGGGGCAGATTTGCTGACACTGCGGGCAGCGTGCTTTTTTACCTGCCGCTTCGTCCGGTGTGCGGATGCGAGTACGGCAACTCGGGCAATCAAATTCAATGGCCATGCAATTATGATCGGCGAATTTGGTCGCCCTGCAAGGAGTGACATTACGAGCGCATCGCATGTGTAACGCGCGGATCGCAGAGCACCACAATGCCCCAAATGCCAAACCCCAAATTGATCAGACAACAGGGATTGCACGGCAGCACAGCGGCAATCGCTCCGACCCAGGCCATCGTGGCCCCTTTGCCGCGGAACATCGACACGGAACCAACCAACATCGCCAGGCTCGGCAGCGTCATGGCAATGATGGCCCCCACCATGCCCACGTAATAGCCAATGCGTCCTGCGTCGTCCTGCGGAATGGGTTGGTTCGGATTGACCGACAGGCCAATCAACGTCAGGCCGACGTATCCCAAACAGAGGATCGCGCCGATGACAATGCCGATCGCGGGTCCCAGCAATTTCATCCGCACATCATCCGCGGTTAGCGGCCCCTGATCTTGTGGCGAATTGGCGTACGCCGGCGACGCGTAAGGATTGAGCGGGGCATTACTGCCACCTGTCTGGCCAACATCGCCGAATGGATTCGTGCTCGGTGGGCTGCCGGTGGCGTTGGTTTTGCTCGGCAGCGGATCAAACGGGCTCGGTTGTTTGGCTGCACCGCCAAACAAATCGTTGCTCGCCAGCGGAGCCAGTGGTTGCAAAGGCACACTTAGTGGCGACGGAGCTTGCGGTGGGGGAGCCGAGCTAGTCGGCACCTGGCAAATGCCTTGGCACTTTGGGCAACGGGCCATTTTGCCAGCGGCGGCTTGATCGACGCGGATCAGTGTCTGACAGGTCGGACAGGCAAATTCGATGGACATAAGGAACTCTGACAGCAGCGTGGAGGTAGCATCCGGGCAGTTGCGGGCCGGTTGTTTCCGTTATCGGGAATAAATCGCCTGCGGAGTGCCTCATAATGTAGTCGGAAATCGCAGGAATCGGTTGCTGCCCTCGTTGTGGAACGTTGTGGAAAGCGTCGGTTCCGAAAATGTCCCGACGAACGGCGGGAAAAAAAGACGATATATTTTCAGATGAACCGCGAACCTTCGGTACAGCGGGACGTCTAACCTGACAGAACCGCTGGCGGAGAGGTTGTATTCGAACCTCGCTGACGAAATTCAAGACCTGAATTTGCCGTTTTTGCCGGCGGTTGGTACGATTGGTTGGCTGCAACTTCGGGTTGCGGTCGGTTTTTGTAGGTTGTCGAGGAGAAGTTAGTCAATTTTTGCTGGCAGAAGCGTGCTGGCGAAGGATGCGAATTCGGGCTTTGCAGGCCTGCATCGTCCTCGTCGAGAGTTTCTCATTAGCGTCAATTCAGACTAGTTTCACACTCAGGAGTCGTAGTTGTTTTTTTCGTTTCTCTCGTGAGCAGGGCACTCCAGTAAAGTGCCTCCTTGCCTCGCGCGAAGGGAGTTTTGCAATGCGCAGCATCATCAATACCATCGCCATCGTGACGCGTAATGTCGTCGCCGCGAATCGCCAAGCCGTATCGGCAGTGGCAGGTATGGGTACGCTGCGCGTAGCAGATACACACCCTACTCCGCGCCATCTGTATGCCGGTTCGGCAGGAATCAAGCGATCCAAATCGGGTTATGAACGCCCCGAATGGTTTGCGTGGCTTCCCAGCCAGCTATTCCGGGATTTGTGCCCCGCCGTTGACACCAGTAGTCAACGACCAGGGCCATCATCCCGGAGCCGGTGTCCGCAAGGGTTCAGAAGTTTGTTGTTACGTGGGTAATTAGTTGGGTCCAGAGAATCGAACTCTGAGATGCAACTGACGCATCGGACCTGACTCTCACAACAACAAATCGCACCAAGCGGATGCCAGCCGGGCTGGATGTGGAAGTTCCACATTCGCGTTGCCCGCCGCTGTTGCCGCTCGTTGCTTCACACTGCACTTTGCATATCGCCGCCTCCGGCCGATCCCGTGCCCTGGTGTCAATAAGACACGCGCACAGGTTGATCGATTCGCATGGTGGTGATGTGCCTAAACGAGAGAACATCATCATGAACGCTTATAAGAATGAAACGCTGGAAAACGATAACTTCGAATTGATTGAATTGGTGCAGCGGGCTCAGCAGGGCGACCGGGTGGCTTTTGGTGAACTGTTCGAGCGGTTCGAGCGGCACGTGCTGGCCATCGCCATTCGCCGGTTGGGTGACTTCGCCGAGGCGCAAGAACTGTGCCAGGACGTGTTCATCCAGGCTTTGACGAAGATCGGTCAGCTGCGGCAGCCGGAGGCTTTCGCGGGCTGGTTGCGGTCGATCACGAACCGGATGGCAATCAACCGGGTCGTGCGGAAGAGCCATGATCAGCCGCTGGATAACGAAGCCCTCGAGCTGAACTGCGCCGTGGAACAAACGCCTCTGGAGTTCGCGCTCGAGGACGAGCGGAAGGTTCGGGTCCAGGAAGGTCTCGCTCAGCTGGGCGAAGTCGACCGGGAAACGCTCGAAGCTTTCTACGTTCGGGGCCAGTCGCTGGTCGAAATGGCCGATGAGTTCGACGCGCCGCTGGGCACGATCAAGCGGCGGTTGCACGTCGCTCGAAAGCGGCTCGCGAAGCACGTGGAAGAGCTGGTGGCCGTGTAAGCTGCCTGACTAATTTCATCAACATCAAACGGGGCCGTGCTATTCGGTTAGCGCGGCCCTTTTATTTTGACTCGACCGGCGAATTCTGCAGTGGCGAAAAACCACCACACAGCTTGAAGCAGCAGCTCATTTCTTCACCGGCTTAGGCGTATTTGGCGGCATCGGCGGTGGTTCACGCCAGTTGTATTCATTTTGATACTTGATGTTCAGAAACGGGGTGTCGAGCCAGGTGCTGCCGTTTCGTTTGCTTACAAGTAGCGAATCGAGTAGGCCACTGGTCATGAGCGTTCGCTCAGTCGACCACGTTGGCTTGCCGGTGTGAATCATCTGCTCCGCGCCCTTGAGCAAGTTGGTGAAGTGCGCAAAGGGATGCTCTTCTTGCAAGCGATACAGAAACGCATTGCCGCCGCCGTCTTGATAGTTCCACGCAGCGGCCCACTCGGCGAGGCCGTTGTCCATCGTCACCACGCTTGCCTTGAGGCCATCGTTGTATTCGATCTGAAACAGCGCCGGCTTCTTCGGCAGCTCGCGGATCTTTTTTCCTGGAGGCAGCGGGCGATCCTGAAACTTGCTGACGGCCTGTTCGAGTAGCGCCGCACTGAACTCACCGCGGTCCATTGCTTTCCAAACTGCTTCGCCTTCCAGACAGCGGACTCGCTTCACGCCGGTCTCGCCACCTTTGCGGCGCTCGGCCAGGCATTGCAGTCCTTCGAGTCCATGAAAGCCGTAGGAATCGAGCCGATGGTACGAAGTGACCACGATCTCCTTGACTGCTTTCCCTTTTTCGAGATCAACCTGCGGAATGCGCCAGGACTGCGGCAACGACGAACCGGCCATCAGCGGCACTTTGTGCTTCGCCGCGGTTTGCCAGAACCAATCGATGTCCTGCCAACTGGCTTCCAGATGCTTGTCGCTGAAAACCGGGACCACTTTGCCGGTCTTTTGGAAGGTTGCGACAATTTCGCCGAACAATCGGCGTTTCGGAAACACGAAACTGCCGGTGTCGTTCTCTGGGTACTTCCCATGCTCGGCGATCATCAGCACGCCATCGACCGCGAGCTTGTCTCCGCCGAGCGTGAGCGCCTTCTCGATTGTGTCGAAGATCGGCACTTTATGTTTTTCGGCGAGCGCGCGACTTTTGTCATTGGTCGGCACCTGGTCGGTAAAGATTGAAACGAGTTTCAGCTTCGGAAACTCCCCTTCGCCGTTGAGGTTGTAACCCTCGAGCAACCGCCCGCCGATAACGTCGGCGTGGGAGTTCTGATACCACACGGTCGTGATGACCGCGACGCGCGGGATTTTGTCTTGGGCGGATGCGAGAGATGTGAAAAGTGCAACGACCAGGATCGCCAACTGTGCGTGGAGTTTCATCGATGGACTCAAATTCTGGTTCCCTCTCCTTGGTACTCCAGGGAGAAGGTTAGGGTGAGGGGATAATGCAGTGAGTTGACGGCGAGTTTCACTCCGGCCTCATCGCATGCAACGTAAACGGCGCGAGCGAGAGCAAATACACCGTCCCTTCGCGCGACGCACACACGCCGAGGCAGCTGTATCGCGGGAGTGTCGTGCCGTCGGTGTATTTGTAAACGCCATGATGCCAGGGCAACTGCTTACCGGCAGCATCGGTGAAGGTCGTGTAGTCGGGATTCCTGATTGCCACGCGGCCGTGATCCTTCATTGCGGTGTCGCCAGGCTGGTAGCTCACCAACTGCATGAACGTTTCTTTCTTCGTGGCCTGTGGCTTCTTGGGATCATTGGCGGAGGAAACATAGTCGCCATTCACCCCCGCCCAGATTCGGCCGTCAGCAGCCACACACAACGCCCGACAATCGGTTGCCGTTGCATCCTTCAACAGCTTGCCGTGCGACTTGCCCATCAGTGTCTCGCCGTCGCCAGTCAGATCGTAGCTATAAAGTTGGTTGGCGCTCATCGCGACGCACCAGAGCGTTTTTCCGTCGGGCGAAATGTCCCAATTGAGCGGATGGCTGTGTTCGTCGGTCAGGTGCGACTCCTTCGTCGGCGGCTGGCCATCAATCGTTTGCTTCAACTTGTCGAGTTTTTTCGTATCGGGGTTGTAGCGGGCAATCTCGCCGCCCCGCAGCGGATGATAGGCCCGGCCCTTGTGATCGACGACGATGAACGCATACATGTGCTCGGTGTCGCCGAGGTCGGTGTATTTGCCGGTCGCCAGGTCCAGCACCATGAAGTGCGAATGCTCGATCGGCCGGCCGTCATCGCAGGTGCTGATGTAAGCGACGTTGCGGCTTTCATCCGGCGTCACGCTGATGATGCCGTGATGCTTGATCGGAATGTCATACACCTTGGTCTTGCCGGTCGCCGGATCGTAGACCATCGGATAGCCGCCGGGATAATCGGTCACGGGCTGTCCCTTCGCCGGATATCCCTGCTTGGTGCCAAAGTAAATTTTGCCGCTGGGACCGATGTTGTTCCGCGTGTGAATCTTGGCCTGCGCTGCGAAACCGGTTGCCGTACTGCCTATTTCCTTCATGCAATCGACGGCAATCTTCATCTGCTGCGACTTCGGATCGAAGCCGACGAGGTAGGCATTAAACCCATACTTCGCCGAGCCGACGTAGATCACGCCGTTCTTGCCCTCGATGATCGAGAAGTAGCCGCTCCCTTCACTGGTTGTTTCTTTGGGAACAACGTGCGCGGTGGACCAAAGCCACTTTTCTTCGGCGCTGGCGAAGAGAGGGAGGACGAGGAACAAAAGCGAAAGAAATCGGTTCATAGGCCGCCTCCAAAAGTATTTACGCCCTCTCCCTGGAGTACCGAGAAGAGGGGACGAGATTTGCTATTTCACTTCGACAATCCGCACTCCACCCGCAGGCACTTCGAGCGAAATTACGCCATCGACAACCGCCCAGTTGTCTTCTGGCAGCAGCCGATCACGGGCCTCTTTTGCCGGCACGCGGCAGCGGATCGTCACTTGTTGGTTCTTCCGATAGTCGGTCGGTGTGATGCCTTGTTGTGGCTTGTCCTGCCCGGCGGGGTTCATCAGGGTGATGAGCCACTTATCGGGCGCGCGATTGACGAGCCATTCGACCTCGCCGCTGACTTCGAGTGGCATCTGCCCGCGCGACAAGTGAGCGATCAAACGTGGCAACACTGGATGTATGTTCTTGTCGATGCCCAGGCCGCGCGGCACCGAGAGATAAATAATCCGTCCCGCGTTGCGATCGATGGCCGCGCAAAAGCACTTGCCATCCAGCGTCTTCGCGAGCGGGCGGCTGGCTTTTTCCGCTGGTATTTCGCGATAGCGAAATGTCTGCGAGGGGTGTTCCGCAGCATCCTCAAGCCATTTGTAACCTATCGCCTGCGTTTCGCCACCTGCCGCAGGAAGCGCCAGCGACGCAACTCCCGGTCCGGTTAGATGAGCATCGGCCACAACCAGCGTGCCGCCGCGATTCACATACTCCGCGAGGCGTTTTCCTTCGGCATCGGTCAATTCAATTTCGCCCGTCGCGATCACGACCGGATAGCTATCAATCGTCCGCCACTTGTTCGCATCGGGATATGCAAAGATCACATCAAAAATATCGCCATACACGCCCGGCAGATAAACTTCGTTGGTCCCCGTGATCGGCCGTTCGCTTTCCGGGCCGATGGGATGAAAGGCCGTCCAGAAATACTGCTCCAGCATCTTTTCGTGATCGCCGTACAGAAACCGCTCCTGATGGCCGTGCCAGTTCTTAAACGAGTTCGGCCAGAACGGCGCCGGCTCCCAACCGTGGGCGTAATCGACGAGAAACGCAATCGGCGTGAAGGGCTCGCCGCGATCCGGTTCTTTCGCCGTGACACGCAGAAAACGATCGACGAGCTTCCCCTTCGGCGAGAGTTGCACTTCATGCAAACCAGCCGCGGTGGTGCCGCCGGGCTGCCAATATTCGTCAAAGCCCTGCTCATGATAAAACATGCTCGCGCCGGCCATGTACTGATACCAGATATCCATCTTGTACCAGGTCATCCCCGCGCCGCTGAACACGCTGTAATAGTTGTCAAGAATGTTTTTCGGTGCGTGATAACTCTGCGCGTCGCTGAAGATCGTCGATGAATCGCCGAAGTTGCAGCTGCGATACGTAGCGGTCAGCCCTTTGTGTTGCCGCGCAGCGCCGCGCATGAACGCCCACCGCATGCCGAGGACGTTCGATGTGCAGACGCTCGATTCATAACCGGCCGTCTTCGCGCCCCAGTCGTAACAGAGAGGTACCGCTTCGATATTGCCGATAGAAAGACAGGCGATCACATCCTGATACGGATTGGCATCGAGATCCTTGCCAAAAACTTTGCGATACTTCTCGCGATTCGATTCGAGCGAGATGGGCGTAAATGCTTCGACCAGTTGCCGCCGCGTTTTGGCGTTCTCGGTCGCCGCTTTCATCTTCGCTGCATCCGGATAAAAGTAACCGAGGCTTTCGCCCGCGATGCTGCCGACGTAGCGGTCGCGATATTTCTGAAACGCTGCGACCCCCTTGTCGCCGATCGGCACGCCCGGGTGATAGTTCATCATCATGCCCCAGGCACGATCGGGATTCGCATCGAGCCAGCCGGCGAACTTCTGACCCAATGGCAAGAGTTCGCCGGTCTTGGCATCGGTGGCAAACACGCCCGGCCCCACGCCGTGAAACGTCGGCACGATGCGCGGATCGCTGAAGATCGGCACCTGATCTTTGCCCGCATATTTCTTTTCGAACTCATCGCGTACGTTCTTATCTGCAATGTTGTAGGGAACCTTCACACGGTCCGGCTTGTCACTCAGCCAGGTTTCGAGTGGGTTTGTGTGACTTACATTCCACAAGTACAAAAAGCTCTTGTCGCGAAACGTTCGTAGCTTCCATTCATTGGGCAGCGCGAAGCTCGGCTGCTTGCGGGCGAGTGGTTCGAGTTGCGGATCGATGCCGGGGCGATATTCATCCAGAATCTGCCACGCCGCGGACTTCGGTCGTTCTTTCGTCAGCGGCCGATAGGTTGCATCGGTCGTCAGTACAATCACATCGATCTGCCGCGGCTGCGCTTCTTTTGTCGTCGAGAGCAACTTGAGCGTCGCCGTTCCCGCGGCGAGTTCGGCGGGCTGCATCCCCCAGCCAAACGCCCAGCCGAAGTAGAGCTTCATTTCATTGTCTTCTTCGACAGCAGCTCGTTCGCCATATTTTCCGGTCCAGGCAGGTTTGCCAGGCTGCTCGATCTGCACTTGAAAGCGCTCCGGCGCTTCCCGCCAATCGCCGTAGCGAACCCAGACGAAATATTTGCCCGCTTTCGGCACCTCGATCGTCTTGCTGACAACGGCCTTGTCATCGTCAGCGCCCGTCGCGATTGACAAGAAGCCGCTTTCGCCACCTTGGCACCACTCGGCCGCCCAGCCGGGACCGGACAAACCCCAGTGCCCGGCCGTCTTCTTCATCTCCGGCTTGCCCATCGGCCAGCAGAAACCGCTGATGCCTTGCAGATGTTCGGCTTCGATCCAAAGGGATTCATCGGCGGCGTGAGCGGGGATCGCGAGCAGGACAACGCAGCATAAGAATTGCAGGGGCTTCATGAGCTTCTCATTGCAGATGGCAAATGTCAGATCGCCGATTGAGGACTACTTCAGCACAATCCGCACGACGCGATACACCAAGAATCCTGGCGCCGTGAATGTCACGCGGTCATCTTTCACTTCAAACTTCACCGGCGTGCCACTCTCTTCTTCCGGCGACAGTGCAATCACTTCGCGCACACCTGCACCCTTTGGCAGAATCACATCGCAGTCGACATCCCCGCAGGCGATCGGTTTTTCATCCTTGATGCCGCCGCCGGGGCTCGGTTTGCCGTCGCGGCCGCGGGGTGGTTCTTCGCGGTTGTAATTGACAAAGTGAACGGCCATTTCTGGAGCGCGATTCGCGCGGACGCGATTGTCTGGTTTGGAAATCGACACGCGAACGGTGTCGGGAGCTTTGAATAGACTTCTCTCCGCAGCAAGGACCATTTTCACATCGTCGCCATTGCGGACCACGAGCGGATATTGCTTCACCGCATCGGCGTGGGCCGCTTCATCGCTGCGGACATCGAACAACACGTGCGCATCGAGCAGCGCATCGGCATTTGCTTTGAATTCATCGACCGCAGCGACGTTTCCTTCGAAGACTTGCGTCCGGGGGAACAACACCACCGCTTCGGCATGCGAGCGATTCGCGTTGAAAATATCGTCATGCTTCTTCATGAACTGGTAGTAGTTGCCGATGACTTCGCGAGCGGCGGGATCGCTGAACCGCGTGTAGAAGCCCATCGGCGCGCCGCCGTTCGCCGCGAGTTCGGCAATCGCGGCGCGAATGCGAGTGCTTTCGTACTTGCCCAGCGTGAACGGCTTGTCGTCGAACATGCCGCGAATGAAACGGGCCTGCAGCGTGCCTTCGCCGAGGTAGCCTTCCTTCAAATCGGTGTAGCAAGCCGCAGCACCGGTGCTATACCACAGATAGCTTTCGTCCTTGCCCCAGAGTTCGGCAGGAATCAAGCAGCGTTCGTCACCGGCGATTTGACTGAAATAGCCGAGGTGATTCCACTGCGCCGTGATGAGATCTTTCTTCAAGCTACGGCCGTACCTGTGAAACACTTCGTCGAAGACCTGCTTATTCGAAATCTGCGACCAGCGGAGCATTTCGCGCTTCAGCGGCGTCGAATCTTTCACGGGATGCCAATAGCCGATCGTTTCGAATTCGTGCTTGGCCAGGTCCTCAATGCCGAGTTTCTCTTTCAACTGCGCTGGCGTGTGTCGTTCGGTGAGATACGAGCGAAAACTTTTTTGGCAATGTTCGCAGTGGCAATCGTGGCGATAGAAGTAGTTAGCCACATAGCCATCGACACCGCGCTCGATGCCGCGTTTGACCCAGGCTTTCATCACCGCCTGCCAATGCGGGTTCCGCAAGCAGGCCCAATACTCGCGCATCTTGCCGATCTCGTAACCCTTCTGCCCAATCGGCTGACCATCTTTGCCGCGCTCGAGCAGCAACATGGGATCGGCAATCGGTTTCGGCCCGAGTTCCTTCTCATCCCACAACTCGTTGTAAAACTTAAAGAACCCCGTGGGGCCTTCCGGTGATTCCGGATCGCCGACCAGGAACTCAACATTGAAATGGCCAATGACCTTGGCGCCGCGTTTGTGCAGTTCGCGGTTTCGCTCCTCAAACCACGCGCCGCATTCGTTGATGCCACGCACCGGGAAGTGTGACGGATAACCTTTGTAAACCGGCGTATGCACCAGGCTGTAGAAGTGCGCGCCGTAGTTGCCGATCTGCACAATCTCGGGCTGTGCTTCGTCGACGAATGGCAGATACTGAGGATGATCGTACTCGTGCCAGTGCGCGATCAGCCTCGTGAATTCGGGGCGCGGTTCCTGGGCTGCCAGCCCGCTGGTAACGAATAATACGAGAGCAACGGAGGTCAGCCAGCGGAACATACAGCATTCCTTTAAGTAGGAGAGAGGGCTGCAGATTTGGTATCTGTTTCCGGCGGAGCATCAAACAGCGGCGAAACAATCTCTGCCGGCGGCGGCGAAGTGCTCAAGCTGACAACCACACCGATGACGGCCGACACGAGCACGCCATAAACCAGCGGCTCCATGCCCATCAGATAATAAGGTCGCAGGCCCCCTTCGGGCCCGATCTGGGGTGGTGACGCTTGCAGCATGCCGGCAACGTAAAACGCAATCATCGTTATTGCGCCGCTCAGCATCGCGGCCCCAACACCGATGGCGGTTGCGCGTCGCCAGTAACAGAGCATCAAGCACGGCACGATGAAGCATGCACCGGCGCCGCCCGAAGCAAACACGACCAGCGTTTGCAGATAGGCAACTGGCTTAATGTTCAACGCTACCGCAATAATGCCGACGACGAGCATGCCGTAGCGAGAGAGCGTGCGCAGATCGTGATCGCTCGCCTGCGGGTTGATAAATCGTTGATAGACATCGCGCACCAGGCCCGAAGCGATCACCACAAGATACGAACTAACTGTCGCCATGATGGCGCCGAACGGGGCCGCGAGAATAATGCCGGCCAGCAGCGAGCCGCCGGGCAAATTAGCCGTCATGCTCATGGCCATGCGGGGAATCACTTCGTCCGACTTTTCCAGGTCGGGCATCAGTGATCGCGCACACAAGCAGATGCAGATCAGCGGCAAATAAATGCCCAGGTTGTAGGCACACAGAAGCACAATGCTCCGCCGTAGCGTGCGGGTGTCTTTGCACGCCATGATGCGCGTCACGCTCGCGGGCGAAGCAAAGCCGGTCGCCGGCCAAAAGAAAAAGAACGAAATGGCGAGCGTCAGCGGCAGATATTGATGATCAGGACTCTTGGAATAACCCGGCCCGGAGATAATTCGCAGGCCAGCATTGTCGGCAGCAGTCGCCGGCGGTGATTTGGCGGCCGCTGCATTCTCTGCTGCCAGCTGCGTACTCTTCACCGCTCCGCGCGATGCGTTCTCTAAATTGCCCACGGCATAGAGCGACAATCCCAACAACGCGAGCACACCGATGAACATCATCACGCTTTGGAACAAGTCGGTCCAAACAGCCGCAAGAAATCCGCCGATCAGCGTGTAGCCGACGACCGTCACCGAGAACACTCCCAGGCCGATCCAGTACAAAATCTCTTCGTGCTGAGCTTTGGCTTGGTCGAGGCTGGCTTTGTCCGCGTTGCTGTCGCCATCTTCGCTGAGTGACAAGAATTCACCGCTCGGCGCTGCCAGCTTCATCACCGTCGCGCCCGCTTTGAACTGGGCGACCATCATTGACGACATAAAGACGATGATTAAGAGCGAAGTGATCAGCCCCAGAGTCGGACTACCGAAGCGATGGCGGAACAGATCGGGCATCGTGATTGCGCCGGTATGCCGACTGATGTGCGCGATGCGTTTACCGATCAGCCCAAAGCCGGTGATCGGCACGACCATGTAGCTGCCGATCCAGAGGGCGACGATCCAGCCATGCGAATAGACAAGCGACGGAAAGCCCATGAACGTGCCGCCGCTTTGCACCGTCGCGGTGAGCGCTACCGCCCACGCACCCAGGCCGCGGTTGCCGAGAAAAAAGCCTTTCACG
This sequence comes from uncultured Pirellulaceae bacterium, assembly GCA_964394305.1. Classification (GTDB taxonomy): domain Bacteria; phylum Planctomycetota; class Planctomycetia; order Pirellulales; family Pirellulaceae; genus Anatilimnocola. The sequence continues at coordinate 79,218 of CAYMWL010000007.1, forward strand.
AACGAGCTTTTTTTCACGACCCGCTGGGCGAGTGTGCCGAGCCAAACCGACGCCGCGATGAAGATCATCAGCGCGATCAGCGTGCCGTAGTTCGCGCTCTTGCCTGGTACAGCTGCGGTTTGAGCGAGCAAGGCGAAGGTCGTGAAATTCTGCAAACACCATTCAGGCATCGAACAAATCCTCTTCTTCGCCCGGTTCCAGGCCCAGATCGGCATCGGTCATGATGACATTGGCAATGAACAGCGAGAGGACCGCACACAACACCCAGGGCAGTACCACGCCGTAAAAAATCCACGTCGGAAAACCGAGCGTGAAGTGCAGCTTGTCCGGCGACGCGCCGTAGCCGTACAGATAACAAAACGTCACCGACCAGCTGGCCGCGGTGACCCACAGGCCAGCGACGACGAGCGCTTCGCGGCGAGCCGTTTGCAAAATGGGATGAGGAGCTGGCATGCCAGGTACTGCGGGTGGGGTGTGGATCGGGGAGTGCGGGCGGGAGGTTCGGCCCCGAATATAAGTTGCCCACGAGCGCGCGGCAAGGAAAAGATCGCGCAGGATGGCAATCGATGGCAAGCGCGATTTGTCCTCACGGAGAGCGCGAGGACGAAATTGACTACGCCCGAATATTGAGCGTATCCCCTTCAAAGGCAATTCCCAGCGGTTCGATCTCGACAGCCCGGCGCCCATCACCCTTTTCAATCACGCCGCCGATCCACGCAGGCAGGCCGATTTGGCGGGCGATTTCGAGGCAGTTCAGCGCTTCGACCATCGAGACGTAAACCGCGAAGCCGACGCCCATGTTGAACGTGCCGTACATGCCACGGGCATCGAGCCCTGCATGCTCCGCGATGAAATCGAAGACCGGCAGCGGTGGCGCCAGGCGACTGCATTTGTAAATCCAGGGTTCATCCAGTCTCATCAGTTTTCGCCAGCCGTGGCCGGTGAGGTTCACCGCGTACTTCAGTTTCACCCCCGCATCCTGACAGGCTTGAATGAACGGCACGTAGATCCGCGTCGGGGCGAGCAGCGTTTGAGCGAAGTTCTGCGATTCAGTGACCGGTGTGAGATAACCTTGCGGCAATCGCCCGGCCAGATCGCGGCAGAGCGTGAGGCCATTCGCATGAATGCCGCTGCTGGCGAGAAACACCATGGCATCGCCATGCTGCAGTTGTCCAGCGATCCGCAGTTCTTTCGGCTTGATGCGACCGAGCGCGGAACCGGCGAGGACAATCGTGTCATCACAGATGAGATTCTTCAGCGCGGGTGTTTCTCCGCCGCCCCACACCGCTCCACTTTGGCGACAGCCTTCGGCAAAGCCTTCGGCCAGGTCGCAGGCTCGCGTGGTGTTTTCGAACCAACTTGCGCTGCCGACGGCAGCGTGCATGGCGATGGAAATTGGCAGCGCGCCGACGGTGATCAGATCGTTGACGATCGACGCGACCGTATCGACGCCGATCGCATGGTAGTGGCTCTCGCCGTTGAGTTTGATCAGTGCATCGGCGACGAGGTTCTTGGTGCCGAGCCCTTCTTCGACGTGGGCCAGGTATTCGTCGGGCGTTTCGAGCAGGTACGCACTTTCGCCGCGGATGCCCGCAGGCTCGGTGATGCCGTGCCGTGCGAGCAGGCCGGTGGTGGTTGCGGCGGACCGCTGGCAGTGGCGTTTGAACTCGTCCAAAACGTCGTAATTGACGCCCGAGGAATGGTAGTCGAGAGGCTTCATGTTCGGCATTTTAACGGGCCTGCTGGCAACTGGTCAGGGGGCGCTGGTAACCTCGTTTTTCCCATCACGCAAATTCTCTCCCACGGAGCCGCCGTGAAACCCCGCATTTCCGCTTTCCCCAAGTGCTACCTCGAAAAGATCGCCGGCGAGCGGACGATGACGGTCTTTGAATGGATCGAAATGGCCCGGCAACTCGATGCCGATGGCTTGGAGATGTACGACGGCTTTTTCACGAGCCTGGAGCCTGGTTATCTCGATACCGTTAGCGAAGCGATTCACCAGGCTGGCTTCGTGATGCCGATGCTCTGCTGTTCGCCTGATTTTACGAATCCGAATGCCGACGCGCGGAAGCGGGCTGTTGAGAAACACTTGCAGTTGATTGAAGTAACGCAGCGGCTCGGCGGTCGCGGCGCGGTTTGCCGCGTGCTGAGCGGGCAGCGATATCCCGAAGTGCAGCGGCAGCAGGGCATTGCTTGGGTGGTGGAATGTATCGAGCAGCTACTGCCTTCGGCACGCGAGCATGGCATCATTCTGGGACTGGAGAATCACTATAAAGACGGCTTTTGGAAATACCCCGAGTTTGCGCAGAAGCAAGAGGTGTTTCTGGAACTCGTCGCCGCGATTCCCGAGCGCGAGTTTTTCGGCGTGCAGTATGATCCATCGAACGCCATCGTCGCCGGCGATGATCCGCTGGAGTTGTTACGCCACGTCGCTGATCGCGTCGTCAGCATGCATGCCAGTGATCGCTATTTGGCCGAAGGAACAACGCTCGCGGAACTGAAACAAAATGACGGCACGCTTGGTTACTCACCGAATCTTCGCCACGGCGTGACTGGCAAAGGCTTAAACGACTACGACACGATTTTTCGCATCCTCGCTGAGCATCAATATCAAGGTTGGATCAGCATCGAAGACGGCATGAACGGCATGGGCGAGATGGCCGAGTCGCTGGCGTATTTGCGGCGGATGGTGGGTAAGTATTTTGCTGCGGACTAGAGTTCACCGAGGCAAGCGAATACGCTAAACATATGAGCGCAATCGAACGCATAGACCTGATATCGGTGGAAGATTACCTCGCGGGTGAATTGAACTCGCCGGTCAAGCACGAGTATCTCGGCGGCATTGTCTATGCGATGGCGGGAGGCAAGAACTCGCACAATCGCATTGCGACGAATGTCACCGGCATGCTCTATGCGAGGCTGCGCGGCAATCCCTGCCAGCCCTTTAACTCCGATACAAAAATTCGAATCCGTTTGCCGACGCAGACTCGTTTTTATTACCCCGACGTTTCCGTCGTCTGTCACCCCAATCCACCGGAAGACTCTTTTCAGGACGAACCGGTGATCGTGGTCGAAGTGCTTTCTGAATCAACTCGCCGCGCCGATGAAGGTGAGAAAAAGGAAGCATATCTCACGGTTCCCTCGCTAGCCGTTTATGCACTCGTGGAGCAGGAATCTGCGCAGGTGGTCGTGTTCCGCCGCACCAATGATGGATTTGCACGAGAAGTATATCGCGGCATCGACCGGATAATTCCGCTGCCTGCAATTGGCGGAGAGCTAGCGCTCAAGGAAGTCTACGAAGGCGTGGACGTAAGCTAGGGTCGACTGCTACGGCGTGACTGGCGCTGGCTTGAACTACTACGACACCAGTTTTCGCATCATCGCCGAAAAAATATTTCCGGGCTGGTTTAGCATCGAAGACGGCATGAACGGCATGGGCGAGATGGCCAAGTCGCTGGCGTTCTTGCGAGCGATGGGCGCGAAGTATTTTTTGAAGGTCATCGTTCGCTCCGCTGAACGATGAAGAACGCCGCTTCGGCGACCTTGCCAAAGGCCAGACCGACGCGGAGCACCGCTCGCTCTGGCTACCTCGCTGCTCGAGATCCATTCGTCGATCGCGGAGCGAGTCGGCGACTTACGGCACTGAGCGATCATTGCTGCGGCCAAGCACCGCGTCGTTAAGGTCGATCCCTGCCGCAACCAAGCCGAGGCGATTGTGATAAGGATCATCAAGGGCCATTTCCTGCTGGCTGCCGGGATTGCTCATCTTGATGAAGCGGACCTGGCCATCTTCGAAGAGCATGTTCTGCCCCTGGCGGTCGTGATTGTTGCTCACGCGGCCCGGTTGCGAATCGTGCGGAGCATCGGCGAGCAGCGGATAGCTGGCGCGGCGGCTGTTGCGCGGCGGCAAGAGAGACTCGTCTTGCTGATAGCCGAGGCTATAGCCAAATCCGCCACCCATGGTGCGGTGAAAAGTTTCGAGTTGTTCTGGGCTGGCGTGATCGACTTGTTCCAAGGTAGGAATTGGATATTTTGCCAGGTTGACAGCCAGTTGCGGATTGCCCGGGCAGAAGAACGTCTTGGGATTTTCGATCAGTTGATTGCTGAACAAGGTTGGTGCATAAATGCCCGCCACGCTGCGGGGTCCACTGGCGAGCACCGCCGGGAACGAACCGTCGGGCTGATAATCGCTGTACGCATGCAAGGCCATTCCCAACTGGCGCAGATGATTCTGGCAGCGCGAGATATTCGCTTGCAGTTGCGTCGTGAATAGGAGCGGCAAACAAAGGGCCGCGCCGGCGATGATCACCGAGCAAGCAATCGCAAAATCGACTTTGCGAAAGGAAGTGCCCTGGGCTTCGGCGCGAGAAACAGGCGAGAGAGTAACTTTGGTGCGTGAAGTTTTTCGCGCGGGCGTCGCAGCAATTTCATCCGCAGCCGCAATCGCGTCTTCGGCAACGGCACTCATCACCACCGTTTCCGCGGCATAGAGTTCGATTTGGTTCTCGACGAATTCACAAGTGCGGGCGGCGAGGCACAGCGGCGGTTCAACTTGTTCCGGTTCTTCGAGCAGGCCGACGGTATCGAGCGAGTGGCGGATTTTTTCAAACTCCGCGGCCGCTTCGGGACATTCGGCAATGGCCCGTTCAACTTCCATGCATTCCTTGCTGTCCAGTGCTCCGAGCAGATAACCGAGCAATTGCTCGCGAGAATATCGGGTCATGTTTCGACAGCTTTGATGGCAGCGAGTGGTTCGCCCGGAAACATTTCATTCCAGGCTTCGGTTAGTTTGTTCACGGCCGAGTGGACGCGGCTCTTGACGGTGCCGACTGGCACGTTCAGCAGTTCCGCAGCTTCTCGATACTTCAAGTCTTGGAAATACACCAGCTCCAGCGCCTCGCGAAAACCGGCCGGCATGGCGGCGATGGTTTCGCTGAGCCAGCGGCGGCGTTCGTCGGCCGAGAATTGGACGGCCGGGTTCGGTTCGCTGCTGGCGAGCAGGTCCATCAACTTGCCATCGGCGTTGTCTCCATCGGCAGTGGTCTGCCGATCGAGGCTCAGCATGCGGTGCCGTTTGTTGCGGCGTTGCAGGTCGATGGCTTGATGCGTGGCGAGGGTGTACAGCCAAGGGCGAAAGCTCCGGCCCGCTTCGAACTGATCGCGCTTCAGATGGACTTGCAGGAACGTAGCCTGAAAGGCATCGTCAGCTTGATCGGCATCTCCCAAGTAACGCCGCAGGTAGTTGAACAGATCCCGCTCGTAACGGTGCACCAGTTCGGCGAACCATTCGCGGCGGTCTTGCTCACTGTGCGTTTCGTCGCAGTAGGCCAGGAGCAATTGCTCGTCCGTGTAGGCGGCCGCTGGCGAGTCGGTTTGGTGATCGAAGTTGGTCAGGGTGGCTTTCATGATTATCTACGAACCAGAGGAGAAGAGAGTTCGCTGTTCGCCGCAGTTTCGACTGCTTTTCACCCCAACACCGCCGGAATTGCATTCACAGCAGTGCATCCTTAGATACTTTAGCAAACCCGCGGGCGAAGGACATCCTTTTCCGTGATTTGCTTTTGTATCGGGAGGGCGAGGTTCCTGCCGAGCCGTGGATTTGCGGTCCACTTTTCGGCTCGGCGGGAGCCTCGCCCTCCCAGCCGACGGCAGGTACACTGCCATCCGGGGCGATTTCACAGTCACGGCACCCCTTAAAGCATTCGCTATGCCAGAACCTGCCAAACAGCCGATACAACCCTATCTGTGGGTCGCGCCGGGCGACGTTAACGCCTTTTTTGGCTTGATGTTAGATAATGTCGCACAATTGCTCTTGACCGTTTCGCTGCTTTCGGCGGTCTTTGCATTTCCTACAAATTTTGCCCTCCGTTACATGGTGCCGGGCACTGCCATCGGAGTGCTAGTAGGAGATCTTCTCTTTTTCTGGCTAGCATTCCGCCTGGCCGAAAAAACGGGCAACCGCAACGTCACGGCCATGCCGCTGGGGCTCGACACACCGAGCGTTTTCGGGATGGTTTTCTTCGTCCTTGGCCCTGCCTTTGCCGCGGCGAAAGCGGCCGGTCTGGATGAGCACGCCGCCGCGCTGAAAACCTGGCACATTGGCATCTGTGCGCTCTTCATCAGTGGCGTTTTCAAGTTTCTTTGTGCGCTAGCCTCCAATCAAATTCGTCGCTTGATTCCAAGGGCGGGCTTGCTCGGCTCGCTGGCCGCGATCGCGCTGGTGCTGATCAGCTTCATGCCGCTGCTGCACATCTTCACTGCGCCTATGGTGGGGCTCGTGGCGCTCGCGATCATTCTCGTCACGCTCATCGCCCGCGTGCCGCTGCCGTTCAAAATACCCGGTGCGCTCGGCGCACTGCTCGTCGCTGGCACTCTTCACTACGTCATGCACTGGCTCGATGGTTCGGCGTTGCTGCCGAAGATGTTTCATGCCGAGATGCATGAGAGCGTGACGGCCGCCACCGCGCGGGCCGCACTCTTTCCTACGGAGTGGCTCACCGTCTTCAAATTCGAATGGCTCAGCGCCATGCGCGAGACGATGCCGTTTTTGCCGATTGTGATTCCTTTCGCGCTCGGCACGATCGTCGGCGGCATCGACTGCACCGAAAGCGCCGCAGCGGCCGGCGATGAATACGACACCGCAACGGTCATCGGCATTGAATCGGGTGCGACGCTGATCGCCGCGTTCTGCGGCGGCGTCATTCAAACAACGCCTTACATCGGCCATCCCGCGTACAAAGCGATGGGAGGCCGAGCGGCGTATACGTTGGCAACCGCGCTCTTCATCGGCAACGCGGGGATCTTCGGCTATTTCGCATTTCTCTATTTGTATATTCCGCGGCCGACTGTTTTTCCGATTCTCGTTTTCATCGGCCTCGAGATTTCTTCGCAGAGTTTTCTCGCCACGCCCAAGCGGCATTATCCAGCGGTCGCCATCGCCTGCATTCCAGCGCTCGCGCTGCTCGGCGGCATGTTCGCCGGCAAGGTGATGGGCATGCTGTTTCTGTTTGGCGACGGTGCTGCGGAAAAAATCTTCGCCGCGAACCCGGAACTGAAATTCGAAATCGAGACACTCCGGATTCTTTCGAACGGCTTCATCGTGACGAGCGTCATCTGGGCTTCCGCGTTGGCTGCTGCGATCGACCGCCAACTGATTCGCAGCAGCGTGTTCTTCGCTGTCGCCGCAGTCTTCACGCTGTTCGGCGTCATGCATTCGCCGCTCGCCAGCGGCGGCATGTATTGGCCCTGGGAACTGGCGGCCGATCAACTGAAATATGTCGCCCAATACTCCGCCGGCTACGGTCTGGTCGCGATCCTGCTCGCTGCTTGGGGCGGGCATTTGTGGTATCACGGATATGAGTTGAAACCGCTTGAGGATCACTAAGAAATCGCCGAACCGATCGTCAGCAAACTCTGCATTCCGAACTCCCCACTCCGCACTGCCTTTATGCTCCCCCGCATTCTCGAACCCGAAGTGATGGACACGCCCGAAGAGGCCTCGTCGTACAACACGATGGATCACTCCGCGGTGAACACGCTGTTCGTCACCGACTTGCTCGCGATGTTCGCCGAGACGCCGCCGCCTCGTACGCGCAATCCCTTTGCGCCCGAAGATGAGGACGCGGCCACGCTCGACATTCTCGACCTCGGCACCGGCACCGCGCTGATTGTCGTCGAACTGTGCAACCGCCTGGCCGAGTGCCGCGTGATGGCTGCCGATGCGGCAGCATCCATGCTCGACCTAGCCTTGTACAACATCGAAGTCAGCGGCCATCGGCATCGCATTCAGCTTGATCAAATCGATGCGAAAGCGCTCCACTACATGGATGGCCAATTCGGCGTCGTGATGAGCAACAGTTTGATTCATCATATCCCTGAACCCTTCGCTGCATTGCAAGAAGCGGTCCGCGTCACGATGCCCGGCGGCCTGCTCTTCTTCCGAGATTTGCTGCGACCTGATTCCAAGGAGCAACTCGAACAACTGGTGCAAACGTATGCCGGCAATGAACAGCCGTTTGCTCAAAAAATGTTCGCCGAGTCACTGCATGCTGCGCTGACGCTCGAAGAGATTCGCGCTATGATTTCGTCGCTCGGTTTCGCCCCTGAAACGGTGCAGCAGACGAGTGATCGACATTGGACGTGGAAGTCAGTGAAAGCTGTAAGCAAAACGTAGAATGCAGAATGAAAAGGCACGAGCCCAAGGCATTTCATTCTGCCTGCTTACTTCTGCATTTCTTTCGCAAACAGCACTTCCTTCGGCACTTCCTGCCACGCAATCCCCGGCCCTTCCCAAAATAGTTTCAATTCGGTTTCGCCAACGCCTTGATAGAACTCGATTTCAATTGGATGCAAACCAGCCGGTAGGCGGATCACTCCGGTCACATCGCGGATCGCATGCGGGCCGTCGTTGTCGGCAATTAGTTTATTGGCGACTCGCAACCGGCTGCCGTCGTCGCTGCGGAGCACGAAGGAGTAAAGTCCGTCGGCTGGCACCTTCAAAAGGCCTTGAAACTGAAACGCGTAATTCTGCTTCTTTTCTTCCGCGACTTTCTCCACCACCTTTTCGGCGACCGGCTTGAGCGAAGCAAAATCAGGCAACGCGGGCCATTCCCCCGCATATTCTTTTCGCAGCAACCCGGCGGTGAGTTCTTCATCCTTCATCGGTTCCGGCTGCGGCAGCGGTTTTAGTTCGACGTCGATTCCCAAAATCTTTCCAGCGCGAACGGCGACGACTGCAAGTGACTGACCGGCCTTTAAGTCAATCAACGCTAATGCCAGATCGATGGCTGAATTCACGCTTTGGCCATTTACGCGGCGCAGAATATCGCCCCGCTGCAAACCAGCTACAGCCGCCGGCGATCCTGCGGCGAGATCACTGACGTGACAATTGTTCGCCAGCGGATCGGCCGTGGCGCCAAACCAAAAATTGTAGCGCTCTTCAGGTTTCAGAACGGCTGGGAGGATCACCCGCACATGATCGGCAGCAATCGCGAAGCCGACATTATCAGCATTCTGCTTTTTCGAAGAAACCACGCCGATCATTTCACCGAGCGCGTTGATCAGCGGTCCACCGGAGTTGCCGCCATTGATCGCGGCGGAGGTCTGAATCACATCGGGCAGAATGGCATGTTCGGTGCGTGTCGAACGCGCGAGACCACTCACAATGCCGGTCGACACCGAATGAGCGAGTTCGCCTGCATTGCCGATCACCAGCGTCGGCTCGCCGAGCATCAAATCATGGCTGCGGCCGATCGGGAGGGCCGGCAATGGACTCTCGGTTTGCAATTTCAGCAGGGCGAGATCGGAATGCGGAATGACGCAGATGGTTTGATACTTGAGACCGCGATTGCCAATGAAGAGCGCCGGTCCTTCCTTGGCATTCCGCACCACGTGGGCATTCGTCAGCACGAAGCCGCTCGGCGAAATCACCGTCCCGCTGCCGAAGTGAATTGTCTGTGTACCTGGCTTCTCGCCAGGCGTAACCTGCGGCAGCGAAACGACGGCCGGCAGACACTTCTGCACCAGCCTGGTCGTCTCGGTGATCCGCGGATTGTCCTGAGAGTTGGCCGCCGGTGTGGAGAGAAACAGCGCGGTCAGCAGGAGGAGGTGACGAATCATGAAGTGAACTTTCCGTAAACGCATCACAGGCTGGACGCCCATCTTGTTCATCGTGTGGAGCGTGAAGGCTACAAAATTACCCGGCGAATGTTCTCTTCATTTACCGGGTCAATCACGCCCCGCTCGGTGATGATGCCGCGGATGAGGCGGGCCGGGGTGACGTCAAACGCCGGGTTGTAGACGTTCACGCCATCGGGCGCGGTTTGCCGCCCGAAGCCGTGGGTGATCTCGGTCGATGCGCGTTGCTCGATGGGGATGAGATCGCCCGTGGCGAGCGTCAGATCGAAGGTGGTCGTCGGCGCGGCGACATAGAATGGGATGCCGTGGGCATGGGCGAGGACGGCGACGCTGTAGGTGCCGATTTTGTTCGCCGTGTCGCCGTTGGCCGTGATCCGGTCGGCCCCGACGACGACCGCTTGGACTTTGCCCTCGCGCATCACCTGGCCGGCCATGTTGTCGCAAATGAGTGTCGCATCGATGCCGCGCTGCGTCAGTTCCCAGGCAGTAAGACGTGCACCTTGCAAGAGCGGTCGCGTTTCATCGACGAAGACCTTCAGCGATTTGCCCTGATCCTGGCAGGTAAAGAAGACTGATAGCGCGGTGCCATATTCGGCGGTGGCGAGGCCGCCGGCGTTGCAATGTGTAAGGACACCGCTGCCGCTTTTGATCAGGTCAGCGCCGAACTTGCCGATGGCGCGGCACAGTTGGCGGTCTTCGTCGTGGATGTTTTTGGCTTCTTGCAGCAGCAGTTTGTGGACTTCACTCGGAGACGTGGTTGCTCGCAGTTTTTCCGCGCGGCGGCGCATGCGGTCGAGAGCCCAGAACAAATTGACTGCAGTGGGACGACTACCGGCGAGATATTCGATGGTTTTGGTGAGATGGGCGTCGAACGCAGCATCGCTAGCGCCCCGCACTTCTTGCAATCCGACCACCACGCCATATGCCGCTGCAATGCCGATGGCCGGTGCGCCACGGACGCGCAGTTGTTTGATCGCTTCCCAAACCATCTCGACGCTGGTGCAGTTCAGTTCGACGAGTTCGAGAGGCAGGCGGGTTTGGTCGATGAGCGACAAGCTACCGTGCTCGTCGCCGATCCAGCGCATGGTTTCGGTTTTCATTGCAGATTGCAGATTTCAAATTGCAGATGGGAAGAATCAAACAGTAATCGGCAGCCCGAAGGTTTCCGCGACGGCACGGTACATGACTTTGCCGGCGCGGATGTTCACTGCAGTGGCCAACGCCGGCAATTCTTGGCAGGCATCGTCGATGCCGCGCTGCGCAAGTTGCATCACATAGGGCAGAGTGACATTACAGAGCGCAAACGTGCTGGTGCGGCCGACAGCGCCGGGCATGTTGGTGACGCAGTAATGCAGCACGTCTTCTTCCATGTAGGTCGGATCGCTGTGGGTGGTCGGGCGGCTGGTTTCGATGCAGCCTCCTTGGTCGATGGCCACATCAATGATCACGCTGCCCGGTTTCATGATCTTCAGATCTTGGCGCGTGACAAGCTTCGGTGCGCGAGCCCCGGGAATGAGTACCGCGCCGATGACGAGGTCAGCGAGTTTCAACTGCGAGCGAATGGTGTGGCGATCGCTGTACAGAACGTTGACGTTTGGCGGCATGATGTCGTCGAGATAACGGAGTCGATCCATATTGACGTCGAGCAGCGTAATGTCGGCTTGAAAACCGGCCGCGATTTTCGCCGCGTTGGCGCCGACGATACCGCCGCCGAGAATCGTGATGTGCGCCGGCGCCACACCCGGAACGCCGGCGAGCAAAATGCCCCGGCCTTGTTGCGGGCGTTCGAGATATTTCGCCCCTTCCTGAATGCTCATGCGGCCCGCGACTTCGCTCATCGGTGTGAGCAGCGGCAAGCGACCTTGAGCATCGCGGAGGGTTTCATACGCCAAACATGTCGCGCCGCTGCCGAGCATCGCTTCGGTCAATTCGCGACTGGCAGCGAAGTGAAAGTACGTGAAGAGCGCGTGGCCGGGACGAATCAACGGCCATTCTTGGTAGAGGGGTTCTTTGACTTTGACGATCAGTTCCGCTTCGCCGTAGAGATCGGCGGCCGAGTGCACGATGCGGGCACCTTGCTCCTGGTATTCCGCATCGGTGATGCCGCTGCCCAGGCCAGCGCCGGCTTCGAGCAGCACTTGATGGCCGGCGCGGACGAGTTCGTCGACGCCGACGGGCAGCATCGCGACGCGATATTCATCCCGTTTGATTTCACGTGGCACGCCGATGATCATGTTCAATTCCTTTTCAGGGCTTCGTTCTACTTTCGCAGTTTGAACGGCTGCTGAGGATGCGGTGGTGGTTCAACAGGCCACAACTCGGCCAGCGGAGCAAGTGCGATCGGCTGAGCAAGTCCCGCAGCAACCAACTCCGCGCCGCTAACATACCGGCCCGGGTCCAGCCACGGCTTGAGCTTGTCGAGCGACACGTCGAAAAGTTGGGCGAGCAACTGGTCCATGTCTTTTTCGAGAATTTGAAAATGCCGAGCCCATTCGGCGGCTTCAGCGATGATCACGTGTTCTTCGCTCTGCCATTTCATGGGATGAAACAGCAGCACACTGTGCGGCGTGACGAGGCGGCGGCGACAGGCGGCGAAAATCCAGATGGCGGCCGATGAACATTCGCCCACGACGATGCCGGTGGCGTTCATGCCGCGGAGCTTCAGCAAACTGGCCAGCGAATAAGCGGTGTAGGCCGCGCCGCCGGGCGAGTTGAAATACAAAACGCACTCGCTGCCGGGCGGGGCGTCGAGCAGTTTTTCGGTGATTTCGGCTTCACGCTCGGTCAAATCGCCGCAGATGGCAATCTCGAGGGGGCCTGCGGGCAGGTGGTCGTCGGGGGATTCCCGGTCGGTCATAACGATTGTTCCGTCGGCAGGCAGCCATGGCGAGGAGACTGCGTTGGTTAAGCGGGTGCTTTTTCCAACTCGTGGTTTTTCATTCGCAGCACACGGCATCTATAATAGCAATTGGCAAGCAGTTGGCCTTGTGGGGGTATGCTGCGCGTGGAAAGAGCATTGGGCGACGCATGGGAATTCGTTTTCATTGTCCGAATGGCCATAAACTGAACGTGAAGTCGTTCTTGGCCGGGAAGAAAGGGGTTTGCCCCGACTGCGGCATGAAGTTGCGCATTCCGGACCGTTCGGAGCCAGGCCTCGACAGCGGCATTGATGAAGCGCAGCAAGCCGCCAATTCGCCGGCGCCCGTGGCGGCAACGGCATCACCCGTGACCTTTCAGCCTGTAGCGGCGCAACCGGCCATCGCGCCTGGGCAAGCTGCAACCACGCTCCAACCGGCCGTAATGCCACATCCGCGCCCAGCAGCGCCGCCGGGGGTCGCGGTTTCGCCAGCCATCTATCCTCAACCCGCCGCACCCATGGCCGCTGCCACGATGCCGCCACCTTATGGCATGCCCGCTAGTCCCGCGGCGGCAGTGCGGATGCCTCAGCCGCCTCCTCCGCCATCCATGCCGGGCATGGGAGCCGCCCACGATGCGATTGCAGAAAGCCCGTTAGCCACCTGGTTTGTGCGGCCACCATCGGGAGGGCAGTTCGGCCCTGCCCGCGGCGAGGTCATGCGGAAATGGCTGACCGAAGGTCGCGTCACCTCCGATTCGCTGGTCTGGCGCGAAGGTTGGGCCGATTGGCTGCCGGCGACGGAAGTTTTTCCGCAACTCGGCAAGCCGGCAGCGGCTGGATTGTTTGGAGTGCCAACGCTGTCTCCCGGCCCGGGCGCGACTTCGCCAGCCAGCGTGCCAATTCCCAAAAAATCGAGCGGCGCGATGGGCGCGGCGATCCTGGTCTTTCTGGCGTTGATCTGCTTGCTGCTGGTGGGCGTTTTAGTGGTTGTGCTTTCCGGCGGCATTTCCAGCACGTAGAATTGCGGCTGGATCATCCCACCTTTCTCACCAAACCTCATTACGAATCAGGGGTCGAAGTATGCGCAGTGGTTATTTGTTTGCGTCGGCATTGGCTGGCGTCTGTTTGTTGGCGTCGATGTCGTTCGCTCAAGAGAAATTCACCGTCGCTGAAGGGAAGCTGGAATTCAAAGCACCGGCCGGGTGGACAAAGAAAACTCCGAAGGTGCGGATCATCGAGGTCGAATACGAAGTTCCCGCCGCAAAAGGTGACGAACTCGCCGGTCGCATGACGGTGATGGGCGCCGGCGGCACGGTCGAGGCCAACATCGATCGCTGGATCGGACAGTTCGATCAGCCGGGCGGCGGCGACACCAAGGACAAGGCCAAGATCGAAAAACTGAAGGTCAGCGGCCAGGATGTGCAATGGGTCGACGTGGCTGGCACTTACAAGGACAATCCTGCGCCGTTCGCCGGTGGCAAGCCGGTGCTGCGTGAGAACTATCGCATGCTCGCCGCGATTGTGCAGACCAAGGAATCGGGCAACTACTTCCTGAAGTTCTATGGGCCCAAGGCGACAGTTACCGAAAACGAGAAGGCGTTTCGCGATTTGGTCGACTCGATGTCGGTAAAGTAGGGACGACGGAGAAGAGGCGGAGCAATTCGTATTGGTTGTGCCATCGTAACAACTCGCAGAGTTTTACGATTTAGACATTCGGTCGACCGATGTAAGGTTTGATCATGCGCGCCTCTTTTACTGCCTCCAACTACTCAGCGTACTCGCTGCAAAAACTTGACACGCATTCCCGGAAATCAGCGCCTCCTCGCTTCCGTTTTCGATCGGCTCATCGAAATTAAGCCGAACGAGGAGGCCACGCCGCAGAATCCGCAATCGCTGTCGCTCAGCGAGTTGCAAGGGAACGTGTTTCGCGATCTCCAATCGCTCCTCAACAGCCGGCAGGCGCTCACCGAACCTTTGGAAGAAGGCGCGGAGCTGCGGCAGTCGGTCATTGCCTTTGGTTTGCCGGATATCTGCAATGTGAATCCGGACAATCTCGATCAACAGGCCTCGATCCGTGCTGCCGTCGAAGAGGCGATCCGCTTATTCGAGCCGCGGCTGTCGAACATTGTCGTCACCACGGCGGGCGCATCGCAGAGTGACCGCAGCTTGCGAATGACGGTCAAAGCGAACCTCAAGATCGAGCCCAATCCTGTTCCTGTGCAATTCGATACGATCATCGAAAGCGGCACGGGCGAGTGGAAGGTGAAGCAAAGCTAACCATGGCCACTCGACTCGAACGTGAATATGAAAGCGAACTGGCCTTCATCCGGCAATATGCCAAGGAGTTCGCGGCCGAACGTCCCGGCATCGCCGGCCGCCTGGTGCTGAGCGAGGACACCGGCGTCTCGCAAGATCCGCACGTCGAGCGGATGATCGAAGCCTTTGCGTTTCTCACCGCCCGCGTGCAGGTGAAGCTGAAGGACGAGTTTCCCGAGCTCGTCGATGCGCTGCTGAATATTCTCTATCCGCATTACCTGGCGCCGATTCCGTCGATGGCCATCGCGCAGCTCGAACTCGATCCGGCGCAAGGCAATCTCACGACGGGACCAGTCATCAAGCGGGGCGCCGAGATTTTTTCGCGCGAGATCAATGGCCTGCCCTGCCGCTTTCGCACGACGGCCGATGCTGAGTTGTGGCCGCTGGAAATTGTGCGAGCTCGATACGAGAGCGCCCCATTTGGCCGCGAGATCAGCGACGTCGTCGATCCCCGCCGCTTGCGCGATGCCGAATCGGCGCTCCGGATTGAAATCAAATCTCGCAGCGCGCATCCGCTGGCCAAGCTCGATATCAAAAAGCTGCGGTTCTTTCTCAACGGCGATAATCCGACGACGAATCAGCTTTACGAATTAATCTTCAATCACGCGGTGAGCGTAATGGTGCGCATTCCAGACGTGAACCCCAAAGACAGCTACGCATTTCTGCCCGCCAGTTGCCTGCAACAAGTGGGCTACGGTCCGGATGAAGGGATGCTCCCCTACGGACCACGGTCGCTCCCCGGTTATCGCCTGCTGACGGAGTTCTTCACGTTCCCGCAAAAGTTTCTGTTCTGCGACATCACGCAGCTGGAAATTTTGCGACAGTTGAAAGCGACCGATCAATTCGAGATCGTGCTGTTCCTCAACAAGCCGGCGAACCAACTCGAAACTCGCATCAAAGGCGATACCTTCCGTCTCGGCTGCACGCCAATCGTCAACCTGTTCAAACAATCGGCCGA
Source organism: uncultured Pirellulaceae bacterium (assembly GCA_964394305.1). Classification (GTDB taxonomy): domain Bacteria; phylum Planctomycetota; class Planctomycetia; order Pirellulales; family Pirellulaceae; genus Anatilimnocola. The sequence continues at coordinate 94,985 of CAYMWL010000007.1, forward strand.
GCCGATCCGCCTGACGCGCACGCGGATGCAATATCCGCTCTATCCGGACTTACGCCGTCAAAGCGCGATGGAAGTTTATTCCATCGACGAGGTCGAAAGCATCCATCCCGAAACGAAAGAGGTCATCCAGTACAAGCCATTCTTTTCGTTTCAGCACGATAGCGAAGCGGCCGGCGAACGAGCCTATTGGTGTCATCACCGCGTGCCATCGATTCGCAACGACGACCATGGCACCGATGTGTACATGTCGTTTGTCGATCTCGACTTCAACCCCACGGTGCCGCCGGCTGAAGTGGCGCTGATCACCACGACGTGCACCAATCGCGACATCCCCGCCAACGTGCAAAAGTCCGGCGCCGATCCCTGGGGCTTTCAACTCGTCGGCCAATCTCCCGTGCGCCGCATCACCACGCCCGTCGAACCAACGAAGCCATTGCGGTTGCGTGAAGCAGCCAACCGCTGGCGGTTGATTTCGCATTTGTCGCTTAATCATCTGTCGATCACCGGTGGCTCGGATGGCGCTGCGGCCTTGCGAGAAATCCTGCGACTGTACGATTACACCGGATCGCAAACGACGGCGCAGATGATCGAAGGGATCACGTCAATCAACAGCGAGCGGAGCGTCGCGCCGATTCAAGACGCCAAGACCCGCGGTTTTTGCCGCGGCTTGGATGTGGCGATCACGTTTGACGACGAAAAGTATCCCGGCACCGGTTTCTTTTTATTGGCCTCGGTTTTGGAGCATTTTCTCGGCCAATACGCCACGATCAATTCGTTCACACGAATGATCGCCAAATCCAAACAGCGCGACTCCTGGGAGCGAAAATGGGCGCCGAGAACTGGCCATCTGACGCTGAGCTAGCGAACTGGATTCGCGCCAGCAAAGCCGGCGTCGATGTCGATGTCACTGACGCCGATCGCGATCCGGACAAGCCAGACTACTCCGCGCGCCTGTCGCTGCTGGGCGAAGCCGTCTATCGCTTCGAGTTTTTCGCAGCGATGCACGCGCTCTCGCAACTCCGCTTGCGCGATCCCAAGCTCGATCTCGATAGCCTGCTCGAGCCGCTGCCGATTCGCTTTCGCGCTCTTCAATCGCTCGCGTTTCCCACGAGCGAAGTCTACGATCTGCGGGGCTTCTCGAATCAAACAACCCGCCGCCTAGAAATGACGGTGACGTTTCTCGGCTTGACGGGTTCGATGGGCGCATTGCCTCGGTACTACACCGAAAAAGTCATCGAGCGGATGCAGAAGCGCGACTTCGTGCTCCGCGACTTTCTCGATCTGTTCAACCATCGCCTGGTCATGCTCTTTCACGATGCGGGGCAGAAGTACCGCTTTTGGTACGACTATGAGCGAGCGGTGAAGATCGGGCGGATCAAGCAAGAGCAGGGCACCCAAAAGTTCCGCGGCTTTGTGCTCGAAGACCGGCCAAAGATCGACAAGGTTTCGCAGAACCTGCTCGACATCGGCGGCCATGGCACTTCGCTGTTGCGCTACAAAGACATTGTCCGTGGCGCGCTGGCGAATCGTTTGAACATTGCGGATGAAACGCTGCGGCACTATGCAGGCTTGCTCTCGCAATCGCATCGCAGTGCACTCGGGCTCGAACAATTGCTTAGCGGCTATTTTTCCACGCAGGTGACAGTTCAGCAGTTTGTCGGCCAATGGCTGCAATTGCCCGCCGAATATCGCACCTGCCTGCCCGTACGCGAGGAAGTCGTCACGCCCGGCGAGACCAGAAAAACGACTACCAAACCTCCACCCAAAACAGCTCCGCCGCGACTCGGTCAAAATACCGTCATTGGCTCGCGAATTTGGGAGGTTCAGGGAAAGTTCCGGATTCGTTTAGGGCCGTTAACTTACAAGCAATTCTTAGACTACTTGCCGGTAGGCAGCGCATTTCTCAAACTGGCGCAACTCACGCGGGTTTATGTGCGGGCCGGTTTCGATTATGACGTGCAGCCGACGTTGTTGGGACATGAAGTTCCGACCTGCCAACTCGGTGGCGAAGCGAAACCAGGATCGCGACTCGGTTGGAACACCTGGGTGCGGAATAAGCCGTTTGAGCAACCGGTCGATGACGCGGTGTTCAATGTGGAGAATAAGTTGTCGTTTGGATCGTAGTTGCAAACCAAAGTTCGCTCACGCGACCACTGGGCTTGTCCCAGGGGGGCGATCACTGGATTGCTACTGGGTGCCTGTTAAATATGTCGGGCGACCGCCGGCCTTGTGCCGGTGGGTGCATCACTTTTCTGCTCCGTAGCTGACAAGTGATCGCCCCACGGAGGCAAGCTCCGTGGTCGCGAAGTTGCCGTGTTTAGAATTTGGTAGCTCTCAGTGATCGCCCCACCGGCACGAGGCCGGCGGTCGCGTAATGAACTGCCGGGTTCGAAGTAGTTTGCGTAACAAAAGCGCGGCTCCTGCGCTTGAACTTGTTCAACGAAACGTTCGTCATTGAATCCTGACCTTTGATCCGACTCTCTAATCTCTAGCCCCTCACCTCATCCTGCGAGAACAACGTGGCTCTCAATCTCAAGTCGCTGATTGGCAAGTTGAACGAATACAGCCGCCGGGCTTTGGAGAACGCGGCCGGCCTTTGCTCTTCGAAGAGCAACTACAATGTCGAGATGGAGCATTGGCTCCTCAAGTTACTCGAAACGCCGAACACCGACCTGGCCCGCTTGCTGCGGCAGTATGAGATCAATCAATCGCACCTGGAGCGCGATCTCACACGCGCGATTGAGAGTTTCAAGACCGGCGCCAGTCGCGTCCCTTCGCTGTCGCCAAAAATCAGCGACTTGATTCGCGAAGCCTGGACGTTTGCCTCGGTGGAGTTCAATTCCAGCCAGATCCGCACCGGCCATTTGCTGCTAGCGATGCTCGCCACGCCCGATTTGGCGACGTTGATTCTCGGCAGCTTGCCGGCCCTGAACAAAATCAATGTCGAACAGCTGCAAAAGGACCTCCGCGATGTAACGGCCGGTTCGATCGAGGATGTGGCCGCTTCGCAGGCGGGTAGCAGCGGCGGCGGTGAATCTGGCGCTACTTCAGCCGGCGGCGGCAAAACACCGGCCCTCGATCAGTTCACGGTTGATCTCACCGCGCAAGCTCGCGCGGGCAAGGTCGATCCGGTACTCGGTCGCGATTTCGAAATCCGGCAACTCATCGACATTCTGATGCGCCGCCGCCAGAACAATCCGATTCTCACCGGTGAGGCGGGCGTCGGCAAAACGGCCGTCGTCGAAGGCTTTGCGCTCAAAATCGCAGCCGGCGATGTGCCGCCGATTCTGCAAAATGTTTCGCTCCGCACGCTCGACCTCGGCTTGCTGCAAGCGGGAGCCGGCGTGAAGGGTGAGTTCGAAAACCGGCTGAAGTCGGTAATCGCCGAAGTGAAGGCCTCGCCGCAGCCCATCATTCTGTTCATTGACGAAGCTCACACGCTGATCGGCGCCGGTGGCGCGCAAGGTCAGGGCGATGCCGCGAACTTACTGAAGCCAGCCCTCGCCCGCGGCGAACTCCGCACGATCGCGGCCACCACATGGTCGGAATACAAAAAGTATTTTGAAAAAGATCCCGCCCTCACGCGGCGGTTTCAAGTCGTCAAAGTCGAAGAGCCAACTGAGGACTCCGCCATCAACATGATGCGCGGCTTCACCAGCACACTCGAAGATCATCATCAGTTGCACGTGCTCGACGAAGCCATTCGCGACGCCGTCAAGCTTTCGAGCCGCTACATCACTGGCCGGCAATTGCCCGACAAATCGGTGAGCCTGCTCGATACCGCTGCCGCCCGCGTGGCCATCAGCCACAACAGCACGCCGGCGCTTGTGGAAGATGCCGGCCGAGTCATCGAGCAGCTCAACCGCCACATCGAAGGGCTGACCCGCGAACATGCCATCGGCGGCGGGCACGAGGAACAACTGGCAGCATTGAAAGAAGAGAAGCGGATCGCTGAGGAAAAGTACCAGCAGCTGAAAGATCGCTGGACCAAGGAACTCGAACTCATCAAGCAGATCCGCGAAATCCGCAGCCAGATCGAGTCCGCCGTCGCGCCGCCGAAACCGAGTAAAAAGAAAGAGGCCAAGGGAAATGGCCAACCTGCAACACCAGAAACCGGCGCTGCAACCGCGGCGAAAACACCAGTCGGTGGTGCAGTTGGTCCGCAAGCGGCCGTCGCTGGCGAAGCGGCCGCTGCCAAGCCGCCGACTGCCGAAGAACTCGCGCAATTGCGCAAGGATCTCGATGCCAAAAACGCCGAATTGAAAACGCTGCAAGGCGAAAATCCGCTCATGCAGGTTTGCGTCGATTCGCAAACGATTGCTGAAGTGGTTTCTGGCTGGACTGGCATTCCGATCGGCAAAATGTTCACCGATGAAATCAAAACAGTGCTCAACCTGCGTGAGAACCTGGAGAAGCGCGTCATCGGTCAATCGCACGCGCTCGAAGCGCTCGGCCAGCGCATTCGCACCGCCCGCGCCGGCCTGGTCGATCCGAAGCGGCCCATCGGTGTGTTTTTGCTCGTCGGCCCCAGTGGCGTCGGCAAAACCGAAACCGCGATGGCCCTCGCCGACACGCTGTACGGCGGCGACAAGAACATGGTCATCATCAACATGTCGGAGTATCAGGAAGCCCACACCGTCAGCAGCCTGAAGGGTTCCCCGCCTGGTTACGTCGGCTACGGCGAAGGTGGCGTGCTGACCGAAGCTGTTCGTCGGAAGCCGTACAGCGTCGTCCTGCTCGACGAAATCGAAAAGGCACACAATGACGTGATGGAGCTCTTCTATCAAGTCTTCGACAAGGGGATGCTGGAGGACGGTGAAGGCCGCGAGATCGATTTCAAGAACACGGTCATCCTGCTGACCTCGAACGCCGGCACCGACGCGGTGATGAAGCTCTGTGCCGATCCCGATACGATGCCCGACGCTGCCGGCCTGGCCGAAGCGCTGCGGCCGGAACTGTTAAAGGTCTTCAAGCCGGCGTTTCTCGGCCGCATGGTGACGCTGCCTTACTATCCGCTGGCCGACGATGTGATGCGGGAGATCATCAAGCTCAAGCTGAGCCACATCGGCAAGCGGCTCGCCGAAAATCACAAAGCCAAGTTCAGCTACGACGATTCCGTCGTCGAAGCGGTCCGCGAACGTTGCCGCGAAGTCGAAAGCGGCGCCCGCAACGTCGATCACATTCTCACCGGCACGATGCTGCCGGAAATTTCCAAAGAAGTGCTCAGCCGGATGGCCGAAGGCCGGGCGATCAGCCGGGTGCATATCAAGGTGGACGATAAGTCGCAGTTTGCGTATGAGCTGGAGTGAGAGAATGGCAGAAGTGAGCAGGCAAGCGCGCTGAACACCCTCTCACATTTCTTCGTGCTATCGCACGGTTGCCGGTGAACTCGCAGCTCTTCCTCGGCTTACGCCTCGCGTTTCCTTTTCGCTCTTTGACTTGACGGGGCGCCGGCGACTGCCTATACTATACAAAAGAACACTGCCCTCGATTGCGGGCAGACTGCACGCAGCGAGCGCACGCCATTCACTCACCACCGGAGGTGCAGATGCACGTTCGTTATTTCATGCTGCGCGGTGCTTGTCCTCGGCGGCGGTTCGCCAACGCAACAGAGGGGCAACAGTCACGCAACACTCGCGTTCATTTGCGGGATAAAACGACAACAGACGTGCAACAGTCCCGCAACAGAAGTGTGCAGAAAGCAACACTTTTGTTGACAAAGCAACAGCCCCGATTTCGGCAAGGCCTTGCCGGGCAAGACGTTGCGACTCGGGTGCCCGCAGAGAAAATGAACGAGTCCCCACGCAACAGTACCGTAGGGCAGGCTCCCGCCAGCCAGATTTGGTGACGACACTTGAGAAATCAAGTGGTGAGCCAAAGCGACGCACAATCGGCAGGCGGGATCTTGCCCTACTTCACTGTCGCAGCGCACTGACGCAGCGTTGCCCCAGGGCCACCTTGAACCGCGCGAAGTGGGTAAGATGTCATGATGGCCGTCGAAAAATACCTCAAGCCCGAAGTCATCAACCAGATCAAGCGACTTGATCTGCGGGCGCAGTTCGTCGTCAAAGGCTTCTTGCAAGGCTTGCACGCCAGTCCATATCACGGGTTTTCCGTCGAGTTCAGCGAGCATCGACGTTACTCGAGCGGTGACGATCCGAAGGACATCGACTGGCTGGTCTACGCGAAGACCGACAAGTACTACGTCAAGAAGTTCGAAGCCGAAACGAACATCACCGGCTACCTGGTGATGGACCTGAGCCAGTCGATGGGCTACACGCTGCGGCAGGAACTGACGAAGTTCGATTATGCGATCTGCCTCGCCGCGTCGCTGTGCTACTTGATGATTCTGCAGCAAGACCCCTGCGGCCTGATTACGTTCGATGATAAGATCCGCGACTCGATCGCGCCGAAAAGTAAACGAACGCAGCTCGGCACGATTCTGGCGATCCTCTCGAATCTGAAACCAACCGGCGCGACCGACATCGGCAAGAGCTTGACGCAAGTCGCTGCGATGTTGCGGCACAAGAGCCTGGTAATGGTCTTCAGCGATTTCCTCACTGAACCGGGCCCGGTGTTTCAAGCGTTACGCCGGCTGAGACATCGTGGTAACGATGTGATTCTCTTTCACATTCTTGACGAAGCCGAAGTGGCCTTCCCCTTCGATGGCATGATCGAATTCGAAGATCCAGAGACCAACGAGAAGGTCACTGTCGACGCTTCGGGCTATCGCAAGGAATATCAAAACGAAATCGCTGCCTTCCGCGCCCTTTACAAGCAGGAATGCTTTCAAACCGGCATTGATTATGTACCGCTCGATACGAGCATGCAGTTCGATCGGGCGTTGCTCGAGTATTTGCAGAGTCGCGGAGCACGTGGCTAGATCTTGCTCGGCCTGAAGGCCTGCGGCGAGTTGACTATTCTTTCTTTTGCTCCAACAGCCAGCGGTAGAGGGCAGGATCCGCGTACGCTTTGGTCCAGCAGTCGTGGCCGGCGTCGGGATCGATGGTGAATTTGATTTTGTCGCCGCCGGCTGCCTTCACGGCATCGAACATGGTTTGGCTGAGTGCGACCGGCGAGCCTGTGTCTTTCGAGCCGTGGAAAATCCAGATCGGCAGCGAGACGATTTTCTTTGCGGCAGCGGGATCACCGCGGCCGCACATCGGCACCGCGGCAGCGAACTTGTTTGGTTGCGCGGCAGTGAGTGCCCACGTGCCGCTGCCCCCCATGCTCAGGCCGGTCACATACAGACGTTTCTCATCCGCGTTCGTTTTCCCGGCGACCTGGTCGACCAACTTGTTGAGAATGGCTGCCTCCCACCGTTTTTCTTTCGGACATTGCGGCGAGATGGTGATGAATTGCCAATCGGCCTGTGCGGTGCAGAGCTTGGGGGGCCCATGCTTTTTCACCACTTCCAGGTCGTCGCCTCGTTCGCCAGCGCCGTGCAGAAAGAGCAGCAGCGGCAATTTGGTTTTGCCATCGTGTTTCGCGGGTAGATAGAGCCAGTAGTGAATCGTCGTTTCGTTGCCGGCGTCATCTTTGGTGGTGAGCTGCTGTGCGACTTGTTTGCCAGGTTGTGGCTCGTCAGCACGCGCGGTTCCAGGAAGCGCCAAGCCGATGAAACCTACCAACCAGCAGAACTTCCAAGCGTTCATGTTCAATCACCCTCGCAAATGCAACCTGAGGAATCACTGTGTGGCTGCATCGGAAGGGATTTGCTGAAACGTGTCAATCAGGTTAGGGGTCAGCCGAGCGATAGTACCGGCGGAGGTGCTGCTGGCGGAGTGACTTGCCACGCGCCTTCTTTTTGGGCCACCGCATAAATGATGATCGCAATCACGATCAACACCACGCCGACGAAGTGAACTGCCTTCGAAAGCCAAAAGAACATGATGTATTGACCACATTCATCGGAATGCAGGTAGGCATAGGTTAGCCAAACGATGCCGCCAAGCATGCGGGCAAACCCAAGCACGGACTCCGTTTCGAGCGCCCAATTAAGGAGTCGCCCAAGTAATTCCAGGGCGATGGCCAAAAAGATGTCGCCGAAGAAAATGCCGAGGGGATAGAGTGGATTTACTTTGCCGGCCGCGACCATCACGCCGACCCAGGCATAGAGTTGCATCAAGATCGCGGCGAAAATCAGAATCGCTCCGGTGCCGCCGAGCGCTGTCGATTGCGGAATCAGCGACATCACCACGCCGAACAGAATGCAGGCAAACAAGCCGACGATCAACACCCACAGCGGCATGCCTTCTTTCGTCTTGGCCTTTTCGGCGATGGCATCTTCTTCGGCTGCGGCTGCGGCGCGAGCCATCAACATTGCTGTTACGCCGGCGCCGTGGCCACCATGATCACCACCGCCACTGCCTGCGGCTTCGCCCGACATACTGATGGTTTGCAGCTTCTTGCCGGTCTTGGTGTTATAGCCGCACTTGATGCACAGCACGGCGTTCGGCGCCATATCGGCGCTGCAACTCGGACAGCGAGGCTGGCTCGCATCTCGGGCTTTCAGGCCGAGCCCATCAAAGAGATCGGCATTGGCATGGGGCGCCGGGGCGGCAGCTTGAGGAACCGGAATGGTCAGCGGCTGTTTGCACTTGGGGCAAGCCACAGTGCGACCGGCCAGATCATCCCGTGCAGAGAACGCTGCACCACAGGTACACGAAGCTTTGATGGGCATAGGACGAGCAGGTCAGAGAACGCGAGCTAGGATGAGCACGAAGTTCTCATTTTAGTCAGCGACGCGGCGGAGGGCCATGTCCTGCGGCGTTGTGCGCTTTTAATCAAGTCCGGGGTCCGGACTATTCATCAAAAGTGGCGCTCGCTGTGGCGGCTGCAGCGGCGACATTCGCTGACGCTGGAGTCGCATTTTCACGCCCGTTGGGTGCGAAAGAGATCGAATACTTGGCGATCACTGCCAGGGCAACCCACGCCAGCACGAATAAGTTGTCACGCAAGTGGTCACGAATGGTGGGGGAACTCATGTAACATACTTTCTAAATGATTTGGAACTGGCTAGGCGACGGTGACGACATCCCGCTGGAATTTGCGATGGCAGGACAGGGGATGGGCCGACATCGGCCGGTGATTATCGAGTCCGCGGATGGCCAGCGTGCGACCCGTTGCCGACCAATCCCGCTTCAGATCTTGCAACTTGGCCAGCACGGTGTGATCGACCACGTGGGCAGCGGACAGATCGACCACCACGTCCTGCGTCGACTCGACGTTTTGCAATTTCGACTTGAGACGGAGCCAGGTGGTGAACACTAGCGAATCACTGGCTTTGACAACCACGCCGTCGGGGTTTTGAATCACTTCAGTTCCAGGGCGAAAGATCGAGCGGAAGGAAATGCCGCGGAGCAGATGCAATCCCAACTCGGCACAAGTGCCGATCAAAATCCCGATCAGCAGATCGGTTGCCAGCACGCCGATAATCGTGGTCAAAAAGACGAACAGCTGATCGACGCCCAACTTGTAAGTGTGCATAAACTCCTTGGGCGAGGCCAATCGGAAACCGGTGTAAACCAGCATCGCAGCGAGGGCGGCCAGCGGAATGCGATGGATGAGCCCCGGCACGAGGCCGATGAAGCCGAGCAGGAACATGCCGTGAAACATGTTGGCAAATTTCGATTGCGCGCCGTTGTCGATGTTCGCCCGGCTGCGGACGATTTCGGAAATCATCGGCAGCCCACCGAGGCAGGCCGTGGCGGTATTCGCAATGCCGACTGCGAGCAAGTCGCGATCGAAGTTGGTTTTGCGCTTTTGCGGATCGAGCAGATCAACAGCTTTCGCACTGAGGACCGATTCGAGCGACCCAATCAAGCAGAACATTGTGACCCAGAAGAGGCCGGTCGATGTGAGCAGTTGCGAAAAGTCGGGCGTAGCGATTGCTCCGAGCAAGCTCTTGGGCACAGACACCAAAAACTTATCGCTCACTTCGTATTGATGTCCGCCCATCGCGTACGAATGCGGCCGGTCCAAGCCGAAGTACCATGCCAAGCCCACGCTCAGCAGCACCACCACGAGCGGCCCCGGGATGCGGCTGACGTAAGGGATTTTCAATAGGGGCCAGACAAACAACAGCATCAGGCAGGAAATGCCGATGACTGCGATGGCCGGATTCATGCCATGCTGCAAGCTGTGAGGTATTTCGGCGAGCAGGTGCAGTGGTTCTTTGGCGAGAGGTGCCGCTCCGAGCATGATATGCGTTTGCTTCGAAATGATGATGATGCCGATCGCGGCGAGCATGCCGTGCACCACCGTGGTGGGGAATATCTCGCTGATCACACCCATGCGGCAGAGGGCCAGAATGATTTGAATGACGCCCGCGGCCACCCCGACGGCGAGAGTGCAACGATAGGCATGCCATTGAGCGTCGGGATTATTCGGAACCCAACCAAACGCCAAGGCACATCCGGCGACGATCACAATCAAACCGGCCGCCGGGCCCTTGATGGTCAATTGCGAATTGCTGATCCAGGGAGTCACCAGGCCGCCGATGATCGCGGTGATCACCCCGGCGACAGGCGGAAAGCAACTGGCGTTCGCAATCGCCAGACACAACGGCAGTGCGATCAGAAACACCAGAAACCCCGCCGTCGCGTCGGCGCGGAGTCGGGTTTTCCAATCTTCGGAAGCAGCTAAAAACGCGGAGGCGGGAGTTCCTGAAGACGATTGGTCAGACATGGGGGCCTGCGACAGTAATGGAAAATCATCACGACTCGTGACGCATTCCAAAGCACGCACCATGCCGTCAACCTAACGGGAAGATAACGATTGGCTCCCTTCGTATCGCTTGCAATTTGGCGTAAGTCGTTTTGTATTAATTGGTTTTCGAATTCGCGCGATCTTGATTAATGGCCGGTCATCCGCCGCTGTCTTACAAACTTGTGAACTTGACAGCAAACCCTTTGGCAACACTCTAGCATGGAGTGGATAAGTTCTAGCCACTTGCGAACGCCAATGGTTCTGCAGGGAGAGTCACCAGCATGATGAACCGGCTTGCTCTGCTGAAATTCATGGCACCACTTGTCGGCATGAGCTTTTTGCTCGCGCTGCTCGCAGCGTCGGCCGCCTGGTATGTGCAGCGGCAACAAGTGGCGGCTTCGGAAGTCATCGAGAACGAAATGCATGGCCTGGTGGCGATGCACAACTTGTACATTGTCATTCGCGAAGTTCGTTACCAATTGAACCAGTACCTGCGGTTGGGGGACGAACGCTATCTGCAGGATGTCGTTGCGCTGGAGACGCAGGCCAAGGCGATGCTCGAGAACTCGCGGCGACTGGCGAAGAAACCGCAGCAACAAGAACAGTTGGCCAAGGTTGCGGATGGCTATGAACGGTTTGTCCGCGAGTTGACTGAAGCGCGGCAGTTGCCGGCGAACGAACAACGTCCGCTGTTGGACAAATGGGCCAACACCGAAATCAACGCCTTGATTTTGAATCCAGCCCAAGAATGCGTGGTGCTGAATGAGCAGATTGTCGCTAGTACCAACGAAGTCAATCGCCAAACGGCCAATCGGTTGACCCAAGTGTTTCTGTTATTGGGGCTGACTGGTAGCGTCGCGGGAGTGCTGATGGGTTTGACCGTTGCCCGCAGTTTGCAAAGTTCTTTACGTGAACTGCATGGCTTTGTCGCAGGCGCGGCGGGCAGGTTGGAAGGTAGCTCGGAGCCTTTTCCGTCGCCGCCGACGGGCGAACTGATCGAACTGCGGATGGGCGCAAAGTTTTTGGAACGCCGAGCCATTCAGGTGGTCGAAAAATTGCAGCAGCGCGAGCACGAAGTCTTGCGCAATGAACAACTGGCCGCTGTCGGACAACTCGCCGCGGGCCTTGCGCATGAATTGCGCAATCCACTCATGCCGATGAAAATGCTCGTGCAGGCAGCGCGGTCCGATCAAACCGGCAAAGGGCTCGGCAGTCGGCAACTGCAAATTCTGGAGGAAGAAATCTCGCGGATGGAGACTTCGATCCAGGCCTTTCTCGATTTTGCTCGTCCGCCGCAAGTGCAGAAAGTGCGCACGGATTTGCGGACGATTGTTTCCGGCGCTGTCGACCTCGTCGCCGGCCGAGCCACTGAGCAAAATATCGACATCGCTGCGGAGTTGCCGAGCGAAGAATGCGTGCTCGAAATCGACGCGACTCAGATAAAGCAAGTGATTCTCAATCTTTTGCTCAATGCCTTTGATGAGTTGCAGGCCCAAGGGCACATTAGAATCACGGTAAATAGTGGCCCGCCGCTCGAACCGCTGAATCATGCTGCTGCGACACCAGTCGGAGTACGCGTGGCAGTGAGCGACGATGGGCCGGGGATTCCAGCCGACTTGTTGCCAAAGATTTTTGAACCATTCGTTACGCGAAAAGAACTCGGCACCGGCCTGGGCCTGACGATTTGCCGGAGGATCATCGAAGCCCACGGCGGACAAATGATGGCCAGCAATCGAACCAGTGGAGGGGCCGAGATTTGCTTTTGGTTGCCAATTGCAGCGGAGACTGGCGCGGTGGAGGCAAGCCTGGCGGAGATCAGCACATGACCGCACAACTATTGGTGGTGGACGACGAACCCAACATCTTGTATTCGATCGAACATTGCCTGGCCTCGGCGGACTTGCGCGTGTTGACCGCCAAAACGGCTGCGAGCGGCATCGAACTGCTGCGCAAGTCAAAGCCCGACATGGTGCTGCTGGATGTCCGCCTGCCCGATATGAACGGCCTGGATACCTACCGCGAAATGCGCCGCTGGGATGGCAGCGTGCCGATTGTGCTGATGACTGCGTATGGAAAAACGTCGCTGGCGATCGAAGCGATGAGCCAAGGCGCGTTTGACTATCTCGTGAAGCCGGTCGACCTGGCGAATTTGAAAAGCGTTGTCGGCAAAGCCCTCGCGGTGAGTCGCCTGAGCCGTGTTCCTGCGGTGCTTGGCGATGACGAAGAGCCCTTGGGGCATGCCGATCACATCTTGGGCCGCAGTCCGGCGATGCAAGATGTTTACAAAGCCGTCGGCCGCATCGCGCAACAGGATGCGCCAGTGCTGATCCTCGGCGAAAGTGGCACGGGCAAGGAACTCATCGCGCGGGCGGTATTTCATTACAGCCGCCGCAAGGATCGCCCCTTTCTGGCAATCAACTGTGCTGCGTTGCCAGAAACATTGCTGGAGAGCGAGTTATTCGGCCATGAGAAGGGGGCCTTCACCGGCGCCGATTCGCGCCGCATCGGCAAGTTCGAGCAAGTCAACGGCGGCACGCTGTTTCTCGACGAGATCGGCGATATGAGCCTGCTCACGCAAGCCAAGGCGCTGCGCTTGTTGCAGGAACAGCAGTTCGAACGTTTGGGCGGCAATGCGACGGTGAAGACCGATGTGCGGATCATCGCGGCTACCAATCAAAACTTGCAGCAGCGCGTCGACGAAGGAAAATTCCGGCTCGATCTGCTGTATCGCTTAAATGGATTCACGATCAGTCTGCCGCCGCTCAGACAACGGCTATCGGACATTCCCCTACTCGCCGCGCACTTTTTGCGCTTGATTGCCGACGAAGCCGGTCAACCGCCGCGGCTGATTTCGCCCGAGGCTCTGCAAATGCTGCAAGAGCACACCTGGCCCGGCAACGTGCGCGAGTTGCAAAGTGCGGTGCGTTATGCGGTGATCCAATCGGCGGGCCATTCGCTGCAGCCGGGAGATTTTCCCGAAGCGTGCCGGCGGCCAGCAAGTGCTTCATCAACGGATATGCGAAATACGGGATTCGATCTCATCGGTCGCAGCCGAGAGTTGATTGCACAAGGCCAGACAGACGTTTATCGCAATCTGCTCGGGGAGTTCGACGCTCAGTTACTGAAGGAAGTTTGGAATTCCACCGGCGGCAACCAGGTGCGCATGTCCGAAATTCTCGGCCTGTCGCGCATGACGTTGCGAAGTAAGTTGCGAGCCTGCGGTTTGCTGGCGGATGACGTGCCGTAGCAGCCGCTAGCAGCGACAGCTTCGGCATCTTCGCGCCGATACTTGAGCCGAATTTCGGACTGACCTTGATCTTTCGCTGCCAGCTTGATATTCCCCGGTTCACAGGTTTCTGTTCCGAGGTTTTGCAAGGTGGTGCCCTCCCGGTGAACCGTTTCGGCGTCGTGGTCGTTGCCGGCATGGCAGTGCTCGTCACTGCCGTCACCGCTATTGCGCAACCAGCGATCTCTTTTCCGCGCGTACCTCCTACGACCAACTTTCCGACTGGCCCCGCGCCGGGAGCGGTCGCGCCGCCGCCTTCGTTTGGCGCCGTGCCGAGCTTTTCGACTCCGGTCACTGCTGCACCTGGAACGGCGGGACCGCCGATTGGCACCATCAACCCTGGGGCACTGGGCCAGCCTTTGCCCTTCGATCCATACTCACCGAACGGCCCGGCTAGCGCTCAGTTTTGGTCATCACCGAGTGCACCGCCGCCCGCTCTGCCCAATTCGGTGTTGCCGCCGAACCCCAATGCCGCTCCCTATGGTTCGCAATGGGCGCCGCCGGTTAATCAGCAACCCAACGCGCTCTTCCCCAATGGCTTTGGTGATCCCAACGCCGGCTATTACGATCCCTACAATGCACTGCGCCTGGTTCACGACGTTCGTTTTCGTCACACGTACATTGCCGACGGCAGCAGCGGCGACGATTTGGGGATCAACGATTCCGAGGTCAGCGTTTCATTCGCGTTTCCCAACTTCTTGACCAGCGGCCAGCCGTTGTTCATCACGCCGGCGTTTGCCATTCATTGCTGGGATGGCCCGAGCGACGGCATTCATAACTTGCCAGGCTCAGCTTATAGTGCGTATCTCGACCTGCAGTTCGCGACCGATCCCAACTTCACGATCGGCGGCGAGTTCGGCGCCCGGGTGGGTGTTTATAGCTCCTTCGATACGCTGATCACGGACAGCGTGCGCATTCAAGGTTTGGCGTTGGGCGTCGCGCGGATCACTCCCACACTCACGGCCAAGTTGGGCGTGATGTACATCGATCGCAACGATATCAAGTTGCTCCCCGCGGGTGGTTTGCTCTGGCAGCCCAACCCGCAACTGCGCGTGGACATCTTTTTTCCGCAGCCTCGCATTTCGCAATACGTGACGACCGTCGGCACGTACGAACTGTGGTGGTATCTCACCGGCGAGTACGGCGGCGGCGCTTGGACCGTGAAGCCCACCGATGCCGATCCCTCGCAAGGGATCGATATCAACGACTTCCGTGCTTCGCTGGGTTTGGAATGGAGCAGCCCGCGCGGATTGAACGGCTTTGTCGAAGCTGGCTATGTGTTCAAACGCCGCCTGGTTTATACGGTGCCTTACGAAGAGTTTGATCTGGCCGATGCGTGGATGGTCCGAGCCGGCCTGTCGTTCTAAAGAGGTATTTGCATGCAATGCCTCGCGAACGATCGATCCACGCTGCTGAAACGCTGGCTAAAAAGCTCGTTTCTTGGGGCCGTTGTTTGGGGTGGATTTGTCGGTGGCGAACAAACACTTTTCGCGCAGCAAGAAGTCATTCGCCGACCACCACCGGGAATCGGCGGATTTTCACAACCTTCGCTGCAACTCGGCAGTGAAGCGCGCAGCTTTCAGCAATCGAGCCAACTGCAACCTTACACAATTCCCGGCAGCATCCAACTGGCGTCGCAACTCGAACAGCCCGAATTGTTGCCGCCACCCGATGACTCGCAATTCCCACCCGGCGTCGAGCAGCCATTTCTCTACGATGCGCTCAATCATCCGCCAGAAGTGGTTGGGCCGGTGCAGGAACTCAATAGCGACGGCACGCCGAAGTTGAGCCCATACAAAAGCGGCTTCTTTCAAAAGCTGTCACTCTCGGCGGCCTGGCTCGGCGACGGCAACAATCCCGCGGACCTGGGCATTACCGAAATCGAAACCTCGTTCACCGTCGCGCTCCCCGCGCCGATTCGCGATTGGCCGCTCTTCATCATGCCCGGGTACAACATGTACCTGATGGCCGATCCTGGCGGTGGCCGCGATCTGCCGCCGCGACTGAACACAGTCTATGTCGACTTCACCTGGGCGCCGCTATTCTTCGAACATCATCGCTTGCTCCTCACGGTTGCGCCGAGTTTGTATACGGATTTCGCGGCTTCCACATCCGACGCCTTTCGCTTAACCGGCAAGGCGATTTATGTGTGGGATATCGTGCCAGACAAACTTCAACTCGCCGCCGGCGTACTCTATCTCAACCGCGACAACATTCGCTTGCTACCGGCCGGTGGTTTCATTTGGAAGCCTACGCCTGACTACTGCTTTGAACTCATTTTTCCCAAGCCCAAGTTGGGCATGCGCGTGAATGTCGGCGCGGGATACGAAGATTGGCTCTTTGTGACTGCCGAGTTTGGCGGCAACACGTGGGCCATCGTTCGCGATAACGGCACTCCCGACAAAGTGACCTGGTCCGACTATCGCATAATGACCGGCTATGAACGCCGGCTCGACGGCGGTGCGGGATATCGCTTAGAAGCGGGTTACGTCTTCGGCCGGCAGTTGGAATATTCCTCCGGCGTTGGCGATTATGACCCGGAGCCGACGTTTTTAATCCGCGGCGGGATCACTTTCTAAGGTGTCTAGATCGCTCTGCACGCTGAATCGTTTCGTCGCACCTCCCGCCGCGCAGTGAGAAGTCCGAAACCGGGATGAGTGCCGAGTTACGTTGGCGGCTTGAGTAGATCTGCGATCAGTTCACCGCACGCTTCGAGAATTTTCTCAAACGATCCGGCCGCCAGCACGGCAATCGATTCTTGATAGAGGCCTTTGCCGTACGTTTCCTGCGGCACCACATATGACGGCCCCCAGCCGTCGACGAGCGTCATTACGACAATGGGCGTGGGCGCAAAGCGGCGACGGAGTTCCGTCTGCAACTGGCTGTAAAGTTCGCCGCGGACGCCGAGCCAAATGGCATCGCCCAATCGCCAGGCATGAATCAAATAGGGATAACTTCCCGGCGGCAATTCATCGAGCCGTCGCAGCATCCGCGTTTGCCGCTCGATCATGGCATGCGCATTTTTCGCCGCGGCTTCATTGCGCACTGCTACGGCGGCTTTTTTCTTCTCCATTTGCTCCTGGAGAGACGCTTCAACTTCCGCGCGCGAAGGGCGGTCGGTGCGATAGGGCAATTGCAGCACGACCTGCCGCAAATCACTTTCGCGTGTTTGCGCGAGCAAGTCGCCTTGATGTGCTTGGTATTCCCAGATGCCCAGAGTCGCTCCGGAAATTTTCGGTCCTTGGTACACCAACGTCGTCCACGGTGGCGGCAGCGCAGTGAGCGCGGCGAGCGCTGCATAGCCAAGTTGCCGGCCGTTGGCATCAGCGGTGGCAACATCACCGCAAAAGCCATCGCGCGGTCCCAGCTCCGCCGAAGCCCCTTGCAGAAAAATACACGGCGGTGGCTCGCTTCCCGGCGTCGTCGTTTCGCGCTCGACTAATTCGCGCAGCGCGCCGATGTAGTCGGGACTGATCAGTTGATTCTGCCAGGCGAGCGTCGTTGGGTGGCAGGCGTAATTGATGATCGTGGCGAGGATCTTATCGTGAGCGGTGGTCTGAGTGATCCTCGCCACGAGAACCGTATCATCAGCCAGCGACAACGGATTAAAGCCACAAACGAACTGCCGCCGCTCCTCGTCCCAATAGTCACGATTGGTCGCGAGCGAGCAACGCCCGTAGCCATACGCGATCGTGGCGTCGGTGAAGTTCAGCATCGCTTGTGTCACAAGCTGGGCACATTTAGCGGCCAAGTCGCGGAGATACGGTTCGATCAGTTCGCCGCCAGGCAGTTCGGCGCGATCGAGGCTCATCAACCCGGCGCCATGCGTATGTGTGAAGGTAATAAGCAGTTGCGCGAGTGGTTCCTTGGCTTGCGTCAGAATCGCATCGCGGAGCAAACTGATTTCAATTTCGCCCAGCAGGCAATGGTCAAGCGAAACGATCACCAGCGGCTGCGGCCCTTCGTCGGGCATTCCCAACGGCAATAGCACGAGAGCGGTGGCCGTGAGTGGCCGATGCACTCCCACGGCCCGGTCATGGGTTGCAGCGCCCCACATGCGGTGATAGATGCCAACCGGCGGCGTGATGTCGCAACGTGCCACGCCACAACTGGCCATCGATTGAGCTGTTTTGTAAATCGTCATCTGAGCTTGCTCCCACGCCTCTCACCCTGTTCCGAGGTTTGCGGGCGATCGAGCGGTTTCGGGGGCTCTCGGGCGAGTCTGTATGCTCCAAAATTGAAAATGCATTTCGCGCAAGTGCGTTGACCCCGGCCGTTAGCTATTGGGGCAATTGTCGGTCCGCTGGCAACGCAAGCACAAGCCGGTGTTCGGCGGCGCGCAAGATTGCGGGCATTCGCGAATTGAGACTGCAGGTTTGACAAAAGTGTACAAGTGTATAAAATCGCCGGCGGCGCTAGTCTGCATGGGTTAGTTCGTTCGCATCCCATTTCTTTGTCGCCAACCAGTCGCGGGCTGCCAGGAAGTTCTGCAGCGGTGTTACATGACGGCAATAAGGGAGGAATAGACGTGGAATACAGCAGTGGTAAATCGCGAATAAGCGTTATCAGAAACCTGATTACCGATAGCGCAATGTATTGCCGTTTTTACTCTTGCTGATGTTGCCACCCCCCGACAGGGTCGTTATCGCATCGTTACCTGAAAGGAGGCCGTGATGAGCAGCGACATTCCGCTCCGCTTTGTTGCTCGCGGCAGCACGGTCAACCCGGCCAACCGTTTCGAGCACACTCAGCAGCAGGCCGACCATGAGCACGGTTTTGCGGAAGACGATTCTCTGCCCGGTGAAAGGCGAAAAATCGAAACGGAGTTCTTGCCCGATCGGACTGAGACGCTGATCCGTGAAAACGACAGCCCCGATGTTTCGTTCCGCTATAGCCTGAATGCGTACCGAGGCTGTGAGCATGGCTGCGTTTATTGTTACGCCCGGCCTGGGCACGAGACCTTGGGGATGAACGCGGGGCTCGACTTTGAAACCAAAATCATGGTCAAGCACGACGCCGCCGCAATTCTGCGCAAGGAACTCAACAAAAAGACTTGGCGACCTGAGCCGATCATGATCTCCGGCGTGACGGACTGTTATCAGCCTGCCGAGCGGCAGTTCAAATTGACGCGGGCCATTTTAGAAGTGCTGCTCGAAGCCGAGCATCCTTTCACGTTGATCACGAAGAATTCGTTGCTCCTGCGCGATCTCGATCTGTTCCGCGAATTCGCGAGGCGGCGACTGACTGCCGTGGCGATTAGCCTGACGACGCTCGATGCCGAATTGGCCCGCACGATGGAACCCCGCACGGCCACGCCGGCCGCGAAACTGCGAGCAATTCAAGAACTGACCGCCGTTGGCGTGCCGGTGCGAGTGATGAGTGCGCCGATCATTCCAGGACTCACCGATCATGAGATTCCGGCGATTCTGTCTGCCGCATGCGACGCCGGCGCGCAGAGCGCGGGTTATGTGATGCTCCGGTTGCCATGGGCGGTGTCGCCCATCTTCAAAGCCTGGCTGCAGGAACATCGGCCGCTGCAGGCCGAGAAGGTGGAGTCGCTGATTCGCTCTGTTCGCGGCGGAAAGCTATACGATGCCGAGTGGAACCAGCGGATGAAGGGGACGGGACCCTACGCCGAAGGGATCGCGAAGACCTTTCGCGCCTTCTGCAAAAAACTGGGCCTCGATCAACCGCAGCCGGAACTCGATTGCAGCCGATTCCGCCCGCCGCGAATGCCGGGTGCACAGCTGAGGTTGTTTTGACATTCAGGAAAACAAGGCAAGCGTCGAGGCGTGAGCCCGATGTGTTCGCTCATTCCGGGGGCACGTCGGGCTCACGCCTCGACGCTCGCCTCAACAGCCGTAAAATGACGTAAGTTTGTCGTATTCATTGTGCTTACCGCAGTCCGTTTGGAATGGAGCTCACGCTCATGTCGCAAATGCCAACGAACCCTGTTCCGTCGCATTATCCGCCGCCGCAGCCGATCATCATTCATCAGTCGAACAGCCTGTTCTGGCGGATCGCTGCGGGCATCGGTTGGCTCGGGCTGTTCGTCGCGGGCTTGATCGTGCTGTCGCAATGGATCGGCTTTGCCGAATACTTCGACACCACGCATGGCATCGAAGAGAAGTACGTCTCGGGCGATAAGTTCTCCAGCGACAAGCTCGCGATCATTTCGATCGAGGGCGTGATTATGGAAGGTGACGGCTTCGTCAAACAGCAAATCGATCGGATTCGCGACGATAGCAACGTGAAGGCAATTGTCGTTCGCGTCGATTCGCCCGGCGGAACCGTCACGGGCAGCGACTACATCTATCATCATCTGAAGAAGCTCAAGGCCGAGAAAAAAGTGCCGCTTGTCGTGAGCATGGGGAGCATGGCCGCGAGCGGCGGCTACTACGTTTCGATGGCCGTCGAAGATCAAGAGAACTCGATCTTCGCCGAACCGACGACGACGACGGGTTCGATCGGCGTAATCATTCCGCACTACAACGTGGCGGGGCTGATGAAGAAGTACGACGTGGTTGACGACTCGATCGCCAGTCACGAACGAAAGCAGATGCTGAGCATGACCCGTGAACTTTCGCCAGAACATCGCGCAATCATTCAGTCGTATGTTGACGAATCGTTTGGTCGCTTTAAGGAAATCGTGAAGAGTGGCCGGCCACTCTTTCGCAAAGATGGCGACGCTCTTGATCAGTTGGCGACCGGCGAAATCTTCTCTGCCGAGCAGGCGCTGAAGCATGGTCTGGTCGACAAGATTGGCTTCGTGGAAGAAGCCATCGACCGCGCGCTCGAACTGGCAAAGCTGCCGAAAGACAGTGTCCGCGTCATCAAGTACAACAAGCCCGCGTCACTGCTCGGCAGCCTCGGTTCAGCCGAAGCGCAACAGCACTTGGGTTTGAGTCAAATGAACAATATCGCTGGTTTGCTGGAGCTTTCGACGCCACGAGCATTCTACTTGTTCACATCATTTCCGACGATGGCGATCAGCAAGCGCGCGGATTAAGCCGTAGGTCCGATCCAGCGCACTCGCGCCGATCCGGCATGTTGAGCATTAGAATGTAGAGCTGCAAGTCCTGCCGGATCAGCGATGAGTACAGCTTGATTCGGCCTACTTGATTACTCCGCTGCGGGCGGAGGCTCGGCTGCCGGTGGCGCTTCTTCAGCGGGAGCTGGTGGTGGCGCGGGAGCAGCAGCCTTTGGAGCACCCTTGGGAACTGGCTTCTTGTTCCCCTTGTTGTCGCGCACGCCACTTTCAATTTCTTCCAGCCGTTTGCGGGCCTTTTCTGCTTCCGCCACTTTGTTGGCCGTAGCTGCCAAGTCTTCGGCTTGTTTAACAATCTTGTCGACTTGCTCTTCGTCGAGTCCGCCCATTTCCATCAGGGCATCCGGCTCGATGACTTCGAGATCGTCGTATGACAAGTAGCCTTGCTCAACGAGTCGCGAAGCGAGCTCTTCGGTCATTCCTTCGATTTGCATATAACCCGCGACGGCGCGATCGATTTGCTGTTCGAGCTCGTCGTTGGTCATGATTTCGATGTCCCAGCCGCAGAGCTTGCTGGCGAGACGAACGTTTTGCCCCTTGCGGCCGATAGCCAGCGACAGCTGGTCTTCGCGGACCAGCACGATCGCGCGGCCGATCATATCGCAGAGCAAAACCTGATCGACTTCGGCTGGCTTGAGGGCTTCGCGGATCAACGTTTCGGGATCATCGCTCCAGCGGATGATGTCGATACGTTCGCCGGAAAGTTCGTCAACGATATTCTTAATGCGGTTGCCGCGGATACCGACGCAGGCGCCCACGCAATCAACACGCTGATCAGTGCTGCTGACGGCGACCTTGCTGCGGTGGGCCGGTTCGCGAGCGATGGCGTTGATGCTGATCACGCCTTCGCTGACTTCGGGAATTTCTTGCTCGAACAACCGTTGCACCAGTTGCGGCCGCGTGCGACTGAGAACCACCTTCACGCGCGAGCCTTGCGGCTTGACTTCGAAAATGATCGCGCGGACGCGCTCGTTGGTCTGGTGCGATTCGCCGGGAATCTGCTCGCTACGCGGCAGAATGGCTTCGACGTTGTTGCTCAGGGCCACGATTGTCGCGCCACCTTCGACGCGCGTCACGGTGCCATTGACCATTTGGCCGATTTGCGTGCCGAACTCGCCGAGGAGCGAATCCCGCTCAGCTTCGCGGATCTTTTGAATGATGACTTGCTTAGCAGTTTGCGCGCCGATGCGGCCACTGATTTCGTCGCCGCCCATCAACTCGCCATTGTGGGTGCCGGACATGGCCCCAGTGGCACGATCGATGTGCAAAGTGACTTCGGCGGTTTCGCCGAAGCTCTTCTTGGCGGCGCTCACGAGCGCGGCTTCAATCGCCTGAAAGACAACTTCTTTTTCGATGTTCTTTTCACGGTGGATCGAATCGACGATCCGCAGCATGTCCGCGGGATTCATGTTCGTTCCTGCCTTCCCGTTTTGATTGTTGCCGACTGACTCCACCACCAACCCGGCCGCTCGGTTTGAAGGAGCGGTTCGAACAACGCTGCAATCTGCGAATCCAACGGGTTTTCAAAAACCGCCGCTGGTTCGCCCAACTGTCGCAATTGTCCTTCGATCAGCACACCCACGCGATCGGCCAGGCCTAGCGCCTCTGCCAGATCGTGTGTCACGTAAATTGCCGTTTGCGCTTGCTGTTGCAAGTGCTGCTTCAATTCACGTACTAGCGTTTGCCGCACGGGCACATCGAGACTGGAAAAGGGTTCGTCCAGCAACAATAACTTCGGTCGGCGAACCAAAGCCCGGGCAACAGCCACTCGTTGTTGCTGCCCGCCGGATAACTCCGCCGGACGACGCTGCAACCAGGCTGTGATGCCGACCTGCTCCGCCACTTCCCGCACCCTCGCTGCGATTTGCTCGCAACTGAGTGCCGGACTCGAACCGCTGCTACCGGAACCCCACCAGCCGAAGCCAACCCGCTGTTGACGCAGGGCAAACGCCAAGTTTTGCTCGACAGTGTAATGACCAAACAGACTGCCATTCTGAAATACGAAGGCGACGTTGCGGAAGCGGGGAGATAGCCGGGTCACATCGACACCGTCCATCAGCACCTTTCCCACGGTGGGCTGTTCCAGTCCTGCGATTAACCGCAAGAGTGTCGTCTTGCCGGACCCGCTGGGGCCGAACAAAACCAGCAGCTCGCCATCCTTCACACTCAAATCAATAGCCTGGACCGCCTGCACTTCTTTGGACGGTCGAGAAGCAAAAACCTTCGACACACCAAGGAGTTGCAAGCTGGCCATACCTCGCGCATTGCCCGCTATTTTTGCCTGTATCAACAAAAAAACGCGACCTACCCTATCGAGCAGCTCGCGCCGGTTAAAACGCTCGACTCAATGTACTATCCAGACGCGAAAACGAAAGCTGGCAAGGAGTTAAGTGCTGCACCATTCAAAAATGGTCAGCCCGCGTTTTCCCTGCCACGTGCCTGCATCTCCGTGTCAGTAAGAAATGTATCGGTGGGCAAAAAGAGTGTCAAGTTGGGAAGAGGTGCTGAGTGCCGACGCGCTGAGGCGCAGCCCGTGCGCGTGATCAGCGATTTAAACATCCACACCTTAGCGCCCTTTCACTTCGATTTCAGAACGAATTGCGCCTGCCGCTTAACATCCACTGTTCAGTTTCAGGGAGTTCCGGCTCGGATGTTCAGCATTCTGAACATTCTGTCAAGCGAGCCGTTCAGCCGCGCTAAGGAGGCTTAACATCGGCTGAACATCGTGTACGCGTGCTTGAACATTCGAAAATGTCATTAACTCTTTGCGCACGTTCATTTTGCGAACGTTTTGATAAGAATTCTTCGCGCCTGTTTTGCATTTGGTACGGATTCTGCCAATGATAGTAAACATGCCGGTAAGACCGGTTAACATGTTTAAGATGTTTTCCCTGAAGAGTCGCCAAAGATCACTTGGAGTGTTTCCAAACTTGATCCCGTGGCGGCGAGCAGTCTGTGCGAAGGAGTTTTCCCGTGAAGAATCTGTTGTGGAAGATGTGGCACGACACCGATGGCGTGTTGTCGTTCGAATGGACGCTGTTGACCTCGCTGCTGACCGTCGGCGTCGTGGCGGGCGTGACCTCGGTGCGCGACGCCACCGTCGATGAATTCGGCGATGTGTCGCAGGCGATGCTCTGCCTCGATCAGTCGTACTTCATCGACGCACCGCTGGTGATCGGCGTGCACGACTACGCCTTCGGCATCAACACGACTCCCTCGTCGGCCGCCAGCTCGCGGTTCGTCGATGCGATGGCTTATGGCGACTGCAGCCGCGGCGGCGTGCGGGTACAGGAATTCAAGTGGCGAGCAGGCGGCCCGGGCATCACTGGCCCTGCAGGCCCCGGCCCGGTTGATCCAGCTGAAGCAGCTCCGGCTCCTCAGTAACTCCGCTGAACAGAATGTTGCTGCGGTGACGCAGAATGTTCAACAAGTCCGTCATAACCGTCAAGATCGTTAACATCTGATTCGAAAATTGGTAAGCAGCGATTCAGGGTCTGATTCAAGAGCTAGACTTCATCTACTTCACTTCGAAGCACTCACAATCGACATTTAAACAGCTACCAAACTCCTACGAAGAAGCGTGACTGTACGCCCGCATGATAGGTTACCCGATGGGATGTGCCCCCTGTCAGGTTTCCTCAGACTCATATCTCTACTGTACCAGGTAGAGATGTTCGAAGCGGCGGCTGGTTCACGGAAAGCAGACTCCGCTGTTGGTTCTCCAGCAGCGGAGTTTTTTTGTTTCTTGCTGACCCATTTGTTACGTGTAGCACGATTATTCAGTCCCAGATACGTCGCAGTCGTAACGAATGTAGCGATCTTGCATGCGCTAATACAGTAAAAACTGTGCTGATTTTTATACGCACTTGTTGCCGCGCGTAAACATTCTGCTTCAGCGCACGTGCGCTTCATGTATACCCGCGGCAACATCTGCGTGAGACCGTTTTGGCGCAAGAAAAAAATCACCGTGCGGCGTAATCTTCACTAAGCTCAATCGGCATAACAGCTAACCGAGGCTGCACTGTGTGCCGCAGCAGGAATTTGTTGATGCGAAATGTCACACGGCATGGCCAATGCATTGCAACTCGGCACGAGAAAGTCGGCGCTCTGGGCACAACTGAGCGTCGGCGGGAGCGGTCCATGTTGGTTCGCTCCACACGTGTTTTCCGTGTTCCTGGTACAAGGAGTTTGGGATGAAGAAAGTTCTGGCCCGTGTTTGGAAGGAAGAGGACGGCGTCCTCTCCTTCGAGTGGATCCTCCTGCTGACTTTGTTGACGATCGGTATCGTCTCGGGCGTTGCTGCTGCCCGCGATGCGATCATCGACGAATTCGGCGACGTGGCGCAAGCCATGTTGGCGCTCGATCAATCGTACACGATTGATTTCCCGCTGTTGGTGCAAGTGCATGCCGCTTCGACCAGCTCGGCAAGCGATTCATCGTTTACCGATGCGCTGATCTATACGGACTGCACCCGTTCGGCTGCGCCGACCGGACAGGTTCCGCAACAAGTGCTGGACGTCGATTCCTAATCGGAATCGCTTGATCGGCTAAAGAACTCACCCGGTCGATTTGGCCGGGTGGGTTCAGGCCGTGCGACTTACATTGGTAACTCGCAGGCCGACAACTGGAACGAAATTGAAAGGAAACGACAGTCATGAAACGCATCGCTTCTCTCCTGTGGACCGAACAAGACGGCGTACTCTCGTTTGAGTGGATGCTGTTGGTTTCGCTCCTCACCATCGGCGTCGTCGGTGGCGTGGCTGCGAGCCGTGATGCGGTGATTGACGAATTGGGAGACGTCGCCCAAGCCATGCAGGCCCTCGACGCCTCGTACACGATCGACTTCCCGCTGGTATTCATCATCGATGGCGTAGGCACAGGTGGGGCCAGTGACAGTGGATTCGAAGATGCAATCGCTTATACCGATTGCACGCGAACCGCGGCCCCGGTGGGTCAAAACCCCCGCTTCGTGCTCGATTCAGATTCCTAATCGCATCAAATCAACTCTGGAAATTGCCTGCCAGGATTGGCCCCCTCACCATTCGCTAACCCTCATTGATTCAGGACTATCAACCATGCAACTTATCTCCCAAATGTGGAACGAAGATGACGGCGTGATCTCGTTCGAGTGGACTCTGCTCATCACGTTGTTGACTTTTGGCATCGTTTCTGGCGTGGCCGCGGCCCGCGACGCGATCATCGATGAATTCGGCGATGCCGCCCAAGCGATGCTCTCGATCGATCAGTCCTACACGGTCGACTTCCCGCTGCTCGTCCAAGTGCATGCCGCCACCACCAGCTCGGCCAGCGATTCGTCGTTCACCGACGCGTTGATCTACACCGACTGCGATCGCGGCTTCCTGCTAAACGCTCAGACGATCACCCAGTTCGGCGAACTCGACGACATCGATTCGTAGTCAGCCGACTGCCGCCTGGCATTTGGTTTGCAATATCCTGGGAACCCCCCAGTGATGTTGCCCTGGCGAACGATGTTCGCCGGATGAAATTGCCGCAGGTCATGATGACGGCGGCTGCAGAAAACACAGAGCGCATCGAGAAAGCCGCCTTCTGATTTTGATCGGACCTTTGGTTGAACGATGCGTTGGCAGTTGTGCACTCTAGTGAGGACACGGTTGCCGACGCGCTTCATGACGATGGAAAAACGCACCATGAAACGCTGCCTCAAGAACATGTGGGTCGAGCAAGACGGCGTCCTTTCGTTTGAATGGACGATGATGTTGACGATTTTGGTGATTGGCATCGTCAGCGGCCTGGCCGGCGCCCGCGATGCGATCATCGACGAGCTGGGGGACTTCGCCGAAGCTGCTCAGGGGATTGACCAGAGCTTCAGCCTGGCGGGTATCAACATCCCTGGCGTGTTCGTCACGCCGGCGAGCGACTACACCGAAGGTCCCGAAGACTCGGTTTACACCGATTGTGCCCGGACAGCAGCGCCACTCGGTCAATCGCCACAACAAGTGCTGGACAGCGATTCGTAATCCACTGGCGATCGCCCCTGGTTGTGGTTTCGTACTTGTCTTCAGCCCAAAGGTGTTGTCATGCAAAATTTGTTGACTGCGATGTGGAACGAGGACGAAGGTGTTCTCACGTTTGAATGGACGATCATCGCGATCGTCATCGTCTTCGGCATTGTTGGTGGCCTGGCGGCTGCACGCGATGGGATCCTGGATGAACTGGGCGACGTCGCCGAAGCCTATCTGAATATCGATCAGAGCTTCTCCTTGGCTGCCTTTGGCCCGTTTCCTGCCGTGGTCTATGTTGATCCGGGGCATACTTTTGTCGACTGCGATCGCGGCGGCGTGATCGGTCAATTCCCCCGTGACGATGTCGATTCGTAATTTTTCTAATTCGCGGAGCTCGCTCTGAGTTCCTTTCGTAGCGATTGCTCGGTTTAACCGGGCGCAGATCGGGAGTGAGCGTTGCCTGCGGGCAACATTCGGGCGAGGGAGCGGCACGACGCCGCACCTCCGCCGGAAAAACCTAGAGTTCAACCTAGAGTTGCAGTAGAGGGTGCCCCCGGTGCGCAAACGCGTCGGGGTATTCCCGCACACATCCCAAGAGGCAGGCCGCCGATGATCGTGGGCTACGACTATGTCGCGCTCGTGGCTGGTTTCATTACCGCCGCAGCAGTTACCGACTACCGCACGCGCAAAATTCCGAACTGGCTCACCGTACCCACCGCGGTGCTGGGCCTGCTGTATCACACCTTCGCCCCAGGTGGCTTTGGCCCGTTGATGGCGCTGGCTGGGTTTGCGATTGGTTTTTGCCTGTTGCTGCTGCCGTGGATTCTTGGTGGCGGCGGTATGGGCGACGTGAAAATGCTCGCCGCTCTCGGCGCCTGGTTGGGGCCGGTGTTCATCCTGGCGGCCTTTGCGTGTGGCGCCGGCATCGCGGCCGCCATGGCAATGAGCCTGATGGTCGGCAGTGTGGTCACTTCCGGAATTTCCGGCACGCAACGTAAATACCTTACCGCGGGCGCAAATGGCGGCAGCCTGACGACCGATGCAAATGGCCTCAGGGCTAAGAAAGTGAAACGCGTGTTGCCGTTTGCGATTCCGGTCGCGCTCGGAACTTATCTGACATTGGCCTGGATGTTGCTTAAGAGTCAGGGACTGTAATTCCTGAAGAGGAATTGAGGTTTGCGGTTGCTAAAAAGCATCAAAATGCTGCTGACAGTTTACACGACACCTCAGAACATTCGCCCGCTTTCGAAGCAAGTAACGAACATGAAACAATTCACCAAAAATCGCCACCGACGCACCGGCGCCGTACTCGCGCTCGAGCTGATCATGGTGATGCCGATTCTGCTGATGGTCCTGCTGGCCACGGTGGAGTTCGGCATCCTGCTCATGTCGTCGCAGGGTGTGGGAGCTGCCGCAGCTCACGGTAGCCGCAACGCGGCATTACCCAGCTCTTCAAGAACGAGCGTGGTTTCTGCGGTGAATTCGGCCCTCAGCGGTTACATCTGGCAGTCGAAGGCCGAGGTGGTGATCTTCGTCGACAGCGGCAGCGGCTTTGTCAAAGACACGCCGGTTCCGGGCACGCTGCTCGCGAACGCACCGTCTGGCTCGATCGTCAGCGTGACCGTGAATGTCAAGATGAATGACGCGGCACCGGACTTGCTCAAGTACTTTGGTATCAGCGTCGCTACGAAGTCGTTAACGACGACATATGTGACTCGCAAGGAATAACTAATCTTTTCGGAACTTACGGCATTCGCAGTGGTGAGGAGAACTTTACGTGAAACGAATTAGTGCAGCAACTGTGACTTTCGGCCTGATGGCCGTCGTCCTCGGCCTGGTGGCCGCCTACATCGTCAAACAGGCGATGCACAAGCCGGAAGTGGCGAAGGTTGTTCCTCCGCCGCCGGCTCCCGCGCCGGTTGATCCAGGCGTGCAAGTGGTGTTCGCCCGCAACAACATTCCGAAAAATGGCAAGTTGCTCTCGGCTGACATGATGATCGCCTACGTCCCCCGCACATCGAAGGCCGCCAAGGGTACGTTCGCCAATCAGAACATCGCCGAAGGCCGCATTACGAAGCAGCCGATCAAGGCTGGCCAGGCCATCCGCGAAGAATATCTGCTCGACATCGGCGAAGCGCTGCCAGATTTGGCCGAGCGTTTGCCGCCGGGCTTGCGAGCTGTCACCATCGGCGTGCAAGGCGCCGAAGCGGGCGGCAAGCGGTTGGGTGAAGGCGACTATGTCGACATCTCGATGACTGTCGAAGGGACCCACCCGGAAATCGGCGAAGTTGCCACGCGCACGCTGATGCGAAATGTGCTAGTCGTCGACGCCATCGCCGGCCGCCCGATCATTCGGGGTGTGAACAACCGCGTGCAACGCGATGTCAGCTCGATCACCGTTGCGGTGAAACCAGCCGACGCCAACAAACTGATTGTGGCTCAAAAGACTGGACTGCTGAGCGTGAACCTGGTTTCTGCCGCTGATCTGAACGCCGAGCCGGCCGACCTGAACGATGGCATTACGCGGCGCCAGTTGCTGGGCCTCAAGGAAGTCGTTCCCGCCAAAGCTCCGAAGAAGTATGTCGTGGAAAAATGGACGGGCGGCAAGCTCAACGTCGTCGAAATGAGCGACGACCGCGTGAAGGAGTCGCGCGACGTCAACACGACCAGCAAGCCGATTGCGGCTCCGCAACCGACCGATGCCAACTTCCGCACGAATTACATTCCGAGCGGAGTTGCCGCCCCGGTCGACCTCGGTCCGGCTGACGCCTACGAACAGTAAGGAACGCTCGCGAATCGTAGGGCAGACGGTCACAACCACTGAGCGCAAACAAAACGTCACTCGCTAACGCAACCATGAGCAATCTCACCACCTTAACGACCGACAAACTCGCGACCGCTCTGCGGCCGCGTGCCGCCGGTCGCAGGTTGCGTCGCGGTTACGCCTCGCTGTTTGCGGTCATGTTCATCGTCATTGGCATCGCCACGTTGATGCTAGTGGTGAACTGGACTTACCTGGTGCTGGCCAGCCGGCACACTTTGCGACTGAGCGACACTCTTGCGTTGACTGCGGTTAGCCAATTGCTGGACGAGCAAGTCCTATCAGATACGAACTCGTTTCCAGCCACGCAAGCCGACGACATCGCGCAGGCGAATAGCGATATCACCACCGCGGGGACTGGTTTCCTCGCTCGCAACAATGCTGCCGCTGGCCCGACGCTCCGTCCGACTGCGGCTCAATTAACCATCACGCCTGCTCGCATCGACAATGCGGCAGCCGTGGTGACTGGCCCAGGCAATTACACCGCGACACCGGCCCCTGGCGAGCCCTACAACACGCTGGTCGTGGAAGTCATGCGTAGTCCGACCGGTTTGAATCCCGTGCAGCTGATGTTCCGCGGCCAGGGGTCGGACAACGCCGCGAAGATTACCAGTGCCTCGTATGCCACGCTCGATAGCCGTGTCGTTGGTTTCCGTCCGCTTGCTTCCGTTCGTGCACCAGTTGTTCCTCTCGCTCTGGAAGCAAATGCCTGGTTCAACGATCGCGTCACTGTCGGCACCGACACTTTCCTGGCCGATGGCCGCCGCGAGCTGAATTTCACGCTGCAATCGACAAGCGGCCTTGGTCCTGCCAACAGCGCACTTATCAGCTTGAACAACCTCTCGCCATTCAGTTCGAGCGCCGTTGCTACGCAAGTGACAACAGGCATCGGGCCGGGCGATGTAAATGGCGTGACCGGTACGCTGGGTCCTTTGGCAGCAACGGCGCCTTTGGCTTTTGATTCGACGCAAACGAGTCCTGCCGTTGATCTCGCCTCGATCGCCGCGGCCTTCAACACGGTGGCAGCCAGCAACAACAAGCGGCGCGTGTTCCCGATTTACTCGGCCTATTCCGATCCGTCGAGCATCGTCGGCTTCATTGCGGCTCGCGTCCTGGAAGCTGGCATGGAAGACGTTGGTTCGGGGCCTCGGCTGCGGGTTCGCCTGCAGCCAGACTTTGTCATTCACAGCACGGTCGAAACCCGGCGGTTGTTTCCGGGGGCGACCAGTGTTCCAGAAAATTTGTACATCCACAAGATTCGCCTCACGCGTTAAGCGGGCAGCGAGACGCCTACATAGATCGTCCGAAGGGAGCTCACAAGCATGTTTCTGCAATCGACTCGGCAAACTAGCGAGAAGAACGGCAACGGCCGCACCGATGCGTTGATTCAGTCAGAAACCGTGGAAGCGGAATTCCAACGGCTGAAGACCGGCATCCATCGCGAGTTGCTCGATTCACTCGATTTGTCGCGGATCGCCGGCCTCAGCGAAGACGAGCTACGCGAAGACATCCGCCATCTCGCCGAAGGGATGATGCGGAGCCGTCGCAAAGGTCCGGCGATTGACGAAGAGCGCCTGGTCGACGAGTTGATCGCCGAATCGTTCGGCCTCGGCCCCCTCGAGATCTACATGCAAGATCCCGATGTCACCGATATCCTCGTGAACGGCCCAAACGAAGTTTATGTGGAACGGCTCGGCCGGCTGCAAGAGACCAACACGGTCTTCGCCGACGAAGAGCACTTGCTGCAAATCATTCAACGTGTCGCCGCCCGCGTCGGTCGCCGCATCGACGAACACTCGCCGATGGTCGACGCCCGCCTGGCCGATGGTTCTCGTGTGAATGCGATCATTCCGCCGCTGGCGCTCGGCGGTCCGGTGTTGTCCATTCGCCGCTTTGGACATCGTCCGTTGCAAATTAACGACATCCTCGTTCGCGGTTCGATCTGCCCCGAAATTATGCAGGTTTTGGAAGCAGCCATCGAAGGCCGCATAAACCTCATGATCAGCGGTGGTACGGGTAGCGGTAAAACGACTTTGCTGAATATTCTGTCGCGCTACATACCGGCCAACGAACGGTTGGTCACGATCGAAGATTCGGCGGAACTCAATTTGCAGCGGAAGCACGTTGTGAAGCTGGAAACCCGTCCGAAGAATCCCGAAGGTGCAGCCGAAGTGTCGCAACGCGACCTTGTTCGCAACGCCCTGCGTATGCGGCCAGATCGCATCATCCTGGGCGAAGTTCGTGGTGGAGAAGCGCTCGACATGTTGCAAGCGATGAACACCGGTCACGAAGGTTCGATGACCACGATTCACGCCAACGACACGCGCGATGCTTTGTCCCGCCTCGAAGTGATGGTCAGCATGAGCGGCTTTGAACTGCCGGTCAGCGTCACTCGTCGCTACATTTCGTCGGCCATTACCGTCATCGTGCATCTGGCTCGCCTCAAGGGTGGTGCTCGTCGCGTGATGAAGGTTTCGGAAATCACCGCGATGGATAATGGTGACTACACCGTGCAGGACTTGTTTGGTTTCCAGCAAACGGGCGTCGATGAACGCGGCATTGCCCGCGGTCACTTCTTCGCCACCGGCAACAAACCGATGTTCGCCAAGCGATTGGCCGAAACCGGTATCGAACTCAACGAAAAGCTGTTCACCGCCCGCAAGCTCACCGCTGATCAATCGATCGGACCGATGACCGTGGCGGAAGGGACAGCCGCCGTCGCCCTGCAGGAGAACCTGGCATGAGTGCACAGATCGCGTTAATTACCATCACGTTCGCATCGGTCTCGGCAGGGCTGGCAGCCGTCGGTCTGTTCCTCCGCGACTTGTTCGCGCGGCAAAAAGCGGCCAGCCGGCAACGGCTGGAGTTTGCTGCTGAGGAACCTGTCGGCGGCATCGACGGCTGGTTCTTTCGCTTGGTTGAACAATCGGGCGTGGCAATGGATACCGGCACGGCGATGCTGGTCGTTTTGGTTTGCGGCGTTATTGGTGGCGGACTGCCGTTCCTGCTGTTTGAAAACCTGCTCGGTGCTGCCGGCGGTGTCATCGTTGGCATCAGCCTGGCCATTTTATATTTCAGCATTCTCCGTTTCTTCCGCCTGCGGAAGATGCAAAACACGTTGCCTCAAGCACTGCAAGCCGTTTCGGATTCGATCCGCAGCGGCCAGACGTTGTCGGAAGCCTGCGAACTCGTCTCGAAAGAAATCAAAGGCCCGCTGGGCGCCGAATTTGGTTATGCCCACGAACAGCTCGAGCTCGGTCATGCACCGGTGAGTGTGATGACTCGCATGGCACGTCGCGTGCCGCTGCCTGAGTTCCGGATCTTCTCGACAGCGGTTGTTGTGCATCGTCGCGCGGGTGGTAATCTCTCGCTCCTCAGCGAGCGGATGAGCAAAGCTGCCCGCGATCGCCAGGAAGTTCGCAGCCACCTGATGGCCGTCACTGCTGGCGGTCGCTTGTCGGCGATCGGCATGGTCGTCGGCACCGTGCTCGCGATTTTCATCCTGGGCTGGATCGAACCTGACTACATCAACAAGTTCATGTCGAATTCCAAAGGTCCGTGGTTATTTGCCACGGCCTTCATCCTGCAAGCCATCGGCGGTTTGTGGGTGTGGCGAATTCTCCGCACTAGTTACTAACAATTTTCTGCTCCCTCGCCCTGTACGCAGGGGAGGGAGTTTAGGGTGAGGGGCTGAAGCGGGTACCAGCCATCCTTTGCAATCGATCCGCATTCCCTCGCTTGCGCGTCGGGCTAGTACAGACCCTCGCTTACGCTACGGCCTACCTAATACACGGAACCAACCATGATCCAAGACATTCAAGCCTGGCTCGCTGATCGCGGTGCTCCCGAATGGCTGCAAAATCCGGTGGCCTGGTTCGGCGTCGCCTGCTTTGTGCTCGCCGTGCCGGTGATCCTGCGTTTGCTCTTCAGCAAGAAGAAAGACGCCGCGCCCGAACGTCCCGTCGATCCGCGTCGCCCACAAGGTGGCGTATTTGGTCCGCTGACCGAAGCCCTCGCTTCGCAAATTCCTGAATCGGAAAAGGAACGCGTTGAGTTCGGCCAGATGTTGCGGCAGGCTGGTTTGTACAGCCCGACCGCGCGGCAGAGCATTTACGCTTACCGTTTTCTGTTGATGGTGTTCCCGCTGTTCTGCGCGGGATTGCTGGCGATCGCTTCGCCGCCCAGTCAAACCTGGCGGATCATGATCGGCGGCGGTGTGATCGCCGCGATCCTTTCGATCACGCCTCGTATGTGGGTGTACTTCCGTCGGCAAAAGCGGGTCGCTCAAATCAACGCCGGTCTGGCCGACATGCTCGACATGCTCGGCATGTGCCTCGGCGGCGGCATGCCGTTGTCGCAAAGCCTCGATCACGTTTCGAAAAACCTGACAGCTTATCCTGCCCTTGGCGAAGAACTGCAGATCATGCGCCGGCAGTCCGACGTCGGCAGCATGCGGATGGCTCTGACCGATTGGGCGAACCGCATCGATTCGCCCGAAGTGCGGCAGGTGGCTACGCTGCTGACTCGCGGCGATCAACTCGGATCCAGCATCAGCGGCTCATTGTTGGAACAAGCCGATCACTTCCGTACCACGCGTAAGAACCTGGCCAACCTGCAAGCCAACCGGCTGCCGGTGTTTCTCACGTTCCCGCTGTTGTTCTGCTTTGCTCCGGCTGCCCTCATCATCCTGATGAGTCCCGCGTTCATGCAATTGTCGGAATTTTTCGATCCCGAAAGTGGCAAGAACCCGCTGGCCAATAACGAAAGCATCAGCACGCAACGGATCGTCGATACGCTCGAAACGCTCGATCAGAACATCGAATCTCGCGTTCGTCCGGGTGAGTCGAGCGTGCTCAACGACCCGCGATTCCAGCGGCCGCAACGCCCCCAAGGCGATCTGCCGCGGCGTCGGTCGGAGAACCCGAACGCTCTGAATGAGCTGGGCGAATAACGTCCCGAATTGGTCGCAGCGACAAGCTGCCGAAAAAATCGCGAACAAATTTGAAATTGTCCGCGGCCCAAGCATACTCAAATTGTTCCCTTGCAACGGCGAACAACTCAACCTGCTGTCCCCTTGGAAGTCTGGCGAAGGCATCTGGGGGGACAGCTCTCGGTTTCTTGCCAACGCAATGGCAGAAACTCAAATCTTGCGCACATCCAGGCAAACGATCTCTTTGTCGTCGCGCAGATACAGCAAGCCATTGGCCAGCGCAGGCGCCTGGCGGGTTGTGCCAATGACGGCAGCGCGGCCGAGCTCTTCATAGGCTTTCGGTGAAGCTCGCGCGATCACGAGTTCGCCTTTCATCGTCGAAATGAATAGCTTTCCCTCGGCAGCAATCATATTGCCTTTGCCAAAGCGTGCTTGCTGCCAGGCGACTTTGCCGGTTTCTGCATGAATGCAAGTCAGGTGCGAAATGGGCCCCGCGCCGCCGACGTTGTCAAAGCCGTACAGATGTTCGTCGAGCAAGATCGAAGTTTGCCATTCATTCCGCAAGACACTCTTCGGTCCCAGCGATGACCAGACTTCGTTGGCTTCGAATCCGGCGTTCGTTGGCTTCAGGCTCAGCAGCGTGCAGCCGTGATTCTCACCGGCGGAGATGAACACATTTCCCTTGTATGCCACGGGGCTGGCAATATTGCAGGCAAAATCCGTTTCGTAAGGAAACCGCCACAACGGCGTGCCGGTTCCCGGCGCGATGCCCACCGCAGCACCTCCCGTAAAAGCGACAATCTGCTCTTTGCCGCCGACATTCAATACCGCCGGTGATGAATAGCCGGCGGGGTCGTTGCCGGTCTTCCATACCAATTTGCCATTGCTGACATCAAAGGCCGCAACCGAACCGCCGGTTGCACCGACAGACACAATGACCTGATCGCCGACGACGAGGGGCGAACACGCCATGCCGTAGTCTGCCTGAGCCGCGTTTAATTGCTGCAACAGATTCTGTGACCACAGCAACTTACCATCGGCAAAGTTCACTGCTGCGAGGATACCTTCACCGGAAAATACCAATACTCGCTCGCCGGCAATCGTCGGTGTGGCGCGAGTGCCGTTGCCCATTTGATTCTTATAAGCGGGAGCAATCGGGCAGAGCCATTCTTCGCCGCCTTTGGCAGCGGACAGGGCAATGAGCTGTTGCTGCCCAGCGCGCTCGATCATCGTCAGCATTCGTCCCCGACTGATCACCAAGCCCGACATGCCCACACCGCCTGTTTTTCGCCAAACTTCTTTGGGGCCATCGGCGGACAACTTCTCGATCAAACCAGTCTCGGCAGAGATGCCGTTTCGTTGCGGCCCCAAAAACTGCGGCCACTCGAACTTGTCCGCAGCATTTTTTGTTTGGGCATGAGCGAGAACGGGCCATTCGCCGCCGCACAACAATCCACCTGCAAGGCCTAGTGCACTCCCTCGCAACCAGCAGCGACGCGTAATCATGGGCGGCAATCCCTCATCAAGAGTAAACATTTCCTTCACAGGCAATCGTAGGATACGGTAGTCCGAACAATCAATCACGGGATTGTAAAAAGCAACCGCGCATCGCCAACGATGGTATCTGACATTCGCGTGGCTACAATTCGCAAGCTCACCCACCTTCATTTGCAGGGAATCTCGCAATGAGCAACTGGCTGTTTCCATACGTCGACGTTCCGACTTCACGCCGGTCATTTCTCTTCGCGAGCGGTTCACTGGCGGCGGCCGCACTAGGGGCTGATCGCGCCCAGGGAATTGAATTGACAAGGCTGAAGAACGCGAGCAATCCATTCCAAATCGGTGTCGCGGCAGGCGATCCCACACCGGATGGCTTTGTCATTTGGACGCGGCTCGCGATTGATCCGCTGAATGGCGGCGGCATGCCGAACGAGCCAGTCGCCGTGCACTGGGAAGTGGCCGAGGATGAAAAGTTTGCCAATCTCGCCGCGTTCGGCAAGACTTCCGCAGTTCCCGATTGGGGACACTCGGTGCATGTCGAAGTGGAAGGCTTGAAACCCGACCGCTGGTATTTCTACCGTTTTCGCGTCGGCATGGACCAAAGCCCTGTCGGTCGAGCTCGCACGTTTCCCACCCCGGAAGCACAGACGAAGAAATTGAATTTTGCGTTTGCTTTCCTGCCAGCATTTTGAAACGGGCCTGTTCACCGCGTATGAACACATGCTCAAGGACGACCTCGATCTGGTCGTGCACTTGGGCGATTACATTTACGAAGGCGCCGGCGCTGACAACCGGTTGCGAAAACACGTCGGCGGCAAGCTCGATACGTTGCTCGACTATCGCAACCGCCACGCACAGTACAAAAGTGATCCCGCGCTGCAAGCCATGCATGCCGCCGCACCCTGGTTGGTGACTTGGGACGACCACGAATTCGAAAACAACTGTGCCGGCGATATTCCGGAAAAACGGACCGGCATGAAACCGACGCCAACGCGCGAGCAATTTCTCGCCGTGCGTGCGCGGGCCTATCAGGCGTATTACGAACACATGCCGCTGCGGCGGGCGGCGCTGCCGAAGGGCCCCCATATGCAATTGTATCGCCGGGTCTCGTACGGCGGTCTCGCTGATTTCTGCGTACTCGACACCCGTCAATATCGGAGTGATCAGCCGCATGGCGATGGTCGCAAGGATCAGGGAGACGAGGCGCTTTCGCCAAAGCAAACGCTGCTTGGCGAGAAACAAGAACGCTGGCTGACGGACACGCTAAAGAAATCCGCAGCGCAGTGGAACATCCTCGCCCAGCAAGTAATGATGGCCCGCGTTGATCGCATTCCCGGCGAGAAACACGGCTACAGCATGGATCAATGGCCCGGCTACGAAATGAATCGCCGCAGAATGTTGAAATTCTTCCACGATCACAAGATCGCGAATCCGGTGGTGCTCACCGGTGACATCCACACGAACTGGGCCAATGACTTGATAGCCGACTTCGACGATCTCGACTCAAAAGTGGTGGCCAGTGAGTTCGTCGGCACTTCGCTCTCTTCCGGCGGTGATGGTGTGGAGAAGGTGAAGGACTATGACGCGACGATGAGCGAAAACCCGTTCGTCAAGTTCTTCAACGCCGAGCGAGGTTATGTCCGCTGCCAATTGACGGATACAGAGTGGCGGTCGGATTATCAGGTGGTGCCGAGCATCTTGAAGCCCGGCGGTCCGGTTGTGACGCGAGCTTCATTCGTTGTCGAAAATGGTAAGGCAGGCGTCGAGCGCGCTTAGCAGATCGCGGGATACTTGAACCGGACAGGAATTGAGTGCACGATAAGTCGCTCGATTCCTTCCGCATTCACTCCGACTAGGATCCCGCCATGCTCAAAGAACTCTTCAACCTTCAAGGCAAGACTGCCCTCATCACCGGCGGCAGCAAAGGGATCGGCAAAGCCTGCGCCCGCGGCATGGCCGAGGCCGGCGCGAACATCGCCATCAGCGCGCGGCATGAAGATGAACTGAAGGCAGCTGCGAAGGAAATCGGCGAGGGGCTGAACGTCAAAGTCGAGTACTTTGTCGCCGATATGAACGACCGCGCTCAGGTGAAAAAGCTCGCCGATGACGTGCTTGCCAAGTTCGGTCGGGTTGACGTCCTCTTCAACAACGCCGGCAGCAACAAGCCGCAGAACCTCGTCGATACGACAATGGAGGTGTGGGATTCCATTCTCGAACTCAACTTCACCAGCTGCATGTTGCTGTCGAAGTATCTCGCTCCGCAAATGATTGAGCGGAAATGGGGGCGGATCATTTACACGTCATCAGTGATGGCCCTCGCGTCGAATGTCGCACGCGGACTTTATTCGGGCACCAAGGCCGCATTGATCGGCATGGCTCGAGCGCAAGCTCTGGAACTCGGTCCCAGCGGCATCACAGTGAACTGCCTGGCTCCGGGACCGGTCGCAACCGATTTGCCGATGAGCATTCTCACACCGGCTCAGAAGGAAATCTTTGCCAACCGTACCGCCGTGAAGCGCTGGGGCACGGTGACCGATATGGTGGGTCCGGTGATGATGCTCTGCACCGATGCGGGCGCTTTCATCACCGGCACCACGATCTCGGCCGATGGCGGCATGCTGTGCCGCACGTTTGATTAAATCCGCGACGGAATTCTGCCACCACTTCCGGGTGGCGTTCAATAAGTTGCCGACTTTTTGAACAGAAGTAAGCGCATTTCTCGGGATTGCGAGCAAAGAGTGTTCAAAAAGTCCGGTACTTTTTGAACGTTTACGATGCGCGCACTACAACTCAATGCTCTTGATCGCGTTGCCGCCGCCTAGTTGCGCTGCATCGAGACAACGCTCGGCCGCAGTTATCAATTCCTGCGGCGGGAAGTTGCGGCTGGGAATCGATAAGGTCGCGACACCGGCGCTGAGGCTGAGATGCACCGTGTCGCTGGGCATGCATTCTTCTTGCCAGGCCGGCAACGATTGTTGCACTGCACGCAAAGTGGCCAGCGCGTCGCTGCGGGTGCAATCGCCCCACAGCAGTGCATAATGCCCGCTGTTCAATTGCAAACAGGGGCCGAGACCTCCAGTCGTCTCGGCGAGGTGCGGCCGAAAACGCTCCAAAAAGCGCTGCGACGATTGCACGCCGCAGACGAACTGCGCGTCGGACAAATGGTCGATCGCAAGCAGCACCAGTGTGACCGGACTGCGCGATTGCCGACAGCCTTGCAGTACGCTGCTCAAGCGGCCAATCAAGCCCGGGTCGGCTGCGGCCCGCTGCGGTGTTGTATTCGCAACGGCGGCTGGCGGCGAACTACTTTTGAATTGCGGTGACGTAAGCGGTGTACGCAAATCGCTGGCAGCATCAGTGCGGCGGTCCGCCGATTTGTGTTCCACGGGGGCAGGTCGTGTCGCCTGCGCAGCGGTGTGTTGAATCTCGCGAGTTGTATTAAGAATTGCTTCGAGCGCGGCACCGTCGTCTGAGTTGTTTCGTTGAGCCAACAACAACTCGGGCACCATGTCAGCAGTCACCGCAGACAGTCGACGATGGGCGGCGAGCAGCAACTCATGGGAACTCGGTCCGCTCGGCAATTCGACGGCTAATGTTTTCGCCAGCGACTCAAAATGGGGTGTCAACTCTTTCAGCAGCGAATGCAATCGCACGGGGCCGAATTGAAAGTACCGTTCGCTTATGGTCAGCAACCGGGCGAGGTCTGCCTCGCTGGGTCGTTCGATGTAACAAGTTAGCAATTCTGCCAGGTGGAGGATCTGGCACATTGGCTTACAAAGTGGCGGCGCGTGCGCAACCGCCGACTCAATTGGAGGAACAGCAACGGCCTGGCATAAGTGAGGTGGCAAACGCCAGAGTGCCAGCAGTCGTGCGCTTAGCGCGAGGTGATCGAAGCCGAGCGTTTGCGCTTCGGCGAAGAGCAAGTTCTCGCCGCGTTCCGCGCTCTGCAAATACAAGCTGGCATAGTTTTCGCCGAGTTGCTGTAACAGCGCGAGGACGCCCACATCTTGTAACAATCCAGCGACAAACGCTTCTTCGTCATCGGTCGGCGCCACGTGTTGTTCGAGCAAGCGACAGGCCAGACCCTTCAGCAGCGCATGCTGCCAGTATTTTTGTAGTGCTTCAGCATGTTCACTATGCAATAACTGTGGCGGCAAGCTGAAGCCGAGCATCAGGGCTTTGAGCGGTTTCAGTCCGAGTAGCGCGAGCGCTTGCTGGAGATCGCACACTTGCCGACTGAGGCCGAACAGCGAGCTGTTCACGACCTTGAGAATGCGTGACGCGAGGGCGGGGTCACTTTCGAGGCAGAGTTTGATTTGCCGCGGATCGACTTGAGGCTGCCCCGCCAGTCGCAATACTTCGAGGGCGACAGCGGGGAGTGAGTAGAGTTGTTCGGCCTGGTGGGCCAAGCGATCGAGCGGGCTGAGCTTTGGCAGCATAGCGATGTCTTCACAAGTACGATGCGAGAGGTACTAGTGAAACATACGTTGCGGTAACGCGAAGTTCGGTGGCCCCAAGGATTTAGCTGGTATTCCGGAACACGTTAGCTGCCCATGGCAGACGTGATTTTGGTTTGGCTGTCTTCAAAGGCGGCGTTGGTTTGCGTGCCGAGGAACGTCACCGCTCCCACGCACACACCGACAATCAGGGCGAGCATCACCGCATATTCCACAGCGGTTGGTCCATCCTCGTCCCATAATAAACGGCGCAGTAATTGGCCCATGGCGTTGCCCTTTACCCAATACGAAGAAAAGATCGGCGGCGAGATGCACGCAGGCAATCGCAGCCGGGGAGTTAAGTAGGCAGTGTGTGAAAAGGCCACTGCCTGACAATGAAACTCTAGGTCAGAA
This sequence comes from uncultured Pirellulaceae bacterium, assembly GCA_964394305.1. Lineage (GTDB taxonomy): Bacteria > Planctomycetota > Planctomycetia > Pirellulales > Pirellulaceae > Anatilimnocola. The sequence goes on from CAYMWL010000007.1 coordinate 136,114, forward strand.
TCGGTCGGTGGGCAAAAGCGAGTTGAAAACTTCGCGTCATTAAAAGGGGGGCGCATTCGCCGGACGGCGGGCCTGCAATTGTTGAGGCTGCTGGGCACTCAAACCTTGTTCCACCGCCTGGAAGTAGCGACTGCGCGGCTTGTACTGCGCCTGCGGGTTGGGAAGTTGAGGATTCAACGCGGGAGTGTTCGCCGGACCAGTGACTGGTGCCGGCGGCAAGTGAACTGCCGGCTCGTTGTTGTTCTGTTCGAAATAATACGGAGTGTGCTGCGCTGCGGTGGGGGCTCCGCTATATCCCGGCAATGCGAAGAAATGCTGCTGGCATGCTTTGCGCGGAGGGCACTGATCGTAAGCATGGTAGCCGTCGCTCCAGGCCAGGCCGGAGGTGCGGACGAGATAGTTCAGCCCCCATTCGGCGTGGGCTGGAATTGCGAAACTACCCAACAGGATGCCCAGGGATGCAACATTGATGATGGTCAGTTTCATGGTCATCCTTTCCCGTGCCGCGATGCGCAAGCGAGCGAATCTTTCCGTTGCTATCGACGCCGGCGAAGCAGCGGCATTCCCAATTTCAACATGGCCAGCCACAATGCTGTGAAGACTCACCCATTTCTGCGGTAAAGGCAGCATGTTCGACACCGTCCGACATCTTCTCGCACTGATTCGCTTCAGCCATACAATCTTTGCGCTGCCGTTTGCGCTGCTCGCCGCGGTAATGGCTTGGACGACGCCAGTCCCGCCTGGAGTTGCGGTGGAGACCACTTTTCGCTGGCAACATTTGCTGGGCATTCTGATTTGTATGGTCGGCGCGCGGAGTGCCGCGATGGCCTTTAATCGCCTGGTCGATCGGGACATCGATGGCAAAAATCCGCGCACCGTCATGCGGCATATTCCGGCCGGACTACTGAGTCTGCCGACGGTGATCTTGTTTACACTTATTTCCGCGGCGATCTTCTGCGCCGGAACGTTGCTCTTTCTACCGAACTGGCTGCCGATTGTGCTGAGCATGCCGGTGCTGCTGTTCTTGCTGGGTTATAGTTATGCGAAGCGATTTACTTCGCTGGCCCACTTTTGGCTCGGTGTGGCTTTGATGCTTGCGCCGGTTTGCGCTTGGATTGCGTTGCGCGGACAAATCCTGCTGGTGCAGCCGCTCGATATTCTGCCTGCGCTGATTCTCGGGTTGGCAGTGCTCGCGTGGGTCAGCGGGTTCGACATCATCTATGCCTGTCAGGATGCCGATTTTGACCGTGGCGCGAAGTTGCACAGCGTTCCCGCGCGGTTAGGTGTTGCGGGCGCGTTGCGACTCGCGGCAGCCTGTCACCTGGTCACCTTGCTCCTGCTGGTCGCCTTGCCCTTGCTCTGTCCACAAATAGGGCTAGGTTGGATTTATGGCGGCGGCGTGGCAGTAGTCGCGGGCTTGCTTGTTTACGAGCACGCCTTGGTCAAGCCGGGCGATTTGACGCGAGTGAATGCGGCGTTCTTCAACGTCAACGCGATCATCAGCCTGGGCTTGCTCGTCGTCGGTACGGTCGATCTGCTGATCCGTTGACGGCGATTCAGGGCGTTGCCGACAACACCTCTCAAGGAAGTTTCGATGGACGTCTCGCGTTGGTTGTCGGCAGCTTTGATTACGGGCGCTTTGATTGGCTGCAAACCGGCTGCACCGCCAGTTGCTGCGCCACCCGCCGCTCCCCAAAACGAGAACGCCAAGCCCGTTGAACCTCCTCCCGCCATTCAACCGGTCACAGCGAAACTGCCGACAGCCGAAACGCCCAAGCCACAGAATGCCACGCAACCCGAAAAAGATTCGCTCCGTGATCTAGCCGCGCGATTGGTTGAACCAGCCGAGGGCGCCGGTTGGCGGATCAGCGAATCCGCAGCACTCGAGCTCGAACGCCTTGGTCCCGATGCCCCCGCCAAGTTGTTGCCGCTGCTTGCCGACCCGCTGCTCGAAGTCCGTCGCGGCGCGGCGTTTCACTTGCTTAGTTCGTTCGATCCCGCAGTTCCTGCCCAAGTCGCTGCCTTCAAACAGTTGCTCGAGGACAAAGACGCTACGGTGCGCAACATTGGTTTTCAAGCCGTCAAGCAATTGCCCCAAACCGAGATTATCGCCGCTAGTCCGCAGTTGATCACGCTGCTCGATCCAGCGCACGAAGCGAAGCCGGAAAACCGCGCCGCCGTCGCTCGCCTCGCCGGCAACCTTGGCCAGCGTGGAGTTCCCTTCGCAGCCGGTCTCGAAAAAGCTGCCACCAGCGATAACGACGACCGCGTCCGTTCCGCAGCAACCTTTGCCTACTGCCAGATTGCTTCGCCACCGGAATCGGCTGTTCCTCTGCTTAAGCAAGTGCTGAAAGACAAAAAGCCAGCGGTTCGACTCGTCGCCGCGGGGCGCTTGCGTAACCTCGCCCTAAAGGCAGAAGGTGCGAGCAACGAACTCGGCGCAGCTCTGGCGGACGATGACGAGAACGTCCGGATTGCGGCATCCGAAGCACTCGTGCGCATCGGACCATCAGCTGTAAGCACACTTCGCACCGCGCTGGTAAGCAAAAACACCAATGCCAAGAAACTAGCCCTCGCTTGTTTCTCAGCGTTTGGTCCCGCAGCAAAAGAAGCTTTGCCCGCGATCGAAAAGGCGCAGCAAGATGCAGACAAGGACGTCAGTGAAGCGGCGAAGATTCTCGTCGAACGACTGAAGTGAGTCGACAGTTCGATCTCCATCGACGGCAGAAAATCGGCTGCGGCCACCGCGCATCAAAAAAGCCCACGCGCGAACGCCTGGGCTTCATTTCCCGGATGGGACTAGTGGACCCGCTCGGACTCGAACCGAGAACCCTCTGATTAAGAGTCAGATGCTCTGACCAGTTGAGCTACGGATCCGGGAAGCACAGATTTTAGCAAATTGCGGGCAGCGTTCAAGGCGGTTACCGTTGCATCGTGCCGCCGAATTGCGCAAAGTGAAGGAATGAGCGAACGGAAACGGAAAATTCGGACGGACTTTCGGAAAAATCACCAAGGTCGCGTGCGGCGGGGCGATCTCACGCGGGACTTTTTGAAAGAAAATTTGCCCGACGATCACGTCAAAGAAGAGCGGGTGAGCGGGAAGGGCGATCTGACGCGACGGCGAACCGTTGTCGGCCAGAACGCCGATGCGGCCTCGGCGGGGTTTGCCGTGCAGCCCCAAGCCGACGAAGCGACCGTTTCGGGCCGCGTGCTGAGTGTGCATGGCCTGGCTAGCGTCGTTCAAGCGCCCGACGGTAAGTTGTTTCAATGTTCCACACGAGGGGTGCTGAAGAGTTTAAGCACCGATCTGCGGCATGTGGTCGTCGCCGGCGATCAAGTGATCTTTACGCAGTCGGGGCCGGAAGAAGGTGTGATCGAGCGCGTCGAACCGCGGCGGAGCATCGTCTGCCGCACGAGCCGCAATCGGCAACATGTGCTCGTTTCGAATGTCGATCAGTTGCTCATCGTCACCAGCGCCGCCGAACCGGGATTGAAGCCAAACTTGATTGATCGCCTGCTCGTCGAAGCCGAGCGGATGCAAATTCCACCGATCATCTGCATCAATAAAGTTGACCTCGTCAATCCTGCCGACCTGCAACCGCTGGCCGGCGTGTTCGGGCAAATGGGTTACGAGGTGCTGCTCCTTTCGGCGACCAAAGGGATCGGCGTCGATCGCTTGCGGCGGCTCGTCAAAGGAAAAGAAAGTGTCGTCGCCGGCCAAAGCGGCGTCGGCAAGAGTTCGCTGCTGAATGCCATCGAGCCAGGCTTGGAACTTAAAGTCGGGCGGGTGAGTTCAGAAAACGAAAAAGGCCGACACACCACCACCGTTGCCAAACTGATTCCGCTCGAAGCCGGCGGTTATGTTGTCGACACGCCCGGCATCCGGCAGTTTCAACTTTGGGATGTCGTGCCCGAAGAAGTCGCCGGCTTTTATCGCGATCTGCGCCCGTACGTTAGTCATTGCCGCTTCGCCAATTGCACGCACCAGCACGAAGCCGACTGCGCCGTGAAAGATGCTGTCGCTGATGGCAGATTGGACGTGCGGCGATATGAAAGCTTCTGCCATCTGTTTGCCGGCGATGAAGCATAACGCAGTTTATCTTGACGCGCCTTCAGCGATCGGCAATGATCCCGCGCGAACGTCTTGATGTCGCAATTCGCCGGATAGAAAGTGCAAATCTTCTCCTTTTCAAAACTCAGAATGGGTATGCAGATCGCGTTCTGCTGGTGCGCGATGTTGTCGAGCGCGCTGGGACAAGCACCTGAGTTGGAAGCAATTCCACCGGCAACGGCCGAACTAGCCGCCCCAATCGTGCCCGCAGAAATCCCCGGCGCCACTCCGCTCGACGCGGTCGACGAACCAGTGGGCGCGGAGTTGACGGAAAACGATTTACAAACGATGCGACCCTGGGTCTTTGGCTACAACGTGCGTAAAGACGATACGAGTTGGCTGGTTGGCGGTGACGATGACTTCGGCATGTTCAGTCTCGAGTCGTATCCGTCGTTGCCGCAGGATGAAACTTGGGGCGTGGTCAGCGGCCTCGGCATACATTGGTTGGGCGGACCAATCCGGACGGATCTGCCGCCGCGGCTGTTTGATTTTCAGATTGGTTTGCAACGGCGCGAGTGGATCTCTGCAACCTTTGGCTATGACGTGTCGGCACGCATCGGAGCCTTCAGCGATTTCGAAGGGAGTGCTCGCGAGGGAATTCGTTATCCAGGCCACGCGGTTGGTTTCTATCGTTGGACTCCTGCTTGCGATTTTGTCTTCGGCATCGACTATCTCAGTCGCGACGACATCAAACTCCTGCCGGTCGCCGGTCTGATTCTCACACCTCGCGATGACTTGCGTTTGGAATTGGTCTTTCCGCGACCGCGCGTGGAAGTGCGAATCAGCCCCAAGTCGTCGATCTATCTTGCCGGCGAACTCGGCGGCGGCACGTGGGACATCGAACGGCCGACACTGCCCGACGATGTGGTCACCTATCGCGACCTGCGACTGCTGTTCGGCTTTTCGAACTGCGACGAAAATGGTGGAGAAAGTGGCTTGGAAATTGGCTATGTCTTCGACCGTGACCTTACCTATCGCTCGGGCAACGGCGATTTTGCCCCCGGCAGCACGATTCTGTTCCGTTTAACGGAGCGGTATTAAATCACAACTTGCCTGCGAGCGAGTCGGTCGCCGCGGCGATGATTTCTGCCGATCGCTGTAAGGCAAGTGTTTCTTCCTCGCTGAGGCTGAGCGGAATGCAGCCCAGCACTCCGTCGCCACCGACGAGATGCGGCAAGGCAAAGGTCGCAGCACGCACATCGGGAAAATCGCTGACGTGCGAAGTGACCGTCAGAATCGCGCGCTGATCGTGCAGAATGACATCGACGATGCGCGCAATGGCAGCGCCGATGCCGTAGTAGGTTGCGCCTTTCCCTTCGATGATCGTATACGCTGCGCGACGAACTCCCTGATCGATTTGTTGCCGCAGCGAGTCGTCGTAGGTCAAGCCACGCAGCTTTGCGAAATCTGCGAGCTTCGAGCCGCCGATCGTGGCCTGCGACCAGGTGAGAACTTCGGAATCGCCATGCTCGCCGATAACGTAGCCGTGCACATGATGCGAATCGACGCCGAAGTGATCGCTGAGCAACGTACGAAAGCGGGCGGTGTCGAGCGTCGTGCCGCTGCCGAGCACCCGCGCAGCCGGCACACCCATTTGTTGAGCAAAATGCGTGGCAATGTGCGTCATCACGTCGACGGGATTGGTCGCAATTAACAACACGGCATCAGGTGCTGCTTGAACGACAGCTGGTATCACAGCGCGAAACACATTGGCATTTCGCTCGAGCAATTGCAGCCTCGTTTCGCCCGGCTTTTGTCCCACACCGGCCGCGATCACGACGACGCGGCAACCTTTCAAGTCGGCGTATTCACCCGCGCGAATCTTTAGCGGATGAGAAAATGGAATAGCATGCGAGATATCTTGAGCCTCGGCGACGCTCCGTTCTCGCTTCATGTCGACCAGCACGATTTCGCGTCCCACTCCCTGTTGCACCATCGCATAGGCGGCGGTCGCTCCCACAAAACCACTCCCGACAACGCCAACTTTCAAAGGCATGCTGCAGTCCTTCTCGATTGTTTCAAGCCGAAGTTACTGGAGTCGCCGCGGTCACCGTGGGAAGAGTAATGACAAACATCGTACCACGATCCACCTCGCTGAAGACTTCGATGGTGCCCCGATGAGCGTGAATGATGGCCTGGCAGATGCTGAGGCCCAAACCTGTTCCCCCGGTTGTCGTTCCGCGCATGCGTGCTCGGTCGACTCGATAAAAGCGATCGAAAATGTGTGGCAAATCTTCCGCAGGAATGCCCGGGCCGTTGTCCTTGATGAGGAGCCGCACCTGGTCGCGCGCTTTGTCGAGTTCCATCGAGATTCGGATCTCGCCCCGGCAGCCGTTGCCATTTTGCGCGGCTGGCCCCGAGTAGTGGAGGTAACGCGATGCGGTAAACTTGATGGCATTATCGAGGAGATTGCTCAGGACTTGACGCAAATAGTGGCGATTGCCAGGAACTGCGACGTACGGCAAGTCATCGACCTGCAACCGAATGCCGTTGAACTCGGCCACGCCTTGAAACATTTCAGCGGCGCGTTCGACAACTTTATTGAGTGGAATTGGATCGGCAGATACTTCCTGCCGATCGGCATCGGTTTCGGCGAGTAGCAACAACTGATTCACCAGCGTCTCGAGCGAACTGCATTCATCGATCACTTCGGCCAGCAGTTCGTTGTACTCAGCGACCGTCCGATCGCCGTTGAGAGCAACTTCGACGCTGCTGCGGATGGCTGACAACGGAGTGCGCAGTTCATGCGCAGCGTTGGCGAGAAAATCGTGCTTTTGCTTGAGATATTCCGCCAGGCGATCGAGCAGTCCGTTGACCGTCACTGCGAGTTGATCGAGTTCGTCGCCGGTCCCACGGACCTTGAGGCGTTCGTCCATTTCAGCCGGCCGAAGACGGGCGGTGGTGGCCATCATGCTTGCGAGCGGCCGGGTGGCGCGACCAGCCAGGATGTAACCACACAAGGGCGAAGCAATCAGCAGAACCGCAGCGACCAGGCTAACCATTCGATCGATGGTTGCCATATCGCGGCGGATAAAGTTGATCGAGGATCCGACGCAAACGATCGGCGCGCGTTCGCGAGTCCCTGCCAATTCGCGAAAGGCGAGGCGGAAATCACCCGAAGTCATGAAGCCGGTTTCGCTGGAACTCGCGCCAACGAGCGAGAATTTTGGTGCTCCGGTGCTTTCCCACACGGGATTACCATTGCGATCGAGAAAGAGCACGAACCATTGATGGTAGGCGTGACCGCGAGCTTTGCGGTCGAGTTCACGATGCAAGCGTTCGAAGTCGAGGCCACGCTCTTCGCGCAGGTTGAGCGCGATTTCGTCGAGATCTTCCGCCAGCACGCGGTCGAGATCGTACTGCAGTCGATATTCGACGCCCTGACGCACGGTAATCAAAATGGCCAGCCCCGTGATGATCACGGCCAGCGCATTCCAAAACATCAAGCGAAACCGCAGCGTGCGGAAGGTGTCTTTAAGACGCTCGAAGAACATAACCTCGTCCCCGCACGGTCTGAATCAGCGGCTCTTCAAAGCCGCGATCGATCTTACCGCGCAGGCGATTGATGTGCACTTCCACGACATTCGTCACGCCTTCCCAATCCGATTCCCACAAGTGCTCGCACAGCATTTTGCGAGTGACGACTTGCCCTTGAAAGCGAATGAGATATTCGAGCAGACTGAATTCCGTGGGAGTGAGCGTGATTTCGGTGCCGCCACGGAGCACCCGGCGATTGGTCAGATCGAGTGTCACGGGCCCGGCCGACATCGTCGAACTGGGACGATCTGCGACCCGCCGGCCGATCGCTTCTAACCGTGCCATCAATTCTGGAAAGGCAAACGGCTTGACGAGATAATCGTCGGCGCCCGCCTTCAAACCAGTGACGCGATCTTCCACGGAACCCATCGCGGTGAGCATCAGCACCGGCGTGCGAATTCCTTCGCCGCGGAGCGATTTCATGATCTCGACGCCATCGAGATCCGGCAGCATCAGATCGAGCACGACGGCGTCGAAACGCTGCGAGCGAGCTTCTTCCAGACCTTTGCGACCATTGCGAACCCACTCGCACGCATGGCCCGCTTCGTTGAGGCCACGCTGCAGTGCTTTGCCCAGAACAGGATCGTCTTCTACCACCAACAGGTTCATTCTCGTTCTCCGGCGATTCCGGGCACGACGATTCCGGGTAAACCGGTTTCCGGGCCCTCGACCGACAACTTTATTATCATCGCGAAGGATGAATCTCACTAGGGTGGACGAAACTCCTTGCGATTTCGTAACCAAATTGGGCGATTCTGTGGGCATTCTTGCCGAAACGTAACTCGAATTCGGCTTTGCGCAGAACTCGTGGGCGTTAGACTGGAAACGTCTGAACAAGAAGTTGCCTTCCCTTGGCTGGAATCTTGCCAGCCTCAGCCGTCGACTCTTCCTCGCGGCAATGGAAACTCGCCTGGAAAATGTTGCATGACTGAATCGAGTTCCTACGCACCACGAGATTCCGGCTTTGACGTTAAACGCGATCTGCTGGCCTCGGTCGTGGTTTTTCTCGTCGCGTTGCCGCTGTGCATTGGAATTGCCGTCGCAGTGGGAGTGAGTCCAGGCAAAGCCCTCATCACCGGCATCATCGGTGGCATCGTTGTCGGTGCAGTCGGCGGTTGTCCGCTGCAAGTCTGCGGTCCCGCGGCGGGACTGTTTGTCATTATCGCGGATGCAATTCTCAAGCAGCGCACCCTCTTTGCGAACGGTCATGCCGGCGCCTCCGAAGCCGAGGCAACTTCCTATGCTTTGTTAGCTCTGGGCGTAAGTGTGATGTTTGCCGGAGTACTGCAGTTCGCAGCAGGGCAAATGCGGTTGGGACAATGGTTTCGCGCCGTCTCACCTGCAGTAATCGAAGGGATGCTAGCCGGAATTGGGGTGTTGATCTTCGCCAGCCAGTTTCACGTGATGTGTGATCACGAGGCTCGTTGGGGTGATCACAAAGCTCACGGCGGGATGCAGCTGCTGGCGACAATTCCAGACGCCATCAAATCCTGCTTTGTTGAGAAGCCAGTCGCAATCTCCGAGGCCAGCGAACATGGCGCGGCTGAGGCAAAAAACAAACCCGCAGCTAATGCGCTCCCCCGGCCCGCGGCTCAGCATCGGCATGCAGCGATCATCGGCATGATTGCGGTGGCGATTATCGTTGGCTGGCAGGCTTACACGCCGAAATGGCTGAGGCTGATTCCCGGTGCATTAGTCGCCGTGCTTGTGGGGATTGGCATCGTTTATTTTTCAGGCTGGAACGTCATCATGCTCGAGGTTTCGAATCGTATCCTCGACGATGTCACTTTTCCCACCAGCGAATCGCTGCGACTGATCTTCAATCCCTCGGTGCTGCTGACCGGCGGCATGATTGCTGTCGTGGCTAGTGCAGAAACGTTACTGTGTGCTACCGCGGTCGATCAAATGCAGAATGGGCCGCGGACGAAATACGACCAGGAACTTTGTGCCCACGGCATCGGCAATTTTCTCTGCGGCATGCTCGGCGCGTTGCCAATGACAGGAGTCATTGTGCGGAGTTCCGCCAATGTTCAAGCGGGCGCCACCAGTCGGCTCTCAGCCATTCTGCACGGCGTTTGGCTGCTGGTTTTTGTCGTATTGCTGCCGCATTTGTTGGCTTACATTCCCAAGGCGGCCCTCGGCGCGATTCTGGTTTACACCGGTTACAAACTGGTGAAATACAAGACGCTCGTTGAGCTCTGGAAGATGGATCGCGGCGAAGCGGCGATCTTTATGGCGACCATGACGATTATTGTCGTCGAAGATCTACTGCTGGGAGTGCTTGCGGGCCTGGCCTTAAGCGCCTTGAAGTTGTTGCATCGCTTCTCTCATCTGCAGCCCCAATTGACGATCGACCCCAGTCGCAACCGAGTCATACTTGAGCTCGAAGGGGCGGCCACCTTCATTCGTTTGCCGGTGCTGGCTTCGTTTCTCGAGCAGGTTCCCGCCGGCGCCGAGCTGCATGTGGACTTTTCTCGACTGACCTACATCGACCACGCCTGCCTGGAATTGCTCACCTCGTGGTCCAAGCGTCATAGCAGCACCGGTGGCCGGCTGGTGATCGACTGGGACTCGCTACACGCCCGCTTTAAGGACGACGCGCGCACCGCAGCGAAAAAAGCAAACCAGATTCTGGTTTAGAGTTACCAAGAAAAAACAAGGGATGCTCGATGAGCATCCCTTGAGGTTTCTTTCGCACTGCCGCGACGAACTTATTCGCGAGGACGGATGGCGCCGGTCAAGCCGCTGTAGTCACAGCGATCCGAGTCGTGCCACAGGGGCAGGCCGAGCTCGATCCGCTTGCGGAGGATTTCGATTTTCTCTTCCGAACCCGCGGGGGCGTCGGTCGAGCGGAAATCTTCGGGGGCTTCGGGATAGAAGTCTTCGTCGTGGCCATACTTCAGAATGGCTTCGAATACGTTGCGAACTTTGTCCATGGCTTTCTCCTTCAAAATTATGCGGGCAGAGATGGCAGCCAGGTGATTGAAGTCGCGGTGCTGAAATCTGCGGTCTAGCAGAGATGCGGGCGAATCAACTGGCTGAGAAATAGGCGGTTGGTGGAGTAAGTCAACCATCCTTGGCCGAACTGAGCCGGCATTTGCTTGCCGGCCGGTTGAAAGCATTCCTTTGCTGACCCACGCATTATCAGGACGCACGGGTCCAGCGTCAAGATTTTTGCGGCTTCTACGAAGAATATTTTTCCGCTAGTTGGGATTGCGATCTGTTGCGAGCTGCACCACTAGCAAGGTTTATCTGGCTTATCGCGCAGCTGCAACGTATTGAAAACAAACGAGTAGTGGCGGTCATGCGCTACCCGCTTGCCGTGTTTTCAGGAATGTGGCGAAACCGCCCGAAAGTCTCTTTATGGAAAACAATCGTCCGCTAACGTTGGTGTAATGGGTTTGCGTGCCGCACCACCCCTTGACGCAGTTTTCTCGATTCCTTCATACAAGACAAAATTATCGACGGGCTGGTTCGGTTGAACGGAACCTACTTTCGTTGCTCGCCGCCCCGAACTGGACACTTAGGATCTGAGTAGAAGCATGCCCTGGATACAGAAAAACATTACGTTGCCGCCGCTTCGCCGCGGTTTCCACCTGATTACGGACAAGGTTTTGGCTGCGATTCCCGAATTGCGATCCACCAAGATCGGTGTGCTGCACGTCTTTATTCAGCACACTTCGGCTTCGCTCACGATTAACGAGAACGCAGATCGGGATGTCCGCCACGATCTGGAGCAAGTCTTTTCGACCATCGCACCTGAGGATTTTCCGTATGTTCATACCCTGGAGGGGCCCGACGACATGCCAGCCCATGTCAAAGCTGCCCTGCTTGGCAGCAGCGTGAGCATTCCGCTCAAGGATGGCCGATTGCAGTTGGGCACGTGGCAGGGGATTTACCTGTGCGAACACCGCGACTCCGGCGGTGCTCGGTCGCTCGTGCTGACGCTGATGGGCGAGTAACGCTAGAGAGACAACAGCGTCGCGGTTCCGGTTCGCTGCAACGTTGCCAGTTCATCGGCCCACCATTCGAGCACGTTGAGCACTGCCGCGTTGGCTTCGGCGGCGGTCGCAGCTTCGAGGCAAAGTTCCACGCCGCGGCTACCCATCTCGGCGGGATCCGGCCAGGCGCGTACGGCCGCGGTGGCAGACGAAACCCCGGAACCAGCCAGCAGCAGTTGTCGAAAAAAACCGCTGCTGAACGCAAACGCGTCTTTCAGTCGCAGTTTTTTGGCTGCCGATTCCTTGCCGGCGGCATCGACATAGGTCTGCACCAATTTCACCAGCGAAGCGGCTGGCAACGGAGCTTGCGCCAACGATTGCAGCAATTCCTCGCGGAAGTCACCGAGTTCGCTTTCCAGCAAGCGCACCGCGGCCGCCACACTTCCGTCCGCAATCGAGGCGGCATGGTGCGCAGCAGCAGCGTTGTCGGTCAACTGTTGTTCGAGCAGAATCTCGGCCACCGTGGCAGTTTCCAGCGGCTGAAATCGCACGACCTGACAACGCGAGCGGATGGTCGGCAACTGCCGTTGCTCGCTAGTGCCGAGCAGGATCAAAATGGATTTCGGCGGCGGTTCTTCCAGCGTTTTCAACAGCGCGTTGGCAGAAGCTTTCATCGAATCATTGAGATAGTCCGCGTCGTCCAGAATGGCAATTTTCCGTTTGCCGGAAAATGGCTTGAGAGAGATGCGAAAACAGAGTCCGTCGCGCATCCGGTGCTCATCGTCACCGATAAGTAGTTCTATCGGGATCGTGTTTTTATCGGCGGGCTTGGCCACATAGTCGATATCCGGATGATTGCCGGCGAAAACCATTTTACAAGCCGCGCATTCTCCGCACGGATTCAAGTCGCTTTCGCGACGTCGTTCGCACAGAAACGACTGTGCCAGCGCCATGGCAAAACGTCGCTTGCCGATCCCTTCCGGACCGACGAACAAAAACGTGCTTGCCAACCGATTCTGCGAAACGGCTGTGCGAAAGCGGTTCACCACTTCATCATGGCCGCGAATTCCTTGCCAGGTCATGGTCGTCCTCCGGCCAGCAAGGGTTCGACAAGTTGCAAAACCTGCGCGTGAACCACTTCCGGCGGCTGCGCGGCGGAAACGACGGCAAGGGGAATCCGCCCGATGGTCGCTTCCTTCAAAAACCCCTGCCGGACACGCTCCATAAATTCCAGGCCTTGCGCTTCCATGCGATCCGGCGGCCGACCTTGCCGTTCTTTCGCGGCAGCTGCGGGCATGTCGAGCACAATGGTCAGATTTGGCATCAGACCGCCCGTGGCAATTTCGCCCGTCTGCCAGACTTCGTCGCTGTTCAAGCCGCCCGCGTGCGCTTGATAAACGACGTTGGCCAGCAGATAGCGATCGGAAAGAACCCATTCTCCCCGAGCGAGCGCCGGACGAATGATCTCTTCGACCAATTGCGACCGAGCGGCCATATACAGCAGCATTTCGCTGCGGCGATGAATGGGCAAACCGTGGTGCGAGAGGAGCACGTCGCGCAGTTTTTCGCCCAAACTGGTGCTCCCGGGATCGCGGCACATCACTACCTGGTGTCCACGGTCGGCGAGCCAGGCGCGCAGCAGTTGAATCTGCGTGGATTTACCGGCCCCGTCGACTCCATCAAAGCTAATGAACATAGGGCCCCGATTCTATCCGCCCAGGGTTGCGTAACGGTAGTGTCCCCTCGCGGACAACTCGTTTCTGCAAAAGGGTGAGCGCCGAGGCGAATTTTTTTACCCCGTTTGAAGAAACTCCTGCCGTCGCGCTCCCTGACGCGGAGTGATTGCGGCTTCGTTTCTGACCGAAGCTTGCTTTTGAACAGGGCGCGCAGTAGCTCGCTGATTTGTTTCGTTTCTCGCGGTTTGCTCGCCGCAAACCGTCTTCACCGCAGCAGTTGCAGAGCTGGGAGCTAAGTCAGCCTGAGCCGTTTCCGGCTGTTCAGCCGGTGGGGCTGAACAGGTCTCTGGCGGGCAGTTGTTCGCCGCTGGTTGTTCGGCAACTGCCGCATACGTCAACTGCTGCGGCGGCGGCAAGGTGCTCGCCAGGATCGCCAACCTTGCGGCTGCGTGCAGGTACCGCACATCGCCGTAGCGGTGACTCCCATGTTTCGTGCAATCTGCTTGCTCAGGACTCTGCGACATTCGGAAACAACGGAGCGCTTCGCCGTAGAGAAAATCGATGCGATCGGCGGCCAACTGTTTGCCGGCTGCCAGCTGCCGCGGTTCTTCGTCTTTCGTGATCACCGGCGCAGTAAGCGCGATAAACGTGGCCGTCCGCTGCACCATCTGGCAAACGCGCGCTTGCGAAATTCCCAGTTCCGCCGCCACAGCGCGCGTCGGCCACTGTTCAATGCGCACTGCTTGATAAACGGCCCAGTCCCGCTCACTCGGCAGTTGTTTGATCGCGCTGCGGAGGTCCTCGGCTCGCTTGTTGTCGTCTGGCATCGTGGCTGTTGCGCTCATGGTTTGGCTCCGTTCTGAGAGGAAAGACTCACCCCGCATTGGAATCGACCACGGCGACAACTTTGGTCGCGTCCGGATGAGCGAAGAGCAGAGCCGTTCACACCAACACATTTCAGGGCGGGCGAGGCTCCTGCCGAGCCGCGCCCATGGACGATCTGCGCCGTAGATTTGATCTATCGACTTAGATGCTTCCGTTGCAAGCTGTACAACGATCAATCCCTATTTTCCAGCAGGATCGAGTTCCCAAACGAGTTCGGTGGCTTGGGTGTTCACGGTTGCTTCGAGACCGGATGTCTGCAAGTTGTAGTATTTGCGATCGATGACCGCTGGTGGTGCAACACCTTCCATAAATTCGCTGGAAGGCGTGATGGCGACTCGATACTTCCCCGGATAAGCGCCGTCGCTGCCGCTGTGCGTACCCAGCACAAATTTTCCCTGGGCATCGATCTCGCCGGCGGAACTCAGCGTCTTTCCGTCCGGGCCTGGCTCGGCCTGTTCGAGCATCACACCGTAGCCTTGCAACTTGGCAACGTCCGCACCGTTCTTAATCGTCACCTGGCCGGAAACGGGCACTGTCGTTCGCCCGCAACCCAACAGCGTGAGCGAGAACAACAACCAGAGTGCAATCCAAACCAGGCCCTGAGAGGAGCGCATGGCAAGCCTCGCGAAAGAGTGAGAAGGAAATTCACAGGCCAAGTTTGACTTGTGGAATCGCGGCCGTCTAGGATTTCAGTTAGCTACGAGTGCCTTTCGAATCAGCGGAGACTCGAATGATGGCCGGAGTGAACAACTTGGGAAGTCGAGGCTCCTGCCAATCCGCCGCGGCGCGCGACGTCACCCGGCAATTCACTGCTCCGCCGGAGCGTTGCCCGCGCCGCGATCCATGCGGCTTCACATTGGTGGAATTGCTCGTCGTCATCGCGATCATTGGAGTGCTCGTCGCGCTCCTCTTGCCCGCGGTCCAATCGGCCCGCGAAGCTGCCCGCCGCACGCAATGCAGCAATCATCTCAAGCAAATTGGCCTGGCCGTTCAAAATTACCACGACACGTTTCAATATATTCCGCCGAGTCGCATGGATACACGCGAAACGGTTTTTCTGTTGCTGCTCCCCTTCCTGGAGTCGCGCAATGAATATGAACAGTGGATCCTCGGTAAAGCGTATTACGATCAGGCTCAACCGGTCCGCGAGCGAGTGATGAAGTTCTATCTTTGTCCGTCACGGCAGCGGCCCAAGCTGTCTCTTCCCGACGCCGATAAACATCAGAGTTTTGCCTCGAACGGCATTGGCCACACTCCCGGCGGAGTGGGCGACTATGCCTCGAACGCCGGCACACCGGCAGGAATTACCGATTACATTCCGGGTATGACCTACGATAGTGGCGGGACGACGAAAACGGTGACGGAAGACGACCGAGCCAACGGTCCCTTCTGGTATCGCGGTGCTCGTCCGATTCGTTTTTCCAACATTACCGATGGACTGAGTTCGACGGCTTTCTTTGGTGAAAAGCATGTGCAACTCAACCAGACATCGCAGAAGGACAGTTCGATCTGGAACGGCGATCACGCGGGGTCTTTCAAAAAGTTGGGAACCGGCGCACCGCTCGTGCGCGACATCACGAAGACCGGCAATTTCGGCAGTTATCACCCTGGCATCTGCCAATTCGTGATGGGGGACGGCGCGGTGAAGGCACTGAGCGTAGCCACCGATCTGACGACGCTTGATCGCATCGCCAATCGTGATGATGGTCAACCGGTGAGCCTGCCGTAATTGTTTCGTTGCCCAGCAACGAGCAGCAAGCCCGACGCGAATCACGCCGCAGCACGTTGCCCTGGCAGCTTTTTCCCCTTCAGCTGATAGACGTAACGAATCACTTCCGCCACGGCAGCGTATTGTTCGGCTGGCACGGGTTCATCGACGTCCACATTGGCATAGAGCGCGCGGGCTAGTTCTTTTCGTTCGACCACGGCGATGCCATTTTCCAACGCCAAGCGGCGAATCTGCTGCGCTAATACGCCGGCCCCTTTGGCGAGCACGATCGGCGCGGCCATGGTATCGGGATCATACTTCAGCGCGATCGCCAGCTCGGTGGGATTGGTCACGACGGCATCGGCTTTTGGCACGATATCGCTGAGCCGACCTTTTGCCAGATCCCGCTGCACTTGTCGGCGGCGCGCGGCGACGTGCGGGTCACCCTGTTGTTGCTTGATTTCTTCGCGCATTTCCTGATGACTCATCATCAAGTCTTTCTCGTGCTTCCAATAGGCATAGCCGTAATCGAAGACGGCGAGGATGAGGAGTGATGCGCCGATTTTCAAACTGGTCCAAAACGAAATGCTGAATAGATAGACTGCGATATCGCCCGCTTCTTGATCGCTGAGCTTCAGCATGTTGTCGCGTTCGCCCCACAAGCTGATCGCGGCGACCGTGCCGATCAGCGCCACCTTTCCCAAGCCAAACCCCAGATGTACCACCGACGTCGCTGAAAAAATCCGCCCTGCGTTCGAGAGCGGATTGATCCGTTGCACATCCATCGCCAACTTCTGCGGCAGAAAGAGAAAGCCAACTTGCCCCAAGTTGACCAGCACTGCCAGGAGCACGAACGTTCCTAAAATCGGGAGCAGGGCCAGGCCGACTTCGCCGCACAGCTGCACAAGCCGTTGCAAAAAGTCGTGCACATCGAACCGCACCCAGGCCTCGCCGCCGAGATGATCTCGCGTAATGCGACCAAACGTCACGGTCAGGCCGTTCCCCATGTACCAGAGCGTGAGCAGCCCACCGACGAGCAGCGCGGCCGATCCCAGGTCCTGGCTCTTTACGACATTGCCCTCTTCGCGCGCTTGTTCGCGGCGATGCGCTGTGGCTTCGTGCTGTTTATCGTCGGAATCGTCGTCGCCCATCGCGGCTTACTCCATACCCGCTGGCGAAATGGCGTCGCGGACCTGTTGCAGCACTCCCGCGAGTTCGTCTTGAAAGGTGATCGCCGCGGAGCCGATGGAAACAGCGACGATCAGCGGCAGCAGGATCGCGTTGAAGTTCAGGCCAATGGCGACTGCGTTCAGCTGTGGTAGCGTGCGACTGATGAGTGCAACGACGAGCACCGCCAGAAACATCGCCACCATGACCGGTGCACTGGCGCGAATCCCGACATGAAAACTATGGGCGGTAACTTGCACCAGCGTTTGGACCAAGTCATCGGGCAACGTGGCCGCACCAGGGGGAAGCCAGTTAAAACTGTCGAGCAGAGCACCGAGCACGAGTCGATGGCCCCCTAGCAGAAAGAACAACGCAATCGCGAGCGATTCGAGCAATTGCGAAATGATCGGCACGGTGGTGTCGAACGTAGGATTTGCGACATCCGCGAGCGACAGACCGCTCATTTGACTAATCACTTGCCCCGCGAGCTGCATGCCGCTGAGGAGGATCATCACGGATGTGCCCAGTGCCAATCCCATGAGCATTTCACGGGCCATCAGCAGGCCGAGCGCGGCGAGGTTTTCGATTTCGGGAATGCTCATGCCCCAGTGCAACGGAGCAATCAGCAAAGCGACTGAAACTGCAAGCAAGGCGCGGATTTGGAGCGGAATGTTGCTGCCGCCGAGCACGGGCAGCGTCATCACCAGCGCGCCGATGCGCGTCAGCACCAGAACGAAGATCAGGAACTGATTGAGGTAGAGCGCGAGTAGTGGGGAAAGGATCGTCATAGGAAACAGGACGCGTTCGCGAGGGAATGCACTTATCCCCCGAGCATCGTCTTCGGAATATCCGCAATCAGTGTCTCGCTGTATTCCATCAACTTCTGCACGAGCCAGGGCAAGCAGAGCAACAAGCAAACCACCATCGCGACCAGCTTCGGCACGAAGGCTACGGTTTGATCCTGCACTTGCGTGAGCGCCTGGGCGAGGCCGATCAGCAGACCGACGACCATGCCCACGATCAACAACGGCGCCGACAACAGCAGCGACATCATCAGCGCTTGCTGAGCGAGCGTAACGGCATCGTCGGGAGTCATTATGGCTTGCCTCGCCAATAGCGCAGGACGTAACGAGTGGCGACCGTGAGGAACATGAACGTGAGCAAACGTTTTCTCGATTTCTGCAAAATCATCCCGCGGGGCCGAAGCTGTTCATCAGCATGCTGACGATCAGGGTCCAGCCATCGACGAGTACGAACAACAACAACTTGAGTGGCAGCGAAATAATGACGGGCGGCAGCATCATCATGCCCATCGAGATGGTGACGCTGGAAACGACCATGTCGAGGATCAAAAATGGCAAGTAAATCTGAAAGCCGATGAGAAACGCGACTTTGAGTTCGCTGAGCATGAAAGCGGGGAGCAGCGCGGGCAAAGGGACTTCGTCGTACGATTGGGGCGGCGTGCTGCGGCGTTGAGCTTCGGGCAGATAGTCGTAAAACATCCAAACGTCGTCGCTGTTGCCGGCCATTTCGATTTGCCGGCTCATAAAACGCTTGATGGGCATCACGCCGCGGTTGAATGCTTCTTCTGGATTGGTAATGCGACCTTCGGAGTACGGTCGCACACTCTGCTGATAAACTTCATTCCAAGTGGGCGTCATGACGAGCAGCGTCATGAACAACGACAGGGCAGTCATCACTTGGCTGGGAGGCAGTTGCTGTGTGCCGAGAGCTTGCCGCAGCAAGCCGAGCACCACAACGATCCGCACAAAGCTAGTCGTCATCAGTAGCACGGCCGGCGCCAAGCTGAGCACCGTCAGCAGCAGCATGATCTGCAGCGAACCGCTAAGCTTCTTGGGGCTCGTCAGGCTTTCGGGGCCGTTGCGAAGGATTTCCGTCAGTGCATCGGCAGCGGGGAGATTTGCGTTGGTAACTTCATCCGCTGGCAATCCCTCAGCGACAATTGCGCGCTGTTGCGCTTCACCCACGTATTGCGCGCGAGCGTCGCCTGCGGTGAAGGCAACGAAAGCCGCCAACAAAAACAGCAATCGCTTAACCATGCAACGGCCTCCCGGTGGCGGGTCGCGGTTGCGTGGTTGTGCTGAGAGTCGATGTGGCGGCGGGGCGAGCGACGCGGGGCTGCGTGTCGACAAAGCCGCGGGCAGGTTGCCGTTCGAGTTCACTCATCACATCGCGAAAAGCTTGCGTGGAGCTTTCCGGCTTGGTGCGACGACAAATGGCGCTCAGCCGTTCGACTTCGGTTTGATCGGTGACTTCGGCGAGCGGTTCAGCGCTCGCACCGGGCGTGACGGCGATCAGCAGCAGTTTGTTGCCGAGTCGCACGAGTTGCATTTGTTGACGGCCAACGAGCGGGGCCCAACCGAGTTGCTCGACGACTTCTTTTGGCAGCGGACCGGCCGACTTGGGCAAGTAGCGTTTGGACAGCCAGGCAACACAGAGGAACGCGCCGAGCACGAGGCCTAGGCTGGCGCCAACGCTGCTGATAGCGCCCCAACCGGTGGACGGTGTGCGGATCAGTGCTTTGCTGGGGGTTGCGCCGCGGGGGCTGAGCGGAATTGGTGCTGCGGCAGCAGCGCGCGGCGGCAGCGGCGCTGGCTCGGGGATGTTGGTTTCGAGTGTGACAGGTGCGACAGTTTGACTGGTGGGGTATGCAGGGACGTATTGGGGCGGGTTTTGTTGCGAAACGACGGCGGCGTTGGGAGGTGAGTAATGCGAGCGGACGGCGCCGCTCGGAGGTTGTTGCTGCGCAACGGCAGCCGACGGGATTAGCAGAGCTCCAAGTGAAATCGTGATGAGTAGTTTTTGTAACATCCGGCATCCATACCAACAGCGTCGTTCTGCAGTTGTCCCTCACCCCAAGTGCCGGGGCGAGAGAGTGTGTCTTTTCACACTTCATCCTTTTCACACATCATCGCTAGACAGTAACTCTGCTACGCGGACGCAGAAGTTGTCGTTGAGCACCAGCACTTCGCCGCGGGCAATCAGGCGGCCGTTGACGTAGACATCGACCGGATCGCCTGCGAGTTTGTCGAGCGGCACCACCGCACCACGTTTCAGCTTCAATACATCTTCGAGATACATTTGCGTGCGGCCCAGTTCGATGCGGACTTGCAGGTCGACATCGCGGAGCAACTCGAGTGTGGCTTTGTCGCCTGAGGCAGGGCTGCCGCCGAAATCGCGAAACTCGAAAGGCTGAATGCCCGCGATCGCGGGATCAACGGGTTGATCGACTGAAGCGATGGCCTGCTCGGCTTGTTTGAGCAGGAACTGAATGTCGTCGCCGACTTTGTTCGGCTTGGCGCCCGCCCGGGGCGGAACTGGAGCGGCAGCGACTGCGGTGGCTTGTTGGGGTGCGGGGGCTCGGCCCGCGGCGCTTTGCTTGAGCAGCGCTTCGATGTCGTTTTGCCCGATGGGGCCCGAGGCGGGCTGCGGCGCTTTGGGAGCGACGGGCGGAGGTTTATGCCCGGCCACTTGCTGCGCTTGCATCAGCAACTGTTCGATTTCGTCCTGCGAGATTTTTTCGCTGTCGGCCATCGGAGTCCTTTCCTGTCGGCCGGCCACCATCCTTGGTGGTCGAACTCGCGTTACTGTTCGATGAACGAGAATTCGCTGAACACGACATTTTGCAGCAGGGGCTGCCCTAACAGATCGTTACTTTTCGCCAATATGCGGCGTTTGATCAAGCCCAAACCGGGATCGGTAAGATCGCTAAGCTGGGCATTGCGGATCTCAAAGATGATTTGATCGCGCAGCCGATGCTGGTTTTTCTCGAGCAATTGCGAAAAATCGCCACTGTCCTCGTCGTCCACCGTTCCGACTAAGTGAAAATTAATTCGCAGCGTGATGTTGCTAGCGGGTTCGTGCACCATCAGGTTGAACTTGCCTAGTTCCACTTCCACTTCGCCCCCGGTGCCCGAGCCGGCGGGAACCTTGGCAGTGCTGGCAGCTGCACCATGTCCGCCGCCGTGGCCGCCACCATGGGCATCGGCCTTCGGTTTGGCCCCATGACCGCCACCGTGCGCGTCGGCCTTCGGCTTGGCGCCGTGGCCGCCATCTTTCTTTCCATGGCCGTCGTCCTTTTTGCCATGGCCGTCATCTTTGGCGCCATGTTTGTCGGCTTTGGCGTCGTGACCATGTCCGTCGCCGTGCTCATCGGCTTTGGCGGCGGGCGCGCCGTGCTCATCGAGCTTGGCTTGCACGTCGGCGGAACTGGGAATGAGCATGTAAGCCAGCACGCATTCGGTGAGAATGACGACGGCCACAAGAACGGTAACCAGGATTGGCTTGACCATAGGACTAACTTCGGGATGCTAACTCGGCGCGGGCCGGTTGGTACACGATGATGAACGAGAGGTCTTCTCCGCAAACTTAGGTCGCAACCAGCGAGCGCACTATAGTAGGGCAACGCCCGTTTTGTTCGCGGACGCTGATCTGCTTCGGTTCGTAAGGTCTGTAACGATCATGCCGACACAACCCCCTGCCACTCGCGCTCAGAGCCGCTGGTTGTTTTTTCGCCGCGTGAGCGTGAATGGCGGCGTCACGTTTTTCATCGCGCTGATGTTGTTGCAAGGTATGCCGCTGAACATGAACGCGGCGACGAACAGCGCGAAATGGCTCGGCGATTGGCTGGGGATCGGCCATCTGGGTTGGAGCATGTTTGCGCCGTTTCCCGATCGACAGAATCATCTCGTGACGGCGGAGATCATGGACAGCGACGATCACGTGCTGCAAAGCTGGTCGATGCCGCGCTGGCCCGATCATTCGACCGCGGAACGATTTCGCCGGCATCGTTGGGCCGAGTATTACGACAATGTTTGGATGAACCACAACAGCCGCTGCTGGCCATCGCTTGCGCAATATATTGTCAGCAACAGCAAGTTGCCGCCGGGGCTCGAAGCGCCTCCGAAACAAGTGCGTTTGATTGCCGAAACAAAAACGCTCCCGGCGCCGACGGGAGCTTGGTGGCCGAAGCCGGGACCGCCCGACGGGTATGACGATCGCTGGGTTCTTTCGATCGAGCCGCTGCCATGAATGAAGTTGCGGCTCGCACATCGAACGCAGGCGGCGTTTCGCTCTGGCAGTGCTGGCGGTCATTCACTGCCGGCTGGAACAGGTTTCTGCACGCGCCCATCGATGCCCGACGCTTTGCGCTCGTGCGCATCGGCTTTGCGCTGCTGATCTTGATTTATATGGCCGTGCTCTATCCCGATTTGGAGCACTGGTACGGGCCCACGGGACTTTATCCGGCCGAGGTGGACGCAGAAGCTGCTTTGCCACAGCAATGGTCGGTGCTCCGTTGGATGCCGGCCGATCCGGAACCAGCGGGCATTTGGCTGCACGGTCTATTTTGGCTGCATATTGCCTGCACGCTGATGCTGCTTTGGGGAATTGCGACTCGCGTCAATGCACTGGCGGTCTTTGTGCTGCTCGTCAGTTGGCAGAATCGCAATCCGCTGATTCTCGATGGCGAAGACAGCGTGTTTCGGCTGGTCGGATTCTATTTACTGCTCATGCCCAGCGGCCGAGCGTGGTCGGTCGATCGTTGGCTGTTTGCGAAAGATCGCGATACTTGTCCGCTGGCCCCTGCGTGGTCGTTGCGACTGTTGCAACTGCAGATGGTCGTGATTTTTGTTGCCGCGGCATTGTTCAAATTGGGTGGCACGGCGTGGCTCGATGGTACAGCGCTGTCGTATGTGGTGCGACTCGACGATACGTTTGGGCGATTTCAAATTCCCGGCCTGCTGTTCCAGATTCCGCTGCTCGTGCGGCTGATGACTTGGACGGTCGTGGCTGTGGAACTGTTCGCGCCGTTGTTTCTCTGGTTTCGGGAAACTCGTCGCTGGGCACTGCTGCTGATTGTGCTGTTTCACTTGAGCAACGAGTACGCGATGTGCCTGTTCTTGTTCCACTGGATCATGCTCGTGGGTTGGTCTACATTCTTGACCAGCGCGGATCTACCTGGCTGGCAGCGCTCGAAGTAGGCCGGATCCAGCGGCCGCTTGATCTGGCCTACGGGATGCAAAATGACCATCTACTTCTTCGCGACACTCGACACGAAGTTTTCCGAGGCCCTCTTTGTTGCAGAGCGTTTGCGAGCGTTGGGCTTGTCTGTGGAGCTGGTCGACACGGGCTGTCTTGGTGAATCCACCGTTGCCGCGAATGTCACGCGCGAGCAACTCTTTGCCGCGGGCGGCGCTTCCCTGACGGACCTGCAACTGCAGAATGACCGCGGTGCCGCAATTGCCGCGGCAGCCCGCGGCGCGGAAGCGATTGCTCGAGCTGCGTATCACCAAAAGACGCTCACCGGTGTGATTGCCATCGGTGGTTCGGCCGGTACCACGATTGGCACTGCCGCGATGCGAGCCCTGCCGATCGGTGTGCCGAAAGTGATGGTCAGCACGCTGGCATCCGGACAAACGCGGCACTATGTACGCGACAAAGATATTTTGATGCTGAACTCGGTTGTCGACATCGCTGGCATCAACCGCTTGAGTCGACAGATTTTGAATGAAGCGGCCGCGGCCATCGCGGGGATGATTCGGTTCTCCGTTCCTGTGGATGAACAGCACGATCGCCCGCTGATCGCGGCGACGATGTTCGGTGTGACGACTCCCTGCGTGCAACATGCGCGTGGCATTCTCGAGAGTGCTGGTTATGAGGTGTTGGTTTTTCACGCCACCGGCAACGGCGGCGAAGCGATGGAGTCGCTGATTCGTGATGGGTTGATCCAGGGCGTGCTCGATATCACGACGACGGAACTCGCCGATGAACTGGTCGGCGGCATTCTCTCGGCGGGACCGACACGATTGACGGCTGCTGGTGAACAGGGAATTCCGCAGGTGATCTCCGTTGGTGCGCTCGACATGGTGAACTTCGGCCCGCGCGAAACGGTGCCGGCAGAGTTCGCCGAGCGGACGTTCTATCAGCACAATGCCAACGTTACGCTGATGCGCACAACACCGGCTGAGAACAGGCTTTTGGGTGAAGAAATCGGCCGCAAAGCGGCTGCAGCGGTCGGGCCGGTCGAGATTATCCTGCCGCTGCGCGGCGTGTCGGCCCTCGATCAAACGGGCAAGGCCTTTGATGATCCGATCGCGCGCGAGCAACTCCGCTTTGGCTTGCATGCGATGGCTGGGAAGGTGCCGATCGCGGAAGTTGATTTGCACATCAATGACGCGGCGTTTGCCGAGTTGGCCGCCGAGAAATTACTGCGATTGCTCGGCGCCTTTGAGCTTTGGAAAGGGGGCAGCTTCATTTGTATTCACCGCGCGGACTGCAGTTACGCCCTGGAGCAACGGGTGATTGATCCCGAAGCTGAACACACCATGCATTTGCAGGGCCGCTGTGCCACCTTGGCTGCGGCGGAATCAGCAGCCGACAAGTTGGTCACACGCTGGAAGAAGTGTGCGAAGTGTTTGCCCGCTAGTTGAAATTGCCCGGCCGCGAATCGATACTGGGCCGCAATTCCTCTCCCTGGATTCACCTGTTTCAGGAAATTGCCCCATGAACGTTCGTTTGCCAGTGTTCCTCATGGCCGCCATCGTTGGCCTGACGTTGCCGCTCGCTGCGGCCGACAAACAAGAGCCGGTACGCACCGGCAAAGGTGTGATGACCTTTGACACCGTTCCCGGTTGGGGCCTGCGCCCCGACGGCACTTCGGCGCTCGGATCAACCCACGGCGCGGTGGTGATCGACAAAGAAGGGCACATTTATACGAGCGCCAACAAGGGTGTTGTCGTGTTCACGCCTGATGGCAAGGTGGTGAAAGAGTATCTAGGCGGTGACTACACCAACCTGCACGATATGGAGATCCGCGCCGAAGCCGATGGCGAGTTCATCTACGCGGCCCGCAATAACAATGCGGAAGGGATCAAGTTCAATGCCCACACGGGCAAGGTGGAATTGAAGTTGCCGTTTCCGAAGGAATCGGGCTTGGGATTGATGAAGTTCAGCCCGACCGCGATCACCGTGGCGCCCAACGGCGACATCTTTTTGTCGGATGGCTACGCGAGCAATCACATTTTCAAGTTCGACAAGACCGGCAAGTACTTGAAGCACTTCGGCACCAAGGGGAATGAACTGAAACAGTTCAACACCGCGCACGGCATGACGCTCGATACTCGCTATGAGCCGCCCCGTTTGCTCATTTGCGATCGTAACCACACGCCCAACGGCCGGTTGCTGCACTATGATCTCGACGGCAACTACATCGACGAAGTGATCACGGGGTTGGGTATGCCGACTTCGGCGGCTGTGCAGGGCGATTATGTTTCGATTCCCGATCTGAAAGGCAAGCTGACCATCATCGGGAAGGACAATAAGATCGTCGCCATCCTCGGCGAAAACCCCGATCCCAAGAAAGGCGGCAACTTCAACATTCCTCAAGACCAGTGGATCGAAGGCGTGTTCAGCGGTACTCACGGTTCCTACTGGGATAAGGATGGCAATTTGTATGTCCAAGACTGGAATACAGCGGGCCGCATCATGAAGCTGGTACGCGTCAAACAGTAAGGTAGTTCGCGACCATACTAAATCTCAATTGCGACAAAATGGCGGGGTTTCACCAAGGAATTCGAAGCCCCGCCTTCGGAATACTGATGTAATTGTGTGGAACTTGATCTCGCGCGCGATATACTCCGCCTTAGTTGAAATCTCTCCCTGCGCAGCATAGTCCACCAACCTGATTCGTTCCGGAGCTGCTGCTCTCACAGCATCTCGAATCAGCGAGTGGGCGATACGCGTCCTCCTCTTCAACAAGCTACCTCTCCCATGCGCAACCGATTGCGGTCTGTCGTCCGTCGTTTCGTAGGTAAATCGAAGCAGCAAGATTCGCGAAAACGTCGCCGGGCATTCATCGAAGCCCTGGAACCGCGGACCGTAATGACGGTGATCATCGAGCCGGAATACATCATTCCACCCGATGCTCCACAAGAGTTGCCGCAGCCCGTGGCCTTTCTTAGTCCTCAGGGGCACCTCGCGATCCGGACAGCAACGGGCGCCGAACACAACAATCTGATCAAGGTCGAACTTGACGGCGTGGGGAGCATCGTCGTCACTGATCAGCAAGTGCCGTTTTTGGACGCTGGCGCAATTCCGGGGGCGTATCTTAGCAATGCCAACCATACGCTGACGGTGCCGCGGAGTTCAATTTACGGCGGACAGATGTATGTATTCGGCGGCGCGGGCGATGACACATTGTTGCTCGATATGTCGCAAGGAAATGCCATTCTGCCGGGCGGCATGACGTTTTATGGCGGAACGCAAAATAGCACGCTGCCTGGTGATCAAGTCATATTGCAGGGGGGCACGGCGGAGAACGTCGACTATGTTTTCGTCAATGAGCATGACGGTTCGATCGCCGTCGACGGAAATAAATTGACGTACGAAGGCTTGGAGCCAGTGACCGACAATATGAACGCTGCGAATCGCAGCTTCACATTCACGAGCGGCACCGCCGAGATCATCACGGTGGCTGATATCGCAGGGTCCGGCCTCACGCGAATCGACAGTAATCTGGGCGGCGAGATGGTCGATTTCGCTGTACCGACGAACTCGCTGACGATCATTGCGAACGGCGGCGATACGGTGAACATCAACAGCTGGGACGCCGCATTCAATACGCCGCTGATTTCGCTGCAAGGGACGGGCGGCGCGAACAACTACAACTTGACAGCGGCGAACGTCATCCCGGACGTCAGCGGAGTGAGCCTGACGGGCGATGCGATCTTCAATGTGAATAACAGCGACCAGATTGCTTCGCTGGCTTCGACTGATGCGGCGCCGACCGTGAATCTGGCCGCGTCGCAAACGTTGACGGTCGGCGATGCAGCCAACACGACTTTTTCGGGCGCCTTGGCCGGGACAGGGAACTTGACCAAAGTCGGCGCCGGGACACTCACCTTGAGCGGAGCGAGCCCGACGTTTTCGGGCACGAACACGATTAATGCCGGCGTGTTGCAGATCAATCTGGCAGATTCGGCCGGCACGGGTCCGACCACCATCAATACGGGCGGCGTGTTGGAGATTAATAACGTCACTCACAATGCCGCAGTCACGCTCAACAACGGCGGCACACTGCGAGGCCGCGGAGCTGCGCGCGAAGACGGCGTCATCACCGTAGCGAATGGCGGCGGCGTGACCATCGGCACCGCCGATGCTGCGAGCGTGTTCACCTTGAGCGATGCCGCGAACGATCTCACCGGAGGGAATGGCACCAACATCACGATCAACGGCGGCGGCGTGGTTGCGTTGACACAAAACGCCAATCTGGGAGTCGCTGCAACTCCTGTCCGTTGGACCGTCGATGCGTCGACATTGAGCATCACCGCGGCGTTGCAATTGGGGATCAATCCCGCCGCGCACACCGCGAATTTTATGACCCTGAACAACGGCACGCTGCGCAATGCTGCAACCGCGAGTATCGATTTGCTCACGACCCGCGGTTTCACCTTGGGCGCTGGCGGCGGAACGATTGCCAACACCAGCACAGCCAATATCACGGTAAGTGGACGCGTGTCGGGGGCAGCTCCGTTCAACGTGGTTGGTTTGATCGGTCCGGCTTTGATCCTCAACGGCAACGCGGCCGGACCAAATCAATTTACGCAGTTGAACATTGACGGCACGCGGTTTTTCTTCAATACGGTGATCAACGCGCTCGGTGGCGCTGCGGCTACAGCGCCAATCACAATCACAAATGCGGGTCAGTTTGGCTTGATCTCGAATTCGGCTGTCGTAACGGTGGCTAATCCCATCTCGATGGCGGCAGGCACGAAGATGGTCAGCCGCGCCACGGGCGCTAATTCTCTCGTTCTCAGCGGGCCCGTCACGTTACCCACGGCCGGCACGATTATTTTTGGCGCCGAGGGGACGGCCAATGGTGTGATCAACATGACCAATGCCGCCAACGCCTTTGCGCTGACCGGCGACTTGACGGTTCAGGTGGGACCGAACACGGCGGGCGCCGGCCAGGTGAATATCAATCACGCGATCAGCGGCACGGGTGGGATCATCAAGACGAATGTGGGCGCGGTGCAGTTAAGCGGCGCGAATACCTATAACGGCAGCACCACGGTGACACAAGGGACGATGTTGTTGGGCGCGAACAACACGCTGCCGGTGACGACACCCCTGACCGTAGGTAGCGGCACGACGGTTGGTACGCTCAACATGCAGACGTTCAACCAGACGGTGGGGGCGTTGTCGAGTACGAGCAACGCCGCGGGCAATAATCTGATTAACATCGGCGCCGGGCGGACGCTGACCGTCAACGGCAGCCTGGTGCTGGCGAATAATAACGACGGCGCTCAGACCAACTTGACCATGGATGGCGGTGGCACGTTGGCAGTGAATGGTACGAATGTGTTTGTCGGGAATAACACGACTACGGCTACCAGCAAGGCACGGCTGAATCTGGCGGCACTCGCGGCTGTCAACATGACGATGACCGGCGCCATCACCGTTCAGGCCGACGGCGACAACGGTCCGGCCGATTTCGCGATTCTCACTCTTAGCAACACTGCCAACACCCTGATCACTCCTACGCTTACGGTGGGTAACAGCGCAACTGGTTCAGTGAATCAATTGGTGCTTGGTGACGGCACGAATCTAATTCGAGCCAATACGTTCAATGTCGGCATTGGCGGCCGCGATTCTGGTTCAGTGACGTTTGCCACGGCGTCTGGAACCTTGACGATACGGAATCAGGCCGGAACTGGAGCGGCCAATTTCAACATGGGCACCGGCAATGTGACCACTGGCCTGCAAGCGACAAATCAATTTGTGGTCACCGGACACAACGTCGACATGCTGCTCGGCGCCGTGGCCATCGCCACGCAGCCGCGAAGTGCGGCTCCGTTTACGAATGTTTTTAGTTTCGACATGGGCACGCTCGCGATGACGAGCCTCGTCATGGGCACCCACACGCAGACCGCGGAATCGGCCAACGGGACCGGCGGTCGTGTCCATGACGTGGTCATGAACCTGGGAGGTGGCACGGTCACGATCGCCAACGGCATCACCGCGATGGGGAGCATCGGCGGCGATGATTATACCGACGTGACCAAGCCGCGGACCATCAACACCACGCTCAATATCACCGGCGGCACGGTCGACATCGGCGCAACAGGCGGCAATTCAATTGTCATGGCGGCGCTTGCCATCACGGGCGCGACCAGTGTGGCAGCGTTATCTTCGAATGCCACGATCAATATCTCCGGTGGTACGGTGACCGCTGCCGGCAATATCATTCGCGGCGCGTTCTCTGGTACGAGCACCGGCGGCACGAGCGCCACTGCGACGATCAACCTGACCGGTGGTACGCTGGATCTGACCAATCACACGATTGGCTCGGGTGTGCTGCCGATCGTGTTGAACAAGTCGACTGCTACGACCGCACGGCTGATCGGCGTGAGCGACTATGTAGGGACGAGCAGTCTCACGGGTGGCACGTTGTTTGTGAATGGATTTACTGGGGCTCTTACTTCCGATGCCGGCACCACCTTCAACCCCGGAAATGGTCCCGGTACAGGAGCCGGCATCGCCACGAGTGCTGGCAACTATTTGCAGAACGGCGCACTCAACATCGAGATTACCAGTCCATCGAGTGCAGCAGCGGGAGTCGATTACGACCAGGTGCGCGTGGTAGACAATGGCTCGGCAACCTTTGGTCCGACGGCCACGCTCACGGTGACCTACACCGGCACTCCTGGCACCTTTGCTGGCAATACGGGCCAACTCTACACGATTGTCGAAAACGACGGCACCAATCCCGCGGACACCATCGGCGCCTTCCTGGGCCTGGCCGAAGGGGCCACGATCAACGTCGATGGTATGGCGATGATGTTGTCCTACATCGGTGGCGACGGCAACGATGTGACCTTATCGGCCGTCGGTGGCATACCGGGAATCGTTTATGTCGACGACGATTTTCCCGCCAGCGGGACCGTTGATGGCGATTTGGAAAATGCCGGATCGCAAAATGCAGTGATGGGAACCAGCGCATTTCAATCGATTGCCGCTGCGCTGACACTCTATCCGAATTTCCCGGGCGTGATGGTGGTGAATGGAGGAACTTACGCGACGGCAAATTTTGTCGGCGGCGGCAACGTCACGGTTCGTCTCGTGCAGGATCTGACGAACGCGGAGAACAACGTTACGATTCAAAATCTGACTGGTTCTGCCGCCGATAGTATCGTCACCCGCTATTTCAACGCAGCGAATGCCAATCTGATTGTCGAACAAGGGAATTTCGCCGGCGTGATTTCCGGCTCTGGTGATTTTACCAAGACCACTGCCGGTTCATTGACTTTGGGCGGCCTGAACACCTACGCCGGAACGACGACGATTGCCGCAGGAACGGTCGTGGTGGCCGTGGATGATGCATTGCCTAACGGGCCGCTGGTACTCGGCAACGCGGGAACCGTCGGCACGCTGGATTTGACCAACGCGAGTCAAACGATGACGACGCTGAATGTCCTCAGCAACGCAGCGCTCAACAACAACATCATCATCGGCACCGGCCGGACGCTGACCAACACCGGCAACGTCGTGATCGGGCAGAATGCCGCCAACATTGTGGCCCGGCTCGTCGTGGCAGGTAGCGCGGCCGGAGTCGGCACTTGGACCATCGATAATGCCGCAGCCAGCGGATTGTTTGCTGTTGGTGGCGGCACTAGCGCGGCGAGCAACAATTCGTCCCTACTTGATCTGTCGAACCTGGGGACCTTCGATGTGGACCTTGCAGGTGCTACCAGCATTTTCCGCGTCGGCGATTCAGGAACGACCGGCACGGGGGCGGCCACTTCTTCTGCGTTGATGGCTGCCACGACGACCATTGTTGCCAACTCGGTGCTCGTCGGCACCAATGCCGGAGCGGGCGCGGCGATGTTGCTGCGGTTGGGCACTGGCACACAGGTCATCTGGACCAACAACCTGGAAGTTGCCAATCGCGGCGGCGGTCGTAGTAGCGGCACGCTTGATTTCCGCACGGCAACGGGCACCCTCTCGCTGCGCGGTAAAGCCGGCGGTACGACGGCCGCTGCATTGCGAATTGGTGTCAACACTTCAAATACCGGCGGGGCACTGACAGGCCTGGTCAATTTCAATGGGCATCACGTTGATGCCCGTTTTTCGACGGTCGACATCGGCTTGAGCAATGCTGCTTCATCCGGCAACGGCGCGACGACGCACACGCACTCTTTGAATTTCGACACCGGTACCCTCGCGATTACCGGCAACGTTCGCCTGGCGAACAAGACGAACACCTGGGCCTACAACGTTGTTGGTAATCTCAATCTAGCCGGTGGCACGACCACGATCGCTGGCACCATCGATGTCGCTGCGCATACGACGACGGCTGGCACGGGAACCGGCAACTTCAACATCAGCGGCACCGCGAATGTCACGATCAGCAACAACGTCACGCTCGGCTCAAAGACCACAAACGCTGGCGGCACAACCACGGCCGCGCTAAACATCAGCGGCGGCACGGTCGCAGTCACGGGCAACATCACGCTCGGCAATCAAACGGCGACCGGCACATTGAATAGTTCCTTGAATGTAACGGGTGGCTCGTTGTCGCTGACCGGGAACATTCTGGAAACAGGAGCCGGCGATGCGATCAGCACCTTGTTGCTGGACGGCGGCACGTTGGATTTGAATGGCGGTGAAGTCGGCGATACGATTCCGCTCAACAACATCAATCTGCAATCCGGTACGCTCGACGCTGCCGGCGAAATTAACGATGGGGCCGCGGTCTCAAAGACAACCGCCGGCACGTTGACCATCACGGGAACGAACGCCTTCACCGGAGCGACGACGGTTGCCGCAGGAACTCTGGCAGTCACCGGCACCATGTTGAGCGCGCCCACCGTACAGACAGGTGCAACCTTAACCGGCACCGGTACGACGGGGCTTTTAACTGTTGATGCAGGCGGTATTCACGCGCCTGGCACGAATGTTGGCACGACGACCATCACCGGCAATTACGTTGAGAACGGCGCCCTGCAAATTCAGATTGGGTCGGCATCAGGCGCCGTTGCCGGTACCGATTACGACCAGGTCCGTGTGCAAAGCTCGAGCAGCGCCTCCTTGGGAGCAGGGGCAACGCTAAGCGTCGTTTACACGGGCGCCGCAGGAACCTTCGCCCCGATTGGCGGTCAGCCGTATGTATTGATCGACAACGACGGCACGCTCGCTGCCGATACGAGCGGCACATTTGTCGGTTTGGCCGA
>CAYMWL010000008.1:0-165626 GCA_964394305.1 uncultured Pirellulaceae bacterium
CGAACGTATGCCGATCGCCGTTTGGATACATGCGGGCGGTCAAGCGCGACGCCGCATCGTAGGCCTGAGTGACTACCTGGCCACGAGCGTTCTGAGCCACGGACCTGCGACCGGCGGGGTCGTAGACGCTCGTGAGCGTGCGGCCGAGCGGATCGATTTCGGCAGTGGCTTGGCCGGCTGCATCGTAGACAAAGGTGGTGCGCTGCGAATTGCCGTTTACGATGCCGGTCCGCCGAGTAGCCGCGTCATAGATTGTGGTGGTGATGAATCCTTCGGCGTTGACAGTTGCGACTTGACGCCCCGCGGCGTCATACACCGAGGTAGTAACGTTCCCCTCCTCGTCCGTGGTGCGAATGCGGCGGCCGGCGAGGTCGTAGGCCTGTGTCACGATAGCGCTGGCAGGATCGATGGTTCCGATCGTTCGCCCGGCGCGGTCGTAGACCGACGTCGTGAGTAAGCCGAGGGCGTCGATCTTCGCCTGCGGCCGCGATGCCGGATCGAACAGCGTCGTAGTCGTACGACCGAGCGGATCAATCTGGGCAATCGCTCGGCCGGCTGCGTCGTAAATCGTGGTGGCAGTTGCGCCGAGCGGATCGACTTTCGAGATCGGTCGTCCGGCATGGTCATAGTTGGTAGTGACGGTGAAGCCGAGCGGATCCATCGCGGCCACGCGCCGCGAAGCCCGGTCAAACGTCGCAGTGCTGATTTGACCAAGCGGGTTGACCTGAGCGATTGCCCGCCCTGCTGCATCGAAAGTGGTTGTCGTGATGTGTCCCAGGGGATCGAGCGCGGCGATTTGGCGACCGGCTGGATCGTAGACGTTGGTGGTCGTAAAGCCGAGCGGATCGATCGCCGTCACTTGCCGCCCCGCAGCGTCATAGAGCATCGTCATGACGAAGCCGAGCGGATTGGTCTGAGCGATCTGCCGTCCAGCAGCGTCGAATGAGTTCGTCGCAATCTGACCGAGCGGATTGACTGCGGCGATCAGACGCCCGGCGGCATCGAACGTCGACGTGCTGATCTGTCCCAACGGATCGATTTGCGCGATCGTTCTGCCAGCTGCGTCGTAGACAGTGGTCGAGATCTGGCCAAGCGGATTCGCCGCCGCGATTTGGCGATTGGCGGCGTCGTAGAACGCCTGCGAAGTTTCGCCCAAGGGGTTGACTTGAGCAACTGCTCGACCGGCGCGGTCGAAGACCGTGGTACTTACCTCTCCGGCGGGATTCATGCGCGCGATGGCGCGGCCGGCGTGGTCGAAAGTTGTGCTTGTCACCAATCCGATTAGATCGGTAACCGCGAACGCCCGCCCAGCGCGGTCGTACTGCGTGGTAGAACGTTGGTTCAAGGGGTTGACTTGGGCAATTGCCTGCGAAGCGGCGTCGTAAATCGTGGTATTGATTTCGCCAAGCGGATTGACCTGGGCAATTCTCCGCCCCGACAGGTCGTAAACCATCGTGGAGACAAACCCCAGCGGATTGATCTGCGCGATCGTCTGTCCAGCAGCGTCAAGGACGTTGGTTGTCGTCTGGCCCAGGGGATTGACTTGCGCGACTTGTCGACCCAGCGGATCGTAAGCGGTGGTGCTGATCTGATTCAGCGGATTGGTCTGGCGAATGGCCTTGCCGGTCGCGTCGTACACCGTCGTGCTGGTCTGGCCCAAGGCATTGATCTGGGCGATGGGCCGGCTCGCGGCATCGTATGTTGTGGTCGTCAGTTGTCCGAGTGGATTGATCTGGGCGATAGCGCGATTACCCGCGTCGAAGATCGTCGTGGAGGTTTGCCCCAACGGATTCGTGCGGGCTACAGTTCGACCAGCCAGATCGAATGTGGTCGTTGTCGTTTGAGCTAATGGATTGATCTGCGCGATGGCCTGGTTCGCGGCATCGAAAACCGTGGTGCTCACGTGACCTAGAGGATCGACCATGGCAACTTTACGTCCGGCGACGTCGTACACCGTCGTCGTCGTTTCGCCGAGCGGGTTGGCAGTGGCAATCGTGCGGCCCGCTGCGTCGTAGGCCGTGGTGGAAACTTCGCCGGCAGGATTCTCGACCGCGATCGCTCGTCCCGCCGGGTCATACGATGTGGTCGTAGATCGTCCGAGCGGATCTGTCGCGCGGTAGGACCAACCAGCAACGTTATAGGCGGTCGTGGTGATCTGGCCGAGCGGATCCTGCGTGGCGATGGATCGACCAGCCCGATCGTAGGCGGTCGTGGTGATCCGGCTCAGAGGGTCGATCGAAGCGATCGATTGTCCGGCGGCGTCGTAAATCGTTGTCGACAATTGACCGAGCGCGTTCCGCTGAGCGATCTGCCGCCCGGCCGCATCGTAGATCGACGAGGTAACGAAGCCGAGTTGGTCGATTGTGGCCTGAGTGCGCCCTGCGGCGTCGTAAACGGTGGAAGTGGCCTGTCCCAACGGATTGATTTGCGCCAACGTGCGTCCGGCTTGGTCGAACACGGTCGTGGTCTTCAGACCGAGCGGATCGAGGCGGGCGATTTGCCGCCCAGCGTCGTCATAAATGGACGAGGTGATAAACCCCAACGGATTAATCGTCGCTAGGGTGCGTCCGGCCGAGTCATAAATCGTGGAAGTAATCCGTCCGAGAGCATCCCATTTCTCAACAGTCCTGCCGGCGGCGTCGTAAACCGTTGTATTGATGAATCCCAGCGGATTCGTTTGGGCAATTGCTCGTCCGGCGATGTCATAGGTGGTAGTGGTCGTTTCACCTGCCGGATTAATGATTGCAATCTGCCGTCCCACTTCGTCGTAAACCGTCGTCGCCGTTTCTCCGAGCGGATTAATCTGGGCTATCGTCTTTCCAACCTGGTCGTAAACGGTCGTCGCCGCATAACCCAGCGGATTGACCGTGGCGATCTGGCGTCCTGCGGGATCGTAGACACGGGTCGAGACCTCTCCCAGCGGACTCTGGGTGTGGATGACGCGGCTCAAACTGTCGAAGGCCGATGTCGTCACACGACCCAAAGGATCGCTAACCTCGATGACGCGACCCATCGAATCGTAGGTACTTGTGGTGATATGGCCGAGTGGGTCGATTTCGGCGATGGAGCGGCCGACCAGGTCGTAGACCGTTGTTGTCGCCTGACCCAGCGGATTGATTTGAGCGATCGAACGTCCCGCGGCGTCATAGACGGTTGTTGAGGTTTCGCCCAATGGACTCCGCTGCGCAATGCTGCGGCCATTGGGGTCGTAAACCGTCGTCGATGTTTCACCCAACGGATTGACCTGCGCGATGGTCCGTCCGGCGGCGTCGTAGACTGTGGTACTGATCTGCCCCAGCGGATTGATTTGGGCAGTTGCGCGGCCGGCTGCGTCGTACTTCGTGAAATTGGTTTCGCCCAGCGGGTTCACTTGGGCGACTTGGCGGCCGTTGGCGTCGTAGGTGCTGGTCGTGACTTCTCCTAAAGGATTCCAACGCTCCGTCACACGATTCGAAGAATCATAAACCGAGGTGGTGACTTCTCCCGCAGGATTGATGGCTGCCACCGGACGTCCAGCAGCATCATAAACAGTCGTGCTGATCTGCCCGAGCGGATTGACGGAAGCGATCTTGCGACCGGCGGCATCGTGCACCGTGGTCGTGATTTCATTCAGCGGGTTCGCCGTGGCGATCTGCCTGCCCACGGCGTCATAGACGAACGTATTGCGCTGCCCGATCGGATTCTCGGTCGCGATCTGGCGACCTGCCGCATCCAAGATTGTGTGATTTACATCTCCCTTGGCGTTGGTCAGGGCAATCGCGCGCCCAGCCGCGTCGTAGGTGGTGGTGGCCGTCGCACCGAGTGGATCGGTTGTTGAAATGGCTCGGCCGGCGGCATCGTAGGTTGTCGTCGACCTGGCACCGAGCGGATCGACGGTGGCGACCTGACGCCCTACTTTGTCATAGACGTTGGTCGTCGTCTTGCCGAGCGGATCGATCACAGCGATCTGCTTCCCTTCGGGATCGAACTGCGAAGTTGTCGCAAAGCCCAAGGGGTCGAGGGTGACGACTGGGCGGCCCG
Source organism: uncultured Pirellulaceae bacterium (assembly GCA_964394305.1). Classification (GTDB taxonomy): domain Bacteria; phylum Planctomycetota; class Planctomycetia; order Pirellulales; family Pirellulaceae; genus Anatilimnocola. The sequence goes on from CAYMWL010000008.1 coordinate 4,021, forward strand.
CCAGATCGTATTTGGTCTGGGTGGTTTCGCCCATGGGGTTGGTTTGGGCGATGATCTTTCCCGCAGAATCGTACGACGTTGTCGTGTTCCTGCCGAGAGCATCGGAGATGGTGATCGCCCGACCATCGGCGTCAAAAGTAGTCGTCGAGATCGCCCCGGCTGGGCTGATCTGGGCTACCTGCCGTCCAGCCGCGTCGTAGACCGAGGTCGAAACGAAGCCCAAGGGGTTGATGCTCGTCTTTTGCCTGCCTGCCGCATCGTAAGTGGTGGTAGTCGTGTTCCCAAGCGGATCGGTGGCGCCGATCGGGCGACCATTGGCGTCGTAAACGCTCGACCAGATTTGCCCGTTAGCGTCGATGCGCTCGTTGGGCCGGCCGGCGGGGTCGTAGCCAAGGGTGGTCCGCTGGCCCAGAGGATTGACTGTGGCGATCTGACGCCCTTCAGCGTCATAGACAGTCGTTGTTCTTTGGCCAAGCGGGTTGACCTGTGCGATGCCTTTGCCGGTTACATCATAGACTGTTGTGGAAGTCTCTCCGAGCGGATTCTTCTGACCGACCAACCGGCCGCTGTCGTCGTAGATCTTTTCGCTGAGGTTTCCTTCAGCATCCAGAGTTTCAACGTGCTGGCCCGCCTTGTCGTAGACGTTTGTAGTGACATTGCCCAGCGGCGATTCCTGCGCGATCGCCTGGCCAGCGGCATCGTAGGTGTTCGTGGTGGTTTCACCCAGCGGATTCGTCGACGCGATTGACTGTCCGGCTTCGTCGTAATCGGTCGTGGTCTTAGCGCCCAGCGGATCGACTTGCGCGATCGCCTGGCCGGCCGCATCGTAGATCGTCGTCGTGGTAAACCCGAGTGGCGTGACGGTGGCGATTGGACGTCCAGCATCGTCATAAATCGTGCTTGATGTCTCGCCAACAGGATTGATTTGGCCGATGAGGCGGCAGGCGGCATCGTAAATGAACGTGGTCCGAGCGCCGGTTGGATCAACGATCGCCAGCCGCCGGCCGACGTTGTCGTAGATGATCGAAGTCGTTTGGTCGAGCGGATCAATCGCCGCCACCATTCGCCCGGCCTCGTCGTAGACTCTTTCCGAAACATCCCCCAACGGATTCATCATCTCGACTGGGCGACCGGCTGGGTCGTAGCTGGTCGTCGTCCGGTTATCGAGCGGAGTGACTTGGGCTATCGGCCGACTGTCCGCATCGAACACGGTCGTCGAGATATTCCCCAGAGCGTCTTCCACCGCAATACGGCGTGATGAAGCGTCGTAGATGAACGTAGTCCGGCGTGCCAAGGGGTCGACGGAGGCAACCAAGCGGCCTCCCACGTCGTACACACTTGTGGCGATCTTCCCCAGCGGGTTGACAGCGCCCACTTGGCGCCCTACTTCGTCGTAAACAAAGGTGCTCTTGGCTCCCAGCGGGTTGATTTTTTCCTTCACCCGGCCGACGGGATCGTACACGGTCGTCGCGCGATTACCCATCGCATTGATGGAGGCAATAGCCCGACCATTTAAATCGTAGACGGTGGTCGAGACGTTTCCCAAAGGATTCATCTTCGACGTCACGCGATTCATCAAATCGCGCGTGTAGGTGGTTCGCTGTCCAAGCGGGTTTTCGATGCCGGTCAACTGCCCGGCGGTGTCATAGACATAGCTCGACGTCTTGCCGAGCGGATTGGTCAGAGCGGTGCGATTGCCGTTCCCGTCGAATGCAAAGGTGGTGAGCGCCCCCTCAGGATTGGCAATTCCCTTCGGCTGGTTTGTGCCGTTGTAGGTGTAGGTGATCGTGTTTCCAAGCGGATCGATCTTCGCAATGCGCTGCCCCTGGGTGTTCCAAACGAGCGTTCCGTTGGCGCTGGTGGCATCGACGATGTTCTGAACTCGATCGGCAGCATCGTAGACATATGTCATCCGGTTGCCGGAAGGAGAGACCACGGCTTCAATGCGATCTCCCTTCTTATAAGTCGGCTTGTAAATGATCGTGGTGACTTGTCCCGTGGGTTGCTGGAATGATGTAATGCGGTTGCCAGTCCAACCCAACGTGGTGACACTTCCTGTGGGCTCAACCTTACGAATCAGATTTCCCGCATCGTTAAACGTGAGAGTCGTCGATTCCATGCGGGGGTTAGTCAACTGCACAGAATTCGACGCCGAGTAAGTCACCGTGCTGGCGAAGCCCAGCGGGTCGGCATAACTTTTCAGCCGATTCCGCATGTCGTATTTGAAGTCGTGCCGGTTTCCTTCGGAGTCGGTATAGCCAGTCAACCGATGCGCAGCGTTGTACTCGAGCCTGGTTTGGCACAACTCGGGAGTCAGACGCTGCGTCAAGTCGCCATTGGCGTCCACTCGAAAGATCGTTTTCCTGCCCGCAGCATCGATCACTCCCGAAAATTTGCCGCGCTCATCGTAGGTGATGGTCGTACGACGGCCGAACGGGTTCTCAATCGATTCCAAACGCGCGTCCGGATTGCACCCACCGCTGCTGGAACTGCCAGAACTATTGCCGCCCCCGGAAGCCGCCGATGAGTAGCTGCTGGACGAGGAAAGGAAAGGCGCGGTACTTGATGAACCCAAGCTTTGAGAACTGGAGCTCAACGAACTGCTGGATGACTGCCTTGAACTCGACGAAGAGATGCTACTTGAAGAATGAACACTGCTAGAAGAGAACGGGGAACTGCTTGATGAACTCGAACTGGAAGAGCGGCCGATTATCTGGATCAGCGGCAAACCATACGTGAAGGTCCAGATATTACCGGCGACGTTCTTGATCTTCTCTAACTGACCACACGGGTTGTATTGCGCCTGGGAGCCGTCGGGCATTGTCTCGGTGAAGCCGTTGCCGTTTTGGGCCAGCCCATTGGGCACTCCTGGAGGCGGATCGTAGTTTCCGGAACTGTCCGGATTGGTGTACGGCAACAACGTTCCTGAACCGGTCCTTAAGTAAACGGTAGAAGGGTCGACTTGCTGAACCGTCCGCTGGTAGTTCAGGCTCCAGCCGTAGCCGTAAACGGATGGCGCGGCCTCGCCCGGGGGCAAGTCGCAAGCCTGCGAGTTGTAGTACAGTGAGATTTGTGGATCGAAACTATTTCCCGAGGGAGTACACAGAAATGCCAGCAGATTTCCCGTGTCGGGCGTCAAGCGAAACGCCGTGATTCCATGGTGCCCCAAATCGCCGAGCGAGCTCAGCCCGAACGGATCGTTGGCTGGCGGGCAATCCGACGACATGTTGCGCGAACCGCAGCCGGCTGGCGGACACTCAACTTCAAAATACAGCTGCGTCATTTGCCGCGACGTAGGATCGTCGCAATCACAACCGGGATCCTCTCCCAGGTAAGGATTAATGACGTAGTTAAAGATCGAGCCCGGCCGGCAGCCAATCTTCTGCCCGCAGGGAGGCACGCCTGAGGAACCGCTCGAAAGCGACGAATCCGGTGAAGAACTGGACGAGGAGGATGAATCGTCCGATGAAGAGTAGGCGCTCTGACTGGAATCCCCGGGAATCGAACTCAATGACGAAGAGGAAGGAGTAACCGAGGACGAAGATTCGGGAACATTCGACGACGCAACGACGGTACTTGAACTTTCCTCCGGCTTAGAGCTGCTGCTGGACTCCGCGACGGGCGAACTTGACGACGAGTTGCTCGTCAACGTAGACGAGCCGGAGGACTCTGAACTGACGCCAGAACTGGAGAAAGCAAAGCTGGAAACATCGGAGCTCGCCGAAGACTGCACGGCCTCACTGGAGGAAGAAAACGTCATCGCCGATGAGGCAGTGGTGCCCGACGAATCGCCCGGCGTACCCGATGAAGACTCCGGCGGCGCTTCGCTCGACGAAGACTCCGGCGGGGGTGGAACTTGCTGATTCGAGCTTCCGCTGGAACTGCTGGAGTTAGTGTTTCCATTCGGGAGTATCGCCATAAGCCACGACTTTCCGTTGATAGGAACATGCAGTTCCGAACTCAGAGACAATTTTTCGATGTGCTTTTCAGGTCATTCGCTGCTGGTGCTCGCCAGCAAACCGGTAGTTGAAACACCTGGGACCTCGCAGGCGACAGCAACCCGACCACCGTACGATCGGACGAATTCGCCGCCCACGACTTCAGCGGGGTGATAATCGCCCCCCTTAACTAAGACATCGGGCCGCACACACTCTAGCAACGGGATCGGTGTGTCCTCGGCGAAGATCACGACATAGGTAACGCAGGAAAGTGCTGCAACAACGCCAGCTCGCTGCAATTCGTTGTTGATCGGCCTGCCGGAACCCTTGATCCGCTGCACACTGGCGTCACTGTTTAAGGCGACCACCAGCACATCTCCCATTTCAGCCGCCTCTTCCAGGCAACTGACATGGCCGATGTGCAACAAATCAAAGCAGCCGTTGGTGAACACGATTTTTTTGCCAGCGGCTCGTAGCAGTTCACAGTCATGCACCAGGCGAGACCGAGTGACGAGCTTCCCCGCTGAACGAGGCTTGATCTCGGCCTGTTGAATGTCCTCCCAGGTGACAACGGTAGCGCCCAGTCGCTCGACCTGGATTCCGCCCGCTAGGTTCGCGAGATGCGCCGCTTCCTTCACGGACGAACCAAGAGCCATCGCCACTCCCAACACAGCCAGCACGGTATCACCGGCCCCCGTGACATCGGCAACCTGGCGGGACTCGCAAGGTAATGCTTGGACGAGTCCAGGTTCCTGGTACAGCAGCATTCCTTCGTGGTCGAGCGTAATGACGACTTGAGAAATCTCGTAAGTTGCGGCAGCCTGCCGGGCAACCGTGGCAGCATCAGCAACACAAAGCACGCGGCTACCGGAAATCGCTTCGGCTTCCTTTCGGTTTGGCTTGATCAGCGTCGCTCCCCGATACTGCTCCCAATCCGAGCCGGCGGCCGGGTCGACAAGCACTGGGATCTCTCGCGCTTGTGACTTTGAGATCAGTGCTGCCAGCAGGTGCGCCGTGCAGACTCCTTTTCCATAGTCAGATACCAGGACCACTTGAGCGTCAGCCAGTGCATCCTCGAGGGTTTGCGCCAGCGCTTTCTCGGTCTCGTCAGAGGCTGGAACACTGAGTTCGCGGTCTAACCGCAGGACTTGCTGCAGGGTCCGGTTGGCGGCGTAACTCAGAATCCGTTCTTTGCTCGTTGTGGGACGACCGGTATCCACGACCAGGCGATCTTGGATCGCCTGCTCCTGCATCAATCGCCTGACCGTCGCCCCCTGCGAGTCTGCGCCGACCAGGCCTAAGACACTAACAGTAGCGCCTAATGCTGCACAATTCGCAGCCACATTGGCCGCTCCTCCCAACCGGACCTCGAGCGACTGGGTCTTGACAACCAGCACGGGCGACTCTGGGCTGACGTGGTCCGCGCTCCCCGTGGTGTAGATGTCGAGCATCATGTCGCCGACGACCAAAATTTTCGGGGCGGCGGGCTGGCTTTGAATATCGTCCTTTTGCATCATTTTCACTGCCCCTCTGTTCTTGGTCAGAATCGCTGGCTATCAGTTGAGCGTCCCACCTGCCAGGTACATCTCAATTCGCCGGATCACATCGCTCGGAGAGATCATGTGCATGCAGCGCGGTATCCGCACTGTCTCCGACACTTGAACTCCATCAACACAAAAATTGGCTTGATCCTTCGGATCGCCGTCCCCCACGAGTTGGCAACGGGATTTCCAGCAGCCTCCTTCGGCGCAACAACTGAGCATCCCAACGGTGCTGATGAACTGGTGACTGGGATAAGCCTCCCAGTGGGGAGGCTCGCGCCCTCCGGCGATGACCACACAGGGCCGCTTGCGAGGCCGCATCGGCGCAGGCTCCACCGCGGCTGCCAAGTGCATTGCAAACGTCACAGGGCAAACAACTCCCTGAGCGTGATACATCAGCCGGATGAACTGGCGAATATCCGTCTTGCCGACGAGATTAATGACGCCGTTCAGCGGCGGATGCCAGTGGGAGGACTCGCCACACTGCACAAACTGCAGTCGGCCGCGAAAATGATCGACTACAGCCTGAAATCCAGCCGGATCCCACCACTTTGCCGTGAAATCAAACTTGCCCCCGCCGACGATAATCCAAAACGGGCCGTGGTAGCCAGTCTCGGCGACTTGCGACATCCACCGCTTCTCAATATCGGCGATGTGGATGTCACCACAAAAATCGGTTAATGGGATCGCAAGCCCTAGTTCCTGCTCCAGGAATTGCACAAAGCCATGAATGAAATGATAGGGCCGCCGATTGGACTGATGGATCAACGGGTACTGCATGTCGATAATGCGAACCTGTGGATCTGATTCATCAAGCTTCGTAAGAAATGGGTTCCCCTCCCAGATCTGAGAGGCCGAGGTCCTGACATCGGTGACAAACTGACCGGGAAATGCTCGATGCAGATCCCTGACTGCCGCCGTGAGCATCAAAATGTCGCCCGGACTTTGAAAATTCCGAAGAATGAGGTGCGGCTTCACGCAGAGAGCCCTGCAAAGGAGTTCTTTTGAACGGGCTATGCTATAGGCATCACAACATTCCGTCAATCATTTTTGTCGACGTTATGTTTTGGTTTTCGGCGATGTGTTGCTCAGTGCTTTCTCTTGATCAACTCATATCCTGTTCTTGTGAACTACCGAGCGTTAGGGTAAATGGCAGGCTACCTATTCAAATATTGTTTTCCAGCTTTTTGTCATTCTGGTAGCCTCGGCTTATGCTCAAACTCAACCTGGCCAATGTCTGTCAGCGGGAGTCAATGGACAAGGTATTGCCTTTCGTCAAAGTGGACTCGATACTACTCGCTTACTTAGATTTTGAATGGCAATGCAGCGGACCGATTAATGAACTCGTCTGTCAGCTTCTTGGCGAAACAACTTTGCGAGTCGAGTCATGGCGTGGTCGTCGAAGTTCGTGGCGCTGACGCTGGTAGCGTCTTAAGTGAGTGCACGCTTGCGATTGCACAACAGTGCGCTGGGCGGAAGTCGCGGTTCATCTCATTTGTTAAGACAGCGGAAGAAGTTCGAGTATTCAACAACGCACTGGTTGCCCAGGGGCTTCCTCCAAGCGCCCGCCTTCTCAACTCTCCCATCGATGTCTCGATTTTGGCCGACGTGTCGCTGTTGTTTCTGACGCATTGTTCGCCGCGAGAAGCGTTTACTCAATTTGCATTAACGCCTTTGAATTCCAACGCCACAATCATCGTGGACGAGTGCCAGGCAATTCCGCACTATCGCTATGGCGCCGCGACCGAGTTGATTTCGCTTCTTGAGGGCAACAAGATCTGCTTCGAGCTGAAGGATGCGAGCGACGGGAAGCGGATGCTTATTTTTCGCAACCCGGGCAGTTCGCTCTGCTCCATGGACCTCGATTCCTTGGAAGACTCGCTTCATACGCTGTTGTTCGAAGCGACTGCGAATCGCAAACCGGGATATCCCGCGGATCGATTTCAGGGTCGGGGAATCGTGGTTTGTGCCGGGGGCCGTCGGTATTTCACGAACGCCTGGATCTGTGCCCATATCCTCAGGCACCTCGGCTGCAAACTACCGATTCAATTCTGGCATCTCGGTGATCGGGAAATGACCGACGAAATGAGACAACTCGTTTCCCCTCTAGATGTTGAGTGTGTGGATGCATTTAGGCATCCCAACGCGGAATACACGCGCACCCTGAACGGCTGGGAACTCAAGCCATTTTCAGTGATTCACTCACCGTTTCGAGAAGTGCTTTTCCTCGACGCGGACAACGTCACAGTGCGCAATCCCGAATTCCTGTTTGAATCGCGAGAGTACCGGGAGACGGGAGCCGTTTTCTGGCCGGATTTCAGCCGATTAGGGGCGGATCGCACCATTTGGAAAGTATGCGGCGTACCGTTCCGCGACGAGCCTGAATTCGAGACCGGACAAATACTGATCGATAAGGAACGCTGCTGGGATGCACTACACTTAACCATGCATATGAATGAATACAGCGATTTCTATTATCGTCACATACACGGCGACAAGGAAACATTTCATCTCGCCTGGCGAAAACTGGACCAGCCATATTCCATGCCGCTGACGCCAATCAGGCACCTGGACGGCTGTACCATGGTCCAGCATGACTTCGTTGGCCAACCCCTGTTTCAGCATCGCAATATGCGGAAATGGACTTTGGACGGTCGAAACGATCCCGTTGGAGGGTTCGCGTTGGAAGATCAGTGCATCCTCTTCTTGGAGGATTTGCGACGCAAGTGGTCAGAGGCCCGAAATCCATCCGGCGCGTCGGCTCAAGGCGTCAGGACTAAAATTGGTAACATGACGATGTTGTACGTGCGCGTGGGGCACGACTATCGTGAACTCGAATTCCTGCCGGATGGCCGCATTGGCAGGGGAGCGGCAGGCATGGAAGCGCTCTGGCATGTCGTTGAATCTCCGAATGGCACCATTCGGCTCCGCATCGGTAATGACCAGGAAACGACTTGCTACCTGTCCGAGGACGACAGTGGAACCTGGCAAGGAAAGTGGGAAAGTTTTGAGAAGATGGCCATCAAACTGATACCTCTCCGACGGCGTGGCTGATGGAAACAAATCGCATGGCGAACAGCTGCACCCCAAAAAAGGTCGTGTTCCTCGATCGGGACGGCACGCTCAACGTCGACTATGGCTACGTTCACCTGGTTAAGGATTGGAAATTCACGCCGCAGGCGGAGGTTGCCTTGCAGAAACTTGCTGCCGCTGGATTCGTGCTGGCGGTGGTGACAAATCAGTCGGGAATCGGCAGTGGCAGATTCTCCAGCGACGAGTTGAACCACCTTCATTCGCATATGCTAGGCCTGCTGTCTCAGTCTGGGGTCTCGATCGCTGCGATCGCCGTTTGTCCACATAGTCAATTGCAGAGTTGTGGTTGCCGAAAGCCAAAGACCGGCTTGGCAAATCATATTGCCGACGCGATTGGTCCGATTGATTACCGGCTCAGCTGGACAATCGGCGACAAGCCTTCCGACATCGAATTCGGTCGGGCGTTGCAAACCAGGACCGCCCTCATTCGAAGCCATTATTGGGCCGAGGGTCCATTGTCGACTTTCCCCGACGTTGTGGCCGACTCATTATTTGATGCGGCGGTACAAATCGTAGCGCAACCAGCAGCGATCGAACCAAGCGCCTAGCGTTGGGGAGGCTTTTGCAGGAATCCACTGCTCGCATCGTGTCCAACGTGTGGCGGAAACGAGACCGCGGAACATCGTCCCCATGCTTCGCGCGGAACGGGTGCATACTCCCGGTCGAACATGACAGTCCCTCCCCCGCCACCCAAACCGGTTGACGTCGCGCCGACATGTTGCGCGAGCGCGTGGCAAGTAGCATACATCCGCGTGCCGAAATGCCTGCCGATGAGCAGATCGCCCGGCAGGACCAGGGGATCGGATTCGTAGTCGTAGTTGTCGTTATCGTCTCTGAGAAAGCGCTCGAACTCCGCTGCGAGCAATTCGGCCGTCTTCTGGGGGTAATACATGCAAGGCGTGCCATAGTAGCTCCAGCCGTACGAGCAGTAGTACTGGCCGCGATAGAAACTTGGGTCGCGGTGAAAATCGTAGGCCGAGAATAGTGCGAGGGCATAATCCCGCAAGTCATCCGATTCCATTTCTTGGACGGCCTGCAGGCAACGGCTCACAAAATGATCGCGAAAGACCACGTCGTCCTCGGCAACAATGATTCCGCGTTTCCCCTCCAGAGGAACACGCAAACAGCGATGGTAATTGTGTTTGAACTTGCGATGGATTCTCCACGGCTTGATTCGCTGGGCCTCCGGTTGCGACAGTGCGATCACGCGGATCCGGTCGTGATGCAGTAGGCGCGACAGGTGGGACGCATCGTCGCTGCCAACCAGAAGCCAGACCGGATCCATCGCATGCAGTGCGGGCTCCGCCAAGAACATGCTGGCCAGCGTTTGGAAAACGTATTGCGGGTTCCGATCGACCGTCAAGATGGCAATAGCAACATCATTGGGTGCATAGCTACTCCTACCTGTGACAGGCTCGCTACCGGCGCTCACTTCGAGCATGTGCCGACTCCTACAGGTGAAATATGCGTTCGTAGAGGGTGCATAATACCGTGAATCTACACCTTCGCCAACTTGAGCTTGTGCTTCTACTGGAGCAAACAAATTTCGATATACTGGGTGACGTCCAATCTGTTTGCTGTGCTGCAATCACTTAACCTCAACATATCGCTGCCACGCGCCAGGCTAAGCCTATGCAGACTCTGAAAATAATGATCGGAGCGCTTTCAGCAGCTGACTACCATCACCGTCGCCAGGCATGCCTGGAAACTTGGGCAAACGTTAGCGATCGCGATGACGTTGATGTGGTGTTTCTGGTTGGAAAACAAGATTGCGGTCTCCCCCGGCGCGAAGGACCGATTCTGTACTGCCCGTGCCCGGATGATTACGACAGCCTGCCGCAGAAAACACGCTGGTTTTGCCTGTGGGCGCTCGTGAATTGTCAATTTGAATATCTCTTCAAATGTGACGACGACACTTATGTCGACATTCCTCGTTTGTTGACCTGCGGCGTTACCGCCGACTACGCCGGTTATAATATCGCTGGATACGCAAGTGGCGGAGCCGGCTACCTCCTTTCCAAGAACGCTGCGATAAGTGTTGTCGGCCGGTTATTCGAGGCCACCGGGGCGGAGGATCGCCTGGTGCAGTGCGTCTTGGGGCAAGCCGGAATTCCCTATACTCCTGATGGACGCTTCCACGCTTACGACAACGCTTGGCCCACAGAACATAACAGTCTGATCACCTCGCACTACGTTACCCCTGAGCGAATGAGATCGTTGCATGCAGAACGCATGCACGCGCGGGCCTCCCAGGAGGTATTGATCCCACGAGTCTTTCACCATATCTGGTTGGGCTCACCCTTGCCGGATCAGTTTCGCGAATACATCGATACTTGGCGCAAGCATCACCCCCACTGGGAGTTCAAGCTTTGGACCGACGACAATCTCTTCATACTTACCAATCAGGAACAGTTCGACGCAGCTAGCTCCCGGGCGCAGCAATCTGACATCGCCCGCTATGAAATACTCTTTCGCTTCGGCGGCGTCTATCTTGATACCGATTTCGAATGCAACAAATGCATCGATCCTCTGCTCCTAGGTTTGACGGGCTTTGCAGCTGAGGAAGATGCCAATGTGATTGCCACAGGAGTGATTGGTTCTCAGGCTGGCCATCCGCTCCTGGGCCAAGTGATTGAAGCAATTCCGGAATGGTTTGCTCGGACACGGAATCCAGTTGAAAGCACAGGTCCAGTTCTCTTCACCCATTTCGCGCGCGGCCGAACTGATTTCAAGGCTTTCGACCGGACTGTGTTTTATCCAGTGCACTATTCCGGCACTCGATGGACTGATCCGAAGCATGCCTATGCTGTTCACCATTGGGCCCATTCCTGGAAGGACTCGTAACGGCAACAGTCAAAGCGACCATTGTATCAATTATCTACGTGCGCATTTCAGCGAATCAGGAGTTTGACGTCACGGTAGAAGTTGCAATTGGCGGTGCGGCATTCGGCTAATGCATCCGGATACCGGATTGCCTGATCCATCAAAGCTTCCCAGGGCGGATCCCCAGTAAAAAACGTGGGCGGATACTTGAAATCGTCGAATTTTCTATTCCAGGAATAGACGATGACTCTTCGTCCTAAAAGCGTTCCCCAATACATCCCATGGTAGGAATCGGTGACGACGAATTCAGCAGACGCCAGAAAGGCGATAGCTTGCCCGAGGGTCAAGTGGTAGTTGTCTCTGGTAGGCACACCACTGACATGGAAATTGCGGTCATGATGCCTGAAAAAAACGGCACGCCGAGTGGGCTGGGGCGGCGCATCGAAGAGGGAGGACATACATGACGGACAAGGAACCCAGCGTACTCCTCTACCGAAGTCGCGGATCCCTATCAGGGCTGCCCGTTCAGTCCAGGCAGCCATTTGGAAATCGCTATCGTAGTGGTGGTTCCCCACAGCCCAAACGATGAGCCGTTTCGCGGGTGCCAAGGCGCGGTTCAGTTGAGCATTAAAGTACTCCGACATCAGGCCCCCGCCGCCGACAATTACCCAATCGGCGTCGGCAACTCCGCGCTGATCGAACACATCCCGCCTCGGCTCCTCGCTTAGCGGAAAGTAGGTGGCAGGAGACCCGTATAAGTCGCCGACATTTGCAGTGTCATGTCGATGAATGCTAATGACCTTCAAGTGCACCTCTGCAACAACGGCGGCAAATCTCGTTGTAAGTCAAGTTGGACTGCGCTAAGCAAGTGGCCAACGGTAGTTTCAGCATAGCAAATCTGATACCCTTTGCCGGACATGTATCGTAAGAAAAACGCTTACAGACCTTGGTCCCGATTCACGGAGGTTTTGCACGTATGTCGCGGCCATCTGCTAAAGTGCTTGCCTTACTCGACGAACTGCGGCACGTCGGTACCTTGGAGAGTCCGACCTGCGTTGGTGAGACCTCACCCGACAGCCGCGGCCCCCGAATAACAATCCATTTGAAGATTGAGAAGTCGATCCTTCAGGAGGCGAGATTCCAGAGTTTTGGATGCGGCTATCTGATTGCGGCTGGATCTGGATTAATCGATTTGGCGAAGGGGCAGACGGTTGACGAGTGCCTGAGAATCACTCCGGAACAACTCTGCATCGAACTAGGCGGCTTGCCAGAGGAGAAGGTGTTTTGCGCGCAACTAGCGGTCCAAGTACTGCGGGAGGGTCTGCAAAGACGACCTCGCCCGGAATAGCCGCGGAAGATGACCGTGGCTTGTCATTCGAAGCGGACGGTGCTTAGTCGCGCGGCTGTCCCGTCGGTCGCTGGCTCCTGGTTGGGGGCGGGACTTACTTCCACTACAACGGATGCGCTCATTCGATATTGTTCTGGTTGCTGGGAAATGGCTCGTTGGAGCGGAGCCTCAATGCGATCGCTGATCAACTTGCGTACAATTCTGCCTCCCTCCCGGCCGTCGGACTTCTCATTCAGGCGATGGGCTTCTGCAGCTAGGGACGAAACGATTTCAGGGTCGACTCTCAATTGCTTTTGCCGGCGGTCCAGCCAGGTCGCTTGCATTTCCGCTACTAGCTTGTCGGTGATTTGCTCGATTGCATTTTGGGCTAGCGGCTTGAATACAACAATTCGCTTGATGCGAGCCAAAAACTCCGGGGTGAACACCGGTCGGTTGGATTTCCCGTGGCGGATTTGAGAAAGAGCTTCCTTCATTCGAGCTGTTATTTCCTCGATGCTTTTGCCTTGCTGCGACATCTCCGCGATCATTCGCTGACCAACATTGGTTGTCAGTACGAAGATTGCCTTGTCGGCGCGGGCTTGTACCCCACGCTGGTCCCGCACCCAGCCCTCGTCGAACAGATTCAGAAAGGGCTGAAGCACATCTGGATGCGCCTTATCCACTTCATCCAGCAGGAACACGCAGTAAGGATCCGAGTTCAAATCATTAACCAATCTTCCACCTTGGTCGTGACCAACGTAGCCGGGGGGGACCCCGATGATTCCCGCAACGCTGTGCGGCTCGACGAAGTTTCCCAACGTGTACGTCTTCAGTCGTTTCGACGATGAGTAGAACCTCGCCAGAACTTTCGCCAACTCCGTTTTGCCGGTTCCGGTTTGTCCGATGAACAGCATGACGGAAGCGGGCTTGCCGAAGTCGCTCAAGCCAGCCTTGATCAAACCCAGTTCCGTCGCGACTTCAGCGACGGCGTGGTCCTGGCCAAAGATGGAAGCGTTCAAGCTCCGCTCGTAGTCGACATGTTCGGCAATTCCGCGCAGGGTTTCCTGCGGCACGCCTGCCATCGTCGAGATGACCCGGATGACGTCGTCTTCGGTAACGGAAGTGTCCGACTTGCCGCAGTGCTCCCGATCGTAGCTGAAGTCCTCGCAGAGTCGATGCAATACTCGCAACGCCTTGCCGGGCAATTGTTCGTTCAGAATGTAGTTGGCTGACAAGCCTACTGACATGGAAACTGCCTGGTCAGGAATCTGGCACCCGTATCGCTCGGTTAATCCGTCGGCGAGACGACGTACCAGACGAACAGCAGTCGGATAGTCAGGCTCTTTGAGGTCAAGACGTTCAAATTGCTCGAGCATGTCGACATCCAGACTGACAAGCTCTTCATATTCCCAGGGTTCAACGACCCCAATAACCCGGCACCGGGCGAAAGATAAAAGCGACAGAAGGGTTGCATGATGCCCTGTTCCTTCACCGCGCAACAAAGCCGCAATCCCATCGATAAAGGCAATGGCATGCGGGTTCGGAACCACAGCATTGAGGAGAGTCGTTAGGGTCTGCAGAGATGCCCCTCTCGGCGTGTGGCGCACATTCGTGCAAAGCACCCGGCAATCCTTCAAAAACGGAAAGCTTCCGGCGGCCATCCGACGGGCGAACTCAGCGATCACCAATCCTTGTCCCACCCCACGCTCTGCCACCAACAGTACGTGCCGCGTGCGATCGCGGAACAGCACGCGCGCCAATTGATCGAAGAACAGACCGAACGCCGGATCGTCATCGAAAGGCGTTGATTTCAGCCCGGGCCCCTGCTTGAGGCGAGCCGTGATGTCCTCGAACATACCCTGCGCGAGACTGGCATCCGGTGCTTTCGCGGCAGCGTCAGTAGGTCGCTCGGCCTGACGTTGGTGGTGGCTTTGGCCATTTCCCGGCTGTTCCCCGAGTTCGGTCTCGCTTGCCACTTTTTGAATTCCTTCGAGTAAGGCATTGCCAAAAGCACTGGCAACAGCCGTAACGGCAATGCTCTTGCGGAACGCGTCGACGGCACGGTCCCAGTCGATGCATCGCCAACGCTCGCGAAAATCAGTCGATAAGCGAGATAAAGCGCAAGCACAAAGGAGTTGCAGTTGGGCGGAGGATGCTTCCAGCTTCAAATCGGCCCGCGCCCGCTGGAATTCATGGAGTGTCTCGTGCGTCGCTGGCGAGCAGGACTTTTCTCCGTTAGTCGACTCGCTCGCCGCAGGATTCAAACGGGAAAGGAGATTCTGCACCTCGCTCAATTGCTGACCCGTGGCGAGGCTGGCTTCGATCAAACCCTTGATCTCATCGTCACCCAATAGCATTGCCGCCTGGATAAGATCATCTGGTGCCACTTGCCCGTTGCTGATCGCTTGCGCGATCTGCCAGCAGCGAGCTAGTTGCGGATCTGAGCGAAAGACTTCGTGCGGCATAATGCCAGGTCCTTAAAGACAATGAACGATTGTATGCAGTTGCTATAAATTACTTGCGAGGCTGCATTAGAGCATGAATATTCTGCGGGCCTCGAATTCCGAGCGAAATGATTTTCCATTTTCGCTTCGTATAATGAGGGAAAGTCTGCCCCCATTGAGAGTCCGGGTCGAGGTAATGAAACGATTGCTCATGTAAATGCCACCGATGTGTCGGATCGATCCAACTGCTTTCGCCACGATAGTCTGGGGTTCGAACGAACAACTCGCCCCCCGGCCGCAAGACCCGCCACGCTTCATCGCAAAAGGCAATCAGGTTGATCTCCAGATGTTCGACTACATCCTCGGCGACAACGTGCTCGACTTCGTTGTCCGCCCAGGGCCAGGGGATCTTGTTCAAATCCCAGACTACATCGATCGTCGGACCAGGCACGATATCCACGTGCACGTAACTGACGAGTCGTTTCTGGCCTGCGCCTAGATAAAGCTTCATGCTGCGTCTTCCTCACGATCCCCCGGCTGAAGCGAATTAAGCAGGGCTGTGAACTCGCGGGCCCGATAGCTGTCTCCCATTTCACGATGACAAGTCGCGAGGCAGCGCAGAATCTGAAGCCGCTGTTTTGTGCCCGGTGCGTAATGGGCCAAGGACTCCGTCAAATACACCTCAGCATGGAAGTAGTTACCCTGTCTGAAATGGTCCAGCGCCATCGTGAGCTGGGAATCATTGGTTTGAGGCGGCGACACCCGCGAGTAAGTGCTTAGCCCAAGTTGCTCGATTGCCGCGATCAGTTCCGAGTCGATAACCTGGGTAGCTGGCATCAAGCGAGCCTGCGATGCTTCAGGAATCTCCCGCCCCTCCGGGTCAAGCGAGGACACTCCTGACGACAGTTTTTGGGATGCTTGAACCGTTTGCTCAATCGAATGCCAGGCTCGTTCATCGAGCCAATGCTGGTGCGTTAGGAGCAACAGCCAAGGGAGTTTGTGTTTACCCAAAAGTTGCTCGGCGAAACCGGCCTGCGATGGGTGCATGACGAGGATTCTGGCGTTGTACTCCTCAGCGATGGCGGCGACCTCGGGATGAGGTTTCTGGCAGACAATTATCGTGTCGCGGACGAAGGGACGAATGCGAGCGAGACAGCCTGGCAAGGATTGATAACTTCCCTCAAAGATCACCCCGGCGATGATTTCAAGCTCTTGATTGGTGCAGCCTACGAGGTTGGGAGCAGGTCGTCGGACATGTTCCTCCTGCGCGAGATATCGCAGTCTGTGGGACATACGACGGGCAGCGACTTCCCAAGAATACTCGCTCTGCGCCTTTAGCCTCGCGGCTTCCCCCTTGCGTTTTGTTACGGGGGAGTTTTCAAAGGCGTCTCGCATGGCCTGGCGAACGTCGGAAACTTCCACCGATAACTGACGAGCAGGGCCATATAGTGGCCAGTCGTGGTGGCATTCCACTTCGCGAGCATGCAAATAGAAGGCGGTTTCCTCACTTGTAAAGTCATCCGTAGGCCCTCCGCGAGGGACGATGGCCGGCAGTCCACAGGCCATACCCTCCAGGATTGGCAAACCAAAGCCTTCGCCTCGATAAGGAGCGACCACACAGTGGCAGGCAGTATAAAGGCTTGCTCTTAATCCATCCGAAAGTTCCTGATCGTAGTATAGCATTTCCGGACCGCTCCCAGATGCGATCACCTCTTGGATGCGGTCCCGATGATTGCCGAAGCGATAAAAGGTGTTTACTCCAATATCTTTCACCACAAGGCAAACGTCTTCCCCTCGCTTGAACTCCTGTATGTAGGCTTCAAGAAGCACGTCGAACCCTTTACGCTCAATGGTGCCACCAACGAAGAGGAAGCGGAACTGCTTGGAGGTTGGCAAATGGAGTGGAGGAGCTGCAGGCGTGTAGACATCGGGCTCGATCCCCCAGGGCATCACTTGAACCTTGTGCGGTGGAATACCACTGCGCAAATACACGTCTCGAACGTAGTTTGACGGAACCCAAATCTCGTCGACAAGGTCTCGCAGCGGCGGAATCCAATCAATTGGCAGATACCCAAACTCCCACGGCTGGATATGAACCCATCGTCCCTTCTCGGGTGGAGTCCAATTCGGTGGAAACGCGTGCCGGACGACAACTTGTTTCGCGCTGTCGGAGCAACGGGAGAAATAAGGGGTCAATTCACGTTCTGAATCTCCACCTGCCTGAGTCGGCTGTTGAACGAGGCGTCGCAATGATAAAGCTAGGGAAGTGTCCCGAAGCCAATGCCTCGCCAAGGACTCGTTGATGTTGGCGAAACTATGATTCGCGAAGAACTCGCCTTCCAATTGAACTTCAATTTGCCCTGGGATCATGGGTTCGAGCTGATGAGGTTGACGCGCACTTACGAGTTCGCCAATCACATTGTCCAGGGTTTTTGCAGCGGCCTGGGGACTGAATCTCGCCACGATATCCTGGCGCGCTTGTTGCCCAACAATACGAGTTCGTTCGCGATCGCAATGCACTTGTCGCAACTGATGCCGCAGAGAGGCTTCGTCCGGTTCCAGCCAGCGGTGCCCACGATAGGGCGGAATCTCCAGGGCCGCGGCTTCGGAAACTGGAACGGAAGTCGTCGGCACCAGGAAGGAATTCTCTGCCGTCATGAAGTCGTCGTTACCTGAGCCCGCCGAGCCAATCGTTGGCAATCCACTCGCCATCGCTTCCATCCATGGCCGGCCCCAGCCTTCACCACGAGAAGCAAGTGCGAAGGCGTCAACACTTCGATAGAGCGCGGCCAGTTGAGACTGGGGCAAGCATGCATCCCAAAGGACGATGTCTGTGCGCTGCTCGAGCGTTTGACCCAACTCCTCCAAAATGCGCGCGACGTCTCGATGAATGCCGTCCATGGTATGGCCATGCCCCCGAGAGATTTTCAGCAATAGCGCCGTGTTGTCTGCCAGAGAGAATTCGGAACAATAGGCCCGCAACAGCAGATCCCAGCCCTTCCGCAGTTGCCAATCAAAGATCGACAGAAACACAAACCTGCCAGCGGCAGTAGGCGGTAGTTCGCACCGTTCCCCATAAGGCGTGAATACACTGGTATCCACGCTCTGATTGACGACTCGAATCCGCTCCGGCGGCACCCAGCTTTGGCGAAACACCCGGGCGTTGAACTGGGAGCAAACCCAAATCTCGTCAAACTGAGCGAGGATCGGTAGCCACTGCTCGGGTACACGATCCGTTTCGAATGTTGTCCGCAGTATATTGCATTGGGCGGTTTGATCGACTCCACACAAGGTGGGAATACAGTTGGTGATCGTAATCGGTCGATAGCCGGGTTGACGTCGCATCAGCGCGCAAATTAACGAACGCTCCCCCGGAGCGAGTTCGCAGGTTACATCGCTCCACGGGATGTTCTCCGCCGAGAGATCCCGCTCCAGCAACGCAAGTGAGCCGAGAATGCGCCGGCCGTCGTCTGCGTATCCGCTTGGATCCAGAAGGGGCGACCGAAAATGAATACCCACTTCGTGGTCCAAGCCCCTACGGCATTTTGCGAGTTCGTCGTTAAACACGCACAGAAATTCATCTAGGCTGCGCGGAATGGAAGCGGAATCAATCGTAGCTGGATTTGCTTGATCAAGAAGTTTCGCATGGGAAAACCATCGATACTGCCCAGCCAACCAGGCCAGTATCCAGCCGTGAATCCCATCTCCATGGCCCCCGTTGCACTCGTAATAAAGCCACAAGTCGCGGACCATCGCCCGGGACGCACGCTCCCAATCCAGAGGCACATGGTCGGCTGCCAGATTGAGCGACTCCGTCGTGGTATAGCGGTTGAACTTTTCAACATAGTGAGTGATGTCACGGTAGCTGAAATGGTCAACTGCCAGATTCTCCAGCGGAGCGATTCTCAATTCCGGCCCCTCGACTTGGACACCGCCGTGCAATCGTTCCGCGAACCGAAAGCGACCGCGGCGTAGCACTCGCGGCATGGTATATCCTGGCCACCAGCCCGAATGCTGAATCCAACGTCCAGCAAAGTACGTTTTAAAAGGAATCGTAATTGCGTCAAAATCCTTGCCACGCTCCCGGACGAGATTATTGATCAACCGTCCCGTTTCTGCCGGGACTCTCTCGTCGGCATCGACAAACCAAATCCAATCGTAACGTGCGACGTCAATGGCAATGTTTCGTGCAGAATCAAAATTCGGAATCAGAGGATGGCTGAGGATAGAATCTGCCAGTGTGCGAGCGTGTGACACGGTGCTGTCAGTGCTCTCCATGTCAATTAGGATCAATTCATTTACGTATGGCCGAAATGCCTGTAGGCATTCGACAATTTGCGACTCCTCGTTACGGGCAAGCACCACTCCTGTAATCACAGCTAACCTATTCGGCAATCAGTGGTTTCGGGCAGGATGAAATCCGGCTGAACCTACTGCGCAGCTTAGTATCGGTCAAGTATCTTTTGGAAGCGTCTAAACAATACAACGCATGATGGAGCCCTTGATGAATCCTGACAACACTGACGTTTTCCTTTCCGTGTGCATGATCGTGCGGGACTCCTCAAGAACGTTACGAGAATGCTTGGAGAGCATTCTGCCTTGGGCTGATGAACTAGTCGTGGTGGATACTGGATCGCTCGACGACACACCGCAAATTGTGGAACAGTATGGTGCCAGATTGTTTCGATTTCCTTGGGTCGACGATTTTGCAGCTGCTCGGAATGAATCGCTCCGGCATGCACGAGGGAAATGGCTCTTTTGGATGGATTCGGATGACACCATCCCTGCCGATTGCGGTCGGCGATTACGACAGCTGGCGCGAGCGGATCACCCAGAGTCGTTACTGGGGTTTGTTATGCAAGTGCATTGCCCTGGCGGGCAGGCTGCCCGTGACCAGGTAACGATTGTTGATCACGTAAAACTCATCCGAAATTCACCAAACATTCGTTTTGAAGGACGAATCCACGAACAAGTGCTATCCTCGATTCGCAGTGCCGGGGGCGATGTCGCCTGGACAGACATCTACGTGCTGCATTCCGGCGCGGACCAGTCGCCAGCTGGAAGAAAAAAGAAATTCGATCGTGACTTAAGATTGCTGCAGCTTGATTTGCAGGACCGGCCAGATCACCCTTTCGTCTTGTTCAACCTCGGGATGACATTCAATGACATGCAATCGCATGCAGCGGCGGTGCATTGGCTCCGCCGCAGCTTGGCGTTCTCGTTGCCGGACGAATCACATGTCCGCAAAGCATACGCATTATTGATACAGAGTCTGATCGCGCTGGGATGGATACCGGATGCACAGCTGGTCAGCAAACAAGCCCTGAGTCTCTTTCCGGATGATCCGGAGCTCTGGTTCCGCCGTGGCTTGCTTGATCAGCAAACGAGCCGCTTGAATGAGGCGCTCCAGGCCTACAACCAGGCTATCTGGGGCGAATCGCAAATCCGTTTCTCGAGTCGTGATCCCGGAATTCAAGGCTATAAGGCGCGGCACAACATGGCGCTCGTATATTCCTCGCTCGGGAGGAACGACCTGGCCGAACTGCAGTGGCGTCGCGTAGTACACGAGCAGCCGCATAACCGCGAGGGTTGGCGAGGACTGCGGCAGGTACTCGTCGCACAGCGGCGAATCGCGGCAATGTCCGCCGAGTGTTCTGCATTGAAATCAATGCCCATGCTGATGGAGGAATGGGCCTGTTGGCAAGGAGAAGTACATCTCGCTCGCAATGAAAGAGAAGCAGCCGAGTGCGTGCTTGCACCGTTTATCGATCGAGAAGGGGACTTCGACATGGATGTGGCCAATCTTCAGTGTCGAATTTGCTTCGACGCAGGCCACTATTCGCAAGCCGTTAAAATTCTGGAACAGATTGTCGCCGCCGATCCGGAAGATGCCGCGGCGCACCACAATCTGGGACAGGCTCGGTTGAACTCTGGCGACCTGGAACGGGCTAGACAGAGTCTACAGCGTTCTCTGGAATTGAGACCGGCTTGGCCGGCTACTCTCAAGTCACTTGAGGAGATGGAGCGGGCATTTCATCAACAGCATTCGCAGTGATTGACATCGGCGGCTGGCACGACAGCACTTGTGGCTAAACCTTCCGGACTATTCGGTTGGACGCCGTGGCTCGAAGCGAAGATGGAAGGCGTGCTCGACAAGCCGGATCGTCACCGTCATTCCCTTGGCCAGTTTCGTCTTCCCGGGCGATGCAGCCCAAGCGCTGACGGACGCCGAGGACGGCAAAGTGAAGTTAATCGTAAAGGTGAATGGCTTGCGGGAGAATCAAGGGTGCTTCGAGATGTCCCCGAACAGGAAGACGCTCCGCGGAAGGTATCTGCTATCCCCACCTTAACCTTCGCCAAAGCCCGTTCGGCTGCGAGTTTCTTAGCGGGCCTTTGATTCATCCGCCCTGCTCGTCGAACAAAGCAATTCGCTTCTTTGCCCCTGGCAGCGTGAAGTACCAAGCGTCCGTCTGCTTCCAGTGCCAGGCGGAACCATGCTGCTGTCGCCGCACCTTTCGCCCCATAAATCCGTCCTTTCTATTTGCTTGATTGACCGCAAGTTCTTCGGCCGCGATATTGACCGCCGGCCGAACGCCCGCCCGCGAGCCGTCAGTGTGGCTGCGGCTATCACCACCGTTCCACTCGATACTTTATGCGTTTACTACACAGATTAGCTACACTGATCATTGCTGCCGGCACCATGGATGTGGCATTTTCAGCGGCAAAGCCCGACGAATCTACGAAAATGGGCCGTGTACCCAATATGGTCTTTATACTAGCCGACGACTTTGGCTACGAATGCGTCACGGCCAACGGCGGCGAGTCTTATCAGACTCCTCATTTGGATCGGCTCGCAGCAAGTGGCATGCGCTTTGAGCATTGCCATGTGCAACCGCTCTGCACACCAACCCGCGTGCAATTGATGACCGGGTTGTACAACGTGCGGAACTACTACAACTTCGGCACGCTGCCGCGCACGGAAACCACGTTTGCTCATGTACTGAAGAGGGCCGGTTACGCGACGGGCATCGTCGGTAAATGGCAACTCGGTCGTGAGGTCGATTCGCCTAAGCACTTTGGTTTCGACGAATCGTGCCTTTGGCAACATACTCGCCGACCGCCGCGATATGCCAATCCAGGCTTAGAATACAACGGCGTCGAAAAGGACTTTACGAACGGCGAATACGGGCCGAAATTGCTGAATGAGTTCGCTCTCGACTTCATCACTCGCCACAAAAACGAACCGTTCTTTCTGTATTATCCGCTCACCTTGACCCACGATCCGTTTCAACCCACACCCGACAGTGCCGACTGGGACCCAAAAGCACAAGGTGAAAGCGTCAACCGCAACGTCAAGCATTTCGCCGCGATGGTGAACTATATGGACAGGATGGTCGGCGAACTCGACGCCAAGTTGGGTGAGTTAGGGATTCGCGAAAGTACTTTGCTGATCTTCCTCGGCGACAACGGCACTGGGGTGGGAGTGACGAGCCGTTTTCAAGGCGCCGATCATCGCGGTGGCAAAGGAACGACGACTCACCGCGGCACGCATGTACCGCTGATCGTGAGCTGGCCGGAAGTAATTCAAAAAGGGCAAGTCAATCGCGATCTGATCAGCAGCGTCGACATCTTCCCAACGATTGTCGCGGCCGCGGGATCATCTGCCGCGAAAGAACTCCCTGCAAAACTCGACGGGGTGAACTTTTTGCCGCAACTGCGCGGTGAAACAGGTCAGCCGCGGGGTTGGCTCTATCACTGGTATTCGCCGCGGCAGAATCAAAACGTGGCCGTCAAGGAATTTGTGTTTAATCACAAGTTCAAACTGTATCGCGATGGCCGTGCATTTGATCTGCGGGCCGATCCAGAAGAAATAGCCCCACTGGACACCAGCAAACTAACTGGCGCTGCCACGAGCAAGATTGCCGAACTGCAGAAGGCGCTTGATCAGTTCAAAGATGCGCGACCTGGCAAGCTTGATGAAGACTTTGCCAAAGTCAAACCCGCCGAGCAACCAGCGAAGAACAAGCAACAGCAGAAGCAAAAACAGAAAAACAAATAGTCGCTATTTGCCGGGTAGAATCCACAGTGGGCTGAAGTCGGTTTTTTCTTCGACCATCGCTTGCACGGTGCGATGCAACAGCAAGAGCGCGGGCGCATCGTCGTTGTGTTGGGTCCGCCAGTTCCCCAAGATGCGAGCGGCCTGCGCGAACCGCTGCTCTTCAAATTCCTTCAGTGCGCTCTCATACACGGTTTTCGCGTCGATCCAACCTGCGTTGTCCGGCGACACGAGTTCATACAGATCAACCGGTTGGGCTATATTGATCACGCGGGCCTGGCATAGTCGGCGGGTGGCAAACTCGCTGCCGAGTTTGGCCTGTGTTGCACCAGTGATCAGCAATTTGCACTTTGCGTGTTTGGTGGCCCCTTGCACGCGACTTGCCAGGTTCACCGTATTTCCGAGAGGTCCGTACTTGAACTTGTGCTTCGAGCCGACGTTGCCCACGCGCGCGACGCCCGTGTTGATGCCGATGCCCAGATCGAGTGGTTCTTTCAATTCCGCCTGCCAGCGCGCATTAAGAATCGGCAATTGCTCAAGCATCGCGAGCGCCGCGCGACAAGCTCGCTGCGCATGGTCAGGCTGCTCTTCGGGTGCACCCCACATCGCGAACGTTTCATCACCGACATAATCGACTAGCACTCCCGATTCCGCCCGCACGCAGTTGGAGATTGCGTCCATTACATCGCTGATCCAATCGACGGTGCGGGCCGCCCCCAGGTGCTCGCTGATCCGGCTGAAGCCCCGAATATCGCAAAACAGCAAGGTCACTTCCGCGTCGCGGACACGGAGCAGATCAGGCTGCAGCGCGAGTTGCCGTGAAAGCTCTGGGCTGAAGAACTGGGCGAACTGCACCTGCGCTGCGAGGGCCGCTTCTTCCTGCTCAAGTCGTGCGAGGCCAGCCGCGATGCAGCGAGCGAGGAGCTGCACAAAGTTCGCTTCGACGGCATCAATCGAATCAACCACCCCCAAGCCGCAACCTTGGCGATTGCCACACAGGGCGCCGATGACTTCCCATTGTCGATTCAGAATTGGCGCGGCGACAAAGGCATCAACACCGGCCAGGCTCCCCATTTCGGAAGTTGGATTCGGCGGCAGCTGCCAAAAAGTACGCTTCTTTTCACGAACGAGCTTCAGCACCGTTTGGCTGAAATTTTTCGTGGCACTGCTGGCCACTCGCGGCGATGTGTAGCGCGCCTGCTGCTGCCACTGTCCCTGCTCGAAAAAGAGAACCCAAGCCGAGTCCAGCTTGCCGACCTCTACCACCGCGCGGGCCGCTTTCTCATAAAAGTCGGCCGAGTTCGCCGCGCTTTCGAGCACATCCATGGCCGCTTTGACCCATTGGTCGACTTCGCGCATTTCGGGCGCTAACGTGCCGGCTGCCAAGCTGGGAAAGGTATTCGTGCCAAAAAAGCTTTGCCCCGGTGCTTCCGCGTCCGGCAGGCTCTTGTACTGCGATTCGTCGTTATGATCACGATCAGCGGTCTTGGTAGTACCCGTGGGTTGCAAGCGAATCGCCGTCGTACGGCCAAAACCGAGCAACGTTTCAGTTTCCACAATGCGTTTGGCACCGGGACCCAGCGTGCCATTAGTATCGAGTAGATTGATCGCGCGGTTGCTACTGATGTTGGTAATCACGCAGCGGGCGCCATCGAGCGGTTCCAAGAGTGCCTGTTGTCGTGAAACCGACTTTTCTGCCGTCACGACTAGCCGTTGTTGCCCAGATTGAAACAGAGTTGCATAGAGTCGCTCGTCTGCGGCCGCCTGTCTTCCCAATTCCAACGGACCGCCGAGTTCGACCGAGTGCGCAAGTTTGCCATCTTCGTAGATGCGAATTTCCCAGGTGCTTTTCATAATTGCCGTCCTTGCAAGAGGGAGCGAGGCATTCTAGCAGCGATTTTGGCGCTCATTGTTGTGGAACGCTGGCCAACAGTTTTTCCGTTCCGTCCTTTGGCCGCGGGAACCCGTTATGTTAAACTCTCGCCAGAGCAAGCAGCTCTTCCTTTGAAGTCGATGGAATCTTACTTCACCTACCTGAGAAACGCATTCCTGTGCTGAGTGACCGCAAGGCTTTCGTTGCTCTGCACCTGCGGTGGTTTGTCGCCGCAGTGCTGGCGACGGCAGCCGCGGTGGTCTGGTATGGGTGGGAAGCAACCGGTCAAAGTCGCTGGCCCGGCGGCAGTTCACTCGTTGGATTGACCTATGGAGTGCTGGCTGGCACGATCATCGTGTTCGAGTGCCTGCTTGGCCTCCGGCGCACCCAGCTATTCCGCACTTCGCGGTGGCTCGGTTCCGCACAACTGTGGATGAAAGCGCACATCTGGCTCGGGCTGCTGGCCGTGCCGCTCGTTGTCATGCACAGCGGCCTGCAGTGGGGCGGGTGGCTTTCCACGCTCGTCGCCGGTGTCTTTGCCTTGGTCACGGCCTGCGGTATCTACGGCTGGCTGATGCAGAATCTCATTCCCCGGTGGCTCATCGAAGCCGTGCCCACGGAGACAATTCATTGTCAAATTGAAGAAGTCGCTTTGCAATTAAGCTCCGACGCGCGGCGTTTGGTGGGAATGCCTGTCGTTGCACCGGCAACGCTGGAACTAACTTCGCGGCGGAATCAGAGCAACAACAGGCTCCTGATGGCCGGTGCTCCTCGACAAGTGGGCACGTTGTTGGAACGCTTGCCGCGTGCAAGGCAGGAATCTCAGCAACAGCTTGTCATTCCGGAAGTCCTACGCGAGGCAGTGGCGCGCGATGTGGAGCCGTTCCTGCGATCCGGCCATAGTGCCGAGCGTGGGTTGAATATTGCACATCGCAGCAGCTGGTATTTCGAAGAACTCAAGCGACGAATCAATGAACGTGAGTTACAAACAGTTGTCAGCCAACTGGAGCAGTTGTGCGAGCGGCGGCGACAGATGAATTTGCAACAGACGTTGCATTGGTGGTTGCACGGTTGGCTCTGTATTCACCTTCCCCTGGCTGCGATGCTCTTGATCTTGCTGCTCGGTCATATCTGGTTTGCTTTGCGTTACAGCTGAATTCATGAACTCCACGACCAATCCAGCGAAGAAGGAATCGAGTAAGCAGCGGGCGCTGCGGATTGTGCTCGACTACCATCGTCGCGGCGATGCACTGGTGCGGTCGAAGTATTTCTGGACGGGAGTCTGCAGCATCATCACCGCCGCGTATCTCGGCTGGCTGCTGTTCGGCGGCGTTGCTGCACGTGAACATCTTTCGCCAGGAAAGCTAGCCGCAGTTCACTCAGCGCTCAATTCGAGCTGCGGCGAATGCCATGAAGACTTCACTCCGCTCGGCTCCGATACTGCCGGTTCGAAATTATTGCTCACCGCGTTTAGTGCCGACTCGCGATCCGCCCACGATGCCCATGCCCATAAAGTCACGTGCGCCAAATGCCATAAGAGCCAGGCTGAGAACCCACACCACAGTAACCAGTTGCCAGCCGAGGGCGCCACGTGCGCTGAATGTCACTCCGATCATCGCGGCGCGAATGCCTTATTGGCGCGTCCTGATGACCGTGCTTGTACCCACTGTCATCAGGACATTACCTCGCATCGCCGCCGTTCCCAATACGATGCTCCGATCCAAAACGTCGCGCAGTTTGCAAAAACCATTGCCAGCGAATTTGCCCATCCCGCATTTCGCTCGCTGCCGAAAACCGATAACAACCATTTCAAGTTCAATCATCAACTTCATATGCTCCCGGGGCAGTGGCCCAAAGATGGCAAACCAGCAGGGGCATGGAAATTAGGGCAGCTGCCTGCCGAACTTCGCGATCGATATCGAACCAGTTCTGAGCAAGCGCTCGACTCTTTGGTGCAGCTCGACTGCAAGAGCTGTCATGTCGCCGATCGGGCAGGTGCGTACATGTTGCCCGTAACTTTCGAGCAACATTGTCGTGCCTGTCATCCGCTCGATGTTTCCCAAACCGTTGCAGGCAAGTTGAACTCTTGGAACATTCGGCATGGCTTGAAGCAAAGCGAATTGAGAGAATTCCTGCTAGGAATCTCGGCAAATGCTGCCCATCAACCGGCGGATGTGGCGAAACCGCGACTCACACCCAACGTGCCGCTTCCCGGCAAGACTCCTGGCAACAACCTGGCTCAAAATCTCGGTGATCCAGGGCAAGTGGATGCGTGGCAGAAGAGTCTCTTTCGCGAACAGTGCTTGAAGTGCCACGCCGATGAATCGGCAGTTCCCGCGGTCTTGGCCGAGCCGACCGACTTTGTGACACCAAAGTTGCCAGCCAGATGGCTGCAGCATGCTCGTTTCAATCATCGGGCGCATGAGAGCTGGGCCAACTGCCGCGATTGCCATGGCCGCGCGTTCGCGACCGATGCTCCCGCAAAACCGCCGCTCGATGACGGACAAGTGCTGATACCCAACATTGACAGTTGCGTGCAATGTCACGCGGCGAAAAGTTCGCATCCAACCTTTCGCGCTACGGCACGTTTCGATTGCGCCGAATGCCATCGCTATCATCAACCGGGGGGGCCCTAAATGTCGCTTGCCTGGAAATTAGCGCAATTGATATTGCTCGTTGCCTGCTGCGGATGCGGGAGGCTGTCGAACCCGCCACCAGTGACTTACCAAATCACTGCCACGAGTCTGCCGACAAGTACCACGACATCGGTCAAGCGAGCCAGTGAATCGCCACTGCAATTCGTCGGTCGCAATTCCTGTTCGGCCACAGCTTGTCATGGCCAGCCGCAGGCCGAGCCGGTGACTTGGCGGAATGCCTATCCAATCTGGGAAGCTACGGATCCGCATCGTCGTGCGTTTGACGTGCTTTATACCGAACGTTCGGTGAAAATGTTTCGCAAGTTGACTGAAACTGCTGCGACATCGATTGATGATGCCGAGTATCTCCGTTTTGTCGAAGAGAAATGCATTGGTTGCCATGCGACACCGCCGGCGGGCTCGCTCGTCGGTGGCAAACTGCAATACCAACTCAGTTCTGACGCGTATTGGCAGGGCGTGTCGTGTGAGTCTTGCCATGGCGCCGCCAGCAACTGGCTGGGCCAGCATTACTCGCTGGCCTGGCCTGAATCCCACAGTGATTCACGAGTAGCCCGAACTTCGCAAACGGGTTTTCACGACATGCGGTCGCTCGAGCAGCGAGCAGCCAATTGTCTTGATTGCCACCAAGGCCCACAACTGATTGGGGAGCAACTCTACGATGTGAACCATGATTTAATCGCTGCCGGGCATCCGCGTTTAACATTCGAACTGCATGCTTATCTGGCCAATCTACCGAAGCATTGGGACGAAGCTGCGGAGATCACTCGGTACACGAAAGCCAAGCCGAATGATCAGCAGGTTTCGACGTTTCACTTCGACACCTGGCGCGCAGGGCAGTCGCAGCAGGCACAACATGCCCAACTGCTGCAGCAAGCACGAATGAAACTAACCGCAGATCAGCAGGCTGGCGAATGGGCTGAATTTGCGAGCAAGGATTGCAGGCACTGTCATCACAACTTTGGTGATGTTTCTTATCGCCTCGTTGGCCAAACGACGCAGTCCTTAGCGGAAATACTGCAGCAGCCGGCCACCACGATTGCTAAACGTGCCCGCCTCCTGGAACAGTTGCTCGGTAACAGTCGCACCAACGATCAAGCCATCGAGATTTACCTGGCCGCCGCAGCGTTCGCCGCCGATCTGCCTGCTGGCAATCTCCAGTCAGAACTAACCATGCTTCGAGAGTCGCTCGCCCAACAAGCAGGAGCCTCGCAGTACGACTTGCCCGGCAGGTTTGACCCCCAGCGGGCCGATCTCCAACAATCGCTAACTACCCTGCAGCAAGCCTTGCAACGACTTTCTCCCTGAGCGCATTTCAGCCACACGCATGATCATTCAAGAGCTACAGCAGTTACAGCACGAACACGGTTTTCTGCCGCGGCAAGCGCTGCGGCAGTTATCCGACCGGTTGGCGGTGCCGCTGTATCGAATTCATGAGGTCGCCAGTTTCTATCCGCACTTTCGCGTCTTTGCCAATGAAGCAGAAGAGGCCCGCGAGCAAGCGAAATTGCCCTCGTGCGAAGTTGCCGTGTGTCGCGATATGGCCTGCCGTTTGCGCGGTTCGGCGCAAGTCGCCGCACAGCTGCGAGCGCTCCCTGCAACGAAGAATGGCTCGCTCTCGGTGCATGAAGTCTCCTGCCTGGGCCGCTGTGATCGTGCTCCAGCCATCCGAGTTCATCGCCTTGCAGATCATTCGGTGCGCAATCTGTTTGGCCGCCCGGCAAATGAGGTCTGTGAGATCGTTTCGCAAATTTCCACCACAGCGGCGCCCAGCGATCTGCCCGATGATCGCGATGAATGGCTCCCCAGTTCCGCCGATGCCTGGAGAATCAACATCTATGCAGGCCAGCCAGCCAACCAGCGCTACGCTGCGATTCGTCAATGGCTGAGCGTTTTTCAGAACCCGCCGGCGCCGCGAAAACCAGCGCCTGACGCGCCGCGCGACGACAGGCCGCAGCACCCGCTTATCGCGGCGCTCTGGACCGCCAACTTGCTGGGCATGGGCGGCGCGGGTGGCCGAGCGTGGAAAAAATGGGAAGAAGTGCTGCGGGCCAAGGGGCAACAAAAGTACGTCGTTTGCAATGGCGACGAAAGCGAGCCCGGCACTTTTAAGGATCGCGAGATTTTCCTGCGTACACCTTATTTGGTACTCGAAGGAGTGATCCTCGCCGGGCTGTTGCTGCGCGCAAAACGGGGTTACATCTACATCCGCCATGAGTACGAAGAGCAAATCGCGGCGATGCGGTCGGAGATCGAGGCCGCGAGAACGCTGGGAGTCTGTGGCAAGAACATTCTCGGGAGCGATTTGAATTTTGACGTCGAAGTGTTTGTCAGCCCCGGCGGATACATCTGTGGCGAACAGACTGCGTTGATTCAAGTCATTCAAGACGAACGCGCCGAGCCGCGCAATCGCCCGCCGGAGTTGCAAACAAACGGTCTATGGGACATGCCAACGTTGCTCAACAACGTCGAGACGTTCGCTTGGGTTCCAGCAGTTCTCACGCAGGGAAATAGCGATGGCAGTTGGTATTCAGCGCTCGGCCAAGTGAAACCGACGCCAGTCAAAGAGAACTCACTGCCGCATTACCAAGGGGCGCGGTTCTTCTCCGTCTCAGGCGACGTCGCCCGGCCAGGTGTGGTGGAAGTTTCCATCGGCATTACGCTGGGCGAATTGATCGATCAATACTGCGGCGGCATGCGCGATGGTAAGAAGCTGAAAGCCGTTGCCACGTCGGGACCATCGGCTGGCTTTCTGCCAGCGGCAATTCCACTCGATGCCTTCAGTCCGCGGGTGCAGAAAAAGCTCAGCGAACACAAGCTCATCGCGGCGGGAGATAAAGAGTTTCAGCTTCGTCGTTTGCCTCTCGAATTAGGTGTCGTTCGCGATTTGAATCTGATGCTCGGCGGCGGCATCGTGATTTACGCCGAGGGTGCCGACCTCGTCGATCAAGCGGTCGCTTGTCTCCGGTTCTATCAGTCGGAATCCTGCGGCAAGTGTGTGCCGTGCCGCATCGGTTCGACCAAGATGGTGGAGATTGGCGAAGCCTTGCAAAATCGCGAATTATCTGCCGCCGAAATCGAAGGGCTGTTGTCTGCTTCGGGTGGCATGGTGCTAGAACTGTCGCAGGCGATGGCCGAGACCGCCATCTGCGGCCTGGGTAATGTGGCGCCGAATCCGCTTCGCACGCTGCTGTCGTACTTTCCAGCTGATTTGCAACGTTACGTTCGCTCGAAGGAATGAGCTCGCAATGGCAGCCAAGATCTTTGTCGACGAAATCGCCCGAGCCTGGGAAGAGGAAGGGCTCTTTGCCCGCGACTTGAACGGCCAACTCATTCGGGCCGAGGAAGCGACAGCGAAGCAGTATTCCGAGTTCGTCACGATGTCGATCGACGGCCAGCCCGTCTCGGTCCCCCGCGCAACACCCGCTGTCGATTCGCAAGGAAACATCATTTTCTTAGATGCTTCTGGCCGCACCAAGCCACGGGCTACCACCATCCTCGACGCTCGCAACGCACTCAAGAGACAAACCGAGAGCAATGCAGGTTCGCCGCAGGTCACCGGGAAAGCAGAGTACGCATGCGAACATTTTGTTCCCACGCTCTGCCATCTGCCCCACTTGGAACCAGCCGGCGTATGCCGAGTTTGCTCGGTCGCGGTCGGCAAACAAGACGCCAGCGGCCGCATTACGGTGCAGGACAAACTCGTGCCAGCTTGCGTGCAACCAGTTCAACCCGGCATGTTGGTCTATACGCTCGACTGCCCTGTCGATGGAAACAACATTTCCGATGAAGCACAGAAAGTCGCCCAAGTCGCACGCTCGCGAGTGCGTTCGAACGTAAGGACGCTGCTGGAACTACTCTCGGCCGATCATTTGCCGGCGAGTTCACCGACGTCGAATCTGGATGCCACGAGCGATCTCGAAAAACTGCTCGCACGCTTGCAACAAAAGGGCTTACAAGTCGACCGAAGTCGCCTCGCCGCGCGCCCGGCCGCAGCAGAAAAAGAGGAGAGCGACTCTTCATCGAACTTGATCCAAGTCAATCACGCAGCGTGCATCTTGTGCGACCGCTGTGTGCGTTCTTGCAGCGACATCAAGCAGAATTTTGTCATCGGCCGCAGCGGCAAAGGTTACGCCACGCACATCGGTTTTGATTTAGATCAGCCGATGGGTGATTCGTCGTGTGTGGAATGCGGCGAGTGTGCGCTGAATTGCCCGACGACCGCCCTGACCATCGTCAAGCCGCCCGAAGAACCGGAATGGTGGCTGGAACAAGTCGGCGGCGTGAACAGCCTCACCAAGCAACGATTCCGCGGCCATCGTGGTAAAACCGCCGTCACGCCGGAATCACTCGCGGCGCATCGCTACTTCGGTCAACTCACCTATCGGCAGCGGCAGTGGCTGCAGTACTCCATTGTGCGCTGGGAATTGAAACCGGGCGAGGAACTTTGCCGCCGCGGTGATTATGGCTTTACGGCGTTTCTATTGGAGAGCGGTCAATTCGAAGGCTGGCGGTCTGATCCGCGCGAAGCTGCTTCAAGCAATGCGAAGTCCAGCAGCGGGTTTTTCCGTTGGCTGGGGCTCGCAGCCGCCAAGCCGAACGTGCCCACCGCAGCGGAGTTAGGCCAAGCCGATTTTGAATGCGGCGCGGAAGCGATCATCCTCGGCGAAATGACGCTCATCAGTCATCAAGCGCGCACGGCAACCTTGCGCGCGAAGACGCCTTGCGTCGTTTACGAAATTCGTCGCAATGTGCTGTATGCGCTGCAACGACATCCTTATGTGCGCGAGGAACTTGACAAAGTTTACCGCGCTCGCGCGTTGCGTGATGTCTTGGAGTTTGTCGGTAATCGCAGCGGTCGCAGCTTGAGCCATCGCCTCTTTGGCGAACTTGGCGCCGAAGACCTGGAAAAATGTCGGCGCTTTCTGGAAGCGGCCAGTCAGATGCAGATCTCGCCGACCAATCCTAAGCGGCAAGTCGACTTAATTCGCGTCGAGCCCGGCCAGGTGATTTGCCGGCAGGATGAAGTCGCGCAGGATTTCTTTATCATCCGTATTGGCCATGTGAAGGTCTCGCAAACCATTGCCGGCGAAGAACGCGTTATCGACTATTTCCGCCCCAAGCATTCCTTCGGCGAAATCGCTTGCGTCGCCGATTGGGACGAGATGCAGGGCGAACTAAAGTTGCAGGCCGATGCCAGTCGCCGCACCGCCACTTGCACGGCGCTCGACGACGTGGAACTGATCCGCATCGACAAGCAAGTCTTTCAGCAATTGCTGAAGCAAGTTCCCGCGCTCGGAAAGATCGTTGTCGCCCGCGCGCATCAACTCCAGGCGGGAAGTTCGCCGCCCAAACAAGCAGCGAGTCCTACCACCAACAGTCCCATCCTCCGCGAGTTTACCGAACAAGGGTTGTACAATGCCCAGCGACTGCTGGTGCTCGATCTCGAAGCCTGCACGCGCTGCGACGAATGCACCAAGGCTTGTGCAGACACCCACGGCGGTGTGACGCGGCTGATTCGCGAAGGACTGCGGTTCGACAAGTGGCTGGTCGCCAGTTCCTGCCGCTCGTGCACTGATCCGTATTGTTTGGTTGGTTGTCCCGTCGATGCGATTCATCGCGATGGTGAACGGCTCGAAATTCAAATCGAAAAGCACTGTATCGGCTGCGGACTGTGTGCAAACAACTGCCCGTATGGCAACATCAACATGCACGAACAGCAGCTCAGCGCTGCGGTCATTTCGCACACGGCGACAACTTGCGATCTCTGCCATAAAATCGTCGGTCCGCACGAAGACGTCAGCTGTGTTTTCGCTTGCCCACACAACGCCGCGTTTCGCATGAGCGGGCCGGAATTGCTCGGCAAAATCGATGGTTATCGGGCAGTGTGAATTGCAAGTCGATCGCGAGAACCAACTAATTGATCATCAAGATTCCTCCCTTAATCGTCGCCATCGCCGAGCCTTGCACGGTGGTCATCAGCCCCTTCACGTCGGTCATGATCTGACCTTCGATCTTGATCATCATGCCTTTGATCGTCACGCCGGTTTGATCGATCTTGATGCTGCTTTGGCCCACCTTGAACTCGATCGATTGCATTGCTTCGGTTTCGCTCTTGCCGAGGTCGAGCTTGGTCGAATCGTTGCCGAGTGAGAGCTTGGTCTCGCGATTGCCCATTTCGATCTTGAGCGTGTCGTTGCCGGTTTTTAGTTTAGCGTCGCGATCTTTATAGATCTCCATCTTCTGGCTCCCCTCCTTGGCCTGCGGGGTGCCGATCTTCACCGTCTGCGTGTTGAAGATCTCGATCGTCTGATCGCCGTCGTCCTTCTTTTCAAAGCCGACTTTCAGAGTATCGTTGTTCTCGACAACGCGGTTGAAATCCTTCTCGGCGTGAAAGTAGATCTCTTCCTTGTCCTTCTTATCTTCGAAGCGCAGCTCGTTGAAATTCTCGGTGCTGCCGTCTTTCGAACTGCGGCTCTTCATGCCGGAGCGAGTTTGATTGTCGGGCATCGTGTAAGGCGGCATGTTGTCGTGGTTGTAGACACTCCCCACGCACAACGGCTGATCGGGATCACCCTCCATAAAGTTCACCAGCACTTCATGGCCGATCCGCGGCCAACAGAACGCGCCCCATTGCTTGCCCGCCCACGGTTGCGCGACGCGCAGCCAACAACTGCTGCTTTCGTCTTTCTTCCCTTCGCGATCCCAGGGGAACTGCACCTTGATGCGGCCGTATTTGTCGGTGTAAATCTCTTCACCACTGGGGCCAACGACCTGCGCGGTGTGCATTCCATGCACGACCGGTTTACTGGTCACGCGCGCTGGGCGGAACTTTACTTTCTTTGGCATGCAGACGAAGTTGTTTTGATAGGCATTTTCCGTCGCTTCTTCCGAAAAATAGGCCGGGCTCTGCACGGCCGAGTGCTGCACTTCGACCAGCACATATGGATTTCCCTTCGTGCGGCGGCCTTCTTTGTCCTTGAGCGTGAAGGTGAATCCCGGCGAAAAACCACGCATGTTCGACGAGCCATGCGCGGTCAAATGCGAGGCTTCCTCTTCCTCCATGCGAATCTTCGCCAGCGTCTTGCCGAGCTGCTCGACGTCCCCCATCCGTTGATCGGGCTTGTTGAACTGCTGGCCGTTGTAGCCGGGAAAGTCGAACATCTCGAGTTTGTCGTTGCCGCCCACTTTGACCGACGACGACTCATTGGCGTCGAGCGTTTTGTCCGGCATTTGAAAATTGAAATCGCGGCTGCTGAACTTGCCTGGTCTCATTTCCTGCGACAACTGCCAATCGAGAATGCCGTCGTACTTCTTGCCGGCGCCCATTTCGGGAACGTAGTTCACTTCTTCGGCGACGGGGCACGGCTTGTGCGCATCGGGCGAATCGGCGAGCACCAGCGTGTGCTTGTCCTTCTCGTGCTTGAAGTAATAAAAAATACCCTCATGCTCCATCAGCCGGCTGATGAAGTTGAAATCGGTCTCGCGATACTGGCAACAGTAATCCCACTTGGTATAGGTCGCGGTCAGTTCATCTTTGAAATCGGAAAAACCGAGATCGCTGAAAATCTTCTTGATAATTTCAGGCACCGTCTTGTCTTGAAAAATCCGGCAGTCGGAAGTTTGCGTCAGCATCCACAGCCAGGGGACGGCGTCGAGTTGATAACTGCGAACGCGATCATCCTCCGGGCCTTGTGTGAACCGCCGGCAAATGCCGTGAAAAAACCGCTCGACGTCGCCGTCGTGATTCGTCACCCGCACGGTCACCGGCTTGCCGATGAGGGACTCCGGCTTGAGATCGCGATCTTCCGAAATCATGTCGACCTGCAGCGAATAGAGCTGACTCATGCGCTCGGTCATGCTGAACGACTCGATGCAGAGCTTGTCTTCGCCGGCCGCGGTGGTCACACCCAGGCAGCGGCCTTTTTGAGCTAGTTTCGACATGGACGTTGGTTCCCGTGTATGGTTCGCGCGGCTGATCATCCCGGAACGGAATCTCCGCGCACGCAGCGGCGAGGTTGAATCTCTAATCACTGTTCTCGTCTGCCGCGGCGCGGAGTTGCGTCAATCCTACTGAAAATTCTGGACCTGTCGTTAGGCTGTTGCAGCGAGTACGCAGGCTGCCCCGCCGATTCCGGCCGCCCAACTGTTGCGTGGGGCCTGTTCATTTTTTCTGTGGGCACCCGAGTCGCAACGTCTTGCCCGGCAAGGCCTTGCCGAAATCGGGGCTGTTGCTTTGTCAACAAAAGTGTTGCTTTCTGCACACTTCTGTTGCGGGACTGTTGCACGTCTGTTGTCGTTTTATCCCGCAAATGAACGCGAGTGTTGCGTGACTGTTGCCCCTCTGTTGCGTTGGCGAACCGCCGCCGAGGACAAGCACCGCGCAGCATGAAATAACGAACGTGCATCTGCACCTCCGGTGGTGAGTGAATGGCGTGCGCTCGCTGCGTGCAGTCTGCCCGCAATCGAGGGCAGTGTTCTTTTGTATAGTATAGGCAGTCGCCGGCGCCCCGTCAAGTCAAAGAGCGAAAAGGAAACGCGAGGCGTAAGCCGAGGAAGAGCTGCGAGTTCACCGGCAACCGTGCGGTAGCACGAAGAAATCAAAGGGGTGTTCAGCGTGCTGCCTGCTCAATTCTGCCATTCTCTCACTCCAGCTCATACGCAAACTGCGGCAGGGTGGCACCACTGGCCCAGTGTGGAAGTGCGAGTGCAATGGGGATCGGCAGTTGCACTTCAAGCGATCTTTTAGATTGACGTGGTGCGTATCGGAGCGTATCGCCCGTCGCATCAGGGCGACGCAGAATCGAACATTGTTGGAGAAGGTCGATCTCCATCCCAAAAATCCTTGAGCTCGTGTCGCCAATCCGAGCCCGCGCGCGGGGCTGCACTGGCTCTGGCCAGTGGCACACTTTCGAATGTCCTGAAGACTGTTGCAGTTTCGCCGCGTAGGAACAGATCGTCGATTTGCCCGCGGAGAGGGAACAGGAGCGGTTACTTTTTTCGCAGTTCCCTCAAGGTATCAATCGTCAGCTGCAGGTCGGCCGGAATCGGCGCGACGAACTCCATCAGCTCTTTTGTGATCGGATGCTTCAGCTGAATGCGATGGGCGTGTAACGCCTGTCGTCCTAACACCATGTGCTGATCGTCCAACTTGCCGCTGAGTTCGCCTCGTTTGATTTCGGCCCGGCCGCCATAGAGGCGGTCGCAGAGAATGGGATAGCCAATATGGGCCAGGTGCACGCGGATCTGATGCGTGCGGCCCGTTTTCGGCAGCATCTTCACGAGTGCGAAACCGCGGTAGCGTTCCTGCACTTCGTAAAACGTCTGCGCTTCGCGGCTGGTTTCGTGGCCGCTGCGGATGGCCATTTTTTCGCGCTGATACGGATGAATGCCGATCGGCTTGTCGATCATGTCTCGATCACGATCGGGCGCACCGACGGTGATCGCCAGATATTCCTTCGCCGTGGTTCGGTCCGCGAATTGTTCGGCCAGGGCGAAGTGGCAGGTGTCGTTTTTCGCGACCACCATCACGCCGCTGGTGTCGCGATCGAGACGATGAACAATGCCAGGCCGATGCGCGCCGCCCGCCGTGCTGAGTTGATCGAAGTGAAACGCCAGCGCGCTCGTCAGCGTGCCGGACCAATGGCCTCGTGACGGATGCACGACCATCCCCGGCGGCTTGTTGATCGCCAACATCTCTTCATCCTCGAAGAGAACATGCAACGGAATGTTCTCCGGGTTCGGCCCGGCCGACGGCATCTTCGGCAGAAAAATCGAAACGCGATTACCGGACTGTAGGCGATGCGAGACTTTGGTCCCCGCATCGTTCACGCGCACGCCACCGGCGCCGATGATTCGCCGCAATTGCATTCGACTGTACTTGGGAAAAGTCTTGGCGAGAAAGGCATCCAGCCGAGCGCCGCTGTCTGCTTCACCAACGACGAGCTCTTGTGCTTGCTCGTTCAACTCGCCGTCAACAGACATAGCGGGACCATACTACTTTCCGAAATTTCAGCTGCCGACTATTCGCCGGACTTCTTCGGCTCTTCGGTCTTAGGTGCATCCGTCTTCGGCGCTTCCGCGGGCGGAGCGGTCGTCGAGGGCGCATCGGCCGGCTTGGGGAAATCAACTCCCGGAGTCATCGGCGCCGGCGGCGCGACCGAATCCAAATTCAAGCCACCCGGCAAGCTGATGTCTGGCCGTTCCGGCAAATCGGTCGGCACGTTGAGCGGCGGCAAACCAGGAATGCCGCCGTGCCCAGTTGGCGTCGGCTTTTTCGGTGTTTGTTTGGCGAACCAGGCAATCAGTTCCACTTGCTCGGGCTTGGCCAAGCGTTTGGCATCGCGGGCAGCGGCTTTGGCGAGGGCTGATTCTGGTTCGTGCTTGGCAACCAGTTCGTAGTACTCGCGGGCCTTTTCGGGTTGGCAGAGCGCCTCTTGCGTGCGAGCCATCCCGAACTGTGCACGGTTCAGCAGGAACGGATCGCGGGCCTGCTTCAGAACGACGTCGTAGGCTTCGGCAGCTTCTTTCAACTTGGCTTCGCCTTCAGCCCGATCGCTGAACATCAGGAACGCGCCCTTCGAGCGGTTCAAATCGGCAAAGCTCATCTTGGCCCACAATGCGGCGAGCGAATCGGGTTCGTTTTCCGCAGCTTTCTTGAGTTCGGGTTCTCGTTCCCGCTCGCTGAATGCTTGATAGTATTTGTCCCAACCTGCGGCCGAGCTGGCATCCCGATTGTTGAGATACCAGGCAATTCCGATGGCTGCGGCAAACGCCACCAGCACGCCGCCGGCGATCGGCCAGAAATAATCCGCCGCAGTTTCGGCGTGATTGCCGATCCAGTCGGCGAGTTCGTTCTTTTGGATTTCGTGGCGTTTTTCAGACTTCATCGCGAGTTCCGTCCATCGCTTTTGGATCGTGGGCAAACCGCAAGTATAGAACTGGCCTGCAAATAGCGTCAATGCCGCTCATCGTCGCCTTTCGCTCCATGAAAGTGCTAGTCATTGTTCGGTCGGAGTCCGAAAAGCGTCCCCACAGAGAAGACGCGTGCTTTCGCGGTGCCAAAGCCGACTATTTCTGCTTCCGCACCCAGGTCAAAAACTTCTCGATCGCAGGGTGGGCTTGCAGCAGTTCCAGCGTGTTGTAAGCCCGTCCGAGCTCACGTTCATCAGGAATCAAGTCGTGAATGGCCGAGTGACAATCGCGGCAAACATCGACTGTCACTTGCATCTGTTCCTTCGAGTACCGCTTGCGAAACCAGGTTCGCCGATGGCAGGCTCGCGGGATCAAATGATGCCGGCTGCTGCCATCTTTCAGCAGCCGGCGACAAAGGGCGCACTCAAACTCTCCAGCCATACGGCCATTATAGGACTACTTCGCCGGCGTGACCAAATAGTAGCCCTTCACTGGCAGCAAGATGCGGAACAGGCCGAACTTCGGATCGACGCCGTTCTTCTTCGGACCGGTCGAAGCAGTGACATACAAATACGACAGCTTCGGCGACTTCTCAAACCCAAACGCACAATTCGTCGGATCGCCTGGGGTGGGGATCATGGCCAGGTGTTCGCCGGTGGGCGAAAAGACATAAACGCCCGCTTTTTCACCCGTGCCCGCCGTGGCGTAAATGTTACCCGCCGAATCGAGCGTCATTCCATCGATGCCGCGGCCGCTGACGAAATCGAACAGCACTTTTTTGTCTGCCAACGTGCCGTCGGATTGCACGGCGAACGAAACGAGGTGCACATTCCCTTTCGGATTGTTGTCGGCGACGAACACCGTCTTGCCATCGGCCGAAACCAAAATGCCATTGGGCTTTTGAATATCGCGCGTGGCGATCTTTACGTCACTTTCTTTGCCAGCGACCGGTGCGCCGACCAGAAAGATCCCTTCGAAATCGAGATCACGCGGATCATCGCCGACGTAGCGAGGATCGGTGAAATAAGTGCGGCCCAGGCCGTCGACGGCCAAATCATTCGGACTATTGAAGCGTTTGCCTTGCAGACTTCCGGCCAACGTTTCGACCTTGCCGTCCTTTTCACCGCTGATGCCCGTGGTGATCGAAATTCGCCGCCCGCCGCCCGTGTTCGCGCCTTCGCAGGCAATCAATTGTCCCTGAGCATTGAAGATCAAGCCATTACTGCGGCCGCTGGGATCGCGGAAGACTTTCGTTTCGTTGGTTTTGGGATCGAAGCGATAAATCTTCGTGCCGATGTCGGAAAACAAAATCGAACCATCCGGCGCGAGGGCTGGTCCCTCTGTGAATTCACCTTCGCCCCACAGTTGTTCCAGCTTGGCCGATTCGGGCACCAGAGCTCGTTGCTTGACCGGCGTGAACATCCCTTTCACGGGCTCCGCCGCAGCGAACTTTGCCTGGGCAAGATCCGAACCGACAAGCACACAACGAAGCCCAATGTGCGGGCCGCGAGTATCTCGCGGAACTTCTTTTACCACAGCCGTGGCGAGGTCTTCCGCTTTGTCGCGCCAACTGCCGCCGCGGAGCACCGGCTCTTCATCGGTGGTGCACCATTCCCACAAATAGCCGTGCACATCGTACAGGCCCCAGCGGTTCGGCTTCTTCGCTCCAACGACCGGATCGTTACCCGCCGCGTTGCCGGTGAACCAGCCGTAGTCGGAAAGTTGTTTCACATCATCGCCAAACGAATACCGTGTCTTGGTCCCCGCCGCCGCGGCGTATTCCCATTCGGACGATGTCGGCAGTCGGACAACTTGCTGCGCACTGATCAACTTGGCTTGACGCAAACGCTCGGTCACTTGCCTGCAAAACGCTTGGGCCTCGTCAAACGACAATCGCTCGACGGAATTGCGTTCACCTTGCCATTCGCTAGGGTTGCCGCCTTTTACCGCTTGCCACAGATTTTGTGTCACTTCGTAGCGAGCGATCGCAAACGTATCTTTCACCTTGGCGTCGGCAGGAAACTTGCCGTTGCCCGGCGTGATGAGCACGAACTCATCGCGAAAAGTCTTCAGCAACTTCAATTCTTCAACGCTCGGTTCAGCACCAAGCGTCGCTGCCAGTAGGAGCCAAGTGATCATGGAGTGTTCCTAATCTCTAACCTCTTCCGCCCTTCCTCGCTTCATCCCTACTCAAGCTACATTCAAATTTCCTTTTTCAAATGCGGCTGCCATAGCTTGCGGGACCTGGGCTTCGGCTTCGACCAATGCAGCGCGGTTCTCGGCGACTTTGGCTTTCATTTCTTGTTCGTGGGCGACGGCTTCGCTGCGGCGTTGTTCGGCCAAGGCGCGTGCCACGCGCGTGTCAGCTTCGGCCGCATCGGCTTGCAGGCGGGCACCGACGTTTTGTCCGACAACGACGTGGGCGATATCAATCGAAACAATCTCAAATGCCGTTTGATTATCAAGGCCGCGCTCGAGCACGGCTTTGGAAATGCGGTTCGGATTGGCGAGCACTTCTTTGTGCGTGTTCGACGAACCAATCGAGGTAATGATCCCTTCGCCGACACGAGCAATTACCGTGTCTTCCGTCGCGCCGCCGATCAAGCGAGCCAGGTTAGTGCGAACCGTCACGCGGGCCTTTACGCGCAGCTCGATGCCATCTTTGGCGACAGCGCTCAGCGTGTCGTTAATACCACGCCGCGGATCCGGGCAGTCGATAACCTTGGGATGCACACTGGTCCGCACGGCGTCGAGCACGTCGCGGCCGGCAAGGTCGATTGCCGCGGCCTGATCAAAATCGAGTTCGATCCCCGCGCGATGGGCTGCGATGATCGCATGGATCACGTTCATCACGTTGCCGCCGGCCAGGTAGTGAGCTTCCAAGCGATTGGTGGTAATACCGCCCGTCCGCCGGCTGATATCGAGTCCCGCCTGGGCCGCCATGATTTTGGCCTGCACAATGATCCGCATATTCACCTGCCGGAACCATTGGCCGATCAGGGCGAGCATGCTCACGTCGGCGCTCGACATGTAGGCCTGGAACCAGACCTTGCCGAACGCGGCGAACGAAATGGCGACAATAATCAGCACCAGGCCGGCGAACCCAGCCAGAACCAACAGAATCAATGCAGTCCGCCCGACGCCATCGACGGGCGGATCTTGTGCCAACAGTGCCAAATTCATCGCAGCAAACTCCCTGCGGGTGTCTTTCTCATGAGTCGTATTCGTCGGTGCTCCCAGAATATCCGACGCGAAGGAGTGAAGGAAGCATCGGTGCTGGCAGCCCTGCCAAACCCCTATGCCCGCTGCAATAACCGGCCTAGAATCGCCGGATTGCTCGCTGCAGTTGGTGATTGTGAGCGAGCGTTATCCAGTTGAATTTTCACGGAGGTGAATCATGGTTCGGTCGTTCGGAAGCCTGGCGGTTTTATTCGTCCTTTTCCTCGGAGCAACGGTTGTGAGCGCGCAAGAAGTCCCCCATCCCAAACTGCCAGCCGGTGCCGGCAAGGTCGACGCCGATGCATCCAAAAAGTTCGAAACGACGGCCTCGGGCTTGAAGTATCGCATTCTCCGCAAAGGTACCGGCGCTCAGCCAATGGCCCGCAGCAAGGTCGAAGTCCATTACCACGGCTGGCTCGACAACGGCAAGGTTTTCGACAGCTCGTACGAGCGCAAAGAATCGATCACGTTCGGCTTGAACCAGGTCATCGCAGGCTGGACCGAAGGGATGCAACTCGTCGGCAAGGGTGGGATGATCGAACTCGAAATCCCCTCAAACCTCGGCTACGGCGACGCCGGTGCACCAGGCGCCATTCCGCCACGCGCAACGCTGCACTTCCTGGTGGAATTGCTCGATGTGAAGTAGTCCGCAGGTAGCCCGAACCGTGAGGTGAGGATCGTTGTTGGCGTTCAGCCAGCAGCGACAAACGGGTGGAACTGCACGTCATTATTCTGCTGCAGTCAGGTTGCCAAACGAGTCATCTCGCACTGCCGCGCCGCATCGCTGAACGCTCGCGGCGACCTCGCCTGACGTCTCGGGCTTCCTAAATACCCTCCACGATCGCCGCCAGTTTGTTGAACGCCGTCCGCCAGCCAAGTTGGTTATCGGCCGCTGAAACTGTTTCTGGCAAACCTTCATGCACAGCGACCAGGTCAGTGCCACCTTCGGCATCCCGCATTCTGCCTTCTTCCTTCTACATTTCGCCAGGCCTCTGCCTCTCCCCCTGCCGCCCGCGCCAACGTATGATGGTCGTTTCCTCGGAAACGACCTCTCGGTTCTACACAGGGTGCTGCGGTTATGGCTCGGAAAGGTTCGGCGTTTGCTGGTTTGTGGGTTGCGATTACCACACCTCTCAAAGATGGCCAATTGGACGAAGCCAAGCTGAAGGAACAGGTCGAGTTTCAGATTGCGGCCGGCACGCATGGCCTCTGCCCGGTCGGCACCACCGGCGAATCCCCCACGCTCTCGCACGAAGAGCACGAGCGGGTCATTTCGATCGTCGTGCAAACCGCCCGTGGCCGTTGCAAGGTGATGCCCGGCACCGGTTCGAACAGCACGGCCGAAGCTCTTCGCTTGACCAAGTGGGCCGCCAAGGAAGGGGCCGATGCGGCTCTCGTCGTCGGACCGTATTACAACAAGCCGACGCAGGAAGGCTTCTATCAGCATTACAAAGCGATCGCCGAGCAAGTCGGCATTCCGCTCTGCGTCTACAACATTCCGGGCCGCACGGGCAAAAACATCGAGCCCGAAACGTTTGTGCGGTTCGATGAGTTGCCGAACATCACGCTGGTGAAAGAAGCGACCGGTTCGCTCGATCAGGCCTCGCGGATTTTGAACGAGACACAACTCTCAGTTCTCAGCGGCGACGACAGCCTCACGCTGCCGCTGCTCTCCGTTGGCGGCGAAGGAGTGATTTCGGTCGTCGGCAACATTGTGCCGAAAGATATGATCGCCCTGCTGAACGCCTGGAACAAAGGTGACATCGCGGCGTCGATCAAGTGGCATCACAAGTTGTTCCACCTCTGCCGCGACATGCTGGGCTTGTCGACCAATCCGATCCCGCTCAAAGCCGCGATGAAAATGCTCGGCCGCGACACCGGCGAACTCCGCCTGCCGATGACCGCGCTCGACTCGGCGAGCGAGGCGAAGTTGAAGAAGACGCTGACAAATTACGGGCTTCTGTAAGCTGACGTTTGCGCAAGCAAACGTACAAACTCCCTCGCCCCGGTACTCCGGGGAGAGGGTTGGGGTGGGGGGCTGAGCCGCGAGTTGACCTTATTCCTTTTTCAGGGCCGTGTACCCGCTACTCCCTCGCTTACGCGTCGGGCTACCTAATAATCATGCGTGAACTGAAAATTTTCTCCGGCCAGGCCAATCGTCCGTTGGCAAAAAGCATCTGCAGTTTTCTGCACTTGCCTCTCGCCGAAATCACGCTGGGAAAATTCCCTGACGGCGAAAACTTTTGCAAGATCGAAGAAGACATTCGCGGCCGCGACATCTTCCTCGTGCAGCCCACCTGCCCGCCCGTCAACGACAATCTGATGGAATTGCTCATCATGATTGACAGTTGCAAGCGGGCCTCGGCCGAACGCATCACTGCGGTCATTCCGTACTTCGGTTACGCCCGCCAGGATCGCAAAGACGAAGGTCGCGTGCCGATCACGGCGAAGCTCGTTGCCAATCTCATCACCCGCGCCGGCGCCGATCGCGTGCTGACGATGGATTTGCATTCGCCGCAGATCCAAGGCTTTTTCGATTGCCCGGTGGATAATTTGTATGCGGCGCCCGTGTTGCAGGAATGGGCTTCGACGTTGCCATTCGCGGAGGACGATCGTGTCGTTGTCAGCCCCGATGTCGGCAGCATCAAGCGAGCACTGGGTTATCAAAAGCGAATGGGCGGCAACCTCGCCATCGTCGACAAGCGCCGCGACAACGCCACCGAAACCCGCCAGGAGCACATCATCGGCGGACCCATCGAAGGCAAGGTCGCCTTCATGTTCGACGATATGATCACCACCGGCGGTTCAATCACCGGCGCTGCGAAGACGGTTCACGAAGCCGGCGCGCGTGAGATTTATGCAGCTGCTTCACATGGCGTGCTCTGCGGCAGCGCGGTCGAGAAGATCGCGAAGTCGAAGATCAACATCCTCGCCGTGACCGACT
The DNA here is from genome assembly GCA_964394305.1 of uncultured Pirellulaceae bacterium. Lineage (GTDB taxonomy): Bacteria > Planctomycetota > Planctomycetia > Pirellulales > Pirellulaceae > Anatilimnocola. Next base: position 48,847 of record CAYMWL010000008.1, read on the forward strand.
CGATTCCGATCCCGCCTGAGAAACTGCTGCCGAACATGAAAGTCATCTCGGTTGCGCCACTGCTGGCCGAAGCGATCAAGCGGATTCACCACGATCAATCGATCAGCATGCTGTTTGATAAGGCGGATGAGTAAAGTCGACGATCTTCCGCGTCCAGTTTACGTTTCGCGAGAGCCTACGATGACCTCTGCATACCTGCGCACTCTGATTGCAATTCTCGCAATCGTCGCGTTTCAATCAATATCCCACGCCGGCAAGTACAACAAAACGCTCAGCATCGGCGATGCAGCGCCGGAGTTCAAAGAACTCCTGGATGCCAACGGCAAAGCTCATTCGCTGGCCGATCTCAAAGACAAAGAAGTTGTCGTCATCGCCTTCTCGTGCAACACCTGCCCGACGGCCGTCGATTACGAAGATCGTATGATCGCACTCGCCAAAAAGTTCGGCGACAAGTGCGCTGTGGTCATGATCAACTCGAACAAAGTCGAAGGCGATCTGCTGCCGCAGTTGGGCGAAAAGGCCAAGGCGAAGAATTTCAATTTTCCGTACATCCATGATGACGACAAGCAGTCGACCGCCAAAGCGTATGGTGCCACGTTTACGCCGGAGTTCTTTGTGCTGAACAAGGAACGCAAGGTTGTTTACATGGGCGCGTTCGACGACAAGACGAAGCCGGAAGAAGTGAAGGCGGAGTATGTCGCTGATGCCATCACTGCGACGCTCGCTGGCAAATCTCCCGCTGTTACAGAGACTGTGGCACGTGGCTGCACGGTGCGCTATGTGCGCGACCGGACGAAGAAGAAGGCACAATGATTACGCGCAAATTTTAGCACAATTGTTGCTGCCAGCGATTAAATAAGCGAGGCGCACTTCTATTTGACAACATCTCCTAGTATTGACTAGTAGTCACCTGCTTGTGAGGATGTGGGGCCATTGTTTGGTATGCTTGTAACAACCTGCCTGGTGCTCAATGCCCTATCGCGCTTTCTTAGCGGCAACGAACTCCGATCTTGGCACCCAGCGAATTGCAATCACTGAAAAATTGCGTTACGCGGGCGTTGAGGTCGTCACTATGAAGGACTGGCCCGCGGATCCAGCGCATCCAGCACAGCTCTCAGCAAGGAACACTGCCGGTTGTCATATCGTCATCGCCATGGTTGCCTTCACTCGTGGGACGCTTGTCAGCACGGATCGAATGGGAAGAAGCATTACGCAATTTGAAATTGAAGCTGGGATCAAGAACGGAGCAAAGCCGCTTTACTTTCTGCTGCGTGATACACCTGAGAACCGTGCAGCTTGGCAAGGAGTCAATGACCTGACAACCGATGCCGAGCTAGTTCGTTGGCGCGCTGAGCTAATGCGAGATCGAACGGTCCAGTTCTTCGACGCCGGTGAACTCCCTGACGTATTGCCTGCAGTAACCAAGCAAATCATTGAGTGGGAGCGCTTGCGGCGCCGCCGTTTGGCGGCGATCATCGCCGGTCTAGTTTCTGTACTTCTTGTTGCTTCTTTTTCGTTGCAATTTTCTGCATTCCTTCGGGAAACCGCGCTTTCGCGATTCTTGGCATGGAACGACCCAGTGCTCTTTCAGCATGCCCGCGATGGCAAATATAAAATTGCGAGATTATTGGAGGGCCGCTCAGATATTCAGGACTCGACAAATCTCCGCGCAGAATTGGCCGCAACGCAACAGACCTTTGAAATGTTTGCGAATACGTTCGGCAGTTTTCGAGACTACGAAGGCGATTTTGAGGACATGGCAAAACGCGGTGTGAAGTTGAAGTTTGTCGTGACCGATTTTTCGCCGGAAAACCGCGGCAATTGGGAGCCCTTTGCCAAAGTGACTTCGGAACGAAATCTCGACGAAACCTTGGCTGAAGCGGCGAATATTCGGCATCTGATTCATGGCCTCCATCAGCGATTCCCCAAACAAGTCGAGTACAAACTTAATCGCAAGCCGATCTTCTATACCATGTGGCTACGCGATGCGGGTACTAAGAATGCCCTGGGGCATCTGGGCGTCAATTTCTATCTTGGCAAGAGTAATTGGCCAGCCTTTCGAGTTTCGAATGTCACCGGCCGGGGCCAAATTGAATCACTCAGCATGCAATTTGAACATCTTTGGAACGACTCAATCTCCGATCCCGACCAAGTGAGCGCGCAGTAACAAAAAAAGCCCTCTCGACCGAGAGGGCTTTTTCGTGCGCGTGGCTGCCTGCGGGGAAGTCTTGCAGCGCGGGCTTTTTCATTCCGCCTGCAGGAGCGGCGGGCACAAAGGCGGTTTGGGTTAACAGGAGCGTGGGCGTCTGCGGGTGCGGCGAAACCATTGCAGACGGTGGTGCTGCTGCCCAAGGTGGCTGGGATGAACCGCGTGGAACGGAAGACCCAGCGGAACGATCTGCGGCTACACGAGCCGCGGCGGGTCTTCAGCGATGAAGACACATGTCGAACGGTAAGAGAGCGTAAGTCTCCGCGAACGAGGTGGTGGGGGACCGTCAAAGTCAGGATAGATGTCGTACGGCGTGGCCGCGGCGGTGTCGATGAACAGCCGCCACTTCGTGCCCTTCGCGACCGGCGGCAGGATGAACTCCCGCGGTTCGCTCGTGGCGTTGATCAAGATGAGAACATCGCGGGCTTCCGGATGTTTTTCGACCAGGTCTTCCGCCTTCAGCAGGCAGATCAGGGTGTTGTCTTCACCATGCCAATCGACTGCAGTACCGAGAGCGCTGTACCAGCTGACATCAGGCAACACGCCATCGATCGGAGCTTTGCCGGTGAGGAACGATTCGCGGCGAATCGTCGGTTGCACACGGCGGAACTTGATCAGGCCCTGCGTGAAGCGGAGCAGATCTTTATTCTGATTGACCTTCGACCAATCAAACCAGCTGATGTCGTTGTCCTGGCAATAGGCGTTGTTGTTTCCCCGCTGTGTGCGGCGGCATTCATCGCCCATCACCATCATTGGCACGCCTTGGCTCATGAGCAGCGTGGCCAGGAAGTTCTTAATCTGCCGCTGACGGAGATTCTCGATCTCCGGGCGCGTCGTCGGACCTTCGACTCCGTAGTTATCGCTGTAGTTGTTGTTGTCGCCGTCGCGATTTCCTTCGCCGTTCGCATCGTTGTGCTTGTCGCGATAGCTCACCATGTCGTTCATGGTGAAGCCGTCGTGCGAAGTGATGAAATTGATGCTGCAGTGCGGCGTGCGGCCCGAATGTTCATACAGATCGCTGGAACCAGCGAGCCGCGTGACAAACGCGCCGAGCAACCCGCGATCGCCCCGCCAGAAGCGGCGGACGTCGTCGCGATAGCGGCCATTCCATTCCGCCCAGCGGAGATCGCCGAACGAACCAACCTGATAAGCGCCCGCCGCGTCCCAGGCTTCCGCGATGATCTTCGTATCCGCGAGGAGCGGATCTTCCGAAATCGCTTCGACCAGCGGCGGATTCGGCACCAGGTTGCCGTTCCGGTCGCGACTCAAGATCGACGCCAGGTCGAAGCGGAAGCCATCGATGTGGTAGTTGTGGACCCAGTGCCGCAGGCAGTGGAAAATCATTTCGCGAACGACCGGATGGTTGCCGTTCACGGTGTTGCCGCAGCCCGAGTAGTTCATGTAATGGCTGCCGCCGTTTGCCAACATGTAATAGGTCCGGTTTTCCAGACCCTTGAAGCTCAACGTTGGCCCGAGCTCATTTCCTTCGGCCGTGTGGTTGAACACGACGTCGAGAATCACTTCCATGCCGGCTTCATGCAGGGCTTTCACCATCTGCTTGAACTCGTTCACCTGGCTACCGGGTTCACTACCGGAAGCGTAACCCCGATGCGGCGAGAAGAATGCCATGGAGTCGTAACCCCAGTAGTTCTCGCGTTCGAGCTTCTGGCCATAGATGCCGCCGATCGGAAACTCATGGATCGGCATCAACTCGACAGCAGTGACGCCCAGCGACTTCAGATACGGAATCTTCTCGATGATGCCCGCATATGTGCCGGGTTTTTTGCACTGGCTACTCGGGTCTTTGGTGAAACCCTTCACGTGAGTTTCGTAAATGATCGTTTCGCTGATCTTGCGCCGCAGATGGCGATCGCCTTCCCAATCGAAATAGTCATCGACCACGACGCATTTGGGGGGACGAATGATGCCGTCGGTGCTCTCTTGAAAATTGCCCGCAAGGGCCTTGGCATAGGGATCGATCAGTCGCGCCCGCCCGTTGAAGCGGTGACCATTGGCCGGATCGAATGGCCCGTCGGCTTGAAAATGATAAAGTTGGCCGGCGCTCAGGCCCGGCACAAAGATGCTCCAGATATCGCCCCAGCGGTCGGTGTCGCGCTCGAAATCGATGATTTCGGTCGGCTCGCGATCGTCGACTGCATCGTAGAGCAGCAAACGCATCGCTTCCGCGCTGCGGCTATAGACGACGAACTGCACGCCATTCTCATGAAGAATGGCGCCGTACGGCATCGTGTAGGTGAACTGAAGTTTGGGATGAACGTGTCGCATGAGCATTGGGTGGGGCCTCGTGCTACTCAGGTGGGTGCGACTGACTGCCATTTCCAAGTGGAACGCTGTACCGGATTGCCGCGGAGAGTTGCGGACAAAACCGACACGTCACGAACCTGGCAGATCACTACGCCCAAAACGTAGCATTCACTGAAGCGCGAGGCGGCTCAGACAGCCAATATAGCTTCGAAAAAAGCCCAGACGGCGGTCTGTCACGCGGATTGCTAAAAGTTTGTTCGTCCGTGGGAACAATCGCGTCGGCTAAACAGTACCGCCTGCGTAGGCTGTCCCGCGGTTTTCCGCAATGAGCTTGCGGGCAGGTACGGTGATGCAGGAGATGCGGGTTCGGGAGACGGGGTGCGGGAGCTAATAGGCAGCCCACACCCTCTACGGAGCACCGCGGCGAGTTGGGCGAGACTGAAGTCCCGCAAGATGAAGATGATCAGGCCAATCGCAACTGCAGTTCCACTCGCTTAACCACATCTTCCAACCGGCAGTCACCCTCTGGCAGCAGCAGGTTCTTTTGGCCGCTGACCAGCCATTCGCTGACCTTGTCTTCGGCCGAAATGACGGTGGTATGGCTCTTGCGGCCGAAGTGCTTGCCGATTTCCGAAAGAGCAGCGCGGGTGTATTTACGGGCGAGCCACATCGCGAGCATCCGCGGATGGCTGACCACTGGCGACTTGCTTTCCGATTGCAGCGATTGTTCGTCGATGCCGAACATCTCGCAGATCGTATTGGTGATGTCGGCCAGGCGAACCGCTTTGCGATTGACGCGGACCAAATCGGCAAGCGCCCGCTGCGCGAACGGCAAATCAATGCGGCAGTGAAGCGCTTCGCTGGTCGCGTGCAATCGATTGAGCGCTCCGGCGAGTTGCCGGGCATCGCCATCGAGTTGTGTGGCTAACCATTCCAGCACAGTTCGCGGGGTCGGCGTTTCGTGGGATCCAGCAAGTTGCTCGAGAATGCCGAGCCGCGTGGCCAGATCAGCGGGATCGATACCGCAAACCAATCCGCCGCCGATGCGGTTGACCAATTCGCTTCCCAGATTCTTCAGTTCCGGCAGCCCTCGATCGGCGGCAAACACAATCTGCCGACCGGCGCGGAGGAGCGTATCAACCGTGTGCTGCAGTTCGGTCAGCGTCGACGGTTTACCGGCAAAGAACTGCAGGTCGTCGATCAACAGCAATTCAACATCACGGTACTTCCGCCGGAAACTTGGTAAACCCGAGCCCTTCAACGCTTCGACGAATTGCGTGGTGAACTGTTCGGCCGACAGATAAATGGTACGGCGCTGCGGGGCCGTTTGTCGCGCGGCTCGCCACAAGCCTTCGAGCAGATGCGTTTTACCGCTGCCGGGCGGGCCAGAGATGAACAGCGGCGAATAACGACCAAGTTGACTGAGCAAATTCTTGACGGCAGCGTGCGCGAGACGATTCCCTTCTCCCACAATAAAAGAATCGAGCGAGGCAAAATTTCGGCGCGACATGCGGTATGGGGTCTGAGAAGGTGTGCTATCGCTGCGAGTTTGCAACGGCGAAGCGGTTGAAGCGGGAGATTCCGTGGAACCGCCGAGGGAGGTTGCATTGTGGCTTGCCGCAGGCCCACTCGGCAAACGAAAAATCGTTGGAGAGTCGTTTGCCGCGTACGAGGCCGTTGATTCGATCGTAGCAGATTGCATTAAGGGCATGGACGCCGAGGGTGAGGAGGGCGTTTCAGCCGAGAGAAATGCGGAGAATTCTCGCTGAACAGGTCCGCTCTTTATCGGCGCGGGACTGTTCAATTCCCCAGCCGAATTTGCTCCGCCGAGTGTCGCTTCTCGGATCTTCAGATCAACAACGGCTTGTGCACCAAGTACTTCGCTGGCTGCGGCTTGCAGCGCGGCGCGATACTTCTGCAGCCGTTGGAAGCGGAAGGAGTCGGGGGCGAGTAAAGTCAGGCGGTCGCCTTCCCGATTCCAGGAAAAGCTGCTGCTCGCCCACATCGCAACAAGTTGTATTCCGACCTTGTCTGCCAGTGCTTTCTGCACCGCCGACACGATCTCCATATCATCCTTGGTCACGCTGAACGCATCCTACGCGCGCACCACCAGCGCCGAAAGCTCCGCGAGGGATCTTCACCACAGAGAAATTCACCCTTGCTCAGGGAGCAAAGACAAAATCATGTGGTGGCTGCCGGCGACTGCAGCGCGAGTCCTGAAAGGAAAGGGAGTCAGCATCAATTGCCAACTCTCGTGAGTTGCCCGTTACGACGTCGGCGATTGTAATCGTGCTAGCTAGGGTGTCAAACCGGCAGACGAAGGTCGCGGGAAGAAAAAATTCACAAGCTCTTCATCCTGCAGTGAAAGTCGAAAAAAACACGAAATGGATCGTCGTCAGCACGCACAACCGCGCGTCCTGGAAGCGTGGAAATCTTGTCGCCGCCACGTCGCAAGTTTCCAAGTACGCAGCGGAAGTCGTTAGCAGCACAATGGTTTCAGAATCTAAGGTGCACGCGAAGTGCTTGTTGTGGTGCCAGCTTCTCAGCCAAGGGTCACGAAATCGTCAACGCCGTTGCCGCCTCTAGCTGGCAATGCCCAACGTGGCATTTAGAATGAGTCGTGTAGGTTGTACCACGCGCGGGGCTTGCGCACTTATTGCCAGTTAAGGGAACATGAACTTTCCTGCTGGCATAAGGCACGAAGCAGTAGGCATGTGGTGCGCGCCAGCCAAGATGCAGCCAGCGACGAAGTCCCTTCAGACACTCTTCGCTTCCAAACGTCCGGCCCGGCCAGGCAACGCTCGGCAAACGAAGTCGCTGCTCCCGTCGTCTATTCGCTTGTCTTCCTTGATCCACTTCCCGAAATTGCTCCCCTTCCCGAAGGAAAAGGTTCCATGGGTAATCCCGCTGATGTCGCCAGTCCCGATGATCTGAAGGCCCTGGAAAATCTCAAGTCGGTCTACCAGGCGGTTCGCAACGAACTGGCGAAAGTGATCGTCGGTCAGGATGAAGTGGTCGAACAGATCTTGATCGCCATCTTCGCCCAAGGACACGTGCTGCTCGAGGGTGTGCCTGGTCTCGCGAAGACGTTGATGGTCAGCACGCTGGCCCGCTCGCTGCACCTGGCCTTCAACCGCATTCAATTCACTCCTGACTTAATGCCGTCCGACATCACCGGCACCGAAGTAATTCAAGAGAACAAGGAAACGGGCGAGCGCGGTTTTCGCTTCATCAGCGGGCCGATCTTTGCGAACATCATTCTCGCCGACGAAATCAACCGTACTCCGCCCAAGACGCAGGCCGCGTTGCTCGAAGCGATGCAAGAACGTCAAGTGACGATCGGTGGTGTGCGGCACAGTCTGCCAGGACCGTTCTTTGTGCTTGCCACGCAGAACCCGATCGAACAGGAAGGCACCTATCCGCTCCCTGAAGCGCAACAGGATCGCTTCATGTTCAAGGTGTTTGTGAAGTATCCGAGCTACGACGAAGAGTATCGGATCGCCGAAACCACTACGACCAGCTTCAACTCGCAAGTACAACAAGTTCTCTCGGGTGAGGAAATCATTCGCCTGCAGCAACTGGTGCGTCGCGTTCCTGCAGCTCCCCACGTGCTGCACTATGCTTTGCGGCTTGTCCGCGCGACCCGCGTGCACGAAGGGGAAGCGCCGGCCTTCATTAAGGATTGGGTCAGCTGGGGGTCAGGCCCCCGCGGTATGCAATATCTGCTTCTCGGCGGCAAGGCCCGCGCCATGCTCAACGGCCGGTTCTTTGTGAACACGGACGACATTAAGGCCGTAGCATATCCCGTGCTGCGGCATCGCGTGATCACGAATTTCAATGCCGAATCGGCGGGCATCTCGCCGGATAAGGTCATCGACAAACTGCTGGCCGAAGTTCCCGCTCGGCGACAAGGTGATGATGTGGCGCCGGAACTGAAGCGGGCGTTTGGTTAGTCCCCAGAGGCCGGAACAAGCGGTACCCCGCCCCGTTTCGGCAAGACTCGCACTTCATGCCGGAACGACGCGAGTACGCTTGTTCCGGTCTACAAATACGGCGAATCTCAACCCATGACCAAACCCGAATTGCCGAAATTTCTCGATCCTAAGACGCTAGATCGCATCAAGCGGCTTGATGTGCGGGCCCGTTTAGTCGTGGAAGGTTTCATTTCCGGCCAGCACCGCAGTCCCTATCACGGATACGCGGTGGAATTTGCGACGCATCGCGAATATACGCCCGGCGACGACATCCGCCACATCGACTGGAAAGTTTGGTCGAAGACTGATCGCCACTACATCAAGGAATACGAAGAAGAAACCAACCTTCGCTGCACCATCCTGCTCGATTGCAGCAAGAGCATGCGCTACACGGCTCCGTGGTCGAAGTTTGATTATGCCGCAACAGGCGCTGCGAGTCTCGCTTATTTGATGCAGCAGCAACAGGACGCCGTTGGCCTGGTGGCATTCAATACCAAGGTGCAAAAGCATCTACCCGCGAGTTCACATCCCAATCATCTCAAGTTACTGATGCACGAGTTGGAGAATTTGCAGGTCGACGATCAGACCGATGTCTCGCGCGTATTCCCCGAACTCGCGCAGCAAATTCGCCGCCGCGGCATGGTGGTCTTGTTTTCCGACTTGTTTACGGACATTCCGACCTTATCGGAAGCGCTGCGTCAGTTCCGGCTGCGAAAACATGAAGTCATCGTCTTTCAAGTCATGCATGACGATGAATTGACGTTCCCCTTCGAGGACAACACGCTCTTTCGCGGGCTCGAAATGAACGTGCAGTTGCATACCGAGCCACGGGCTTTGCGCAAGAGCTACCTTGAAAACGTGCAAAATTTTCTCGAGCAGGTCCGCAAGACTTGCGCCTCGGCCGGCATTGATTATGTGTTGATGAACACCAAAGATCCGCTCGACGCGGTGCTGGGCACCTACCTCACCTTCCGCCAAAAGGTCCGCCGCCAGGCGCTGCGTCACTGATGCCAACCATGCCAAGCACTTTCACGCTTCTCGGCCAATTCGAAATGCTCACCGGTTTGAGCAACTGGGCCGGTACGTTCTTGACGAATCCGCTGCTCGCCGGCATCGGCGTGCTGGCGATTTCGGTGCCGATCATTATTCACTTGCTGAATAAGCGGAAATTCAAAATCGTCGATTGGGCGGCGATGGAGTTTCTGCTCGATGCAGAAAAAAAGAACCGCCGCCGCGTTCGTTTGGAGAACTTGATCCTCCTGCTCCTCCGCTGCCTCGCGATTTTTCTGCTCGGTTTGCTCCTCGCCCGGCCGTTCTTTCCCACTTCGATGACCGCGGGCTTGCTGGATGCCGCACAGTTCGAGCGAATTGTTCTTTTGGACGATTCGCTGAGCATGCAAACGCGTCTTGGTAACGACTCGATTTGGGAACTAACGCGCAAAAAGATGGTTGATTTGACCAATTCATTTGCGGGGACGTCGCAAGACAATTCGCTGACGTTGATTCTCACATCGCGACCTGACAAGCCAATTTACAATGGCGCGCATCTTTCGCGCGAGAGCATCGCCGAGATCAACGATGTCCTCGGAAAGCTGGAGGCCAGCGACCGACCTGCGTCGCTTGCCGCTTCCTTAAAGGAACTCGAGCAGTACTTGGAATCGCAGCCGCCGAACGTCAATCGCGTCGTCTACATTGTCTCCGACATGCGGCAGCACGATTGGCGGGCGACTGATGAAGCGGCTGAGTCGCCAGCCAAGATGGTGGAGCGCATCAGCAAGCTCGCGGTGGCCAGTTACATCGTCGATGTCGGCGATGCCGAAGACCGAAACCTGGCCATCACCGAAGTGAAACCAGAAGGCACGATCGTCGAGGGCGTGTCGTCGCGCTTCGATGTTTCCGTCGCCAACTTCGGTACGAGTGAAGCCAAGGACGTGCGAGTGAAGTTCATCGCCGGCGAAGCTCTGCCGCTGCAAAATGAAATTGAAAAGATCGCTCCCGGCGAAACCGTCAGCACAAGCTTTTCTTTCGCCTTTACGGGCGACGAAGAACTGGATGCCGGCGCTGCCCCGGGACAACTCGCGCCGCGGAAAGTTCGGATCGAAGTTTCGTCCGCCGCCGCTGGCGAAGACGATCGCTTGCCGGCCGACAGCGTCTCCTATTTTCCTGCTCGCCTGGTGCGGGGTATTCCGGCTCTGATTGTTGACGGCGATCCATCCTCTGCATTCGGTAAAGCCGAGTCGTTTTATCTGAAGCGAGCCCTCGCACCGAATGGTCCCGTTCCCAGCGGCATCGCTGCAGACATCGTCACTGAGAGCGAGTTTGAATCGCTCAAGCTCGACAAGTATCAGGTCATTTTTCTGTGCAACGTTTACCGCTTGGGCGAAAAACCGGACGAAACCATCGCTGCCCTGGAAAAGTGGGTAGCCGCTGGCGGTGGATTAGTAATCTTCCCTGGCGATCAAATTGACGAAGGCTTTTTCAATCAGCATTACTTCAAGGATGGCGCCGGCCTGTCACCGCTGAAGCTCGACAACATCAAGGGAGATGAAACCGACCAAACCTGGTCCTTGCTGCGAGTTGAGCAAACAAACCACGAAGTTCTCAAGGTCTTTGCCGGCCAGAACAATCCGTTCCTCGATAACGTCAAGGTCTTCCGCTGGTGGGGCGCGAGTGCGAAAAAAGAGCAACTGGGTAACGAAGTTTCCATTCCCGCCAAGTTGAACGACGCCGATGATTCGCCGGCGCTCGCGGAGAAATCATTTGGCAAAGGTCGCGTCGTGCTGAGCGCGATGCCTGCCGATGCCGACTGGACGAACTTTACCAGCGATCCGAGCTACTTGATCGTCATGCAAGAAATGGTCCGTTATTTGTCCGGCGATCGCGGCGATCAAGGTTTGTTGCGAGTCGCGCAGCCCATCAAACAGCCACTCGATTTGACGAACTACGAAATCGACGCCGCGTTAGAAGGTCCCCGGGAACGCAAGGCGAACGTGCAGGCAACTGCGATCGAGAACGAAGCTGCGGCTGAAGAAAAGAAGAGCGATGTTCCTCCACCAAACGATACCGCAGTCGCGGCGATCGCCCAACAGCCCCCGAAGCAGAATGGTTCGCAGCCCGCAGCAACCACCTGGCGATTGGAATATCCCGATACCGATTGGCAGGGCTTTTACGAATTGAAACTTGTCCGTCGCGAGTCGAAGTCGCCCGAGACAGTGCTCTTCGCGGCCAACGTCGATCCCACCGAAGGTGATCTGAAGCGAGTCGACCAGGCTGCTTTGAAGAAGAATCTGGGTGATGCGAAAATCGAAATCATTACGGCCGACAAGCTCGCGGGCTTGGATAGCACGGGATCCAATTCCGAGGTCTGGTGGTATTTGCTCTGGGGCGTGGTCGTCGTGCTTTGCTCGGAGCAGTTGCTGGCTTGGTGGTTTGGTCGGGGGCGTTAACAAGTGGTCGCTGCCAGCCAGCGGCAACCGTCGCTTGAAGGAGGAATTCAAATGGCCCATCGTCAACGGACTTGCCGCCCTGCGTTCTCGCAGCAAAAACTTGCGTACTCGCAGCAGAAACATCCGTCGAGTGGTTCCTGGTTGATCGCGATCTTGGTGGTAGTCGCAGCAGCGCCTCTCTGGCTGCACATCATCACGCGGCCGGTCGTGGCCCAACCACCGATCATCCGCCGCGCCGTGATTGCACCCGGTGGACTTGTTCCTGCCGTTGCTCCTGTTGATAAGGCGAAAGCCGGTGATGATGCTGCCGACGCGATGAAAGATATCGCCGAAGAAAAATTCCCCGGTGGCGCCCCATTAAAGACGGATCCTGAACAACAACGACTCCTGAAACGCGCTGACATTTGTGTTGCTGATGGTCGCTTCGATCTGGCGACCGTTCTCTGGCAGAAAGTGCTCGATGAAGCAGGCGATACGCTGATGACCCGCGACGGTCGTTTCTATACATCGCTGTCCGAAGAAGTAGAGCGAACGATCATCCAGCTGCCGCCGGAAGCGCTTCGCACTTATCGGCTCACTGCCGATGGTCAGGCTGAATTGATTCTCGGCAAAGCGCCAGCTGGTGAAGAGGAAAACGCCTTGGCCGAAGTCGTTCGCCGTTACTTCATGAGTTCTGCCGGTGACGATGCTGCTTACAAACTGGCCTGCCTCGCGCTCGATCGTCACGACTTTGTAGGTGCGAGTCGGCTGCTGACCAAAATCATCGAGCAGCATCCCGATCCATCGATGCCCAAGAGCGAAGTGCTGCTGCGACTGGGTGTCGCCAGTGCGCGGATGGGCGATGGTCCGGCTGCTAAAAAATGGTTAGTGGAATCAGCATCGGCTACCGGCGAACGTCCCAGCAGCGAAGTGTATGACCTCGTGATTGCAGATGCTGCACAAGCAACGCAACAAGCAGTGGGCGCAGGTGCCGCCAGCGACAATTGGCCGATGCTGCTCGGTGGCGGATCCCGAACCGGGTATATGCGACCTCTTCCCAGCGAAGCGACGGCTCGTACGCTGACCGAAGCGTTTGTTTACCAATTTCCGCTGGCCGCCGGCGATGGCATGACCCAGAACCCTTGGGGCGGCATGATGGGCGCCATGGGATTACATGGTCGGCCGTTTCAGCAGCCAGGTGGCCGCAATGTCCCGGTCATTCCGCGTGAACCACTGGTGAGTTCTTGGCGTCAGCACCGCTGGTTGCCGACGGCTCAACTGCTGTTCGATAAGGGCAAGGTGATTGTCAAAACTGCCGATGAGCTGGTGGCGTTTAATGCCGGCGCTTCCGAACGCGAGCCTGCCTGGCAAACGGTGATGCAGAACGAGTACAACCTCGACAGTCAAACGGCCGACATGTCGCGGATGCAAATGCAGGGCGGCATGGTGGCGACTGGCAACACGGACCCACGCACGGTGGGCGAGGTCTTTTTGTTTGGCGATCGTGTGCACCAATCGATGTCGCTGCACAAAGGCTTGGTCTATTGTCTCGAAGGCAAAAGCTTCGACGCTTTCAAGCCACCGGTTCCGGGCGTGGCCCTCGCGGGCAAGCCCTGGCAATGGAACGTCACGCCCCGGCGCACGCGCAGCAACTTCTTGGCTGCCTATCAGGTCAGCTCCGGCAAATACGCCGGCCGTCGTGCGGCCAGCGACGAAGACAAAGAAGGTTCGCAGGATGTCGGGTTTCTCGGCGCTCCGGTTGGTTTCGGCAATCTGTTGCTGGTCCCCGTTAGCGATGGCGGCGCAATTTGGTTGTATGCCCTCGAAGAAGCCAAGATGAAACAAGGTGACAACTTCATGCCCACGGTGTGGAAATGTTATCTGTGCGACGAACCCTCGCTGGGGTGTAATCCTTGGGCGACGATTGTGCCTGCTCTCGAAGGCCGCGACCTTTATTTGACCTGCGGCACAGGCGTGGTGTTTGCGGTGGATGCCGTCTCAGGCACGGTTCGGTGGGCAACTCGCTATACGCGCGAAGGTACGCCTGATCAGCGGATGCGTAATTACGGCAACATGCAGAACCGTCAGATATTCCACGAATGGGAAGACGATGTCGTGATTCCGCATGGCCGCGCGTTGATTGTGATGGCCTCGGACAATCGCTCGGTCTTCGCACTTGATCGCCGCACGGGTGAAACGCTGTGGAGTTCGCCGCGGTTCGATGGGCCTCAATCCGATAAGTTGCCCGCCCAGTATTGCTTGGGGGTGAAAGGCTCAAACTTGTATGTCGCCGGCCGGAACATTGTTCGTTGCATCAAAGTCACGGGCGGCCGTCGCGTTTGGGAGAAGGAAATCGAAGATTCATATGGCCACGGTGCATTAACCGCCGACGCGCTTTACATGCCGGTGCGCGATTCGATTCTCAAGCTCGACTTGGAAACCGGCAAGGAGTTGGGCCAGGTCGGTGTCGCACTGCCGACCGACGATCCGGTCGGAAATATCTATTCCGATGGCGAAAAGCTGTGGGTTGCGGGCGCCGGTCGGGTGTATGCAATGACGTCGCTGGACTACCGTCTGAAGACGCTGGAACAGCAGATCTCGGCCGGTGATCCCGAAGCTCAGCTGACTCGCATGCGGCTGATGTTCAAGGACAACAAACTCGATCTCGCGCTAGCCGATTTGCGCGGAGCTTACCAGTTGCTCCGGCAAAAAGTAGCGCCGGATGAATCGGTGACGCGCCTGTTTCTGGCAATGAATGAACTGAAGCTGCCGCAGGAAAAGCCACTCATCGCGCTTGACTTGCTGCAAGAACTGTTCGTCAAAGCCTCGCCGCCACCGATCACGCCGGAGTTGAAAGCCAAGCGAGCAGAGTTGCTGCTCAATGCATTGCGCAACGCGCGACAGAAAAAGTTGCCGCAGTTGACGGCATCGCTCCTGAATTTGTCGCCGCTATTGGATACGGACCACCTTGTTCATTCTGCCGCCGCTGCGATTCAGGCGACCGCGACAGGTGAGGATCGTGAGCGATTGACCGCTGCTGTGATCGGCGATCAACCGGTCGCACAAGCCATTGCGATCGGCGGGCTCGCGAAGATCGCCGGCGCCGAAGCCAAGGCATCGCTCACGAAAGTCATCGCAACGGGTGACGAACGCTCAAAACTTTCGAGCGCCCGGGCTCTGGCCAATCTGGGTGAACGAGAGAGCCTGAAGACGTTTGTCGAATTGCTCAACGCCGAAAATCCGCGTACACGGCTGCGTAGTCATCAAGCCTTGCGGGCACTTTCGGGGCAGCAGATTTCGTTTTCGCCGGAAGCCAAGCCCGAGGAAAGGGCCAAGAGCGTTGACCTGTGGAAGAAGTGGGTTGATGGCGATGGCCAGACAGCCAAGCTAACTGTACCCCTTCCAGAAAATGATCTGCCGCTCGGTCGCACATTGTTTGTTTCCTACGGTCAGTCGACTGTCGTGGAACTCGATGCCGACAAGAAAGAACGCTGGCGGGCCCGCGTGATGAATCCGTGGTGCTGTCAGGGTCTGCCCAATGGCAACCGCCTGATCGCCGGTTTTGCGCAGGGGCAAAACAGCGTCATCGAGTACAACGAAGAAGGCAAAGAAATCTGGCGGAAGGATCGCTTGCCAGGCATTCCTTACAGCGTGCAACGGCTCGAAAACGGCAACACGCTGGTGGCCTGTAAGGATCAACAGCAGATTGTCGAAATCTCGCCCGATGGCACCACCAAGTCGATGCAAGTGCAAGGGCATCCGATGTATGCCCAACGGCTCGAAAATGGCAATACGCTCATCGCACTGCAGCAAGGGAGTCGCGTGATCGAGATGGATCCTAAGAACCAGACCGTTTGGGAAGCTCGCAATATGAACGGCCCGTGCTTCGCGCAGCGACTCGATAGCGGCAACACACTCATTGTCCAAATGCATACGGGACAAGTCGTCGAAGTCGATGCCACCGGTCAGAAGACGCTGTGGACCAGTCGCGTGCCGCTGGTGAATCCGATGTGCGCGCAACGGCTATCGAACGGCAACACCTTGATCGCCGACAACAACGGCGTCACGGAAGTCGATGCCGCGGGGCAGCAAGTCAAATGGCGTCACGCGCAGAACAATGTTACCGGTGTTTCGGCGTTTTAAAACATGTCACGTCTATCCCACCTTCGAATCTTCTTCTGCAGCATACTTAGTCTGCTGCTGGGAGTTTGTTCGTTGGTGCACGCGGACGACGATATTTATGTGCAGCAATTGGCCAAATATGGCATCGAGCCGACTGGCGAATCGATTGCCGCCTATTTGAAATCGCTCACGCCCTCGAGCGAACAGCAGCAAGCGCTGCAGAAGTTGATTGGTCAACTTGGTGACGAATCATTCGCCGCCCGCGAAGCCGCGACGCGCGAACTTGTCCGCCAGCCCAGCGGTTTGAACGACTTACTCGCCGCGGCAATTTCCGGCGAAGATGCGGAAGTCCGTTGGCGAGCGAAGCTCGTTGCGGAACAAACATCACGCGAAAGCCAGACACTGTTGCAGGCAGCATTGCTCACCGTGCAGCATCGGAAGCTAGCCGGACTTACTCCGCAACTACTCGCCGTCTCGCCGTTTTGTACGGCGGAACCGTTGCGCAGCGCTTTGCGGCGGGCGCTTGTAGCCTCCCTCGAACCCGCCGACGCTCACTTGCTCACGTCGGCGTTGCTTGCCCCAGCAGCGGATTTGCGAGCGCTTGCCGCCTACGCATTGCCAACCGCTTCTCCAGCGGCGGCAGATGAACAGTTGCCCCAGTTGCTGAAGGATGCTTCACCAGCCGTGCAACTGGTCGCTGCGCGAGCGCTTGCTAACCGCGGCCGACGTGAATCGCTCGCGGTGCTCGTCGCACTGCTCGGAGTCGAAGACATTTCACTCCGCGTCGAAGCCTTCCGCACGTTGAAGGCCGCCACCGGTCAGAAGCTGACCTTCGTTGTCTATGACGCTCCCGAAAAACGCGCCGCCCAGCAACAGGCCTGGCGTGATTGGGTTGCTGGTGAAGGCCAGACGGCGGAACTCAAATTCCCGCTGCGAGATGCCACGATTGAACTCGGCCGGCTGTTAGTGTGCGACCAACTTCAGAATCAGCTCATCGAATACGATTCGCAAGGAACCGAAGTTTGGAAGAAGCCGACGCCGCCGCAGCCTTGGGGCTGTCAGGGGCTCGAGAATGGCCATCGCCTCGTTTGCTGCTACACCGAAAAGGTCGTCATCGAATTCGATGCCAAAGGCGACGAAGTTTGGCGCGCTGCTGGATTGCCAGGTGGGCCAACCAGCGTGCAGCGACTTGAGAGCGGCAACACGTTGCTCGCTTGCACCGAGAGTTCCGACGTGGTCGAGCTCGATCAGAGCGGCAAAATCGTCTGGCAGGCGAAAGTCGAAGGACGCCCCGTTGATGCTCGCCGCCTTGATGATGGACGAACCCTGGTTGCCTTGCAAAACGCTCAAAAAGTCGTCGAGATCGATGCCGCAGGCAAAATCGTGTGGGAATTGAGCGCTGTCGGCAATGCGTTTTGTGCACAACGACTGGACAACGGTAATACGCTCGTATGTACCGTTGGTCACGCTCAAGTTCGTGAGTTTGACCGCAGCGGCAAGGTCGTATGGTCGCACGGCAAATTTCAAACTCCCTATACCGCGCAGCGGCTTACCAACGGCAACACACTGGTTGTCGACCGTAAAGGCGTACACGAGATCGGACCGAGTGGCGAAGAGGTCAGCCTCATTGCGACTCCTCGCCTCAGTCGCGCTTGGAAATATTAATCACCCCGAATCAGTTTCCCTCGCCTACCGAGTTAAACCTTGAACACTTTCCTATTCGCTGCCGACACGCCAGCCGCCGAGCCCTGGTGGCATCGCGTGCTCCAGTTTCTGGGCCACGATTTTCGCGACGTGGCCCCGGGTGAAAAGATCGAGTTTCAGTGGACCAACATGCCCACGAGCGCGGGCGTTTTCGTGCTGATCGGCGCGGTGCTCGCCGTGATGTATGCGGTCTTTTATTTGTACCGCCGCGAACTCGATACCTGTCCTCGCTGGGTGAAGTTCACGCTCGCTGGGTTGCGTTCGGCGGTCGTGTTGCTCCTGACGGTGGTTTTTCTTGGGCCCGCACTCGTGGTGGTCAAAGAACGAACCATCAAGCCGTCGTTAGTTCTCGCTCGCGATGCCTCACAGTCGATGAGCACTGCCGATCGCTATGCCGACGATGCCGCTGCTGAGGCGACGGCTGCTGCTTTGAACATAAGTGTCAGCGAATTGCGGCAGCAGCGTTTGACGCGAGCGCAGATTGTCGACAAGTTGCTTGATCCGACCAACGACGTTCACTTGCTCAGCCAGTTGGCCGCGCGCGGTCGTGTCCAAACAATGGATTTTGCCGACCGAGTCGAGAAGCTCGACGTTCGCGGTTCGGCGCAAAAATCTGCTGATAAGAAGCAAACAGATCCAACCCCAGCACCAAATGAAACTGAGACGAACACCAAGGAAAAGGAATCCAATCAGCCACCCGCGTTACCGAAGCTGAGCGCCACAGGTCGCGGCACGGACTTGTGGACTGCCATTCGTGAAGCGGCCGCCAGCGACAATCCGGCTGCAGCTATTTTCTTCAGTGATGGCCAGCACACTGCCAAGGACAATCCCTTCGCTGCGGCAGAAGAGGCCAAGGAACGGGGCATGCCCCTGTTCATCGTCGGCGTCGGCGACCCCAGTCGGCCCCGCAATGTGCGCGTCGCTAACGTCTATGTCCGGCCGCAAGTCTGGCAGGATGAGCCCTTCGAAATTGATGCGATGATCGTGGCTCAAGGCATCGATACTACGGAGGTGCGTGTCGAACTCATCGAGCAAAAGGTCTCTGACAGCGATCAGGCCCTCGGCGAAGGAACCGTCGTGCAAACGATTCAACTCGCGCTCGATCGGAGTTCCAATCGCAAGCAAGCGCAGTTCTCGCACACACCGAAGGAAGCTGGCCGCGCGGTGTATCGGGTACGTGTTGAGCCACTTGATGATGAACTCGACGACGCCGACAACGAACAAGCATCAGCCGTCGTGAAAATTCTCAACCGCGAACGCGTGCGCGTACTGCTCGTTGCCGGTGCACCGACTTGGGAGTTCCGACTTGTCCAAAAGTTGCTGGCTCGTGACAAAACCATTGTCGTTTCCTGCTGGCTGCAAACACTCGACGAAGAACGGGCACAAGAAGGCACTCGTCAGATCACCGCGCTGCCAACCACACGCGAGGATTTGTTCTGGTACGACGTGATCATGCTCTTTGATCCGAATCCGCAAGAGTTTGATCAGGCCTGGGTCGAATTGCTAAAGCAATTCGTCGGCGAGCATTCAGGCGGGCTGCTGTTCATGGCTGGCCCCAAGCATTCGGGCCGCTTTCTGACAGGTGCCCGCACGAGCGAATTCCAGAAAGTACTGCCGGTCAGCTTTGGCGACGTCGGTGCCATGGAAGTTGCGTCGTTACTTACTACCAATCAACGCGCTTGGCCGCTGAAAGTGGTACAGTCAAACGCTGACCACGCGATCATGCGGTTTTATCCCGATCGCCAGGAAACCTTACAACGCTGGGAAACATTGCCCGGAATTTTCTGGAGTTTTCCCTCGCAAGGTCCCAAACCGACCGCGCAGGTATTGCTCGAACACAGTGATCCAACTCTGCGGAGCGTCGAAGGTTCACGGCCGCTGATCGTTGCCGGTCGATATGGTTCGGGGCACACGTTGTACCTCGGCATGAACGGCACTTGGCGATGGCGACGGGCAGGGCGGCAAGCGGAGTTCTTCGATAAGTTCTGGATTCAGAGCGTGCGTTATCTGGTTGAGGGTCGCTCGCTCGAAGGTCGTCGCCGTGGTTATTTGCAAACCGATCGCGACCGTTACGAAGTAGGTGAACAGGTCGAAGTCTCGGCAAGTTTACAGGACCCAACTTACAGCCCGCTCGATTTACCGCGCGTCGATGCCACAATTCAGGTCGGCAGCGATGCACCGGAAACTATTCAGTTACAGCCCAAGCCGAACCAAAAAGGTTCGTACCTGACGAAAGTCACGGCCAAGAAGATCGGCATCAATATGCTGCGGATCAACATTCCCAGCGGCGATGCGGAAGGGGCCTCAATCGAACTGCCATTCACGGTGGAACTTCCCAGCGTGGAGACGAGCGCGGTTTGGCTCGACAAGGAACGCTTGAAAGATCTCGCCAAACTTTCCGGTGGCAACTATTTCGAAGTGAATCAACTGAAAGAACTCGCGGCAGCGATTCCTGACAAGTCTGAAACGATCGAAGTCCGCGAAAAGCCTGATCCGCTGTGGGATGTGCGCGGGATGCTTTTCGCGCTAGTGTTATTGCTGGGCGTCGAATGGTTTGTCCGCAAACAGTGCAAGTTGATGTAGGCCTTTCACTAGAACTCCATTGAACCAGAATTGAATCGATATGTCTGACATTTCCCTTCCGCAACTGTCGCAACTGACCAGCGATGTCGTGCAACGGCTCGCGCAGCTGCGGCGGCAGTTGGCTGTCTGGTTCTGGATCGAGGGCCTCAGCCGCATCTTTTGGGCAGCAATTGCCTTGCTGGTGATCGACTTGGCGCTGGACTGGTTCTTTCGCATGGACAAGGCGCAGCGTGCGGTGATGCTCGCACTGATCCTCGGTGTGATCGCCTACGTCGCGTATCGCCGGCTGATCAAGCCGCTGTCGGCGAAGGTGAGCGACGATGCGCTGGCGCTTGAAGTGGAGCGGCTTAATCCGCAGTTGAATCAAAGCGTGATCAGTGCGTTGCAGTTTTCGCGGATGGAAGACCTCGACAAACGCGGCTATTCACAGACGATGGTGCGGCAAACGGTGCAGCGGGGCGCCACCGCTTCGGCGGACGTGAACTTCTCCGCGGTGCTCGATAATCGCGAACTTCGGCAGAACACGTTTCTGTTGCTCTTTGCTGTGGCAGTTCTGTCGGCAGTGGCCGTAGGTTCGTTCATGCATCCCATGTTAAAGATCTGGGCCAATCGAAATTTGTTGTTGGGCGATATGGTTTGGCCGCAGAAGACTTACTTGAAAATCGAGCGGGCCGATAACGGCAAGGTGGTGTTTCCCCGCGGCGAAGATTGGACTCAGATCGTCTCCGTTACCGCGGACAGTGAACGGATCCCCGAGAACATTTACATCGATTTTCGCCGCGCGCGGGGCCGAGCCACCCAGACAATGAAGAAAAAGGACGTGGCGTCGCAATCGGACTCAAAGGCTGAGTTCGAAGCCATTTTCGCCAGCGTCATCGAACCTTTCGAATTTCGCGCTCGCGGTGGAGATGCATACACTCCGTGGGTGACGGTGGAACTAGTTGAGCAGCCGGCGATCAATGATCTGCAACTCGAAGTTGTACCGCCGAAGTACACCAGGTTGCCGAACCAGCCGCTGCCAGCTGGGCGAGGTCCCTATTTTGTCTTGAAGGGGAGCACGTTGCGTTTGTCGGGTACTGCGAACAAAGATCTCGTGAGCGCTGCGATTCGGCATGACGGCAAGTCGCAAAAACTGAACGTGCAGAGCGGCACGAAGGTTTCCGGCGAACTCCCCCCAGCAGAACTCGCTGCCACGCAATATGTGATTGATTTGGAAGATACGTTAAAGCTCACCTCGCGGCGGCCGACTACTTTTGGTCTGCGGATTCGAGCCGATCGCGAGCCCCGCGTGCGCGTGCGGCTGATTGGCGTCAGCGGTATGGTAGTTCCCAAGGCCCGCATTCCATTCACCTGCCGCGTGAGTGACGATTTCGGCATCACCGATTTGAACGTGCAATTCCAGTGGCGCGGCGATGACCCGATGCGGCCAGAAGGGAAAGGCGATTTTAAATTTGAGTCGATCCAGAAGAACTTGGGACAACCTGATCTGGCTTTGGATGATGTGCTGGAGTTGGAATCGCATAACATACCCACGGGCAGCGGGCTGACGTTCCATTTTGCCTCGCTCGACAACGATGACGTCTCCGGACCCAATGTCGGGCGATCATCCGACTTCCTCCTGCGTGTCGTTACCGAAGAAGAACTGCGCACGGACTTGCTGAGGCGGGAAAAGGAGCAACGCCAAGAGTTTGAGCGACTGCTCAAAGGTGAAGAGGATTTGTTAACCGACAGTCGAGCGCTAGAAGCTGCTGCCCGTGATGCTGCCTTGCTCACTCAAGAGCAAAAAGACCAACTGATGCAGATGCAGAAGCGGCAGAAAGTCTTCGCCACCAACACCGGAGCCATTGGTGAACGGATGGCGAACATTCTGATCGAGGTTGATAACAATCGGCTGGAAGAGGCTAACGGCAAGCTCCAAGCGCGGCTCAACGAAATCATCAAGCCGCTTCGTGAGTTGGCCGACAACGACATGCCTGCTGTGGTACAGTCGCTAGATACTGTCCGCCGGCAGGGCAATATGCAGAAAGAACGTGCCGAAGCAATTGCAGCCACTCTTGCGCAACAAGAAAAGACGATCGAGAAAATGAAGCAAGTGCTGGCGTTGATGGTCAAGTCGGAAGGCTACCAGGAAGCGGTCAACTTGCTTTACGAAATTCAGAAATCGCAGCAGGATGTGCTAGAGCGGACAATCAAAGAGCAACAAGAACGTATCAAGCGAATTCTCGAAGGCGAAAAAATCGAGCCGCCGAAACCTTAAGCACGCAACCGGTAATCGTTCGGCAAATCACTGCCGGAACTATGCGAGCGCGCTTGTTCCGGCCTACGAAAAGCGCAGGATGCTGTGAGTTCAAAATCTGCACTTCCCGTCAGTATCTTTAATGATGTCATCGGCCCCGTGATGCGCGGACCTTCGAGTTCACATTGCGCTGCTGCCTTAAGAATAGGTCGGCTCGCTCGTGATTTGATGGGAGGCGAATTCGACGAAGTACTTGTTGAGTTCGATCGGAATGGCTCGCTGCCGACGACGCACGAGAGCCAAGGTTCCGACATGGGCCTTTTCGGTGGCTTGATGGGCTGGGAAGCCGATGATGAGCGCTTGCCCGATTCGCCGCGAATTCTTGCAGAGTCTGGCGTGCAAGTTCGGATCGAAACGGTCGACGTCGGCGATGAGCACCCAAATACTTATCGTTTAACGCTGCGTAGCAACGACGGCCGGCAGCACTTTTTGCGGGCGATTTCGACGGGTGGTGGAATGATGGAAGTGCTGAACATCGATCAGCACCAGGTTTCGTTGTTCGGTGACTATCACGTCACACTAATTTGGGCAACTGATGGTGCGGCCCTCACACGCGCTCTTAGCAACAGATTTCCGAAGAGCACGATTCAACTTCACCAGGGAGAAGTCGACACCTTGATCGAATTTCGTGCCAACGAGTTTGTTCCGGATTCGCTATTGGCCGATTTCGAGATCAGCGAAGTGCGGCGATTGTTGCCCGTGCTGCCGGTTTCATCGTTTGCCGGAATGAAGATGCCCTTCGCGACTTGCGCCGAGTTGTTGCGCGTGGATGGCGGCCGCGGCTTGTCGCTGACGCAGCACGCGATCGATTTTGAAATGCAACGCAGCGGTCTCAGTCGAGAAGCAGTCGTCGATAAGATGGTTACCATCGTGAGGATTCTGCGGAAGTCAATTCAGCAAGGGATTGCGGGGACGGAATACGAAGATCGTGTGCTGCCTCCACAAACTCCGTCGTTTGCAACAGCACTGCAGGCGGGCAAACTGCTCGACGGCGGCGCGATGAACCGAATCGTGCTATACGTTTCCTCGCTTATGGAAGTAAAGAGTTCCATGGGCGTGATTGTCGCAGCCCCCACGGCCGGTGCTTGTGCCGCGTTGCCCGCTGCGGTCGTCGCTATGGCAGAAGCGATGGGCAAAGGCGAACGCGAAATGGCCGAAGCGCTCCTCGCCAGCGGTTTGATCGGCGTGTTCATCGCTGCGCGCTGGACATTCGCTGCCGAAGTAGGTGGGTGTCAGGCCGAAGGGGGATCGGCTGCAGCCATGGCGGCGGCAGCGCTGGTGACTCTGGCTGGCGGCACCTTACAGCAATCCCTCACGGCCGGGTCGATGGCAATGCAAAGCATGATCGGGCTGATTTGCGATCCCGTGGGCAACCGCGTGGAAGTTCCCTGTCTCGGTAAAAACGTCATGGCCGCTACGAACGCACTCGCTTGTGCAAATATGGCGCTGGCTGGGTTTGCTCAAGTCATTCCCTTCGACGAGGTGGTGGAAACCGCCATGCGAGTTTCCGAACAAATGCCCCGCGAAGTGCGTTGCACCAATCTCGGCGGCCTGTCGATTACGCCCACTTCGCAGGCCATCGAAGCCCAACTCAATGCGAAGAAAGCCGTCTCTTGCGGTTCGGGTTGTGGCTGTGGAATTGTGTCCCGACCCGCGCTTACACCCATCAGTGGATAGCCCACATTTTTGATGTTCGACTTTGCGGGTTGTAGTGATATTGCGGGATGTTCTGGGTGTGCGCGGTGAGCTGCACACCGATCTTAACGGCTGCGCAGACTTGCTGATGCGGCTCTCAGCAACTCTGTGCTGGCATGAAGTCAAATGCCTAAAGCAGCGGGGCTGTCGCGTCGAAGGAAAGTTTAGATAGAGCCTTTTGCAGACGCGTTGAAACGGGCAGCAAGGACGCCGACTCTCGAAGGACTCGGGCATTTCCGTTACGACCGTCAGCCTCTGCGAGCTGGTCTTGGAATTTTTCAAATTCTGAGGCGGGCTGGTTTGCGAAGAGAGGTTCTTTGACTCACGGTTCGTTAATTCGATGGTGTTGACGGTTCGCAGTCCAGCCAGCAACCGCACAGCCAATGCCGACATCCGGAACCTTTTTTCGTTTTCCGGCTAAGGCTCCACAAGGTTTCCACAACTCACAAGGGTGCATGGCATGAGCCGTATTAACACAAACGTTTCGTCTTTGATCGCGCAGAAAACGCTTTCGCGTTCGAATGGTCAGTTGCAAGAAGCTCTCAGCCGGTTGAGCACCGGTGTCCGGATCAACTCGGGTAAGGACGACCCTGCCGGTTTGATCGCGAGCGAAAACCTCCGCCGCGACATCACTTCGTCACAACGGGCGATTGTCAACACGGAACGAGCCACACAGCTCATCAGCACCGCTGACTCGGCTCTCGGCCAGATCAGCAACCTGCTGAACGATATCCGCGGCCTGGTGACCGAAGCCGCGAACACCGGTGTGCTCAGCGATGAACAAATCGCCGCTAACCAGCTGCAAGTCGACAGCTCGCTCGAAGCCATCGACCGAATCGCTCAGGTTACGACCTTCCAAGGCCGCAAGCTGCTCGACGGCAACCTCGACTTCCTCACGAGCGTGGGCGCTGGCGCCGGCTCGGTGGTTGACCTGAACATCCAAAAGGCCAATCTCGGTTCGGCTGGCACCCTCAACGTTAACGTCGATGTCAGCGCTGCTGCCACCCGTGCTCAAATCACGAACACGACCGGCATCAACTATGGCCCGGGCACTGCTGCCACCGGCACGGTGACGCTGCAGACGGTAACAACTCCCGAGACTCAAGCTTCGGGCAACCTGAGCCTCGCTAGCGGCCCCGGTGTGATCAACATCACGGCTGTGGCTGGCGAAGCTGCTGCAGGAGCTGTCGGCAATGCGACCGATGTGGTGATTGCAGCTGCTGCCGATGTCGAACAAGCCACGGGCTTTATCTCGCTCAGCGGCTCGGGCGCTGTGATCAGCGTTACGGCTGCAGCCGGTGGTGCTGCTGACGGCACAGTCGGCAATGCGACCGACGTCATTTTCCAGAATGCGGCCGATATCGCTCAAGCCTCGGGTACCTTGAACCTGGGCAACACGGCCGGCACGATCAACATCCAAGCGGTCTCTGGCTCGACAACTCAAGGCGCTGCCGGCAACAACGTCATCATTGACATCTCAGCAGGTGCAACCACCGCTGCGTCGTACTCGGGTAATACTCTCACAATCACGGTTGCTGCTGGTGACGATGTGGATGACATCACCGGTGTCATCAACGGCTTGGCTCAATTCAATGCCACGACCGGCTCTGGTGGTGCGCAAGTCTACCAGGCCACTGACGACAACAACAATATCACTAACACGCTTACCGGTGGCAATGACGGTACGACTTCGGCCAGCTATAACGCCACGACGAACGAAATCACCGTCAATCGGGCGATTGGCGACACGGTGAATGATCTGGCCAACGCCATCAACGGCCTGGCGGACTTCAACGCTTCGGCGACCTTCGGCGGCGGTAGCACCTACAACACCGCGGACAACGGCACGAACGCGAATGCGCTGTCGGGCGGTGCTAACGGCACGACTTCGGTCACGTACGACGAAAACACGAATGTGATCACCGTTAACGCTGCCGTGGGTGCGACGATCTCGCAAATCGCCACGCAGATTGGTGCACTCGACGAATTCAATGCCACGGCTCTGGTTGGCGGCGGTAACGCCATCGACTCGTCTGACTACGGCACGACGAACAACCTGCTGACTGGCGGTGGCGACGAAGTCACAGCGGATGACGTGCTCACGATCACGTCGAACTCGACTGGCACGCAGTTCAACGGCACGTTGACGTTCGTCGCCAACGGCTCGGTTGCCGCCAACGGCGTGCAAGTGACGCAGACCGGTGCCAACATCACAATCGCGGTCAACAACACTTCGACTTACAACGTGCCAGACCTGGTCGATGCCATCCAGTCGCAGCTGACCGGATATACCGTTACCCAGACGGGCACGGCCGGCGACGACAGCTTTGTCGCCGCGTCGGAAAACGCGGTCACGACCGCCCTGGCCGGTGGTACGGCTGACTCGGGTACTGGCCTCGCGGCTGACCTGGTCTTCAAGCTCTCGGGCCTGAGCGGCTCGGAAGTGTTCAGCTTCTCGAGCGGCACTACCCTGAGCAATGTGGTCAACAGCATCAACCTGCTGAGCGACTCGACTGGTGTGTCGGCTTCGATCAGTGGTGGCGGGCTGTCGCTGAACTCGGTTGAATACGGCAGCAACGCCTTCGTCGATGTCGATGTTCGCAGCGAAGGCGCGGGCGGATTGTTCGGCACCGGCTTGAGCGCGACTCGTGACAACGGTACCGACATCATCGCTACGGTCAACGGTGCCGAAGCCAACGGCGTCGGCAACCGGTTGTCGATAAACACTTCGGCTCTGCAACTCGACTTGACCGTCAGCGACGGCAGCAGCACCGATGTGAACTTCACCATCAACGGTGGTGGTGCGGTGTTCCAACTCGGTCCGGACGTGGTCAGTAACCAACAAGCCCGTATCGGTATCGGCAGCGTGAACACAACCGAACTCGGTGGTGCCAGCGGCCGCTTGTTCGAACTCCGCTCAGGTAACAACAACGACCTCGACACGAATGCTTCGGGTGCTGCCAGCATCGTCGACGAAGCGATCACCAAGGTAACTCAGCTTCGCGGTCGGTTGGGTGCGTTCCAACGGACGACCCTGGAAACGAACATCGCTTCGTTGAAGGACACGCTCACCAACCTGACGGAAGCCGAAAGCTCGATTCGCGACGCTGACTTCGCCGCCGAATCGGCCCGCCTCACCCGTGCTCAAATTCTGGTGCAATCGGGTACTTCGGTGCTCGGTATCGCTAACCAGAACCCGCAGCAAGTGTTGGCCTTGCTCCGTGGTTAAGCCCTCGCGGTGAATAACCGCTGAGAGCCAATCGTTGATCAAACTTCCGGCCGCCCGCTTGAGTAATTCTCACGCGGGCGGCTGTTTTTCTGCGCGGCCGGTTTAATTTGTGCCGACATGGCGGACTTTTTGTTTTGCTGAAAGTGAACCAACAGCCGATGCATAAAGGAGGCACTCGCTGTACTTAGGTTTCGCTAGCAGCGGTTCAGCAATCGCCAAAGAAATAGTATGGGTCGGATCACATCCAGCATCGGTCTTACGACCGGCATCAATATCGAAGATACGGTCAATAAGCTGATGGAGCTTGCCTCCCAGCCGAAGGACACCGCCACTGCGCGCAAAACCGCGCTCGGGACTCAACAAGCGGCGATCACCGATCTCACCGCCCTCACGCTGGGCGTGCAATTCGCAGCCAAACGTTTGGCCAACACTTCAGTATTTTCCAAACGGACGCTCACCAGCACTTCAAACATCCTCACCGGCACCGCCAGCGGCGCGGTTCCTCCGGGCAACTATCAATTCACCGCCGTTCGGCAGGCCCAGAATGCTCAAGTGCTAAGTAGCGGTGTGGCAGCCAAGGACGAACCACTTGGCGCTGGAACCTTCTCATTCCGCTTCGGCGGCGCGATCACCCAACCGCTTTCGCTCGATGCACTCAACGGTGGCGAAGGAGTGACCCGCGGCAAGATCCGCATCACCGACCGCAACGGCGAGTCAACTGTAATCGATTTGCGATACGCTCAGACGATGGATGACGTTGTTGCCGCAATCAACAACAACGACAACATCGAAGTTACCGCCAGCATTCAAGGCGATCGCTTGAAACTCACCGATCGCTCGGGCGGCAGCAGCAATCTGCGCGTCCAGGAAGTGAGCGGCGGCAGCACCGCTGCGGACCTGGGCCTCGCGTCGATCAATGTCGCCTCCGACACCGCGGTAGGCAGCGATGTGGTGAAATTGCACAGCGATCTGGCTCTTGCACAACTCAACGACGGCAATGGCCTGAGCATTCGCACGGGCGTCAGCGATTTGAACATTACTTTCCGCGACGGCACGTCCCTGGAAGTCGACTTTAATCGCGTCACTCCACCGCGGACGGAAACGACCCTCGGCGAACTGCTGCAGACCATCAACGAGGCCGACCCGTTGCGATTGCAGGCGGCGATCTCCGCCGATGGCGACCACATCGTTCTCACTGACTTGACGAGCGACAACGGCGGGACTTTTGCAGTAACCAGCACCGCCGGGGGCACGTTAGCGGAAGATCTCGGACTCACCGGCACTGCTGCAGGCGGTGCACTCACCAGTGACCGATTGCAAGGCGGACTCCAATCGCCACTTCTCCGCACGCTCAATGGCGGCAGAGGACTCGGCTCGCTCGGCGAAATTGATCTCACCGATCGCAGCGGCGCGACCGCCACGATCAACCTCGCGGCGGCCGAAACGCTCGACGATGTCATCACGGCGATCAACGGTGTAGGCCTCGGCATTCGTGCGGAGATCAATGCCTCGCGCAACGGCTTGCAAATCGTTGATACCACCGACTCGTCGACCAGCAACCTGATCCTCGCTGACGGCGATGCGAATAACACCGCAACCAAATTGGGGATTGCTGCCAACGCCGCGAGCGACACAGTACGCGGCACTTCGCTGGCGAGGCAAATCGTCAGCGAGCAATCACTGCTGAGCGAATACAATGCCGGTACAGGCGTTCGCTCCGGCTCGTTCCTGATCGTCGACTCGAATGGCTCCGAGGGAGCCATCAATTTGACGACGCTCCAGCCAAAGACCATCGGCGACGTCATCGACGCCATTAACGCCCTTAGCATTGGTGTGACTGCCAAGATCAATGACACTGGCGACGGCATTGCGCTCGTCGACGAAGCGGGCGGCAATCAACGACTCACGGTTTCTGAAGTTGGCGGTGGCAAAGCGGCCGCGGATCTGCGCCTGAACACTCCGTCAACGGATACCACAATCGGCGGCAATCCGGCCCAAGTCATTAGCGGTTCGACGAGCTTTAGCGTAACGCTTGATGCCGACGACACGCTGACGGAATTAGTCACGAAACTAAACGACTTAGGCGCTAATGTCACCGCGAGCGTCGTCAGCGACAGCAGCGGCACTCTGCGACATCACCTGTCGTTGGTCAGCAACATTGCGGGCACCGCCGGCGACTTGCTCGTCGATGGCAATGCCGTCGGCCTCAAATTTCAAACGCTTACCGCTGGCCAAGACGCCCTGCTGAGCGTTGGCAGCGGCGCTGCGGGGCGTCTGGTTTCTTCGACGACCAACAGTTTTAAGGATGTCATTGAAGGACTCGACATCAACGTCAACGGCGCTTCGGCAGACACGATCAACATCACGATTTCGTCGAGCTCCACGGATATCGAATCAGCGATCCAGCTCTTCG
The DNA here is from genome assembly GCA_964394305.1 of uncultured Pirellulaceae bacterium. GTDB lineage: Bacteria > Planctomycetota > Planctomycetia > Pirellulales > Pirellulaceae > Anatilimnocola. Next base: position 78,762 of record CAYMWL010000008.1, read on the forward strand.
TCGATCAATACAACAAGGTCCGCGACAAGATTACGTCGTACACCTTCTTCAATGCCAACGACAACAGCAAGGGCACGCTCTTTGGCTCCTCGGACATTGTGCGGCTCGATGCCGATTTAGGGCGTTCGATCACGAAGCAGTATTTTTCGACTGGCTCAGTTCGCTCGTTCACCGAATTGGGCATCACGCTCGACGACAACGGCAAGTTGACGTTTGACAAAACGAAGCTGCAAGCCCGTTTTGCCTCCGACCCGCAAGGCATCACCAAGTTCTTTACCGACGAATCGAACGGCTTTGCAAAGAAGGTCGACGATGTGCTCGAACGGCTAGTAGGCCGCGACAATTCGACACTCGTCAACCGCGCGAAGACCCTGCAATCCCAATTGGACGACGCCACGAAGCGCATCGACTTTTTGACCGTTTCGCTAACCAAACAGCGCGAGCGACTGACCCTGCAGTTCTACAACATGGAACTGGCGATCAGCAAAATCAAAAGCAGCCTGACGGCTGTCGAATCGATCAAGTATATCAATCCCGATGGAACAAGTTCCTAGAACTTTGACGCAACGGAGTAGCCATGCAAGACTTTCGAAATACCTATCTCGAAACTCAAATCAACACCGCGACACCACAGAAACTGCGCTTGATGTTGATCGAAGGTGCCATTCGCTATGGCCAACAAGCGATTGACTTCTGGCAGCAAGGACGCGGGGAAGATGGCCTTTCTGCGTTGCTGAGATGCCAGGCAGTGGTGGCGGAGTTGCTCGGCGGAGTGCGCGAGGACGGTACCCCTCTAACTCGCCAGGTCATCGACATCTATGTTTTCTTGGCATTGCAATTAAATGAAGCCGAGATGAATGCGGATCCGGCACGCATCGAAGCAGTCGTGCGCGTGTTGCAGGAAGAGCGTCAAACCTGGCAAGAGCTTTGTCACCTGCTGCCGGAAGCCCCCGTGCCGGTTGCTGTTGAGATCGAGGAAGAGTCAGAGATTCTGGCCCCGCGGCGAGTAGAGTCGTCGTTCTCTGCAGGCTACGCGGCACCGCAAGTTAACCTGCCGGATATTTCTTCGGCGAGCAGCGGGTTTTCTTTGGAAGTGTAATTTACAACCTCTGCGCGAGAATTCTTGCCAGAGGAAGGGACGGTTGACTGCGTAATTTGCGGGCAGCACTGCCCGAAATAGGGCCGCTTGAATATGAATATCACTGCGAATCCCGCTGCAAACGACAACAGTCAGCAAGTGGCATACCGATTGCTTAGGAATTTGGCGCCGATTCCTTTCCAGTCGCAGCAATTCCCATGCAGTCCCAACGCAGCCAACGCCTTCCTCGAATCTTAGTCGTCGACGATGATCCACTGGTGATTCGCCTGGCCCAAAGCCTGTTCGACGACGAGCGATTCACGTTGCTAACGGCCCGCTCAGGTGAACAAGCCCTGGCGCAGTTGGCACAGCGACCTAGCGTGCTGATTTTGGACAATGTGCTGCCCGATCTCGACGGGCTGGCGGTGTTGGCAGAAGCACGCCAGCGAGACCCGCATTTGCCGGTAATTTTTATCACGGCGCGGGGCACAAGCCAAACTGCCATCGAAGCGATGAAACGCGGCGCGTTCGATTACCTTCACAAGCCGCTCGATCTCGCAGTGCTCGAACATCAAGTCCAACTGGCGCTCGAAGCCCGCCGCTTGATGCATGAACCCGTGGTGATTGCAGCCGACAACGGATCGCAACAGAATCTCGAAGCACTGGTCGGGCACGGGACGCTGATGTCGGAGGTTTTCAAAGCCATCGGCCGCGCTGCAGCGCGTGATGTGCCGGTGCTGCTCCAGGGCGAAACGGGCACGGGCAAGGCACTTGTGGCGCGAGCCATTTATCAAAACAGCGCACGCAGCGGCAAAGCGTTTCGAGTCGTGAAATGCAATGACTTCGAACCGCTGCAACTTGACCAGGAATTGTTTGGCCTCGATGCCGTGGGCAGTGGCGAGCAAGTTGGCCGGCTGGAGCAATGCGATGGCGGCACGCTGTTGCTCGAAGAGATTTCAGAGCTGTCGCCGCTGGTCCAAAGCAAGCTTTTTCGGCTGTTGACCACCGGTTCGTTTGAACGCGGCACGTTCGGACGGCAGATTGCGACCAACGTGCGACTGCTTTGCACCACTTCGCAGGATCTCGAACCCCTCGTCGCGCAGCGGAATTTTCGAGCTGATCTTTATTACGCTCTCCGTTCCTTGGCAGTGACATTGCCGCCACTACGCCAGCGGCGCGAAGACCTGCCGGCGCTTGTCGATCACTTTGTGCAACGCTTCATGCACTTCAGCACGCAACACAATCAACAGCAAGTCCGCGTCTCGCCTGAAGCCATTGAACTTCTCGTCAGCCACGACTGGCCGGGCAATCTCGACGAATTGCAAAGCGTGCTTCAGCAAGCGCTCATTGAGAATACCGGCACCGTGCTCGCGAACAGTTCGCTGCTCAAATCGCTGCGGCGCGAAAGCGTTTCGGCCGCAACGCCTGCGACTGGACAATTGGCCGCGGACTACTGGCAACACTTTGTCGAATCGCGACTCGCCCGCGAGTCCACCCAGGTGTACAGCGAAGCCATTGCCGAGATGGAGCGACACGTGGTTGCTCGGGTACTCGAAACAACCTCCGGCAATCAGGCTCGGGCGGCTCGCATCTTGGGAATTACTCGCGGCAACCTGCGTAAGAAGTTGCGAACGTTGGGCCTGCTGCCGGCAGCCGCTGATGACGCAGCCAGCGAAGAAACAGTTGGCGACGACGATCACTCGCACGATGTCGAAGAGTTGGCCTCATGACTGCCGGGCTCGGGACCAGCAGCCCCGTGACAGTTCCGTTCGATCGTCGCACGTCGCGACTCACCTGGCTCTATGTCGCTGCTCTCACTGCGGTTGCTGCACTGTCGATTACCGGTCAACTGCTTGTGCAGCGATCATTGCAGCAACAGCGCGGCGATTCCACCATTGTCAACATCGCCGGCCGACAACGGATGCTCAGCCAGAAGTTGACGAAGGCCGCACTGGCCTGGACTCACGCGACTTCTCCCATTGAGAAAGAGAATCGCGCTGAGGAAATACGTGGTACGCTCGCGCTTTGGCAACGTTCGCACCGTGGCTTGCAGCAGGGGGATACGGAGCTTTCGCTGGTAGCCAGTCGCAGCGCCATAGTCGTCACGCAGTTTGAAAAGCTGCAGCCTCTGTTCGCGGACATGGTGGCTGCCGCGGAACGATTACTCTCCAGTCCCGATCCTGCTGATCAACAGCAACAGTTGCAGATTCTTTTGGCGCGCGAGCCTGTATTTCTCGCCGCGATGGATGCCGCTGTTTTTCAACTCGATTATGAAGCCCAGGCTCGTGTCGCGCGCTTGCAGCGAATCGAGTGGGTGCTGCTGACGCTTACCATTGCGGTCTTAGTTGGTGAAGGTTTTTTGGTCTTTCGCCCGGCTGTGCAAAGAATTCGGCAGGCCGCACACGAACTGCAGATTGCGAAAGAAGCCGCGGAATCGGCCAACGAACAAAAGACACGCTTTCTCGCGACGCTCAGCCATGAGCTGCGTAATCCTTTGCATGCCATCCTTGGCAACACCGAGCTGGCGCTCGATTCGGCGCTGTCGCCGCAGCAACGTACGCGGATCGCGACGATCGACGAATCTGCCCGCTCATTGCTGAGTTTGGTAAACGACTTGCTGGATCTAGCTTGCATCCAGGCAAGTAAACTGCGCGTTCAACCAGCAGCGTTCGACCTCCGCCGGTTAGCGGAGCGCTGCGTCGACATGGTCCAGCCCCTCGCTCAAAGAAAGCAGTTGCAGCTCATCCACGCTCCAGAAAGTGCGGAACTGTTCGCGGCCGGAGATGCGTTGCGTGTGCAGCAGGTGTTGCTGAACTTGCTTGGCAATGCGGTGAAGTTTACCGAGCAAGGAAGCATTACGTTGTTGATCTCGCGAGTCGAGCAGGCTGCGCGCGTTGAAGTTCGTGACACCGGTCCCGGGATTCCGCTGGCCTTGCAGCAAACGATCTTTGCAGCATTCACGCAGGCCGATGCCAGTACGCGCAGAGAGTACTCTGGCGTTGGGTTGGGCCTGGCGATTTCGGCAGGGCTCGTCGAACTCATGAACGGACGCATTGGTGTTAACAGCGAACCGGGCCGTGGCAGTTGTTTTTGGTTTGAGTTGCCACTCGCGACCGATCGCCCCACCGCCGAAATGTCGCTTTCTCGTGATAACGCAAGACCGCAAGTGTCCGGATGTCGTGTTTTGATCGCCGAAGACGATGTGGTCAACCAACGATTGCTCGTCGACTTTCTCCAAGTGCTCGGTCATTCCGCGGTGGTCGCATCGGATGGACACCAAGCAGTGAAACAGTTTCAACAGCAACAGTTCGACTTGGTGCTGCTCGATTGGCACATGCCGCAGCTAGATGGCCTGGATGTGGCGAAACAAATTCGAGCGTGGGAGAAGAGCCATCATTTACCGGCAACTCGCTTGATTGCAATCTCGGCCGCCGCCAATCTTGCGGCCGACAAGGTACAGCAAGCGGGCGTCGACGATGTCCTTGTCAAGCCGGTTGGATTGGAACAACTGCGTCAAGCTTTGAACCTGCCTACACATGGTTCCGATTCGGGAGTTGTAGCAACGAACCAGCGCTGGACTGCGACGCTGACGCGATTGCAAGGCAATTGGGAATTGTTCCGCGACGTCGCAGCTCTGTTTCTCGAGCAATTGCCCGGCGATTTACAACGCCTTGAGCAACAGGCCAACAATCAACAATTCGACGAACTGGCCCGCGGTGCGCACTTACTCAAAGGGCAGGCAGCAAATTTTGATGCCTGTGATTTGGTCGCCGCAGCTGACGAATTAGAACTGGCTGCCGAAGCCGAATTGGCAGAGCGTGTGGAGGCAAGTTTGCTGCGGATTCACCGCAGCGCCTGCACGCTGATGGCTGATCTGCATCAAGCGCTCTTGGAACTACCTGCCGACAAAGCAGCTTCACTCTCTACCGGCCGAGCTTGATTTCGCGCTTTCCATGCGAGTCTCCAGCAGCGCGGGCCATGCCATCGGTCGTGAAGTCCATCACAATTTCGCCCGTTTTGCTCACTGCAATCAGACCGCCATCGTCGGGTTTCAGAATCTTTCGCAGCACGTGATCGACCGCGACCGGCAAGGTCTCGCCTTTATACCCAATTCGTACAGAAACTTCGTGCGCAATGCTGTGGCGAATGAACTCTTCGCCCGTGCCCGTGCAGGAAATGGCCACCGTCTCGTTGTCTGCATAATTGCCGGCGCCGATGATGGGCGAATCGCCAATGCGGCCCCAACGCTTGTTTGTAATGCCGCCGGTGCTCGTGCCCGCCGCAAGATTGCCCTGCTGATCGAGGGCCACACAACCGACCGTGCCCATCTTTTTTGTGGTGTCCGCCTGCTTCGTCGTTTCGCGGGCTTTGGCGGCTTCCCATTTCTTCCGTTGAAAGTCGGTCGAGAACCATTCGTTTTCGACGCGTGGCACTTTCATTTCATCCGCGAACGACTCCGCACCATCGCCAATCAGCAACACATGGCGCGTCTTGGTCATTACCAACCGCGCGAGCGAAATGGGATTGCGAACTGTCCGGACAACCGCAACCGCTCCACAGGCTTTTGTCTTGCCATCCATGATTGAGGCATCGAGTTCGTGCTTGCCCACGTGATTGAAGCACGCGCCGCGCCCGGCGTTGTAGAGCGGGTCGTCTTCGAGAAAGCGAATCACCGCCTCGACAGCATCGAGGCTGGTCCCCTGCTTCTTCAAAATCGTCAGGCCGATGTCGAGCGCCTTGCCGAGCGAAGCTTCCATTGCTGCGCGTTCCGCGGCCGACATCCTTTCGGGTTCGGTTCCCGCGCCGCCGTGCAGCGCGAGCGCATATCGACCTTCGGCTGCAGCAGCGTTCACAAGCGATCCTCCGATGATCGTAGCCAGCGTTCCCTGCACCGTGGAAGCGAGAAAAACCCGGCGATTTTGCATGGCAGTTCCGGCCTACTCGAACTAGGCAGCTCCTCGCGTGGTGCTGGATGACGGAGCCGTTACGCCATTGCGAGGTTTTTCTTGATCGAGACCGATCAAGTAAACCAGCAGCGGCGAGGCGATGAACACGGTGCTATACGAACCCGAGATCACGCCCACGACCAGCGAAAATGCAAACGCGTGAATGCCAGAGCCACCCAGGAAATAAAGGATGACGATTACCACCAGTGTCGTTCCAGCAGTCAGGAATGTACGGCTGAGGGTTTGATTGACGGCGTCATTGACCATCTGCCCCGTCACATCCGGGCTCTTGCCGCGAATCTCGCGAACGCGGTCGAAAATCACGATTGTGTCGTTAATCGAATAACCGATGAGCGTCAAAAACGCAGCGACCACCGGCAAGCTGATCTTAAACTCTTCAACCTGCAACCAGCCCAAGGCATCGGCCAGCCAGTAGCTGACGGCGATGGCGCCGAGCATGATCAACGCGTCGTGCGCGAGGGCCACGGCCGCCGCGATGCCCCAGCTGATCTTGTGAAAGCGAATCCACATGTAAATGATCATGCCGATGATGCTGCCGACGATGGCGAAGATGGCGCGATATCGCGTGTCGGCCGATACCTGACCGCCAATTTTGCTCGACGTTTGCCATACGGGCTCTTCCGCGAGGTCCGATTCCAATTGTGTTAACACTTGCGTTGCCTCTTCCTTGGGTATGGGCAACGTCACCGTCCAGTCGCTGAACGACTTGTTATCCAGGCCGTTCCAACCGCGCGCCGCAACATCGGCCTCAAGTGGCCGCTTCAATACTTTTTCAGCGGCCCTGCTGATGCGGTCTTGCAAAGCCGAGCCATTGATTTTGGTGTTACCCAATTTCAATTCGACCTGCGAACGAACAATGCTGCTGGGACTCAGCGGCGGTTGTGCCGGTTTTGCCGGACCAGGCGGCTCGACGCCGGGGATTTGCTTGGTTGGATCGTCCAACTGCGGAGCTTCCGTTTTCGGAGACTCCACAGCGGCTGGCGGATTCTTGGCAGGCTCAGAACCAGCCGACTCGGTCTTTGCGGGATCGGCCTTGGGCTCTTCGGCCTTCTTCTCGTCCGCCTTTTTCTCGTCCGCCTTTTTCTCGTCCGCCTTTTTCTCCTCGGGCTTGGCGTCGTCAGGCTTTGCTTCGACTTTTGGTTCTTCCTTTTTGGTTTCGTCCTTCTTGCCCTCCTCAGCGGGCTGGCAGTCGGAAGAGTCTTCGCCTTCTGATTTCTTCGGCGACTCTTCTTTCGGCAACTCGGCCTTCGGAGTTTCCGACTTAGGAGCTTCGGCCTTCGGCTCTTCGGTTTTTGGTATTTCCGTTTTCGGCGTTTCCGCTTTCGGAGCGTCTACTTTGGGAGCATCGGGAGTGGCCGGTGGATCGGCAGGAGCGCCGACACTTGGAGGTTGAACGGCCGGTGGTAGAGCTGGAACGGTGGGCTCAATCTCTTTGATGTCGCCCACTTTCAAGCCGTAGGTTTGCAAGCCTTCGTGTCCGTCGGGAGTGCGAAAGGCCTTGCGGACGACAGCCTGTAATTCAGAAACTTCTTCCAGGTTGCTGTCGACCTTCCAAACCATTTGCTCTTGGGCCGTACCCTCGGTCGATGCGCCCGTAGCTACGAATTTTTGATAGACGTCGGCCGTCGCTTTCGATCCTGTCGACGCTACCTTTTCATTAGCAATCGTATCTTGAATCTTCTTGCGAACGTCGGCTTCCGTAATCTTCGGATAGTGCTTGGCATCGACCACGAACTGCACCGAGGTGCCGCCCGCCAGGTCGGTATCAAAAATCCCAGCGCCGCGACCGACAGTTGCAACCAGGCCGATGACAATCAAAACAACGGAAGCAAAGGCAGCAGGTTTGAAAGACCCCATCCAGTCGATGCTCGTCTTCGAAAAGAACTTCATCATTTCCAGCGTTTGCCAACGGTAAGCCTTTTCGCCGACCTCCAGGATCGCCCGGGAAGCGAAGATTGCGGTAAACATGCTAGTGACAATGCCCAAAATCAGCGTCATGCCGAAGCCGCGCACCTGATCGGTGCCGATGACGTAAAGAATGACTGCCGTAATTAATGTCGTCACGTTCGAGTCGATAATCGTTACCAAGGCCTTATCAAACCCGTTGCGAATGGCCATTCGCAGCGAAGCACCTTTCTCTAACTCTTCGCGTAAACGCTCGTAAATGAGCACGTTAGCGTCGACCGACATGCCGACCGTCAGCACCAGCCCCGCGAGACCAGGCAGCGTGAACGGTGCTTTGAGAGCAAACATCAACGCAACCGTCAACATCATGTTGAGCACCAGGGCAAAGCAGGCAATGGCGCCAGCCGTGCGATAGTAGAACAACACAAAGCCAAGCACGATCGACAGCGAAATGATGATCGACTGGCTACCTTTGCGCACCGTATCAGCGCCCAGCGTGGCGCCGATGCGATCGTCACTGATCGGATCTTTCATCAGTACGACGGGCATGCTACCCGAACGGAGCAAGTCGACCTTTTCGCGAACTTCCTTCTGCGAAAAGTCGCCGGTGATCTGGCCACGCTGATTGATCTGGCTTTGAATCACCGGTGCCGATTCCAACACAGCATCCCAGATGATTCCCAACTTGCGATTCACGGCGCCAACCGGGCGGTTCGCACCGGTCATTTCGCTCATCTTCCAAATGCTGTCGGCTTTCATCGTGAAGTCGATGCAGGGGCGACCCGTTTGGTCCATGCTTTCCGAAGCGCTGGACAAATCGCTGCCGCGAATATCGACTTCCGGATCACAAGCCATCAGCACTTGCGGGTTTTTGATGCCCCGCTTGTGAAAGAACTGCACCGGGCTCGCACGAAATTCCTCGCCATCTTGAACCGTGCGTTCCGTGTTGATGATCTCGCCCGTAGCGCCATCGCGGAGCAGGGTGGCCCCTGAAAAGGCCGTCATTTCCGAGAAGTCTTGCGGTTCCACGTTGCCCGCTTTGCGGCGAATGTCTGCCCAAAAACCAATGATCCGCTCTTCTTTGGGATCGTTTGGGTCTTTGACGTTGCGATCCATGCGGATGCTCGCCTTGGGATTCGCAGCTTGTTCCTTAGCAGCATCCCAACTTGCCGCATCGCGGGTGGGGTTATCGGCGAGAATCAAAAAGCGGAGCACGCCCGCTTCGATGATCCGCTTTTTGATCAATTCAATTTCGTCGGTATCCACTTCCGGGACGACGATTTCCACTTGCTTTGGCCCGAAGGGACGAATCACGATTTCTTTCAAACCGTCAGGGTTCAGACGCTTCTTCAAAACCTGCATCAGTTCCGACATCTGCCAGTCATCGGCCCGGCCCTGAGGGTGATTGTCAGCCGTGGCTTTTTCATCCACTTCATAAACCAGGATCGCCCCGCCTTGCAGGTCGACGCCCAGCTTGTATTCCCAAAACAAAATGACCGAGAGAGCGGCCAAAAAACTGGCCGCGATCAAACCGATCCGCCAGCCGTGGTCGTCCATGCGGATCTGCTTGCCGTACAGCACACCCAAGACCATCGCCACGATGGCCAGGACCACCGGCAACAGCAACTCGGTGGGCATGCCAAAGATGGGCTGCAGTGGTTCGAGAATGCGGTTTTCAGCGGCCAATAGCGAGGAAAACAAAGGGGAGAGCATGTCACGATATCCCAAAACACGAACGAAATGGATTTACACGACCGGCATCATTCTGCCGGCAGAAAAGCGGGGCTGCACGCAACGGGCAAAGCCTCGCTTCGCAGAGTGGGCGTGCGTTACGCCGACTCCTTTTTGGCTTCGATCTTATTGTCTTGATCCTCGACCTCGCCCACGCGGGCCACGGCCGAGCGCAGAATCTTCAGCCGGGTATTGTTCGACTCATCGACCTTGATCGTGATGAACTGCGAACCGGGCGAAATGTTGACCACCGTGCCGCAAATGCCGCCGATGGTAACCACATGATCGTTCTTCTTCAAATTATTGAGCGTTTGCTCGACCTCTTTGCGCTTCCTTTGCTCGGGGCGCAGCAGCATGAAGTACATCAGCAGCAGCATCGCGCCCAGCGGCAAGGCATAGGTGCTGAAGAGGGCGTCCGTAATGCCACCGCCACCGGCCGGCGCCTCGGATCCAGCAGCCGCGTCGTCGGGCGCAGCCGGTTCATTAGCATCAACCGCTTTCGCCGGAGCTTTGGCAGGGGCACTGACTTCGCCGGATTTTGCCGCCGGCTGGGGTGCCTTGCCATCAGCGGCCTGAGCCAGCAACAGCGTGGTGAAATAGAGTAAACCTAACAATCCGCTCAAGTCCCGCTCCTTAAAACACCGCCGGCGGGACCTTCTAACGAACAGCGCTTCGAACGATCAACAATCGTCACGCAACGACGCGGGCTTGCACGCACAAAACACCCAACGCCGGGCTAGAATCCCCCCAGCGCCGTAATCTTAAGGTCTTGCGCCACAACCAACAAGGGCAGCCGAAAGCGGTTCAGATATCCCGGAATGCGGAAATCGCGGACCTTGCAAGAGTGCTTGAGGCGTCGCGCCTGGCTTTAGCGAACTCGGGCATGGCCGAAGCTGCCCAGTGCGCCATTTTATCCAGCGAGCTCGGGGACGAGAGCTCCATTGCCTGGGAGAGCATTGCCCTTAGCGGGCATTTTTCAAGGCCTGATTTCCGTCGTGTTTGTTGAATTAATGCCCCTGTTTTAGCCTTCCGAATAGCGCCTTTCCCGAGGAAAACACAAGCGACAGTCGCGAATTATTCACCACGTGCCTCGCTTTGCGTACCGGAAAAATCGACGCCCTTAAACAAGTCAGGCGAATCCCCGCCGGATCTTTATTGCAGCTAGTGATAATAGTCATCTGATTTGGTATGTAGTTATTGAATTGTTATTAAATAGAATGGTTCGGCCTTGGGTAAATGCCGGCGTGATGACAACGGTCGATGTTACTAACGAGTTACCGGCAAGCGGACAAAACGCCACTACGATACGGAGGTAAATGCCCTTACCTTCCGATCGCTGGAGTTGCCCATGTCACTTCGGATTGCCTTTATCGCAGCAGCGGTTTTGCCGCTACTCGGTTCCTGGGTTGCAGCTGCTGAACGTCACCCCCATGAACTTGAATTGAAAACCGAGCGTGTCATCATTTTTAAAGATGGCTATTCGCTCATCATCAAAAAAGGGATTGCCACTAGCGACAAAGATGGCGAGGTCTTTACCGACGATGTGCCCGACGCGGCGGTGCTCGGTTCGTTTTGGGCGGTCCCCGAACAAGGTCGGCTGATCTCGATGGTCGCGGGCTGGAAGGCAACCAAAGACACTGCCGAAAAGCAACTACCCTGCCTGCAGCAGCTCGATATCCTGCTGGCCAATAAAGGTAAGCAGGCCAAGATCGAACTGCATGACAAGACGATTTACAACGGCGTGATTCGGGAAGTGCTGGTCGAACGGACCGAAGCGCCGATCGCTCCCGCGCTGATGGAGTTTCTCGAGCTGGCATCGGCAACCAAGCCGGCGTCACTCCCGGTAAAGGCAATCTCCAGCAAAGTCAGCCGCTTGCGGCCGGCGGAAGCAACCAGCGAGCATACGCTCACGTCGCTCAACGGTTCCAACTTTGTTCTGCGCACCGACGACGGCGATGTATTGTTGCAAGTGCCGCAGATCCGCACGATTTCGGTCAAGGAGATGCAGACCACGCTGGGCAAAACGCTGACTACGAGTAAACGGACCAAGCGCTTGAGTTTCAAACTTGATGCAGCCGAGAAAAAGCAAACGCTATCGATCATGTACTTCCGCCCCGGCATCCGTTGGATTCCAACGTACCGGACGTCGATCACAGACAAGAAGGCCAACGACAAGGGACAGAAGAGTGCCACGATTTCGCTGCAGGCAGAGCTGCTCAACGAGGCCGAAGATTTAGAGGATGTGCCGGTCGACATCGTGGTTGGCGTGCCGAATTTTCGCTTCCGCACAACGCCGAGTCCGCTCACACTCGAAGCTACACTTCGCAATGCGCTTGCCGAAGCGGCGCCCGATCTGATGGGGAACGGCAGCAACAGTCTCTCGAACGCGATGTACTCGCAACGTTCGACCGAGTTCCGCCGCAATCAAGCCAATGCGAATGCAGCGGAGCAAGGAACGGTGAATCTGCCGGGTGAATTGACGGCATCTGGCGCGCAAGACTTGTTTGTTTACAACTTGCCAAAACTGACACTCGGCAAGAGCGAACGAGTGGCCGTTCCGATCTTCACTGCTGACACCACCTATCGGGATATCTACACCTGGGAAATTCACGCTCAGAAACACGACATCGCGACAGCGCCGAGCGGTTCTGCAGCAGGTTCTCCACTGACGCTATCGAAGAACGAAGTTTGGCATCAGATTTTGCTCACGAACAATACGAACCTGCCGTGGACGACTGGCGCCGCAATGATCATGCAGGGGCAACAGCCTCTCGCGCAGGAGCTGCTCACCTATACTCCGCCGAAAGATGAAGTGCGGGTGCCAGTCACCGTCTCCGTCGATACGCGCGGCAGTCTTACGGAGAAGGAAACTGCTCGTGATCTGCGCGCCCTCGATTGGGCCGGCCACAACTATGCGCGCATTGAAAAGGAAATGAAGCTGCATCTGTGCAACAACAAGTCCATCGAGATCGAAACCGAAATCACGCTTCGCGTTGGTGGCAAAGTGACGAAGGCGACGCTCGATGGCGAAGTGACCATCAGTCCGTACAATCCGGCCGATTGGCTGCAATACTCAGGTCATCCGGCTGTGAACAACAGCTCGACAGTGGTTTGGAAAGTGAAATTGAAGCCGGGCGAAAATTTCGAGCCGGTGGTCACCTATCAGCACTTCACGCGGCACTGAGACTGGCGCTGAGAAGTCGATGTTGCGTCAGGCGAGCACGCGTTTGTGCGGCTCGCCGGCGATCTCTTGTACGTATCGCGGCACCGCGTAGCCCGGCAATTCGCGGCGGATCTCGGTCATCAGTTGCAGGCCACGCTCGATCGGCACTTCGAAGTGCGCCGCGCCGGCGACCCGATCGAGTTGATGCAAGTAATAGGGCATCACGCGCAAATCAACGAGCCGTTTCGATAAGTTGATCAGCGCTTTGGCAGAGTCATTCACGCCGCGCAAGAGCACCGCTTGATTCAGCACTGGCACTCCGTTGTCGACTAACCGAGCCAGCGACTGGCCAACTTCTTCGTTGATTTCCTGCGCATGATTGGCATGGACAATCATCACGGGAGTTAAACGCGTACCGCGCAACCAGGCGAGCAACTCGCTCGTCACTCGCTGTGGAATGATGACGGGCAACCGCGTGTGAATGCGCACGCGGTTGAGATGTGGAATCGCGGCCAACCGTTGTGCCAGTTCACCGAGCGTCTGATCGACAAGCGTGAGCGGATCGCCGCCGGAGAGAAGGACTTCCTCGATCGAATCATCGGCGCGAATCAGATCCAACGCCGGCTCCCAATCATCCACCGACCGTGGCGATGTTGCATACGGATAATGTCGACGAAAGCAATAACGGCAATGCACCGCGCAGGCGCCCGTCGTAATCAGTAGCGCGCGTCCGTGGTACTTTTGCAGCAGTCCCGCCGACTTGGTTGCGGCCGAATCCCCCACCGCATCGTGTTGGAAGCCGGCCACATCCGCGAGTTCTTCACGCAACGGCAAGACTTGGCGGAGCAGTGGATCGTCCAACTTCCCACGTGTCATCCGCCCGATGTAGCTCCAGGGGGCGAACAACGGAAAGCCTTCCGCGGCTTGGTTTGCGGCAGCAGTCAACTCCAGCGGAAGGTCAAGAGCAGCAAGTAGTTGCGCTGGACTACGCACGGCCAGTTTGAGTTCGGTTTTCCAGTCCCGCGCGGCACTGCCGTGTTCGCCCGGTTCCGCCAGCGAAGTGGCGCAGGCAATCTCGCTATTCGCCGCTACAATTCCCATTCCCACACCATATCAGTTTCTCAATTGCGTTAGCAGGGTGCCGAACGTGGCGACGTATAAAACCAGCGATTTCAAAAAAGGTATCAAGGTTCAGATCGACGGCGAGCCTTACCTGATGGCGGAAATGAACTTCCGCAAACCAGGCAAGGGGAACGCCCTCTATGAATGCAAGCTGAAGAACTTGCTCCGGGGCACCACGCTCAACCGGGTGTTCAAGGGTGGCGACACGCTGGAAGCCGCCGACGTGGAAGAAATTCCCGTGCAGTACCTTTACCGCCAGGCCGACACGTTTGTGTTCATGCACAACGAATCGTTCGAACAATACGAACTCGAAAAGGACAAGGTCGAAGATTCGTACATGTTCTTGAAGGAAGGGATGCCTTGCCAGATGCTGCTATTCAACGGTCGCCCGGTGAGCATCACACCGCCTGCCCACGTTGAACTCAAAGTTGAATACTGCGAAGCCGGTGCTCGCGGCGATACGGCCACCAACGTGACCAAGCCCGTGAAGCTGGAAACGGGCGCCGAGATTCGCGCTCCGCTGTTCATCAACATCGGCAACGTGCTGAAGATCGATACGCGTACCGGTGAATACATCGAACGCGTTTCGACGTAGTTTCCCAACTCCGCCCCCGGCCCCGTGCCGGGGGTTTTTATCGGCCATTGCCCTACTCTGTCGCTGAATTATGTCGAGCGACTATCTTCCCACCTGTTCGCTCGACATGCTCCGCCACCGCGCGGAACTCTTGAGAACGCTGCGGCGATTCTTCGACGACCGTGGCTTTGTGGAAGTCGAAACGCCGACTCTTTCGCACGACACGGTGATCGACGAGCATCTCGATCCGCTGCCGGTCGTGCTGTTCGACGATCCGCGGCAGCGATTCAGCGGCCAAACGCTCTTTCTGCAAACGTCACCCGAGTTCGGCATGAAGCGCCTGCTCGCCGCGGGCGCCCAGGCCATCTATCAGATCACGCGAGCTTTTCGCGGCGGCGAAGCGGGCCAGTTGCATAACCCCGAGTTCACGATGCTCGAGTGGTATCGGGTCGGCGATGACTACGAAGCGGGGAGAAAATTGCTGGGTGAGCTCGCTGCCGTAGCGCTTGGCTCTGAACAACCGGAGCAGCTAACTTTTCGCGAAGCCTTTTTGCGTTTCGCAGCGGTAGATCCATTCACGGCCGATGCCGAGCAATTGAGAGCCGCACTGTCGCGCGGCACAGTTGCAGAATCTGCACAACAAGACCGGGCCTATCTGCTCGATCGCGTGCTGGTGGAATGTGTCGAGCCGAAGTTGGGGCAGCAGCGGCCGACGATTCTTTACGACTACCCAGCCGACCAGGCAGCGCTGGCGAAAGTCCGCCCGGCGGACGATGCAGGCAATCCCGCCGTTGCCGAACGCTTTGAACTCTATTGCCGCGGGATCGAACTGGCGAATGGTTACCACGAACTGCTCGATCCGCAGATCCTGAGCGAGCGAAACCGGACCAACAATGCCCGCCGTTATGCGGGTGGGAAGTATTCGCTACCGGAGAACAGTCGACTGCTCGCCGCGATGCAGAACAATCTACCCGCCTGTTCCGGCTGCGCACTGGGGGTGGACCGGCTCCTGATGGTCGCCACCGGGAGTCAATCGATTCACCAGGTCTTATCTTTTCCGATCGATCGAGCCTAATTGCAACTGACTGAGTTCATTCAGAATGCGATGATTTTCTCTCACGGCCCGCAGGCGACAGGCCGAATATTAATCAGTGCATCTTTCCTATTGCCCCAAATGCCGGCCGCAAACTCTTTGCATACAACCCTTTTTGACAAATCATTCGCCGATTTTCTCTCATATTCGATGACAATCCGTCACAATTGTGCTTGATTTCCGTCACATCGCCCGGCAGAATAGGCAAACAGGCGAAAGGACGAGGAGTGATCAAGCAGGCACTGACAGACGAACGCCGAGGCCGATTGTCGGAATTAATCCGGCAACGTGGGTTCGCTTCGTTGCCTGAATTGGCCACTCAGCTGGCGGTGTCCGAGTCCACGGTCCGCCGCGACCTAGATTTTCTGGAAGAAACGGGCGTTGCGCGCAGAACGCATGGCGGGGTGTTTTACACCGGGCCATCGCCGAAGCTCGCGCACTTCGATCAGCGCCAGTCGTCGAATTGGGACAAGAAGCGGCGAATCGCCGCGGCCGCGTCTCGGTTGATCGAAGACAACGACACGGTTTTGCTTGACGGTGGCAGCACGACGTATGAGCTCGCGCAGTTGCTTGTTGGGCGGCCATTGCAAGTGGTGACGAACTCATTGCCGGTAGCCAATTTGTTTACTTCCAGCGATCAAGCCGACTTGGTGTTTGTGGGTGGCTATGTCCATTCTCGCACCGGCGTTTCGCTCGGACCCTATGCAAATCAAATGCTCGGCTCGCTGCATGCCCGCCGCGCTGTGCTGAGTGTTGCCGGCATCAACGAACGCGGCTGTTACAACAGCAACCTCCTCCTCGTTGAAACCGAACGAGCCATGATGGCCGCCGCGGAACAAGTGATCGTTGTCGCTGACAGCACGAAATTCGGTCACACCAGTCTCGCGCTGATGTGCCCGCTCGCAGAGATCGACATTTTGGTCTGCGATCACGAACTGTCCAGCGAGTGGACCAGGCGTCTTGAAGATGCCGGCGTCCAAGTTCGCATCGCGGCCGAAGCTGGCGATACCGCCGATGCCGCACCTGCTCATTAAACCAACTTCTGAGTGAATTGAGATTTTACCGCTATGTCATCCTCTCCCACTCTCGATCGCAGCATCGTCGAACAGATCGTGCGCCAAATTGTGTACGGCAATGGTTCGGCCGCATCGCCCGCTGCAACTGCAGCCGCAAGCGAGAAGACGCCGGAGTTGATCGTCAGCATTTCGGCCCGTCACTGCCACTTGAGCGATGCAGACGTCGAAACGCTCTTTGGCCCAGGCGCGAAACTCACGCCCGAAAAAGACCTTTATCAAGACGGATTCTACGCAGCCGCCGAAACGGTGATGATCGTCGGTCCCCGTCGGCGCATGTTGCCGAACGTTCGCGTCCTCGGCCCGACTCGTCCCTACAGCCAGGTGGAGCTCGCCTTCACCGACAGCATTTCGCTCGGCATCGACGCGCCGGTACGCCACAGCGGCAACATCAAAGGCACCCCTGGTTGCGTCCTCGTCGGCCCGAAAGGGGTCGTCGAGTTGCAGGAAGGTGTGATCCGCGCGGCTCGCCATGTTCACATGAATAACACCGACGCTCAGCGCTACGGCGTGAAGAACGGCGACTTCATGAAGCTGAGGATCGAATCGCCGCAGTGCACCGTGGTGTTCGAAGACTTGCTCGTTCGCGCCGATGCGACCAGCAAGCTCGAGGTGCACATCGATACCGATGAAGGGAACGCCTGCTTCCTCGACGGCGCCACGAAAGTGGAACTGCAGAAGCAAGATGGCGGCTGCAAATGCAAACACTAGCTGCTTGTAGGACAGGCCTCCAGCCTGTCTGGCAGCGTTTTTTACTTTTTCGGACTGGCTAGAAGCCTGTCCACGGGAGATTGCAATGGCTAAGAATCTGGAAGCGCTCGGCATGATCGAGACCAAGGGCTTCATCGCCCTGCTCGAAGCAACCGATGCGATGTTGAAAGCCGCCAACGTGACGTTGGTCGGGTGGGACAAGGTGGGCAGCGGTTTGGTTTCGGCCTTCGTCGTGGGCGATG
Organism: uncultured Pirellulaceae bacterium; assembly: GCA_964394305.1. GTDB lineage: Bacteria > Planctomycetota > Planctomycetia > Pirellulales > Pirellulaceae > Anatilimnocola. The sequence continues at coordinate 96,421 of CAYMWL010000008.1, forward strand.
TCGCCGCGGTGAAGAGCGCGACCGATGCGGGCGCTGCCGCCGCTGGCCGCGTGGGCGAAGTCGTGAGCGTGCACGTTATTCCGCGTCCGCACGAAGACCTGAGCATCGTGCTGCCGCCGAGCATCAATCGCGTCAGCAAGTAGTCCGCATCCACAACACACAAACAATAGGTAGACGGTTCATGAACACTGCAATTGGTTTGATTGAAACGAAGGGCCTGATCGGTCTGGTCGAAGCGACCGACGCGATGGCCAAAGCCGCCAACGTGCAAATCATCAAGAAGGTCAGCATCGGTGGCGCTTACGTCACCACGATCGTCCAAGGCGACGTCGGCAGCGTGCGCGCTGCGGTCGAAGCGGGCGCTCAAGCCGCTCAGCAAGTCGGCGAGCTCGTCGGCAGCCACGTCATTCCTCGCCCCGCCGAAGGTTTGATCGAAGCGTTCGTTTAATTCGCCTGGCTCGTAGCCAAGTGAACGCAGCAGGCATGGATGTGTAGGAGTAACTGCGATGAAAATTCTGGTCGCCAATCTCGGCTCCACGAGCTTCAAGTATCGGCTATTCGATATGGCCGACGAACGGCAGCTCGCGCGCGGCGGCGTCGAACGCATCGGTTCGGCCGAAAGCCCGTGCTTTGTCGAGATTGCAGGGAAGAAGACGGAGCTAAAGGTTCCCGTTCCGGATCACGCTGTCGCCGTGCGTCAATGCCTCGCGCAGCTGACCGATCCCGCGAACGGTTGCCTGCAGAGCGAACAAGAAGTGGCCGCCATTGGCTTCAAAGCCGTCCACGGTGGCCGCGTGAGCGGTGTGCAGCGGGTCACTCCCGATGTGCTCGCCGCAATGGAAGAAATGAGCCTGCTGGCGCCGGCGCATAATCCTCCGTACATCCGCGCCATGCGGTTGCTCGGGGAGAAGCTGCCGCAGATTCCGCTGGTGGCTGCGTTTGAAACGGGCTTTCACAACACGATTGCCGACAAGCTGCGTTACTATCCCGCGCCGCACGAATGGGCCGAGAAGTGGCAGATCAAGCGCTGGGGTTTTCACGGAGCCAGTCATCGCTATATCGCGCAGCGGACGAGCCAGCTGCTGGAACGATATGATCTGCGGATCATTTCGTGCCATCTCGGCGGCTCGAACAGCCTGTGCGCGATTCGCGGTCAGCAAAGCGTGTCGACCACGATGGGCATGAGCCCGCAAACGGGGTTGCCGCACAACAACCGCGTCGGCGATTTCGATCCTTTTGCGATTCCACTCATCATGGAGCGCGAAGGCAAGAGCTTGCAGGACGTGCTGAATACGCTTGCGGAAAAGAGCGGCTTACTGGGACTCAGCGGCATCAGCGGTGATGTGCGCGATCTGGAAGAAGCAGCTGCGAACGGCAACGGCCGGGCGCGACTGGCGCTCGATGTGTTCGTCGCCGAAATCAGGCGGCACCTTGGTGGCATGCTGGTGGAACTCGGTGGAGTCGACGCGATCGTCTTCACCGGCGGCATCGGCGAGAACGGCGTGAACATTCGCGCGGGAGTTTGCGAAAATCTGCAAGGCCTGGGCATCGAGCTCGATGCCACGCTCAACAGCAGCAAGGGCAATCCCGAGCGCTGCGTGAGCACGGCTGGCAGCCCAACGCAGATCTGGATCATTCCGACCAATGAAGAACTGATCGTGGCCCGTCAGACCAAACACGTACTGGAAGGGTAGCGCACAAAAGATGTTCGTCGCCAAAGTCACCGGCAGTCTGGTTTCGACGCAAAAGGTCGATTCGATGAAGGGCTTTAAATTGCTCATCGTCGAACCGTATCGCATCGAAGCCAAGGAACGAAAGTCAATCGTCACGACGGGCCGAACCTTTGTCGCGGTCGATACGCTCGGCGCGGGGATCGGCGATTTTGTGATCCTCACGCAAGGCTCGTCGGCGCGATTGACACCAGAAACCAAGACGCTGCCCATCGACGCCGTCGTCGTCGGCATTGTCGACAAAGTGCAAGTGGATGAAGGCACCGTGTACTCACGGGATTAATGTCCGCTCGCGCAATTAAACAACTCAACTGAATAAAGTTCATATGCAAATCAACGAAGCACTTATCCGCAGCGTGGTTGCCCAGGTCCTTTCCGAAGTGGCCCGTGGTGGCGCGCACGTCAGCAATGGCCCGAAGTTCGCCGGCCGGCATGGCATCTTCACCTGCGTGAACGAAGCCGTCGCTGCCGCTCGCGACGCGTTCGAGCAACTGAGCGAACGGAGCATGGAAGACCGCAAGCGGGTCATCAGCCATATCCGCCGCATCTCGATCGACAACTGCGTCGAGCTCGGCACGATGGAAATGAACGAGACGAAGGTTGGCCGCCTCGCTCATAAGATCGAAAAGCTGAAGACCCTCGGTGAAAAGACGCCGGGCGTGGAATTCATGCGGAGTGAAGTGTTCAGCGGCGACCACGGCCTGGCCGTCATCGAACACGCGCCGTTCGGCGTGATCGGTGCGATCACGCCGGTGACCCATTCGCTGCCGACCATCACCGGCAACGCGGTGAGCATGATCGCCAGCGGCAACAGCGTTGTCGTTAATCCGCATCCCAGCGGCAAAAAGGTCGCCGCCGAAGGAGTGCGCCGTTTCAACGAAGCCATCTACAAAGACCTCGGCATCGACAACCTGATTTGCGTCATCACCGAGCCGACGCTCGAGACCGCAAACCAACTCTTTGGCCATCGCAACATCAACCTGATTTGCGTGACGGGCGGCCCAGCCGTCGGTCGCGCTGCTCTGCGCAGCGGCAAGCGTGCTGTTGTCGCTGGTCCAGGCAATCCGCCGGTTGTCGTCGATGAAACGGCTGACCTCGACAACGCGGCCCGCTGCATCATTCAAGGCGCTGCCTACGACAACAACCTCCTCTGCATCGCGGAGAAGGAAGTCTTCGTCGTGTCGAGTGTCTTCGACAAGATGATGGACGCCATGGATCGCGCCGGCGCGACCCGACTGAATGCTCGCGAAGTCGATGAGTTCACCAAGAAGGCGATCATCCAAGTCGGCGAAGGTGAGCACAAGCACGACGGCCCCTCGAAGGAGTTTTTGGGGCAAGATGCGAGGGTTCTCGCCCGCGCGATTGGCAAGAGCATACCTGAGAAGAGCGACCTGCTGTTCGGCGAAACCGACGAGAGCAACCCGTTCGTCCCTGTCGAACAAATGATGCCGTTCGTGCCGTTCGTCCGCGTCCGCGATGTCGACGATGCGATTCACAAGGCACAGCATTACGAACACGGCTTCCGTCACACGAGCATCATTCACAGCCAGAACGTGAAGAACATGACGAAGATGGGGCGGATCCTCGACACGACCCTGTTCGTCAAGAACGGCCCGTGCATGGCCGCGCTTGGTCTGGGTGGCGAAGGCTATTTATCGTTCTCGATCGCTGGTCCGACCGGCGAAGGTGTGACGACGCCGCTGACCTTCACCCGCGAACGCCGTTGCTCGCTGATCGAAGATTTGTGCGTCCTCGGCAAGCCGAAGTCGTAAGCGCGGATGCAAAGGAACCAACCATGCAACTCGGCCTTGTCATCGGCACCGCGATCGCTACCGCGCGGCATCCGTCCTTCAAAGGACAAAAGATGCTCGTCGTGCAGCCGCTCATGGCCGATGGCAAAACTCCGGATGCCGATCCGGTGATTGCCGCCGATGTCGTGGGTGCGGGCCGAGGCGAGATCGTGATGATCACTAGCGACGGCAAGTATGTACGCGAGATCACGAAAGACGAGTCGACGCCCATCCGCTGGTCGATCATCGGCATTTCGGACAACTAACCAAATCAAATGAACCTGACTCCCGCTGATATCGATCGAGTTGTCGCCGAAGTGGTGCGCCGCCTGCGCGCCCTCGCCGCGACTTCGCCGCCAGCGCCGATTCAGAAACCCGAATCAACCAGCAGTTTGCACTTGAGCGAAAAAGTCATCACGCTCGCGACGATCAAAGGCCGGCTCGACGGAATCACCGCGGTGGTTGTCGGCGAACGGGCCATCATCACGCACGCGGTGAAGGACGAACTGCGTGACCGCAAAATCCGATGCGAACGACTCACGAAAGCGAGGAGCTAATGCGAATCGCCAAAGTGATCGGCACTGTCACGATGAACAGCCAGCATCCGACAATGCATGGCGCGCGGCTGCGGCTCATCGTGCCACTGTCGCTCGCTGAGTTACGTGACGGTGTGCCGCCGCAAGCCGATGAAATTGTCGCCTGGGACGAACTCGGCGCTGGCCTTGGCGACCTGGTCGCGATCAGCGAAGGGGCCGAAGCGGCCCAGCCGTTTCGCCCCAATTACAAGCCAATCGACGTTTATATTTCCGCCATTCTCGATCAACTCGATATCGATCAAAACCTCCTTCGTTAAAGGCATCTCAACATGGTCAATCATCACAAAATCAAGCAGGACATCTGCGAGATCGGCCGCCGCTTGTACAACAAGGGATTCGCCGCCGCCAACGACGGCAACATCACCGTCCGCGTCGGCGAGAACGAAGTTCTCTGCACGCCGACGATGCACAGCAAAGGCTTTCTCAAGCCAGACGACATCAGTCTCGTCGATATGACCGGCAAGCAACTCAGCGGCCGCAAGAAGCGGTCGAGCGAAGCGCTGCTGCACCTCGAAATCTACAAGCAGCGGCCCGACGTGAAGAGCGTTGTGCACTGCCATCCGCCGCACGCCACTGCCTTCGCGATTGCTCGCGAGCCGATTCCGCAATGCGTGCTGCCGGAAGTCGAAGTCTTCCTCGGCGATGTGCCAATCACCACGTACGAAACTCCCGGCGGGCAGGCCTTTGCCGATACGGTGCTGCCGTTCGTGAGCAAGACGAACGTCATCATCCTCGCTAACCACGGCACGGTGAGCTACGGCGTCGATGTCGAGCAGGCTTATTGGTGGACGGAAATTCTCGACGCATATTGCCGCATGTTGATGCTCGCCAAGAGCCTCGGCCGAGTGAACTACTTCGATGAGAAAAAGGAACGCGAACTGCTCGACCTGAAGCAGAAGTGGGGCTGGAGCGATCCGCGCAACACGCCTGAATACAAGAACTGCGACATCTGCGCCAACGACATCTTCCGCGATAGCTGGAAGCAGTCGGGCGTGGAACGCAAAGCCTTCGATGCGCCGCCGGCCATGGGCCCGAACGCAGCTGCCGCAATCAAGAAGGAAGTCGACGCCGCCGTTCCCGCCGGCGGTGATCAGGAAGCGCTGATCAAGATGATTACGGAACGGGTGATGGAAGCACTGGCGAAGGGGTAGGTAGCCCGGAGCGTAAGCGAGGGAGTCCATCCAACCCGCGTGGCTGGTCAGGGGATGCGGTACCGTATTTCCATTTAAGCAAACTTCAAACTCAACTCACAAACATACGCCCTCGCTAACGCTACGGGCTACCTTTCAACGCTCCGCGTTGGAGAACAAAATCATGAAAGTCAGCATCATCGGCGGCGGCGGTTTGGTTGGTTCCAGTGCGGGCTTTGCTCTGCAGTGCGGCGGCATCGTGAGCGAGATCGCGCTCCTCGACGTCAACGCCGATCTCGCCAGCGGCCAGGCGCTCGATATGCTCCACGGCGCTCCGAGCGTGGCCGATCAGGTCATCACATCGGGCGGCTACGAGCACATTCCGAGTTCCGACATCATCTGCATCACGGCTGGCCTCCGTCGCAAGCCCGATGAGAGTCGCCTCGATCTGATCAACCGCAACACCGACCTGTTCCTCGGCATTCTCGGCGAGGTGAGCAAGGCCGGCGTGAAGAAGGACGCGATCGTCCTCGTCGTTTCGAACCCCGTCGACATCCTCACTTACGTCGCCGCCGATCGTTTGAACCTGCCGTTGAGCCAGGTCATCGGCCTCGGCACGCAGCTCGATACGATCCGCTTTCGCAGCCTGATCGCGCAACAGCTAAAGGCCGCGCCGACGCAGGTACAAGCTCTCATTCTCGGCGAACACGGCGACAGCATGGTGCCGATTTGGTCGAGCGCTTGCATCGCCAATCTGCCGCTCGAAAAGTTCCCCGGCTGGAGCCCGAAGCTGGCCGATGAACTATTCACGCGAACCAAAGGTTCCGGCGCGGAAGTCATCAAGAAGAAGACCGGCGCTGGTTTCGCCGTCGGCATTGCGATTCGCGACGTGATCCACTCGATCGTGCTTGATCAACAGCGCATCTTGCCGGTCAGCTCCGTGCAAGAAGGCTGCTACGACATCCGCGATGTCGCCCTGAGCGTGCCGACCGTCGTCGGTCGCAAGGGCGTTGTTGCTCGACACCAGATCGACCTCTGGCCGAAAGAAGTGCAACTGCTGCGCAAGAGCGGACTCGTGCTGCGGCAAACGCTCGAGCAAGTTCTCGGCCGGATTGGCAAAACAAAGAAATAGTTTCCAGCTTCAATCGAGGCGACGAAAAGTTTGCTGACCGGCAGTCGAGTCTGACCGGTCACCGATTAGCTCGAGCAACGTGATGTCCGTAAGCAGTGTGCTGTCGCGTCCGAAAATGATGTCGGTGGAATGCTTGCGCTGAACGACCCTTGTCGGCAATGTGGTTGCCGCGACGATGTAATCCTGTCTGTCGCGGCCGTCGATGATGATCGACTGCGGCCTGACGAAGTCACCCAGCAGCCGTTCGCCCACGCGTACGCGAATCAATCCGCTGCTGAGATCGCTCACGAAAATGCGCTCGTTCGCGGCAGTGCCCGTCACCAGCAGTTGATTGCCGATCAGCAGGGCCTGCGCGAGCTCATCCTCGTCGGCGGCAATCGTCAGCTTGCCGTCCACGCCAACATCGTCGGCAGCATCGGTCGGTGCGGGAATCAGCGTTAAGAATCCTTCATTCAATTGCGTGGTGATGGCAGGACTGCGCGCTGTTGCTGCCAGGTTGATTGCCGTTTCACCAGCCGGTGCGTTGTCCTTGATTGTGGCGTGCAGTTGGACGAGCTCACCGCTGAAACGGCCCTGCAATGGTGAAAGGCCGGCGACGGTAACAATCACGCGGCCCGCCTGGTTATCGATCCGCGAGGTGACGAACCAAGTGCTTCGTCGCGACATAAGGCTTCCCAGCGTGACGCTCTGTACCTCCAGCGCGTTCGCGTCGAAGTAGATGACCAACTCGCCCGACTCCAAACCGTTGCCGGACAAATCGACGATGCTGTCGATGTGCACCGGAATGATAAAGTCCTCGCCTCGGTTGCCGACGAGATCCGTGGGGATACTGAGCTTGGGATCTGGTCCTCCGAATACAAGCGACGGTGCGGGGAAGGGAAGCGGCGGGACTTCGGCCATACTGATGCCGACCGCGGCTCGCAGCGAGTAGGAAGTGTCGAGTGACGAAAACGCGTTGTTGCCGGTGATGTCACCGATAATGACAGGATCCAACAGCGGGTACGCGGCGAAACTTGTTTCAATTCCGACACCGAGCCGCGCGACGTACGAAGCATCAGTTCCGCTGTAATTGCCGTTCGCGGTAACATCGCCGAAGTAAGCGACAACGTGCACGCCGTCGTCATCCGCGCCAGGAATCGTGCCGCCGTTGAGAACGATGTTGCTGATGTCGAGGACTTGCTTGGATTGATAGGGCGCAGTTGCCGGAACGCTCACCTGCAAGTCGACGAACCGCGTCGTCCCTGACGCGAGCGGTGCAGTGGCAGCGAACTGAACTCGCGCCACACCCGCCGAAGGAAATGTCAGAATCGTGTTCGAGCCGATGGGTGTTCCGGGTGCGGCAGTGGCCGCGGAGATCGTGAGCAACGCGGGATTGTAGCGCAGTTCGAAACTGGCTGACGTGATGCCGCCGCCGTTGCTGAACGACAGGGGAAGTCCCGTCGTCGCATTGGCCGGAATGTTTACGGCTTGCTGTGGTCCCCGCGCGAAGTTGGGCACGCTCAACGTCACGGTGTTCGTCGCCGGCGCAATCACAGTAAAGTTGGTCACATAGTCGCCACCGGCGATGCCGTTTGCATCGCCGTCGAGCAACATGGCGGCAGTATCGCGAAAGCCATCGGCCGCGCTCCGCAGCGCGAGTGTGTAGCTGTCCGCCGGTAGCAAGCCGGTGGTCGAAACAAACGTCAGACCACGATTGTTCGCATTCAGAATTACGGACCCTCGGATGCTGCCTGTCGTCGCCCCCACCAGCGTGATGTCGGTGGCATTCGCAACATTGCCGCCGTCAAAAAGATTCAGAGTCTGCCGAGCGAACTCACGGTTGAAGTCAACAACAACACCGGTGTTCGTCGCGGTCACGGCAGAAACACGAAACGTTGTCGCGCCGGTCGCAATCGAGATGGCGTAGTCTTCCACTTCGCCATCCGGCGCTTGACCGGTCGCAGCCAGGCCGCTTTGCGAACTGAGGCGAAAGCGGGCGAAGGTCTGCGGCGTGACGATGGCGCCGGCTCCTACCGCAAAGGTCAGATTGTTCGCGCCGGCCACAACAGGCTGATCAAGGAAAACCTGTTCATCGACATCGGCCCAGTCGCCATCGTCGTTGAAATCAATCCAGCCTTGCAGCAAGCCTGCTGCGGTCGCCACAACGGTCACGTTGCCGGTTCCGCCTTGTTGCAGGCTGCCAACGAAGGTGATTCCGTCCTCGTCATCGATGCCATTGAGATCGTCAGCATCTGCGTTCCCCGTGCTGTTGACTTCGACATCGAAATTGCTGCCCAGCCGCAGCAGGGTTTCTTGTGCATGAGCAGCGCCGTTGTTGCCGCTGAAGGTGGGATAAGGCGAGGGAGCATCGCCGTAGTCGAACGCGAGCGAAGTGCGCACCGTTTTCAATGAATCGAGTTGCCAGCCGCCACCACCGAACGAACTATCGGTCCCTTCGATCCAACGAAGATAGACCGATTGTCCGAGCAGGGACGACGGGAGCAGCAGGGTTGTTTCAAAGTAACCGCTGGATGAGCCGGACCAGGCATTGCGGTTGCCGATCGCCAAGCCGCTTTCCAGGAACGCCGCATAGCCGCCGGAAATGAAGGTTCCGCCCGCGGTCACAAAATCAGTAAACGTGGTACCGTTCGTCGAGATCTCCAACACGCCGCCGTCGTACAGGTACTCGTGGTCGTACGAGTGCATGAACCGCAGTTGCTGATTTGCGGTCGTCAGGATGAACGGCGGCGCCGTCAAGCGATTGGTCGAAGTGTAATCAGCGCCCGGTACAAAGACGTGATTCGGCGCTGATTCGCTATTCGCGCCAACCGTGGTCCAGTTGCGGGGTCCGCCGGCAGCAGTCGATGCGCTCGTCCAGCCAGTAGGGAGCAGCGGCGGCGTCACGCTATCAAAATTTTGCAGCAAGGTCGCGACCGCGGTGGTGATGGTCCGAACCTGATAGTCTTCGACTTCGCCATCGAGGGCGAGGCCGTACGGCGACAAGTTGCCCGCCGTGCTGATGCGAAACCGGGAAGCAAAGTTTCCTGTAATTGCTGCCGGCGGCACGGAGACGGTGACGATGTTGACGCCCGGCCCGACAGCAACTTGAAACGCTTCGTCCGGATTATCGGCAAAAACACCGGAACCATCGAAATCGAAAAAATAATCGAGCACGGCAGCAGCGGAAACTGTGACGCTGATGTTCGCGCTACTCCCAGGAACAAGCAGTTGGAGGAACTTGACGCCATCCTCATCGCTGCCATTGCCGGTGCTCATGCTCGTGGCTATTCCATCGACTTCAGCAGCGACGGCGATTCCTAATCTGGGGCCACCGATCAAATGCGCAGCACCGACAAAGTTAGCAGCAGTGCCGTAACTAGCCGGCGCATCGCCAAAATCGAGCGCCGGAGGTGCAGCAAAAATCGTCACTCCGTAATCTTCCACTTCGCCATCCACGGCGGCCCCGGTGGGCCCCAGTCCACCGGCGGAACTAATGCGGAAGCGAGCGAACGTGTTGCCAATTGCTGCATCGGCAGGAACTGAAAGCGTAAGGACCTGCGCACCGACAGCGAGAGTTGCGGAGAAAACTTCGTTGGCGCTGTTGCCGAAGACACCATTGCCGTCGAAATCGAAAAAGTAATTGAGTATGGCGCCGGCCGTGGAAGAGCTAACACGCACGGAAAAGCTCTGTCCCGCGATCAATGGCGACAAGGCGACGCCATCCTCGTCGCTGCCGTCACCACTGGCAGTCGAGTTCGGTTGACCGTTAGCTTCGCCATCGACGAAGTTGCCGAGCCGCGGACCACCGATCGTGTGGCTGGGACCGTTGTTCGCCAGCGAGGTTCCATACCGATCGGGTGCATCACCGAAATCGGTTTGCTCTGCAGCGGCGGCATCGATGAAAAAATTGACGTCCGAAACGTCGAAGAAAATGTTCCCCACCGGTTCGACTCGAATCCGAGCCGCCGACGAAGCGGCGAGCGCGGGAATTTCGACAAGTTGCGCACCGTCATTGATTGCTGCTGTGGCAAGCAGATGCGGAAAGGTGATCCCGCCGTCAGTTGATAAGCGTATGTTCACGAGCCCCGCTTGGATGCCATTGGCCGCGGTCCCGGCAACATTCCAGGTCACTAGTTGCGTCGAGCGGGCTGCCCAATGCACCGCCGTGTTCGGAGCGGTGACGCGAAATGGTGAACCCGTGTTAACCACTTTCACACTCATGTCGTCGGTGTTCACGCCGCCACCGCCGCTGCGGTTGTCGCGTACGGTAACGCGAAAATCGAGAGTGCGTCCTACTGTCGGTAAAGTTTCGCCTGGAACAAAAGTGTTCGCGAGGAGGTTGCCGAGCGGCGGAAAAGTGCGAGTCGGCGCAGCAACCGGCGGCCGCGAACGAAACAGCGCACTCGTGCCATTGTCGGGATTGGAAAGTTGTCGCTGCGCGCCCGAGTCGATTTGTTCCCACGAGTACGTGACCATATCGCCGACGTCGGCATCGGAACCCATCGCCGTCAATGTGAACGGCGTGCCCATGGGAATCACGTAGTCGCTCCCCGCGTTCACCGTGGGCACGCTATTGCCCGTTGCCGTGCGGGTGCCGACCGTCGGGATCACGTTGTCGGCATAGTTGATGATCTCGTCAAAATTAATCGTATGAAAATAGGGATCCGCGTTGGCAGCGAGATTATCCGCACCGCAAATGCCGGCATAGGACATGATCGTGGTGCCGCTCCCCGGTTCCACTCCGGTTGCGCTGCCATAATTGGTGGCCGAGCAGCTGCCGAGCGTGCCCGACCAACTGTGATTGGCATCGAACTGGTGCCCCATCTCATGCACGACATAGTCGATGTAAAACGAATCGCCGGTCGGTGTCGGTGATCCTGTCTCGCCTTGGGCCTTCAATCCGGCGATTCCCACACCCGGCGAAGCCAAGCCGCCGCCGCCCGTACTGAAGACGTGGCCGATATCGTAATTCGCGTTGCCGATGCGGCCGTCAATGGTTGCCTGGTTTTCATCGAGCAGTCGTTCTGGATCGTTGTTCGTGTACGGATCGGTCGCGGCATTGGTGTAGATCAGCAGATTGTTGTTGGCAATTAACTGAAATCGAATCGCCAACTCACTCTCATAAACTCCCGTGACGCGGTTCATGGCAGTCACTACCGCAGCTTGCCCCAGCGGCACCGTGCCGCCATGAAACGCGGTGTATTCCGCGGTTGCTGCCACGGCAGCCCGATAGGTGCGGAGTTGCGCTCCCGAGCGTGCTTGAGCATCCCCGCCACCTTTCGCTCCACTCGCCGGCGCCGTTCCTTTGGCTCGCGCTGGCGAAGTCAGCTTGCCATAGCGCGAAATGAATAACGATTCCTCGGCCGTCCCGGCGAGTTCTGCGGCTTCGATCGCAGCAACTTGCGACAATGTCAGCGGCCCCATCACAGGCGTCGTCTTCCTCGGCGAATGTTCTTCTGCTGCCAGCAAATCCGCCAGTTCAGCTCGCATCGCACTGCGGAAATAGCTGACATGCACCACGTTTTCGAGGTGATAAAACGGATCGACGTAATACACCCCATTCGGCGACAGCACTTGTGCATGAAAGCCCTGCGGCGTTAGATCAAGGCGAATGGTGGCCGCCGGATCATCAATACCTTGTCCCGCGTAGGTGCGAATCTCCGGAAAGAGCGCCGCGAGTTCGGGCGCCATGATTGGCGATTCGACCAGCGCAAACCGCGCGAAGTCCCCAGCTGGAGTCGGCACGCGAAACGTCAACGGATTTGCCGCCGCAGCGGTAAATTCCAAGGGAGCCGTCGCCAGTTGTGCGCGGAGTGCTTCTGCATCGAGTTGCCAGGCGGCATATTCTTCCACCGGCAAGTAAGAAGCAGCATTCCCCGGCGACGGAGGCAAGCTCGTCAGTGGTTGCCAGGCTTGAATAGCTGCCGTGAAATCCACGGCTAGCAAGCTCCGCTGCTCTAGCGGTTCAAACCGCAGGCGCCGGTGTCTTTGCTTTTGTTTCCGCTGCCGATGAGATACCATCTTCTCGGGTCACTTAGAGGAGAATCGCAGCGATTGGTCTGCACCGCTGGCGATATGTTACCGAAATGTATGGCACTCGTAGCTAGAACGCGTCAAAAAATCCAATGTTCAATAAGAGTCAGCAATTGTTCGAAACGGCACGCCAATCGTTGGCGGGCGGCGTTTCGTCGTCCACTCGCGTCAACAAAGCTCTGGGGCATCCGCTCTATTTTGAACGAGCCGCCGGTTGCCGTCTGTGGGATGTAGATGGCAACGAATATGTCGATCTATGCTGCAGTCACGGAGCAACCTTGCTTGGGCATGGAGACGAGCGAATTCGCCTCGCCATCGAACGATCGTTGCAGCGCGGGGCGCCTTGTTCCTATGAGAACGAAGACCACGCGGCTTTGGCCGCGCTGCTGTGCGCCAACGTGCCTTGCCTGGAGCGCGTACGCTATACCTGCTCGGGCAGTGAAGCGACGATGCATTGCTTGCGTTTGGCGCGGGCTTATACCGGCAGGACAAAGATTCTCAAATTGGAGGGCAACTTTCACGGCTATCACGACCAGGTGATGTTCAGCATCAATACGCCGGCCGAAAAACTGGGAATTGAATCGTCGCCGACGGTTTATCCCGCCTCACAAGGAATGCCCGCAGCGCTGGCGGAGCAATTGGTGTTGGTTCCTTATAACAACGTCGAACTGCTCGAAGCAGCACTCGCGAAGCATGCGCATGAACTCGCAGCGGTAATCTGTGAGCCAATTTACTACAACGCAGGCTGCATTGTGCCCACGGCAGAATTTGCAACGGCCTTGCGGCAATTGACCACGAAGCACGGCGTGTTGCTGATCTTCGACGAAGTGTTGTCGGCCTTTCGTATGGGCCCCGGTGGTGCTCAGCAGTATTTGGGAATCACTCCCGATCTATGCACGCTGGGCAAAGCCGTCGGCGGCGGCTACCCGCTCAGCGCGTTCGGCGGCCGGGCCGACATCATGGCCCGCCTCATGCCGCAGGGCGATTGCCAGCACAGCGGCACTTACAACGGTCATCCGCTCGTCGTGGCCGCGGCACTCGCGGCAGTGCAGGCGTATCTCGAACCTGGCTTTTATGAACACATCAACATCATCGGCGAACAACTGTTCTCGGGCCTGAATCAGTTATTTGCCAAGCATCAAGTTCCAGCTCACGTCCGCGGTCTCGGCGCTCGCTTTGGCGTCTATTTCGCGCCGCCCGGCATTCGCGATTATCGCGGCGCACTGACGCACGATCGCGCGCAGATGCTGAAGTTCATCAAAGCCGCCATTGCCCAGGGCGTGTATTTTCACGACTACGGTGGCGCTGCCTGTCATCACGGCTTTTGTGCGGCAACCAACAAAGCCGATGTGGTGGAGGCCTTGGCGCGACTTGAGCGAGCCATTGCCACCTTCAAGAAGGGAGCGTGACGAATGCGAATTGCCTTGGGCCAGCTGTGGCAGGAAACGAACACGTTCAATCCTCTGCAAACCACGCGGGCCGATTTTGAAGCATTCGGCGCGCTCCGCGGCGAAACGATGCTGCGCGAAATGAGCCAAACCAATGAACTGGGCGGCATGATACAGGCTTTGCGCGCTTGGCCGACGCCGCCGGAATTGGTGGGCCTCGTTCGCCTGCCGGCCTGGCCCGCAGGATTGCTTACCGCCGAAACCTTTGACTGGATCAAGCAAGAACTACTCGATAGCCTCCGCGCTGCAGGCCAAGTCGACGCAGTACTGCTCGCGCTGCACGGCTCACTTGTCGGCGACAGGCATCCCGATGTCGAGGGTGAAATCCTGCAGGCCGTGCGTGAACTGATCGGCCCGGGCGTGCCGCTGGTCGCCACGCTCGACCTGCATGCATTCGTCACTCCCGCGATGATCGCTGCCGCCGATGCCTTGGTGTTGTTTCACACCATTCCCCATGTCGACGTGCAAAGCACGGGCCGTCGTAGCGCTGAAGTGTTACGAAAGATCTTGCTCGCAGGCGCCAAGCCAACCATCGCCTGGCAACCGGTTCCCGTCGTGCTGCCGGCGGAAGTGGCGAACTCCGAAGAGCCTGGCAACGTCGCTGCCGTGCGGAAGGCGAAGTTGTTGCAATACGAGCAGCAGCCGCGAGTGTTGGCCGCCGGCGTCGCGACGGTGCAACCGTGGCTTGACGTTCCGCAGTTGGGCTCGGCAGTGGTCATTGTAACCGACAACGACCCCGCTCTCGCCCGTGACATTTGTCAGGAACTGGCTGCCGACTTGTGGCAAGCTCGTCAGCAATATCTGCCGAAGTTGACGGAACTTCCTGAGGCAATTCAAGCGGCACTCCACGGTGACGGCCTCACAGTGCTCAGCGATAGCGCCGATGCCACGACGTCGGGCTCGGTCGGCAATGGCACTGCCTTTCTCGCGGAAGTGCTCCAGCACGAATGGCCGCGGCCCGCATTGCTGGCAATGTTCGCGCCGCACATCGTCGAGCAAGCCGTTGCAACCGGCGTGGGCGGTTCCCGGGAGTTTACCTTTGGAACACTGCCGCCAACGAACTTTGTGCAGCCGCTGAAGGCGACGATGAAAGTGGAAAAAATCTTCCCCACGGCCTTCACCCTGTCAGGGCACTTGGGCAGCAATTTGAAAATCGACCTCGGCACGAGCGTGCTGCTGCGTCGCGGCAATGTCTGCCTGGTGGTGACAACCCGCAGCGGACCTCATTTTGCGCCGGAACTGTTTCGTGCAGCTGGGCTGGAGCCTTTTGCAGCGCAATTGCTCGTCGCGAAGAGTCCTTGCGGTTTTCGCGCGGCATATCGCGAGGCCGCCAGTCGAATCTTGAATGTCCGCTCGCCGGGCGCGGCGCCTGCCGACTTTTGGAACTTGCCGTTCCAGCAGATCACACATCCCGTGTGGCCTTGGGATGAGTTCAGTTGGTCGCCGCAGCCGTGGCTGAAGACTTGAACGGTCGAAGAACTACCGCTGCTGGTTCGCAGGCGGTTGTGTGGCGACATTGGCGGCTGTGGCATCGTCGTAGATCGTCCACACAACGGTCCGCGCTTTCATCCCTTCCAGCAGTTGCTTGATCGCGACTTCGCGGCGCTGCTGATTGATCAACTCTTTGATCTTCACCTGGGCATCCGTAAATGGAATGTAACCGGCCGGCTGCCGCTCGATCACGCGGACGATATGCAAGCCTTTGGCATCTTCGATAATGGGACTGAGCTTGCCGATTTCCTGGCTGAAGATCGCCGCGTCGATTTGATCGGAAGCCAGACTTTTTTCATTCGTCCAGTCGTAAATGCCACCCTTCGCCGCGTTGATGTCCTGCGAGCCGCGCTTCGCCACGGCGGCGAACGGAGTGCCGAAAATGACATCGTTCCCCATCTGCACGATGGTGGCCTCGGCCGCTTGCCGATTGGGAAAGTTCGCAAACTTGACCGAGAGAATTTCGAAACGGGCGCGGGCCTTCACGGCGAAGTCGTCCGCGTGCTCGCGATAATAATTGAGCATCTCAAGATGCGAGACTTCCGTCTTCACCTTGATCTTTTCCTGCACATTGTGCCGACCCAGGTATGTTTCGAGAAAGGACTGCCTTTGTTTCTCGAGCGTCGAGCCGCTTTTGCGGAGGACGCGATCGAGGTCTCCGAGCGTTTCGAGCTCGTTCTCTTTCATCAACAGGGCGAGGCGGGCCATTTGCGGATCACGTTTGGCCAGATCTTGGATTTCTTCCGGCGTCGCGGTTTGGATTTTCTCGCGCATGCCGGCCAACTGCTTTTCGAAGTTGTCGCGAAACTTCTTGGCCATCTCGGCCCGAATCTCGACCATTTTATCGCGGCCTGCTTTGTTTTCGATTTCGCGTTCGAATTCGAGAAACAGCAGTTTGGCTTCGACTTGTTGACGCGTTACCTGCTGAATCAACCGCGGCCGCACGGCTTCGATTTCTGCTCGTTGCGCTGCGGACGTGGCCCGCGCCAGCGCCGGCGTCAGCATTTGATTGACGGTTGGCTCCACATCGCCATACAGGATGTATTGGTTGCCCACCGTTGCGACGATCTGGCTCGGCTGGAACAACGTGCGAGCCAGTTCTGGATTCAAGTTCTCTGGCGTGGCCGTGGGATCGAACCCCGCAATGAACGGCGTTGTTGCCGGAGCAGGGTTGGGCGGTTGATTGGCAAACGGCTGAGCAGCAGGCGGTGGAGCAAAAGGTTGATTGGGCGGCGGATTGAAGGGTTGGCCCGGGGGTGCAAACTGCGGTGCTGGCTGCAGCGGCGGTGCGAACTGCGGCGGAGCGGCGGGTTGTTGCTGCGAGTACGCAGGCTGCATCGGCGCTTCGGGTGCAAACTGAAAATTGGGATTGGAGTTCGCCGCCGGCGGCTGCGCGTACGGATCAGGCCGCGGCCCCGGTTGAAACTGCCATGCGGCCACGTCCTGAACGAGGAACATGACGAGCAACATCGTCAGCAGTGGCAGCCGCAAGTTCACGCGAATATGCCTTCCCTGGCAAGGTCCGAAACGAACAACCATGCTGTCAACGCGCGCACACACGGGCCGCGAAATTTCAGCGGGCCGATTCTTATCAGTTCACCTGCCCCGCCGCAACATCGATTTGAGCTTCGGCCGTGGGATCGGGCCCATCTCAACCAGAACTGGCCCGTTCGCGTCACTTTGTGTCGCAGCCATTGACATCGCTCTGCCAGCACTTAGCATAAGTAGTGCTGGTTTCTCCCCCCTCCCGCCTTCCTTGGAAGCCAGTCGGCGATCACATTGATCGCTGCCCACCACTGCCGGATAAAGACGCTGCCGGTCCCACCGCTGCCAGATTGCAGCTACCACTCCCGTGAAACTTCGCCTCATTAGCCAAGATCCGTTGGCTTGTCCGCGTGAAATCGTGCTCGACCAGTTTCCAGCCGAGATCGGCCGGGGCATGGACGTTGCGCTACGGATCGACGATCGCTGGATCAGCCGCCGGCATTGCCGGCTGACGCTTGATGGCGATGAACTGGTGGTGCACGACCTCGGCTCGCGCCATGGCACCTACGTCAACGGCCTGGCCATCGAGAAGTCGCGGCTGCTGCCTGGCAACGAGCTTTGTCTTGGCTTGTCGCACTTTATTGTGCAGATCGTGCCCGATAACGCCTTTGATCCGGCTGGCCATGAGTCGGGTGAGCTCGATGTGGCCGTGGGCGCCGCACGACGCAGTTTCGCATTCGCCTAGTTTGCGATCGCGGAACCAATTTTTCCTGATGTGAGACGCCTTGGCTAACGCGACGGGCTACAGGCAAATGGCAGACAATTGGTTGCCGCAAACACGGCCTCATGCGGCTGATTGACACCAGGCGGCAAAGCCAGCGTCACCAGTTGAGCGACCTTGCCCGGAGTGATGCTGCCGAAGTTCGCAGCGATCCCCAGCGCAGCGGCGCCGACCAGCGTTCCCATCGCCAGCACCTCGGCGGGATTGACCGTCGGGAACTGCTCGCGAATGAATCGCAGTTCATTCCAAATCGACAGATCAGGATTGCTCGCCCGTGAATCCGTGCCGACTGCCACGCGCAGTCCGCGCTGCAACATGTCCGCCAGCGGATAAGGATCGTGATCGAAGTACGCCTGTGTCCGCGGACAATAAGCCACGCTCATCTTTTCCCTCCGCTCCGCGAGGAAGTCCATTTCATCGTGTTGCAAGTAGTTGCCATGCGCGATAATCGCGCAATGTGCTTGCGACAACGTTCGCAAGTAGTCCAGCGGCCGCAGTCCGTTCGCGAGCGATTCCGGATACCAGGCCGTCAACAATCGCAGCAGGTCAACCAGCGGCCCCGTTTGCGAATTCAACAGCGCTAATTCTTCGCGCGATTCGGCCAGATGCATCGCGACGGGCACGCGCTGTTCCGCCGACAACCTCACCGTCCGCGCGAGCAGTTCCGGATGCACCGTATAGGGAGCATGCGGACTAATACCGGCCACAAACTTGCCGCTCGAATTCAGCACAAACTGCTCAGCCAACATCGACAGCGCCGGCACGCGCTCGGGATTCAAGCTAAGTAGTTCCAAAAAACGCACGCCAGCGACATTTACATGTTGCTGCTGCCACACTTCCGCAAAAATCGGCGTCGCGATTTCGCCAGTCGCTGCGACGCCCGCTTCCTGGCACTCTTGCAGTCCTTGTGAAAGCGCCAGTTGCTCCTGTCCTTGCACTGCAGGCTGTTCCCGCCGCCAGGTCACGACATGCTTGAGCCAGGTCGCAAACGACTCTCCTGGCCGACCAAAAGGCCGGTCGAACAGGCTGAACTCCAAATGCGTGTGAGCATTCACGAATGCAGGTAACAGCGCCACGTTACCAAGGTCGATAATAGTGCCTTCGTCGCTGCTCGCGCCAACCGCCGCAATCCGCCCAGCACGCATGGTCACCAGGCCATTCGCGATCGGTGGCTGGTCGATGGGAAAGACCCAGCGAGCGCGAAACGTTTGGGGACGATCGTCGTGCATTCGGAATAAACCCTACAGGCCGTTGCCGCGCGGGTCCGCTGAGCAATCGGCAATGTCCTATACTTAGGCTGTTATGATCAAACGCATTCTCGTTACTGGCGGCGCGGGTTTCCTCGGTTCGCATCTCTGCGAACGGCTGGTCGCGCTCGGCCACGATGTCATCTGCCTCGACAACTTCTTCACGAGCCAGAAGACGAACATCGCGCACCTGCTGGGCCGCACCAATTTCGAACTCGTCCGACACGATGTCACACTTCCGTGCTGGTTGGAAGTGGACGAGATTTATAATCTCGCCTGCCCTGCTGCGCCGGGCCATTATCAGTTCAATCCGATCAAGACGCTGAAGACGTCCGTCATGGGCGCCATCAACGTCTTGGGCATGGCCCGCCGCTGCCGCGCGAAAGTGCTGCAGGCCTCGACCAGCGAAGTCTATGGCGATCCGGAAGTTCATCCGCAGCGCGAAGATTATCGCGGCAATGTGAATCCGATCGGCCCCCGCGCGTGCTACGACGAAGGGAAGCGGGCCGCGGAAGCTCTCTTCATGGATTATCACCGCGTCAACCGCATCAACATTCGCATCGTGCGGATCTTCAACACCTATGGCCCGCGGATGCATCCGTTCGACGGCCGCGTGGTATCGAACTTCATCCGCCAGGCCCTGCAGGGTGAAGACATCACGCTCTTCGGCCAGGGGACGCAAACCCGCTCGTTCTGTTATCGCGACGATCTGATCGACGGCATGATTCGCATGATGGAAACGAGTGACGATTTCATCGGCCCGGTGAACCTCGGCAACCCCGACGAATTCACCGTCCGCGAACTAGCCGAACTTGTCCTGGAACTGACCGGCTCGCAATCGAAGATTGTTTACGAACCACTTCCCGAAGATGACCCGACCCGCCGCCGTCCAGACATCTCGCTCGCGAAGGCCAGGCTCGACTGGCAACCAACAATCGCGCTCCGCGAAGGGCTGCAGCGAACCATCGATTGGTTCCGCTCAATCGACCTAAGCCACTACCGGCCGCCGACGCCGAATTATTAGCTCAAGCTGCTGGTATCCATTCACGCTGGCACGTTTCTTGGCAGGAGCCTCGCCCTCCCATGGAAAGGTGAAAGGTGTGTGCTGCTGGACCTAAGCTGTCCCTTGTGAATTGTCCAATACAAAGTTAGTCGATCTTTGGCAATTTGTCATAAATTTCATAGCAGATGCCGCATGTCGGCAGCGATCACTCGCAAGGCTAACTAAGGGCTCCGAATCCGGCGTTACGCAAAACGGGGTACGTGTTGCGAAGGTCGGCGGCCAAAATGCGTGGTTTCCGTGATTGGCACTGGTTTGGTTCGAAAAACCGGGGACTTTCACAACAAACACGAGGGAAATCGGCCCTCAAAAATGTCAATTAAGGGAAATCACCTTTTCCACGGTCGATGGCCGACCTGGGTGCCAATCGTGAGCTAGGGTTTCTGTTAGGCCCGCTTCATTGCGGTTGCGGTTCTCTTTTCAAAAATGGCTGCCGCTCGGCAGCGAAGGATACCCATGCGTTCGTTCTGCCTCCCACAGTTTTGCTACGCACTCTTGGCTGGTTGTTTGCTCGAGCTCGGCATTCCGCTGGCTTCGGCGGAAGAGTTCATCTTGGCCGATGGCCGGGCCTGGCCGGGGCGGATTATTTCGGCTAACGAAGTTGGCGAGCGGGTGCTCGCCACGCGCGACACGCGTCAGCCGCAGGAGTTGATTCCGCGGGTTCAGAGCCTGACCACGCTCGCCGACGGGCGAATCATTTTCTGCAGCGGCCTCGATCGCTCGCTGATGGAACTCCTGCCGCGTGGCGAACGAGTCTTTCAGCATGGAGGTTACTTAGCCCGGCAAGTGCGAACGGATCGCGACGGCGCCTTGTACTGGAGCGGCTTGGAAACGCCCATCGAAAACAATCCGCTGCCGGACGGCTTCATTTATAAGTTGAACGACGATGGAACTTCGCAGGCGGTGCTCACCTTTTCGCAAGCCGACGTCGGCAAGGATTGGTGGGGTGCATTCGATGTCGTCGAAGGTCGCGTGTTCGTCGGCACGTTGCGCGGGCGGACAGCGATTTATGACGTGAGCGTTTCACCAGTCCAACACGTGGTGACGCTGCCAATCGCAGTGACCGCATTTCGCTTCGGGCGGGACGGGAGTTTGTATGGCTGCGATGGCGCCGGCAAGATCTATCGCTGGGCCGATCGCACGCAACCCGAGCGGTATGAGACGGTGTTGCGGTCAACAACGGCGTTTGTGGACTTTGCGATCCGGTAGGACGTCAACGATTTACCCTGCAATCGGGTGGCGTTCAAGAAGTCAACGGCTTTTTGAACACGGACCGGCGTAACTCTCGGGTTTCCGAGGGTTGTCTGTTCAAAAAGTCGGGTACTTTTGAACGTTTACGATGCAGTGGGGGTAGGCAGTAGGGAGCTAGTGCCCTGCCGCAAAGAACGTTCGCTCGACAAAGCCAGTGTCCACCAAGCCATCGGCAAATGTGGCGTGGCTGAGGACCTTCTTGTGGAAGGGCGCAGTCGATTGAATCCCTTCGATGCGGAGTTCATCGAGGGCGCGGATCATGGTGGCAATCGCTTCGGCGCGCGTCGGTTTGTAGACGATCAGTTTGCCGATCATCGAATCGTAGTATGGCGGCACCGAGTAACCAGGATGGGCGTGTGAATCGAATCGCACGCCGTTGCCGCCCGGAATGTACATCTGCTTGATGAGCCCCGGGCAAGGTTGGAAATTCTTGTCTGGATTCTCGGCGTTGATGCGGCACTCGATGGCGCAGCCAGTTTGCTTGACGCTCTCTTGCGTGAAGGGCAAAGGCTGACCAGAAGCAACCAGGATTTGCGTTTTGATGATGTCGATGCCAGTGACCATTTCGGTGACCGGATGTTCGACCTGTACGCGGGCGTTGACTTCGATGAAGTAGAAGTTGTCCTGCTGGTCGACAATGAACTCGACGGTACCGGCGTTTTGATAGCCGACGGTCTGCACCAGGCGGACCGCTGCTTCGCACATTTCCTGGCGACGAGCGGCAGGCAGCCGCGGCGCTGGCGACTCTTCGATCAGCTTTTGATGCCGACGCTGCGTCGAGCATTCGCGCTCGAACAGGTGAACCGCATTGCCTTGGTGATCGGCGATGATTTGCACTTCGACGTGCCGCGGCTTTTCGATGTAGCGTTCGAGATACACGCCGGCATTGCCGAAAGCGGCGGCCGCTTCGGTCTTGGCCGATTGCAGCGCAGGTTTGAGAGCTGCTTCGTTTGCAGCAACGCGCATTCCCTTGCCCCCGCCACCGGCCGTCGCTTTGATCAGTACGGGATAGCCGATTTCGCGGGCGACTTTGACGGCTTCGTCATCGTCTTCGATCAGGCCCGCCGAGCCTGGGACGACTGGGACTTTGGCTTTGCGGGCCGCTTCGCGGGCGCGGTTCTTGTCGCCGAGGGCGTCCATCGCTTCGGGCGTGGGGCCGATGAAGTTGAAGCCGCAACTGCGGACCACTTCGTTAAAGTGAGCATTTTCAGCCAGGAAGCCGTAGCCCGGGTGAATGGCGTCGACTTCACCCACTTCGGCGGCTGCGATGATCTGCGGGATTTTCAGATACGAGTCGGTGCTCTTGGGCGGGCCGATGCAATACGACTGGTCGGCCAGCTGCAGATACTGCGAGCCTTTGTCGGCAGTGCTGTAGACGCAGACGGTTTCGATGCCGAGCTCTTTGCAAGCCCGGATGATCCGCAGGGCAATTTCGCCGCGGTTGGCAATCAGAATTCGCTTGTACATATTGCTGGATGGCCGGGCGACCGGCGTTAATGGCCGGAGGACCGGCTTACTTTGCTTGATGGCCGGAAGATCGGCTTACTTGCTGGTGTCGACCTTGAAGAGCGGCTTGTCGAATTCGACTGCTTCGCCATCTTCGCAGAGGACGGCGACGATCGTACCGCGTACCTCGGCAGGAATTTCGTTGAAGACCTTCATGGCTTCGACAATGCAAACCGTCGAGTTAGTGTCGACGCGATCGCCGACCTTGACGAAGGCATTTGCTTTGGGATTGGCTCGCGAATAGAAAGTGCCAACCATCGGGCTCTTGATCACCGTGATGTTGGGCCCGTCGGCGGCGGCCGCCTTGGCTCCGCCACCCGCTGCCGGTGGAGCACTCGGAGCAACGGCTGGCGCGGGAGGTGGCGAATACGCGGGTGCCATTGGCGCGGCGACCAATTGTGCTCCGCGCTGAATCCGGATGCGGTGGCGAGATTCGCGGAGATCGATCTCGTTCAGATCGTGCTCCTTCATCAACTCGACCAACTTGCGAATCCGTTCGACATCAAACACATTGCCCGTGACGGTTTCCGTTTCTGCCATTGGTTCTTTCCGAGGCTTTTTGACCGCCGAGTCCTTCGCAGCCGACCGCCCGGCGGAACCGGTTCGCGGAGAGGGTTTGCGGGCGTCGGCCATGTCTGTTTCCTGATCTGAATATGGATAAGCGGTGGCAAGCGGATTCAGCCGGAGGACATTCGGCATAGCGCCTTTTGTCCAAATCACAACCCGTTGCCGGCTTTGGAGTTTCGGCGGAATTCTAGCTGGGGTGCGAAACGTCGTCAAGCTGCGTAGGAGGAGTCCGTCGGACTGATTCATCACGCCCTAGGCGACAGTCCCACCATCTTTCGAACAGTTCCATGAGCAGGAAAAATCCACCCGCGCACGTGCCGGCCAAATAGCCGAGGATGCCACCCAGCGGAATTAAGAACGGCACCAGGCAGCAGATGCCGAAAAACGCCCTGCCTTCGTCCACAAACCCTGCCAGCGTAAGGAGAAACAGTGGAAACCAAACTGCCCAGGCAACAATCGACGCCGGCCGCGCCACGTGTCCCCAACGCATTTGCACCACGACCACGACCAGCAACAAAATGGTGCAAAAGAAGTAGAATATTGGATGGGCATCAACCGCCCGAAACATGGCAAACAGCAGGGCCAACAAGGTCGTAATTCCAATAATCGCCGACATTCCGAAACGTGGCGGAACGTGGTAAGTGGGATCGGCCGACAGTCGCTTTGCTAGCAGCAGCCACAATGTCCAAGGCCAGGTGATCCACAGACAGTCGCTCACATCCAGGCCTAATGATTCAGGCCGATCACGAAAGCGAAAGGAGGTCAGCACTTCTTCTTCGACGTACGCGAGTCCGTCGTCCGGGCGTTGCGAAGTTGGCTGTACGGGTTGGCTCATAGCGAGATTGTGGCCCCTCTTGCCGCATTTTTCCACTGCGTCAATGCCAACCCTGCCAATCACTTATGAAAACAGCCGAAAAACCATGTAACAAAATCTGAGCTTTTACGGCGAAAGTGCACAACCCGCGGCAACCGTTTCCGAGAATAGTGTTGCCAGTCGACGATGCTACTTAGCAGTCGCCTTTTCTATTCCCTTGCGCCGAGTTTTTTCCGGCGAATTCCCCTCGTCGTCATCGTCGCCCCAACATTCTGCAACCTCGCTCCAAAGGTGCCTCATGGTCCTGATGAAAGCCCCCGCTGCGCCCATTTCGTGGAATAACGGCAACTTTGGCCCGAAAGGCTATTACCCTTATTTCGTGAAAACCGGCGACAACTGGGAGAACGTCGCGATCCGCGATGGCCGGACATACGTCTGGGATTTGATCCGCGACAATTTTCAAACCGACGATCCGCTGGAGGTGAATTGGTACCTGCAGAACTTCGTCGGCTGCACCGTTTCGAAGGATGGCAAGAACTACTCCTTCGACAGCAGCGACGCGGTGAAGATGAGCGACGGAACCAAACGCCGCGGCCGCATCTTCACCAAGACGGATCTAAACAGTACGACGCCGTTGCCGATCGATGATCATGATCAACTCAGGAAAGGAATGCTGTCGGCAATCAACGGTAATTCGGCGACGATTTTCAATCTCAGCTTTTCGATGTATGGCTTTGAAGTTTACGGCGCGAACTTTCGCGAGATCCGAGACTATCTTCAGCATCGCAAAGTGGGTGTGAAGTTCGATTGCTCGGTCGGTTCCGGCAATGCGGAGTACGACTCGGTGAATGACCTGTTTGTCTTCGGTACGAAAACGTTTAACAACGATTTGCAGATTGCCCATCTCGTGCACGAAATGACGCACGCCATCTGCGATGACAAGAGTGCTGGTCATCTCACCAAGCAAAAGTCAGAGGCGATTGCTTACGTCGCTCAGTGTTTGTTCATCGTGAAGCGGGGCGGCACGATGGTCGACTCGCCGCCGATGCAACCGATCCTTAACTCCGATACCCCTGCGCAACGGCAGCAAAAATATCGCAAGTTCGCGATTGGAACCGAGATCGCGAACAGGATCAAGAGTTCTGGCCGCATCGTTTCAGCCAGCGATGAAGCCCGCATGCTGTGGGCGATGAAGAACGCTGGCGAAGGAACCAGCCTGGCCAATTACAACGGCATCGACCGCACGCCTCATTTTCCTGGCACCGTGGTGCCGCTGGGCTGATTTCGGGTCCAGAATTTTTCGAACAGATCCATCAAGAGGAACACGCCGCCGAGGCAGGTGCCGGTGAGGTATCCGAAAAACGCGCCACCGAGCGCGCAAAAGACCAGCATCGTTGGATCACCGTGATGCCAGGAGCCGTCCAGAATTGCAGCGACGATCACAAAGATCGGCAGCAAGATTGCGCCGGCGGCCATCGAGCCTTGTCGCGGCACTTCGCCAAACTTCATTTGCACCACGCAAATGATGAGCGACAGCAGCGTGAAGAACCAATAAAAGCTGACGGGAGCGCCCGACATCCGCAGAATGCCGAATAGGATCGCGAGCGCGGTGGTGATCCCCAAAATGGCCGACATGCCAAAGCGCGTGGGAACATGGAACACGGGCGTCACCGGTGGTGGCGAATAACGAGCCGCGAAATCAAAATCCACGGCTTCCGCTTCGATGATCTCGTCGTCGCCGATCTTATCCGCAAGTTCGTCGCGAAAGGGATTGCTCATCCGCCAGCTCGTGACCGAAGCTGCCAGCTTCGGCAAAGAAAAACATCAGTGCGCAGCGAGTGCCAACGCTCCGTGGACCACCGTCAATTCTCCCAATTCTGCCGACACGAGTCGATACGAGCCACGCAAAGCGGGGAACACATACCGATCAATTTGCTGTTGCAACGGTTCAAAAAACAATTGATCTCCAGCTAACGAAACTCCTCCACCGACGACAACCACTTCGGGCGCAACAAGTGTGATCGTTTGCGCGATCGCCCAGCCCAGCACCTGACAGGCGTGATCGTAAACGTCGCGGGCAATTTCGTTTCCTTCACTGGCTGCTTGCGAGATGATCTTCGCAGTAAGCCTTTCGGGATCCTGCTCACATCGCTGCAAAAGATCGGCGATGTATTCTCGCTCGGTTTCAGCCACGAGCGTCATCCGTTGCAGGATCTGCTGCCGATGAGCCGCGGTCACGCCGCCACTCAGTACTTCCAATCGGCGTGACACTTCGCCGCTGATGCGCGCCAGCGCCGTCGCTTTGATGCCCCAGCCGCTGCAGTGCGATTCAACGGTCATCTCCGGTCGATCATCATGCAAGCCTGGCCGCAGATGCCCGATCTCCGCCACTGCCGGTCGGCCGCTGCCATGCACCTTGCCGCCGAGAATCAACCCGCCTCCAACACCGGTGCCAACCGTTACATAAAACAAACTCTGACTGCCGCGACCAGCGCCGAACTTTGATTCCGCGAGCGCTGCGACATCGCAGTCATTGCCAATCGTGGCCGGAATTCCCAACGCCTCTTCGCACCAGCGGACCAGCGGAAAACCTTCCCAGCCTTCGATCTGATGACTCTTCGTCACGATGCCCGTCGCGGCGTTCACCGGCCCGCCGAAGCCGATGCCGATCCGCTTCAGCTTGTGCTTCTGCAAGAGCGCCGTGCCGACGGATTCGATACTCTCCAGAATGCCCGCCGCGCCGCGGCGCGAGTCGACATCGCGTCTCTCAATCGCAACCAACTGCATGTTGCGACCATCACTCACGCCCAGTTGCAGCTTCGTGCCGCCAATTTCAATGCCGAGATACATGCCGACGATCCGGAATCAGAAGAACGTTAATAGACGTCCTTATGATACCGTTTGTCTTTCGCCATTTGGGCCACGTACTGCTTGGCATCTGCGGCGGACTTGCCGCCTTGCGTCATAACGATCGATTGCAGGGCCTGATCCACATCCTGAGCCATCCGCTTGGCATCGCCGCAGACATAGAACTGCGCGCCGCGCTCCAGCCATTGCCACAGTTCACTGCCGTTTTCGAGCATCTTGTGCTGCACGTACAACTTTTCGGCCTGGTCCCTCGAAAAAGCTAGATCAAGGCGGGAGAGGTAGCCTTGATCTAGCCAATCCGAGAGTTCGTCGCGATAAAGAAAGTCGTATTCAAAATGCTGATTGCCGAAGAAGAGCCATGCCGGCCCCTTCACATTTCGTGCAGCACGATCTTGCAGAAAGGCACGAAACGGCGCGATGCCGGTGCCGGGGCCGACCATAATAATCGGCGTGTTCGGATCAGCCGGCAAGCGGAACTTCGGCGATCGTTGTACGAAGACGCGCACTTCGTCGCCGGGCAGCGATCGCACGCCGAGAAAATGCGAAGCGACGCCGTTTTTCCAACGACCTTGGCTTTCATATTTCACGACGCCGACGGTGAGCGTGACCTGCTTTGGATTGGGCAGCGGAGAAGATGAGATCGAATACAACCGCGGCTGCAGCCGCGCTAGCGCGCCGAGCAGTTCGTCCTTCGCTGGTCGCGCAGAAGGAAACGCAGCGAGGAGTTCAGCAATATCGAGCCCCAGCAGATCACCGCCTCCTTCCGCAACGGCGGCTGACAACTTTTGCTGATCTGCGGGCGACTTCGAGTCGCGGGCCAGCAACTCGAACAATTCTGGTCGTGAACAGGTGAGCGTTACCTCTTGCGACAGAACTTCCGCGAAACGTTTGGTTTCGCCAGCGGCGTTCTTCACAAGTTCATCACCCGTTGCCCCCAATTGTTGCAGCACTTCTTTGACGAGGTCCGGGCAATTTACCGGCAAAATTCCGAGGCTATCGCCCGGCTGATATTCCAGTTCGGAATCGAGCAGATCGATGACGACATGCCGCGTGTCTTTCGGCGCGTCGAGCTGCGTCAATCGTTCGTTGCTGATCAACCTCGCGGCGAAGGGACTCGTGCGGGAGTATTTTTCCGCGGCAGTGGCAACATGACCGTTCACTGCACCGTTCGTTGGTTTGGCTTGACCGTTCGTCGGCGTGCCGTTCTTGGCGCCAATCGACAGGAGTTGCTTCAATGCCTTGGCCGTTTCACTGCCGCCGGGCGAACACTTGGTCAGATCCTTTTCTTCGCCACGCGCAATCGCTTCGGAGTAGGTCTGGCACAAATAGCCGCAGGCGCCGCAGTTGAGCTGCGCCATGGCAGCCATCATTTGCCGCTCCAGCGGACGCCCTTCGGCGAGGCTCAAGCGTTCGGCGATCGGCAGCGAGGAGTCATGCCAGGGGAATTCCTCTTCCAACGGGGCAGTGACGAGAGCAGAGGTCCGTAGCGCAGTTCTATTACCGTCGACGGCACCCGGATGTTGGCCACTGAGAATCGCGGCGAAAAAACCATTTAGCCAGGCACGCTGCTGCGGATTGAACGGGGCCGATTCGGGAATGACGGGAGTGTTGGTCAGCATGCGGCTGCTCCGGCTTGATGCTGTGAGTACACAGGACCCTGAGGCTGCGAAGCGATCGAGAGGAGTGTTTCGAGCGGCTGAGCCCGCGACCAATCGCGGAAGGTTTGCTCGTCGTCACTGCGATTGGCGAGAAAGTAGAGCAGCAGGCGTTCGAGGTATTGCGGTAACTCGGTCGCCTGCACGCCCGTCGCAATCTGCCGGCCGATTTCGCGATTCTCGCCATAACCGCCGCCGACAAAGACGTGATAACCCTCGACCATCTCTTCACCCGCAGCAACCTTGGTGGCGATCATACCGATGTCGCCGATGTAGTGCTGAGCACATGAATGGTGGCAGCCGGTGAGATGAATGTTGATGGGCTGGTCGAGTTCCAGTCGCTGCTCCAAATATTCAGCCACTTGTTTGGCATTCAGTTTTGTATTGGCCGCTGCAAAGCGGCAGCCGGCGTTGCCCGTACAAGCGACAAGGCCCGCGCGAATGTTGGTAACCGAAGTCGTGAGGCCCAGCGCTTCAATCGCCTTCTCAACAGCCGGCAAATCAGCAGTGGGAATGTCAGAGATCAGTAGGTTTTGCCAAACCGTCAAGCGGATGGTGCCGCTGCCATAATTCTGCGCGATGTTCGCCAGCCCGCGCACCTGATCACACTGCATTCGCCCGACAGGCAATACCACGCCGACATAATTCAAATCAGCTTGCCGTTGCGGATGAGCGCCAAAGTGCGCCAGCGGATTGGCCTTGGCACGTGACTCACATTCACTGAGCGGAACTTTGGCCAGCGGTTGTGGCAACAGCTTTTCAACTTCCTTCAAGAAGTCTTCGTGGCCAAAACGTTCGAGTACATATTTCAGCCGCGACTTCCTGCGATCGGTTCGATCTCCTTCGCGCAGGAATACTTTCAGCACCGCCGCCGCGACCGGCACGCATTGCTCTGCTTTGAGCATAATCCCCGCATCGCGAGCAAAATCGCCATGGCCCGTAATGCCGCCCAGTTCCATCCGAAAATAGACGCCAGGCGGCAAGCTGCGACCTTCCGCCAGGCGGACCGCAAAAAAACCAATATCGTTGGTATCGGCCAGCGCACTGATGGTGCCGCCGCCGTCGAAGGCAATGTTGAACTTCCGCGGCAGGCCATACATTTCCGGATGCTGCAGAATGTAATGGTGCATCTCGCGGCAGAGCGGGCGGACGTCGACCAGTTCCACTGGATCAATGCCAGCCGTCGAGGTTGCGGTGATGTTGCGAATGTTGTCAGCACCGGAGCCCCGCGACACGATGCCGAGATCGATCAGGCCGTTGATGATCTCCATCGAGTGCTCAGCTCGAATCTCCCGAATCTGCAAGTTCGCACGTGTCGTCGCATCGACATAACCACCGCCAAACTTTTCCGCCAAGTCAGCAACGCCGCGGAACTGATGTGAGTTTGTCATCCCGCCCGCAAACCGCATGCGGACCATGAACGAGTTCTGCGCGGGCGCGACAAAGAACAGACCGTGATACTTGTACAGAAAGACGTCGTTCCCCTTGGGGAACGTATCAGCCGCGGCATTCGCCCGAATTTCGTCCCACATTTGAAACGGATCTTTGCCACGCTTGGCCTGCTCTTCGATCGAGAGCTTCTTTCCAGCGGCGAGAAACTTGTCTTGGGCCGCGGCATGCTGGTCGCGTTCATCGGCGGGGCAGTTGTCTGATTTCGATCCTGGGGCAACGCCCAGTGTGGCCGCAAAGGTTGGCAGGCCTTGCGCGCCGCGGAGCGCTTCGCAACCGGCATAGAAGCCTTGCAAGTACTGTTGTTGTTCGGGCGTGAAGCCGGCCTCGTTCGGTTCGCTCATGAGCGCTTCTCCTGCAATCGAACCTGCACCGCGGCATCCTTGTACGACGGCTGCCGCGAGTGCGGATCAAAGTGCGGCAGCGTGAGAGCATTCGTTTCGGCGTAGTGCATCGGCATGAAAACTTGCCCGCGACCGACGGTCGGCGTGAGCATCGCTTTGACGATCACACTGCCGCGGCGGCTAATCACTTCCACGAAATCGAGCGGCTCGATGCCGCGCTCGTGGGCGTCGCGCGGATGGATCTCAATGTACGCGCCCTTGGGATAAAGCTTTCGCAACACGGCAGATTTCCCTGTCCGCGTTTGTGTATGCCATTGCGAAACCGTTCCGCGGCCTGTGAGCAATACGAGCGGAAATCGCTCACAGGCCGGTTCTGGCATCGCCTGGGGGGCGGTGAAGAGAAATTTCGCGCGGCCATCTTCATGAAAGAACTTGCCGTCGGCAAACAGGCGGCGTTCGTTCACTACGAGTTCGGCTCCCGCTGGCAGCGGCCATTGAATGCCGCCGTGGCGTTCAAGCATTTCGTAATCGGAAATGCCCGTGATGTCGCAGGGCCGGCCGCGGGTCAACTCTTTCATAAGTTGAAACACTTTTTCCGGCTGATCATATTTCGCAAACAGTTCGCTGCAGCCCCAGTAATGAGCGATCAGCCGGAAGATCATCGAGTCGGCAAGGGCCTTGCCCGGCGCGCGAGCCACTTTTTTCAGCAGACCATACCGCCGTTCCGAATTGATGAACGTCCCTTCCTTTTCCCCCCAGCCGGCAGCCGGTAGCACGAGATGAGCTTGCTGAGCAGATTCCGTCGAGTGATACATGTCCTGCACGACGAGGAAATCGAGCTTGCTCAGTACTTCGCGCGTTTCGTCGCGTTGCAGCCAAGAATGAGCAGTGTTCGTAGCGATCAGCCACAGGCCGCGAATCTCGCCGCGTTTCACCGCATCGAGAATCTGGTCGTATGCATATCCACTGCTGCGTGGAATGCGGGCTTCGTCAATTTGCAGAATGTTCGCCACTTCGCGGCGATGATCGGCGTTGGCAAAGTCGCGGCCACCAAGCAGAGTCGAAGTGTTGCTGAGGATCCGCGAGCCCATGGCATTGCATTGGCCCGTGATCGAATTCGCGCCGGTGCCCGGCCGGCCAAAATTTCCCGTCATCAAAGCCAGGTTGATCAAGCTCTGTGCGGTCCGCACACCTTGATAGCTTTGGTTCACGCCCATCGTCCACCAGAACGACGTCCGTTCCGCAGTAGCAATCAAATCGACAAGTTGTTGAACCTCTGCGGCGGATAAACCCGTTTCTGTAACAACTCGCTCCATCGAATAGTCGGCAACGAAGGCAGCAAATTCATCGAAGCCGTTGGTATTCGTCTCAATGAACGGGCGATCGGCCGCACCGTGCTTGATCAGCAAGTTGGCGAGACCATAGAACAGCGTCAAGTCCGACTTCGGTGCCAGCGGCAGGTGCAAGTCAGCTGCTTGCGCCGTTTCTGTATGCCGCGGGTCGATCACCACAATCTTGCCGTCACGGCGATTCCGGAGCACGCGTTCCCACATGATCGGATGACCAACGCAGGGATTCGCACCGACAAAAATCAACAGATCGGATTCTTCAAAGTCAGCGTAGGTATAGGGCGGAGCATCGAATCCCAGCGACTGCTTGTAAGCGACGGCTGCGGTGGCCATGCATTGCCGCGTATTGCTGTCGCAGTGTTGCCAGCCCATGCCGAAGCGCGAGAGCATGCCAAGCAGCACCATTTCTTCCGTAGGAATCTGCCCGGTGCTGATGAGCGCCACCGAGCCCGGGCCATGCTCTTGCATGATGTCTTGAAAACGCTGGCAAAACGTCTTGAGCGCGGCGTCCCAGGTAACTGGTTGCATTTCGCCGCGCTCATTGCGGAGCAGCGGCTCTGTGGCGCGATCCGTCGCGCCGAGCACACTCAGGGCTTCCCATCCCTTTGGACATGCCATCCCCAGATTCACGGGGTAATCGTTGGCTGGACTGAGGTTGATCGCAACGCCGTCGCGCAAATGAACCTGCAAGCCGCAACCCGTCGAGCAATAGCCGCAGACCGTGCGGGTGGTTTGATTCGGCGCGAGCTTGAGCGGAACCTGCCCCAAGCCAAACTCCGCTGGCGAGAGGACAAGGTCGTGTGTGAGCGGGCCATCCCACTGCCGCAACAAATGGTTCGCTTTCTTGATCATGTGGCGACGCCTCCCGGCATTTTGGGTGCAGACATCGCGGTGAAAAACAAGATGCGTTCGAGTACTTCTCCGGCAAGCACGAAGGAGACAACGATGCCTGTGGCGGCTAGCGTTGCGGTGCCATTGGTGCCCCCCAGGCTGATCGCAGTGGTAACCAGCATCGCGGCGATCGACGCGCATCCGAGCAGTGTGCGAATCGATTGCAATCGCTCCAACGGCCCGCGCACGAGCCTCGCAGCCTGACCAAGTGCCGAATAGAAATCAGAAACACGACCGTACTGATCGATCGAATGCCAGTTGCAAGTAGCTTCGTAAATCAACTTGCTTGCAGCGATGAACATCGCCAGCGGCCATAACGAGCTTTGCAGAAAGGCGGCTGCAATGCCCGCGAAGAGCAATGTAGTGAAGAAGAATTTTCCGCCACTGCGAAACAGGTTCCAACTCGGCCGCTGCGTGACAGCATAGATCATCGCGGAGGATAAAACTCCGAGCAATCCGCAGAAGAGCGCTGCAGTCGCCATGATCTGAGCGCTGTAGGTAATGAGTGAACTGGTGGCAAGCCAACCGAATTGCATCGCCGTCATCAATCCAACGGCAGGTCCCAAAACTCCCGTGTAAGCACCAAACACGACAATCTCGCGGCTCAACCAACTTGTTCGCAGTCCCAGCCAGGCCCGCCAGGCGCCGAACGGCCGGCCCAAGTGCAACGCGGCGGTTTGTCCACCCGCGCCGCCGAGGATCAAGGCAGTCATCAGCAGCGGAAGGTTGCTGGGACCCAAACCAAAAAGCGTCAGCACTCGTTCGGCCAGCAACACGCCGACCGACGCTTGCGTGAGCACGAGCATCACCACCAGCGGCCAGTGGGCATGCGCCGGTTTGACGAAGGCCGCATCGGCTGCCTGCCAGGTTTGTTGGGCGACGGTGGTGGAGTTTTTTGAAACGTAGCGCGTCGTCGGAATCGTTTGCCGCGGATCAGGAGCGCTCGCGAGAAAGTCACCCGACGCGGCCGACGCAATCATGTCGACTTTCTTCACGGTGGTGATGCGAATCGCTTGATTCGGACAAGCGCCCACGCAAGCCGGCGCTTCATCGGCTGCGAGTCGCTGCCGGCACATGTCGCATTTGCGAACAATGCCTTTCGAAGGGCTGTACTTTGGCACATCGTAGGGGCACATCAGCACGCAGTACTGGCAACCGATGCATTGATCGTCCAAGTGCCGCACGATGCCCGTCTGCGAATCTTTGTCATAGGCCTTCACCGGGCAGCCCGAGAGGCAGGCAGGCTCGACACAATGATGGCAGGCCGACGTGATGTATTGCAGCGAAGGACGATCGTCGTTGCTGATGAGCAGGCCCACGTCCCGCCAGGTTTCGTGCTCGTCGAGACCATTTAAACTGTGACAGGCAGTGACACACGCTTTGCAGCCCGAGCAGACATCGAGATCGACTTCAAACGCGTACTGTTCGCCAGGCTGCGGGCCGGTGAGCGGAATCAGTGAACGATAGGCCACATGCGGAGAAGGCACCGCGCACGACTTTTCATGCTCATCGTGCCACGCCGCGAAGCGCTGCACGGCGGGCAACGACTGTTGCTCTGCCAGCAATTGCTCGATCAGCGAGGGCTGCGATTCAGGCATGAGCGGGAATTGAGTGCCGAGGGTCATGAACTATGCGCGGCGAGCGACTTGGCCCGCCGCAACTTCCTGTTGACGAGTGTTCGATCCAGATTCCGCAGCATCAAAGCGGACCACAGCGGGCTCCACATCTGCCTTTGCTACATCCGTGGATGCAACTTCAGCAGGTTTCGGTTCGGCAGGATGATGCGCCTGATCTTCCAGAAAATCGATCAAGCGTTCGCGGAGAGGATAGTACTCGGGGTGATTCAGCACGGCGGTGCGATTGCGCGGCCGGGCGAAAGGAACATGAACAATTTCGCCAATCGTTGCCGCGGGGCCGCTGGTCATCATCACGATGCGATCGGCCATCAGTAGGGCTTCGTCGACGTCGTGCGTGACCATCAAGCTCGTCTTGGAATCGCGAGCGAGCAGATCGGCAAGCACTTCCTGCAGTTCCATCCGCGTCAGCGAATCGAGCATGCCGAAGGGCTCATCCAGCAGCAACATTTTCGGCGAGATCGCAAACGCGCGAGCAATTCCCACGCGCTGCTGCATCCCTTGCGAAAGTTCGTTGGCCCGCCGATCGAGCGAATCGCCGAGGCCCACCAGCGTCAAGTGATAAGCGGCCAACTCTTTGCGTTTGGCGCGCGTAACGTGCGGATAAACTCGATCAACCCCGAGCAGGACGTTCTCGAGCGCGCTGAGCCACGGCAGAAGACATGGCGATTGAAAGACCACGCCCCGATCGGGACCTGGGCCATCGATTTCGCGATTGGCCACCACAATCGCGCCGGTCGTACATTCGCTCAGGCCGGCCATCATGCTCAGCACGGTGCTTTTTCCGCAGCCCGAATGGCCGATCAACGCGATGAATTCACCTTGCTCGATGTTGAGCGTGAAGTCGCGGACGATGACCGCTGGGCCCTTGGACGAAGGATAGCTTTTGCCCACGCGGAACAGTTCGACATAGCCGGCCATGGTAGGAAACTTTCAAGGATGAACCAGACATTTGTACGACTGACGGCTGGGACTGCGGTGGACTGGCCCCTCAGTCCCAGCCAGTCAGTGCGACTCTCGGCGGAGAGTACGCAATTGGCGTTACGCCCTTCCTGTTAATGCGTTCCACGAGATCGCCGGCCACAAGCGACGCCGCGGCGGCAACTCGATGGGCTGGGGAACCTCCACGGTCGCAGCACCCCGCGAATCGGCAGACGGTCTGGCCTTCACGCTCAGCAAGTATTCCGTTACTTCGCTGCGCAGCTGTTGAAAACGGCGGTCGTGATTCAGGCCCTTGCGATCGCGCGGGCGAGGAATGTCGACCACGAACGAAGGTCCCAGGGTGGCTCGTGGACCAGCCGTCAGCGGCACGATACGATCGGCGAGCAAGAGGGCTTCGTCCACGTGATTGGTGATCAGCACGACGGTCTTACGTTCTTGTTCCCAGATCCGCTCGATTTCGTCTTGCAGCGTGGCACGAGTCAGGGCGTCGAGTGCTGCCAAAGGCTCATCCAAAAGCAAGATTTCGGGGCTCATGGCGAGTGCGCGGGCGACTGCGACGCGTTGCTTCATGCCGCCGGAAAGTTGCGACGGCTTTTTATTTCGCGCCGCGGCCAGGTTGACCATGGCCAGGTACTTTTCGACGTGCTGTTGTTTTTGCTCTGCTTTCCAATGCGGATGCGATTGGTTCACGCCGAGCAGCACGTTGTCGAAGACCGACAGCCACGGCAGCAGCGAGTAGTTCTGAAACACTACGCCGCGATCGGAACCAGGGCCGGTTACTCGTTGACCATCGACGAGCACTTCCCCGCGGTCCGGTTGCTGCAAACCAGCGATCAGCGAGATCAGCGTCGTTTTGCCGGAACCGGAGTAACCGAGGATCGCCACAAACTCGCCACGTTCGACTTGCAGGTTGACGTTGGCCAGCACTTCGTTCTTGCGGTTTTGTGTGCCGAAGGATTTGGTGACGTGGTTAAGAGACAGGTAGGTCATAAAATGAGTGGGTAATTTGCAATTTGAATTTTGTAGTTGAATGACGACCTTGCTAACGCGACGGGCTTCCTTAGGACGACATCGAAACTTTGAGCCGCTGTTCGACCATGTTCATCAAGCGGTCGAGGACGAAGCCAACGACGCCGATCGTGAGAATGCAGAGGATGATGTGGGCGTGCAGGTTGCTGTTGTATTCCTGCCAGAGGAAACCGCCGACGCCCGGGATGCCCGTGAGCATTTCGGCCGCGACGATCACCAGCCAGGCGATGCCCAGGCTCAAGCGAAACCCGGTGAACATGTACGGCAGGGTTGCTGGCAGCAGCACTTTCCAGAGCATCGTCCACTTCGAGAGCCGCAACACTTTGCTGACATTGAGATAATCCTGCGGAATCGCTCGTACGCCGACCGCGGTGTTGAGCACGGTGGGCCACATCGAACAAATGGCGATGGTAAAGACCGCTGCGGGTTCCGAACGCTGAAACAACAACAAGCCCAGCGGCAGCCACGCGAGCGGTGAAACCGGCCGCAGAATTTGAATCAGCGGATCAATCGCGCGGCTCGCCATCTTCGAAACGCCGAGCAAAAATCCGAGCGGCGTACCAACCACGATCGCCAGTGCATAACCCTTGGCGACCAGAATCAGCGAGTACCAGGTGAAACGAAGAATCCCTTGATCGAGCTCGCCGCGCTTGGCGAATGGCGCCAGCACATACGGTTTGCTTTGCTCCCAAGTCTTGCCGGGCGAAGGAAGATCAGGGGCAATTTTGGCGCTGATGAATGCCCAGATCAGCACGCAGCCAACCATGGCAATCAGGGGCAGGATGATGTAGTCGAACGGAAAGCGTTTGTCAGACATGGCGGCAACAGACTCTCTTCATGAGGGGGAATGGAATCTTGTTCGCTTAACCTTTGAGGTTGTTTACGGCGAACGACTTGGCGTACGCTTCCGGATCGGCCGGATCGAACGTCACACCATCAAACAGCGTTTCCGGTTCGCTATTCGCACCGCCATGCGTGTAGCCGATTTCCTTCATCGCTTCTTCGTAAATATCCGAACGCAGCACGCGCTTCACAGTGCCTGCATAATCGGGAGTTCCTTCGACCATACCCCAGCGGCGGAACTGCGACAGCCACCATAGGCCGTACTTGGCCTGCGGATAGTTGCAGTTCCGATCGTGGAAGATCATGTAGGGGAGATCGTTGTTGATTCGTCCGTCGCCGAAATCGCATTTGCCTTGCATCCGGCCGAGAATCGTCTCGGGAGCACAGTTGATGTAAGAAGGGGCCGAAACGATCTTGGCTTGCTCGGGACGGTTGCCCATGTCATCGAGCCAGACGCTCGCTTCATGCAATGCTTTCAGAAACGCTTTGACGGTCTTGGGATTCTTTTCTGCGAAAGGTTCGGTAAACGCGCAGACTTTTTCAGGATGATCCTTCCAAATCTGTTGCGTCGTGATCGAAGTGAAACCGATACCATCGGTGATTGTGCGGGCATTCCAGGGTTCGCCGACGCAGAAACCGTCCATCTTGCCAACTTTCATGTTGGCAACCATTTGGGCTGGAGGCACCGTATTGAGGGCAACGTCGTTGTCAGGATGAATGCCGCCAGCGGCTAGGTAATAACGCATCCACATGGCATGCGTACCAGGCGGAAAGGTCATGGCGAAGGTCATCGGCGTGCCGGCAGCTTTGGCCGCGTCGACCAGTGGCTTGAGCGCCTTCGGATCGTCGGCCACTTTACCCTTGAGTTCGGCTTTCAGCGTGATCGCCTGGCCGTTGCGATTGACGAGCCAAGGAATAATCACGGGCCGCTTGGGCGCACCGAGCAAACCCATCGTCGAGGCGAAAGGCATCCCAAAGAGCAAGTGCGTGGCTTGAATGTCGTTGTTATGCAAGGCATCGCGAATCGCTGCCCAACTGGCCCCTTTGCTGATCGTCGACTTAATGCCGTACTTGGCAAACAGCCCCTTCTCGTGAGCGATGACAAACGGGGAGCAATCCGTTAAAGCAATGATGCCGATTTTGATATCTGGTGTTTCCGGTGCATCGGAGGCGAACGCGCCAGCTGGAACTGTTCCCGGTGCAACCGTGGGAGCGGACGATGTTGAAGCTGATTCGCAACCCGCGAGCACTGCGGCGGCCACGCCAAGCGAATTGGCGAGGAAAGCACGACGTGGCTGAACCGGCGGTGAAATTTCTGAACTTGCGGCCGACCGTGGGGCAGATTGCATCGTAGAGTTTCTTGTCATTCCGAAAGTAGAAGTGAGTGATGCGAGTGCTTGGCTGGTTACTTCGCGCTCGCCCGTGTCCGCCTACCACTTATCAAGCGACCGTTGTGCCAAAGCTGTAAGCAGCTTCGACAATAACTGGCAACAGACGCGGTAAGTGCCTTACGCAATAACGAGTTGCGCAATTTCTGTGTGCAGTTTTGCCAGCCTGCTAAAAATGAGCTGCTGCAAAAATGCGCAGCACTCTTGCTTAGACCCGTGGCCGAACACTGCCAGACCAAGTGGTGCTTCTGAAACCACTCGCGGCTCGCGCGAGCTCAAATCGAGCGACTGTAGGTTTGTCAAAATTTGCCGGCTATTCCGATTGCCCCCGGCAATCTCACGATGATGCAATTTTCTGGGAATTCGCCCGATTGATTGCTTTAGCCGGCACAGGCGTTCTACGGATGGAACGAAGACGCCGGCCTCTCTCGGCGGAGAGCGTTCTCGATCAAGACCATCAAACTCCCCTCAGAGAGTTTCTTCATGAACGCTTGCCACTCTTTGCGCGCATGGATTGCGCTGCTGCTATTCACTTGCGCCGTGCCGCAGTTTCGGCTCTTCGCAGCTGAAAATTTTCCCACTGCCGAAATGCAATTCGACGGCGCGGAAGACGCGTCCGAGCTGGAAGGCGACACGGAGGAGTTCCCGGTTTCAGCAACCGCGGAGATGGCCGCTCATGAAATAAATGCCGGGGCACCAGCCTGCAATTGCCCCGACTGCCAAAAGAAGAAAGCAGCGGCTGACCTGAAGAAAAAGAAGGAAGCGCTCGCCAAGGCAGTGAAAGGCGCTTACAAGCCGCTGTTCTACGACAACAACTTCTCGTACATCAATAACCCGCTCTACGACGACTGGTACCCGGGCGATCACCTAAAGCAGATTCCGGTGCCCCTCGGCTGCAACTCGACGCTGGATATCGGCGGTCAATATCGAGCCCGTTTTCATGACGAACGAAACATGCGCGGGCTCGGATTGTCGAACAACGACGACAACTTCCTGCTGCACCGCACGCGGATTTTCGGCAACCTGAAAATCGGCGATCGGTTTCGCGCCTACGTCGAATACATCGATGCCGAAAGCAACCATGAGAACTTTGCGCCGCGATCGATTGAAGTCAACCGCAGCGACCTATTGAACGCGTTCATCGATTACGTTCTCTACGAAGATTGCTGCGGCGGCAAACTCACAGGTCGCATCGGTCGCCAGGAATTGCTCTACGGTAGCGAACGTTTGATTTCGCCCCTCGACTGGGCGAATACTCGCCGCACGTTCGATGGCGTGAAGTTCATGTGGAGTGACGAATGCTGGAACATCGACGGATTTTACACTCAACCTGTCGCTGTGGACCCGCGCAACTTCGACGCCCCCATCGAACAACAAGACTTCTTCGGCTTGTGGGGCACTTATAAAGCGATCAAGGATCAAACGATCGATTTGTTCGCGATTCAATTCAATAATGAATTAGCCCCGCAGAACTTCGAATACACCACGTTGGGTGGCCGCTGGCTCGGCACGGAATGCGATTGGTTGTGGGAACTCGAAGGTGGCTACCAATTCGGTCAGAACACTACCGGCACCAGCCATGATGCCGCGTTCTGGACTGCTGGCTTCGGTCGCAAATGGCCCAAGCACTGCTGGAAGCCGCAGATCATGGCCTATTACGATTGGGCCGAAGGTGGCGACGTGCGTGGAGCCGGTCAAGGGTTCAATCACCTCTTCCCGCTCGCCCACAAGTATCTCGGCTTCATGGACTTGTTCGGCCGCAGCAACATCGAAACGCCGAACGTGCAGTTCACTTGCCAACCGCACGAAAAGCTCAAGCTGCTGGTGTGGTACTACTACTTCATGCTGCAGAACGGCACCGATACGCCATACAACGTGAACATGGCCCCCTATGCGACGGTGCCCGCTCCCGGCGGCGGTCGTGATCTAGGTCACGAAGTTGACTTCACGGCGACTTACTCGATCAACAACCGAATGGATTTGCTGATCGGCTACTCGCACTTCTTCGCGGGGAGCTACTACTCGACAGTGCCGGCGCTGCCCAGCGATGCCAACTTTTTCTACATGCAGTACCATTGGAATTTTTAAGGCATTCTGAGTGACTTTGTAGCACGAACCCCGAGGTTCGTGCACGCAATCGATTTGAATGACTTCGATTCATTGGTGATGTGGCGCACGGACCTTGGGGTTCGTGCTACGTGCCCTACTTACTTCTTCAACGCCGCCTGATACTTCTTCAACTTCTCTGCCAGCGTCTTATCCTTTTCACGCGGCGAACCCTTGGCCAATTTGATGGCCTGTTCTTGCGCAGCAACAGCACCTTTCACATCGCCGCTGGCAAAGAGCGCTTGGGCATGAAGTTCTCCCGCGACGGAGCGATTGGCATCATCCACGCCTTCGAAATCGGCCAATATTTTCACCAGCTGCGTGGTTGTGGAGAGGGCAAATTTGCCTGCCGCACCATCCAGTTTGGCGACGGGCTTATCTTCGTCGTCAGTGAGCACGGACATGGCCAAACCGAAGGGAATATTGGGATCCTTCTTGCCAAATTTTTCCACGAGCTTCGTACCATAGGCGTAGGCGTCGTCTTCCTTTTCCAGCGTGATCAAAGCGTTGAATTTCACCATGCCATACTCTGCTTCCAGCGGCGGCGCCTTCGCAAACCCCTCGTCGAGCAGCTTTACCGCTTCGGCTGTCTTGTCGGCTTCAAGAGCGGCATCGACTTTCTCTGTCAGCTCCTCTTCAAATTTCACTGCTTCGATTTCATCTTTGAATTCCTTGGCTGCCGCAGCGAGGTCCCACTTGCCAGCAATGATTTCTTCCAACGGCTCGTCGAGTTCCATCGGATGGCCGATCCAGGCCACCTTGCCGTTCGCGTCAACAATGATCGACGCCGGAATGCCCTGCTGATGACTGGCTTCGAGCCAGGTTTTGGCCATCACTCCTTTCGCTTCGTCGTCGGCCAGCGGATCGGGTTTATCGATGGCGACGCGATAGTTCATCTTGTCTCCCATCTTCTTCACGAACGCCTTTACTTCATCTTCCGCGTTCTCAAGCACGTCGATGCCGATGAACACGACATTCTTGTGCTTCGCTTGCAATTGACTCACGTGCGGAATCGCCTTGATGCATGGCCCACACCAGGTAGCCCAGAACTCCAATACATAAATCTTGCCTTTGGTCAGTTCCTTCACCGGCTCGCCTTTGACGAATTCTTTCAACGCAAGCGGCGGCGCGCTGTCGCCGACGAGCAGCTCCTTCGGCTTGGCATCAGCGGCTGAGGCAATTGACGCAGCATTTAAAACCGAACTGAACGCAGTTATGGCGAGGGTAAACGCAACTAGGGATCGCAACATGAAAGCCTCCGTAGATGGCATTGAAAGCGGTTTGTCAACAATAAAACTAGGGTAAGCGGGCCCCTTGTGGCAATCCCCACGGCTAGCCGGGCGGATTCGATTCGGCAGCAGTGTTTGTCTCTCCGACCGATTTCATTTCAATGGGCTGCGGCGGCGGTGCGGGCTGCTTCTCTTCGACGTGTCGGGCCGTCGGTGGCAGCAAAATCTCCAACGCTGCCGGACTGCCGAAGAGTTCGCTGCGAATGCGGTCGCGCTCGCGCTCGATCTGCTCGCCGCTAGCGCCGAGTTGGCGGAGGATGAACTCAGTCATAGTCATCGCGACTTCACCTTCGCCGGTAAAGACGACGTCAGCACCAGCCTTGGTCAGCGAAGGAATCTCGCGCAGGTAGCTTGCTCGCGCGAACACTCGAATCTCCGGATTGCACTCGCGCGCGATGCGAATTACCTCCTGACTGTTGTTCAAACCCGAGGCACTCAAAATCAGCACGCTGGCTGCGGCCATACCGGCTTCGAGCTGCGTTTCTTTGTGCGCCGAATCACCATAGACCGCGCGAATGCCCTCGGCCCGTAGCGAGCGGACCGTTTCCAGATTCAGTTCGATGATTGTGGGCTCGATGCCGTTTTCCTGCAGCAAGCGAACGAGTGTGCGGCCAACAGGGCCATAGCCCACGACCACTGCTGCACCGTGTTGCTCCGCTTCGTCTTCGTCCTCATGATCGGGTGGGCAATCGAGCGAAACTTTCGCTCGTCCATTCAAGATGCTCCAGAGCCATGGTGAATGCTTGGCACGATTCTCCATCCAATCGACCAAACGATAGAGAATCGGATTGATGCTGATCGAGACGATGGCGGCAGCGATGAGCGCGTTAAATAGCTCCGTGGAAATGACGGGCTCTTCGCGCCCGGCGGAGAGTATCTTCAAGCTCATGCCCACGTTGGCCAGGATGAACGAAAATTCGCCGATCTGCGCCAGCGCCACTGCCACCGACAAACCGACGCGCAGGGGATAACGCAGCAGCACCACGATGACAAGGGCGGCTAGAGGCTTGCCAATCAATACAATGCCGAGCGCCGCAGCGATCAGCAGCGGCGAGTCGAGCAAGAACTGGGGATTGAACAGCATCCCCACCGAGACAAAGAACAACACGGCGAAGGCATCGCGCATCGGCAACGCCTCGGATGCTGCGCGGGAACTGAATTCGCTCCGACCCACGACCATGCCGGCGAGAAAAGCGCCAAGTGCCATCGAAACATCAAAAACCTTTGCAGCTCCAACGGCGATGCCAAGAGCAATCACGAGGACCGTGAGCGTGAACAGTTCGCGCGATCGCGTTCGCGCAATCTGAGCCAAGAACCACGGTACGACTTTGCTGCCGACA
This sequence comes from uncultured Pirellulaceae bacterium, assembly GCA_964394305.1. Classification (GTDB taxonomy): domain Bacteria; phylum Planctomycetota; class Planctomycetia; order Pirellulales; family Pirellulaceae; genus Anatilimnocola. The sequence continues at coordinate 139,588 of CAYMWL010000008.1, forward strand.
AACATCACAAACGCTACAAGCACGGCGATTTTGACGATGGCGACGCTCACGGCCAGACCGATTGCTGCTGGCGAGCCGGCATTGGAGCCAAACAACACCGGCATGAGCACCAGCACGAGCACGGTGAACAAGTCTTCGACCACGAGCCAGCCGACCGCGATATGGCCAGTCGGCGTATGCAGGTCATTGTTGTCCGCCAGCACGCGCAGCAGCACCACGGTGCTGGCCACGGAGATCGCCAATCCAAAAACAATTCCCGACGAAGGATTCCAACCCAGCAGCCAACCCAGGAGCACACCCAGGACCGTGGCAATGAGACTCTGCCCAATCGCGCCAGGCACGGCAACCCGGCGAACGGCCAGCAGTTCCTTAAAATGAAAATGTATTCCCACGCCGAACATCAGCAAGATCACTCCGATTTCGGCCATCTGCTGTGCAAGGTCGGCGTTGCCTTTGTAACCGGGCGTGTAAGGTCCAACGATAATGCCCGCGAGTAAATATCCCACGATGGGCGAGAGACCGAGCCGCTGCGTGATGTACCCCATCAGCAGCGCCGCGGCTAAGCCGCTGGTCAGCGTGATGATGAGATCGAGGTGCCCATGCGCGCCGGCATGACTCACTGCCGGCGCAGCGTCAGCGGCAGCCAAAAGCAGGCTGTGTTCGAGGTTCGAAATGGCGTCGAAAAAAGTCATCGCCCCATCTTACGGAGCAAGTTCTTTTTGGGGCGGTGGAAATGCCAAAAAAGGCCAAAGTCGGCCCATTTTCGAGAAAACGTTGCCCCTTGTTGCGACTTGCCGCATCACGAAACAATGGGCTCTATGACGTGTCCGCGTGTGAGTGGAAGAGGCCGACCGACTTGATCGTGAAATTGCGTCTCGGGTGATAAACCGAGGCAATGAAAAATGGTGGCGTGAATATCTGCGGCCCGTACCACACCATCGACCGGATCGGCTGCTAATTTGTCGCTCACACCATGCACCACGCCACCCTTGATGCCGCCTCCCGCGAGTGCCAGCGAAAAACATCGACCCCAGTGATCGCGGCCACCGTTGGCGTTGAACTTCGGCGTGCGGCCAAACTCGCCGAACCAGACCACAAGCGTTTCGTCGAGCAAGCCGCGCTGTTGGAGATCTTCGAGAAGCGCTGAGAAACATTGATCAGCGATCGGCATCAGCAGCTTCTTGCACGACTCATTGTGCTTCGCGTGTGTGTCCCAACCTCCCTGGTTCGGCTGATCTTTGATCCGCGTCCAGTTGACCTGCACGAGCGATACACCCGCTTCGACCAGACGCCGCGCGAGCAGGACACTTTGGGCAAAGCGACTTCGCCCGTAGCGATCGCGCATCTTGTCGGTCTCTTGCGAAATCTCAAATGCCGCGCGGGCTGACGAACTAGTTAATAGATCAATGGCCTTGCGGGCGTGGATGCCGTAACCGTCGACCTGACGGCTTTGCGCGAGTTTGTCGAGACCACCGTTCATTTGTTCCAGCAGATTCCGCCGTTCAGATATGCGAACCGCGGGCATCCCTTCGGGCAGTGCAAGCCCCGGCACTGAAAAATCAGCGGCCGATGGGTCGCAATGCAACAGCCAAGGATGCCGCTGGCGACCTAGCCAACCGGCGTCTTGACCGGGCCAGGGAAAATTGCCGTCGTTCCAAATGTGCTCCGGCAAAGTCACCGCAGCCGGCAGCTGCCCAGCTTTGTCGAGTTGCGTGCGCACGAGTGCGCCGAGCGATGGCCAATGGTTCGGCGCTTTCGGCGTGGCACTTTCCTGATTCAGCGGCACATGCGGCACGCCGGTGAGCATCTGATAGCCGCTGCTCGAATGGGCGTTGTCGCCCGTTACGACTGCGCGGAGGATTGCCATCTTCTCGGACCATTGCGCGGTCTGTGGCAGCAACTCGCCGAACTGCACTCCCGGCGTCTTGGTTGGGATCACGCCGAACTCACCGCGAATCTCCGCAGGAGCATTCGGTTTGCAATCGAACGTCTCATGCTGCGGTGGCCCACCCATCAGGCAGAAAACAATGACCGACTTGGCCTTACCAAATGACGCAGAGGCGCTCTTCGTTTTTTCCGCGCTGGCTCGTGCCTGCGAAACGCCGGGCATCGACAAGCCGGCGAGTGCCAGGCCGCCAATGCGCATCGCTTCACGGCGAGATGTGCCGTCGCAAAAAATTTGACCGTCGGAGAGAAGGCGAAACATGGGGGAGGGTCCAATTGCAGATTGCGTTTTCAGATCGCAGATTGGAAGGTGGGCTGGCCCCAATTATGGCCGATCTTGCAGCACAATTCAAACAGCAACTCGTAGCAGTAGCAGAGAACTGCTCAATATCGATGCTCCCACTCCACCAAATGAGGCACGGCAACCCTGCCCAAAACATTCCGGCCACGGCTTTTGAACTGCTGGACTTCGACGTCTCGAAGCCACAACAAACACTCGCCTACTCTTCCTTCGTCCACTGATCCAATTGCTGTTTCGCTTCATCCAGCGTCAGCAATTTCGGCGGCAAGATCGCTGCGAGGTCGGCTTCTTCTTGCCGCTCATGCGTGGGCCGCAGCGTGAGATCGACTTCTTCTTCGAGGGCGACCAGCCAGGCCGGCACATCGAGGCCAACGCCCGTCGGTTCGCGCGTGAGCGTGGCCGTTTCGAACTCCAGCATTTCGAACTTAGGCGATTCGCCGCCGAGTCGCGCTTCTTCGATGGCCGGCTCGACGAGTGCGCGAATTCGATCGATGGTCAACGGCCGGACGAAGCGCTCCGCGAGGCGATCGGCGACGGTGGGCATTCGCATGGCATATTTCTTTTGCAAATCAGCCAGCCGTGTGAGGTATTGTTCGGCTTCGTCTTGAATGCGTTCGGAAAGAGCCCGTCGCCAAACGCGGGCGGCGATGTCTTCGCCGCGGCGGACGAGGATTTCGTGGGCGAGGACCACGGGCTTCAGATTCCAGCAGACGCGATCGTAGCGTGTTCGCAGTCGCAGAAAGTCGAGCAGCATGTAGAGCAGCTCGCCACGGTCTGATTGCGTCGTCGTGCTGTTGTAATCGCGATATTCGCCGTAGTTTTCGACGATCGCTTCCAACACCATTCCCAGCAATTCAGCGTTTTCTTCGAGCGCGGCGTCGGTCGTCAGATCTTCGAGCAACTTCTGCGGCGCATCGTCGGCGGGATCTTCTTGCAGGCTCTTCAGCCACTTAGCCGCGCCCTGATGCATGATCGCGCGGATGTTGCTGAGGTTCAAGAACCGCTGCGTGAACAAATCGGCGCCGTACTTTTCAACGAATGCGACCACCCGTTTCCAAGTCGTCTTGTCATGCACTCGTTCGAGCACGCTTAGCCGCAACGTGCGGCTGTGCGCGAGCCAACTGGTCAACATGCTCTCTGTCAATTGTTCTAAGCAGGCGACGAGCGGCTCGGCTGACTGATCGTCGGTAGCGCCGCTCGCGCGTGGCCAGGATTGTGCCGATATAACCAGGCTTTCGACAATGCCCTTGTAGCCGATCTTGAACAGTTCATCGAACTCGGTGACGGCACCAGGGCCAACTGGATGATCGCGTTCCATTTGCCGCGCGGTATCGAGCAGCTGACAAGTCTCGATCCACAAACCGCACCGTGGCAGCCAGGCGAGCAAATCCTGAATCGCGTGCTGACGCGTGCGTACCAGCACGATTTCGGGCGGATTACCACCCTTGGCCAGCGGCACATAAAGCAACGGCTGTCGCAACAGTGTCTTGAAGAGCAGTTCGCAAGCTTCCTGCACTGCCGTTTCGTCGCGCTTGAGCAAGGCAGTGAATACCGCAACGGTGCGAAGAGTTTCTTCATTCTCAGCGGAAATTTCCGACGCAGGCCCTTCGTTGACAGCCGCCCGCGCGGCCAGCAACAGTCGCGCGGCATCAGACATTTCGACGCTCGTGGCAACCACTCGTTCAAGCAGCGATTCCTTGATCATCCGCCGCCGGTCGTATTCGACCATCGAATCGTGATCGCCCGATGGTGTCGGAATGCGGTAATCGCGCACTGACGCGAGCAATTTGTTCAGCCCCGCGATGTTCGTTTGCGCTTGCTCGATCCACCGTTGCATCGCGGCCGTACGGCGCTGTTGCATCGCCGCGGTGGCGGGCTCGCTGCTGGCCTGCTGCTTGATAATCGCTGCAAACGCGGGGCTGACGATCGTTTGTTTCCACAAGCGGGCGACGGTGGCGAGAAACGCCAATCGTTCGGCAACTTGTTTCGACTGATGTTGCATTTCGTCGTGCGTATCGTCGCCTGACTCAAAGATCGCTCCATCCACACCATCGTCGGTGCTGTCGCGATAGACCATATTTTCGTACGCCGACTCAAACCGGTTTTCATCGTCGTCATCGTCATCGGTCTGAGCCGCCGCCGGTGAACTGCGCTTGCCGTTGCCCAGTTCGAACCGCGGTACGTTCCACAATCCCTCGGCGTTGGCTTCGAGATAGTCGAGGAACTTGCGCGCGGAATCCCAAGCCTTCAGCGCGGCTTCGGGCGATTCATCGCTGGCTGCTGTTGTCGCAGTCACCCAACGCTGAGCCAGATCGTGGAATGAACTGTCACCATGTTCGAGGCCGATCGCATCGGCTCGGCTCAACCAACTCATCATCAGAGCCATCGACGCCACCGAATCGCCCCGTTCGAGCAGCGAGTCGATGACCATGGCATAGGCCTTGGGCGAATCGAACATTTCAGCATGCGGCGCCCAAAAGCCGACATCACCGCTCGCGGCGCCACCTTCGTGCCACACCTGCAAGGCTTGAGCAACGCGTTCGGCCGCGCGAAACATCGCGAGCGAATCGAGTGCATCGACGGTCGATACTTCATGTGTCGCGAACTGGTGCCACCAACTGGCCGTCTTTTTAAATTGTCGGGCAATCCGCTCGGCAATTTCATGCCGATTGCTCGCGGCTGCTTCGCTCCACACCAGCGAGTAGAGCGTCCAAATGCGTTCCATCAGCGCGACGAGTTCATCAGCGCGATGATCACGCACGCTGTTTTCCAACGCGGGAAACAAACTGAAGTGAGCATCAAAGCCTAGGATGTTCCACGGATCAATGACCGCCCCGCATTGAATCGCCCGCTTGAGCAAGTCCGTAATTTGCGGCATCACATCTGCCGCCGCTTCAAGCTTGCCAGCCGCACATGCGAGCTGACACGTCGTCAGCAAACAGTCGATCTGACAAAGCATCCGTGCCGAGGCGCAGGGCACAATATTGGCCTGGTTTGCGGCTGAATCGACATGCCCCAGCCGGGCAAAGATCCGGGCCAGATGTACGTGCTCCAACTGCGAAGCCCGCGAACGAGCGAGCTGCGCGTTCAGGTGTTGCCGCGCGCCGCCGAAAGGTTGTCGTTTTTGAGCTGCTTCGGCAAGCAGCCGTTCGCGATGTTCCCCGCTGGTTCGCTGCAGCAACTGTTCGTAAAAGCCGTCGCGATACTTCGCAATTCGCGGCAACAACTTCGCCAGCGTAATCGTCGAATCGTGCGCACCGGGCCCTTCGCCACTAATGCCAGAGGCCATCAGAATCGTGCCGGCCAGCACTGCCGCTGCTTCAAACTTCAATTCTTCCTGCGGAATATTGGTTTCTTCCGTCAAGCGCCGCATCAACGCATCGAGCGTGATTTGCTGCACGACAAATCGGCGATAAAAACCATGATGATCGATTTGATGCGGATCCCACTGCCCAAAGTGATAGTTCGGCCGCTTATTCGCCGGATGATCGAAGTCATAAGCCCGCGGATCATAAGCCAACTCTTCGAGCCGATGCGGAAAGAAACAGGCCTGCCGCAGCAAATTTTCGTCTGTCCCTTCGAGCAACTGCAACGCAATGCCGATCACTTCGCGCTCGGGACCATACGCAATGCCAGCGCTGCGAATATACAGTGGGATCGGCCGGCAGAACTCATGTGGATAAGGCTCGATCCGTTGCGACTCAAGTGCCGCAACCGGGCGATGGCCGATATAGTCGCTCAACTGCTTAATCGCTGCGGTAACAATCCGATCGTTCTCGGTCCAGGGAGGCCCTTGTCGCAACACTGCTTCGATGGCCCGGCCCAGAAAGAAGGGGCGAAACAGCAACTCTGCCGTTTGATGAAAAAGCAAGTCGCGATGAAATTCGCGGTATGCGGGGAGCAACTTCTCAAACGTGATGTGCAATACCGCCTGAGCTTGCTGCGCATCTTGAAAGGCAGGGTTCGTGCCCGGCAACGATTGCAATTCGAAATGCAGCCACTCAAAAAGTTGCTGCCAGGTTTGCTGGCCGAGCGTGCGATGATCGACTTCTTCGTACAGCAGGCTGAGGTTGGCGAGAAACTGTGGATCGGTCGCGCCTGACGAGAAATTCAGGTACCCGAGGACCTTGTCCAGGGCCGTTCGCCCGGCTTCGGTTTCTCGACCTGCCATACCCTCACGCTCCCGTCCGTAACCCTGCATGCTCGCATCTAAAGATGCAAACTTACTGCCGAAATCCAATCCATTAGTTGCCCTTGCGGGCAGTTAGCTCGCCGCGCCCCCACCAACGAGTGGAACGCCTTGGATGACCAGCCCCTATCGTAGGAAACCAAGGTCCAGTTGGTCTAGCGGGTACTCCTACCAACGAAAATCGGTAGAAATCGTTTGGTGACTAGGAGCTACTCAATCTCTAACCGCACTTCTCCCAATTCACCTGGCCCGTCTTGATCAGCAGCGACTTCAATGACGATTCGCAGTGAATTACGAAGTTGCAACAGGGGGGTCACTTCGTATTTCAGCGGGCCTTCGGCGGTTGTATGCGCTCCGAGCGACTGGTCGTTGAGTTCGATCGTCGCTTGCCCAAGGACCCGCTCAACTACCAGGAAGACTCGTTCCTGCGGCGAAAGATTGGTTGGAAGGCCAAACCGCCGCGAGTAACACGCCCGGCCACGAAAGTTAGCGCCTAAGGCATCGGACCAATCTCCGGGCACGGCGGTTTCCACGGGAACGCCGAGATCAAGTCCATCCAGACGAACGATCTGCCAAGGTCCACGAAGACGAATTGCATGCATTAACTCATTTCAGCGAGGTGGCTGTACTTGTCAACCGCTGCATTCTTTCAGAGGGGTATATGACAACACTCGAACGTGGGAACGAAATTGTCGCAAGGCTCTTTTTCAAAAGCACTTACCAAGAACCGTCAGGCAAAACTGACCACAGCAGTTTACTGTAAATTACCTGTAGCTTGATGGAAAGTTTTCGCATTTTCTGCGGCCAATTCAGCGGCGAAGACACGTTCGACGGCGAGCGGCGCGGGTAAGTCCGATGCCGGACCAAAGATTTCGCGGAGCGTGTCCACTTCCCGTTCTTTGTTGGCTCCGAGAATTAGCTCGCTGCTCCGCTCTGGCAATGGAGTGCGAAAGTGGGCCCGTGTCACCTGCCAGGAGTGCCCCGAATTGCGCAAGGTGTTTTCGGTGATGTGGCAGTAGTTGGCGGGCCAAAGATCATTTGGTTCCATCGTTACCAGGCACAGCACGCCCGGGCCGGTGAAATCCCGGCAGTGTTCCATGATCATCTGCTGAGTTTGATGCCGTTCTCGGGCCCCCTGAAAACCTAACGGCTGACAACAAAGCCACGCTTTGGCAGTTGCGATCGCGGGCGTTATTTCGTGGCCAGCGGCTGCGAGCAACAGTTTCAATCGTTCGACGCGGGGGCCGTCCCCGTTCAGGTAGATGCGCATCGGACAGGCTCCAGGTGGGAGGGTTGGAGAGAGGAGCAAACCGGTGAGACGAGTTCCACCTTACCGGAAGGCCAGGTCGACACAAGGGGTGCTATACAGCCAGTATACCTGTTAGAATATTCTAACAGGTATACCATATCCATATTCTCCTGGAACACATCTGTGGGCAAACAACGGCAAACCATTCCCACGCAAGTCGTGGATGAGGCCCGCATTCGCATGATCAGCTGCGCACTGCTCCGTTCGCAAGGCTTCACACAAGTCGATATTGCCGAGCGGATGCATTTAAGCCAACCCGAGGTCAGCCGCTTGCTCGAGCGGGCTTCCACCGACGGCATGCTAAGGGCACAGCCAACGTTCTTGGAAGAACGGGTTGATGTCGCCGAGTTGGACCTGGCTCGGCAGCGGGTAGCTGGCAATTTCTTGAATGTGGAAATGCAGGTTCGCAAATTAGTCCCGGCAGGATTGTCCTTTCGGCTGCACACGGTCACCGCAAAGGATTTGCAAGCCTTTCATCTGCAGGCCGCAGTTGTCGTGGCGAATTTGCTCGCGGGCGACTTGATCGTCGGGACCATGTGGGGCTCGACGATCGATAAAATCATCGATGGCGTCACGCGTATCGCCAGGCCATCAAGGAGCAGCGGCTTGCGGGCGATTCCGCTCGCAGGTGATCCGCTGTACTTGATCAACCATGGCAATCAGCAGTATTCCGCATCGATTCTGGCAGCGAATCTGGAGCGCGCGCTGACGGGCAAGGCGAGACCTGAGCTACCGTCGTTGAACGGCGTGCCGGCTTACATTTCCAGACAGTTGATGACCGATCAGAAAAAAGCTGCGGTCCTCAACGACTTTATCCGCGCCATTCCGGGCTATCACCGCATCTTTGGGCCGATCGGCTATGTTCATCGCATCGATACCGTACTCACCGGTGTCGGCGTGTTTGCGACAAATCCACAGCAAACCACCGCGACCTTTATTCGCGAGCGGGAAAAGCAAGAAGGAGATGACTTCGCCCGGTTGCGGAATTTGATCTGGGGAGACTTCGCCGGCATTCTCATTCCCCGCAATCGCTTGTCTGCGGAAGAAAAGGCCTTTGTGAAAAGCATGAATCAAGGTTGGACGGGTGTGTCGCTCGAACAACTCAAAGAAATTGCCCGTCGCGCCCGCACCGGTTCGCCACCGGGCGTGATTACGGTGGGCTTCAGCGCAGAGAACAAAACGGGCATTCTGCGCGAATCGTTGCGGCGTGGCTTGATCAATCATTTAGTCGTCGACGAAGCCTTGGCCAAGGAATTGGGCCGGCCGACGGAAGACTAAATAACCGATCGCCTTTCCGTGAGGAACTAGCCACCCGACAACGCACCAATCACCAAGAACGGCTCTGTGCCATCGGCTATGGAGTCTGGCAGCGGTGCATCCGGATCCTCGTTACTCAAATCTTGTTGGCTGCCAAAGAAACGAATGTACGCCCGGCGGCGGAGGGTTTCGTATTCTCGAATCGTCCCGCGCAACTGCGGATAGCGAGTTTCCAATGCATCGAGCAACGAGCGCTGCGTAATAGGTCCAGCGATTTCCAGTTCGACCTCGCCGGTGACGCCGGCGAGGTTGCGCAGATGATGGGGGAGACGAACGCGAGGCATACTATTCGCAATTTGCAGTTAAGCCAAGGTTTGCACTTCGACACTGACCACGGCGGGCAGATCGCGAACGATGGCTTGCCAGGTATCACCACTATTCGCGCTGCAGTAAACCTGGCCGCCAGTCGTGCCGAAGTAAATGCCGCAGGGATCCAAGTCGTCGTGGCTCGAAGCATCGCGGAGGACGTTGACGAAGCAGTTTTCCTGCGGCAGCCCGCGCGTCAGCGCTTCCCAATCATTGCCGCCGGCGCGGCTGCGATAGACGCGCAACTTGCCTTCCGGCGGATAGTGTTCGCTATCGCTCTTGATCGGCACCACGTAAATGGTTTCGGGTTCGTGCGCGTGCACTTCGATGGGAAAGCCGAAGTCGGTAGGGAGGTTACCGCCGATGTCGTACCAGTTGTCGCCGGCATCGTCGCTACGCATCACATCCCAGTGCTTTTGCATGTAGAGCGTGTTTGGCTTCGAGGGATGCTGCGCGATGCGGTGCACGCAGTGCCCCACTTCGGACTGCGGATCGGGCAATTCATACGCAGAGACAAGTCCACGATTGATGGGCTTCCAAGTTTGGCCGCCATCATCGGTGCGAAACGCGCCGGCCGCGGAGATGGCCACAAAGATGCGATCGTGATTGCTCGGGTCGATGACGATGGTGTGCAAGCCCATGCCACCCGCGCCGGGCTGCCAGTACTTGCCAGCGCCGTGCCCGCGCAGGCCAGTCAACTCATGCCACGATTGGCCACCGTCGGTCGAGCGAAACATCGCGGCATCTTCGACACCCGCGTAAACGGTATCGGGATCGGTGAGCGACGGTTCGAAGTGCCACACTCGTTTGAACTCCCACGGGTGCGGCGTGCCGTCGTACCACAAGTGCGTGCCGACTTCACCTTCGTAGGCAAAACGATTGCTGACCGTTTCCCAGGTCTTGCCGCCGTCGTTCGAACGCTGCACCACCTGGCCGAACCAATCGCTGGTTTGCGACGCATAGATTCGATCGGGATTCACCGGCGAGGCCTTCATGTGATAGATGGGCAACCCGCCGAACAGCGGTTCGCTGACCTGCCACTTGTTGCGCTTTGCATCTCCGTTGATGACAAAGGCTCCTTTTTTCGTGCCGACCAAAACCCGAATGCTGGTCATCGTGGAAACTCGCGGAAACTTAGTAAGTACGAAGGTGCTGCAACGCTCTTTAGTCGAACGATGAACGGTGAAATCGACAAGAGCAAGAGGAGAAATTTTCCGGGCTACAAATGGTGCCGCAAGATGAGGCGCAGCAAGCTTTTGTGGCCGACGCGCAGCCTTAGATTCTCAACCAATTCTTTAGTCCTAGCCGAAAGATGATCCACAAGGCAGCAATGGCTTCGCGGCCGTTGATCTTCGATTGGCCTCGTTCGCGATCGGCGAAGAGGATCGGCGTTTCGCCAAAGTGGGCACCAACGCGCTTGAGGTGCCAGAGGATCTCTTCCTGGAACGAATAGCCGCGGCTGCGAATGCGGCTGAAGTCGAGGTCACGAAGCGTGGAGACGCGAAAGCAGCGATACGCGCCGCTGCAATCCTTGGGTTTCAAGCCGAGCGATGTGCGGGCGTAGAAATTCACGGCCTGGCTCATGAGCCGGCGCTGGAGCGGCCAATCTTTCACGCCGCCGCCGGGGCAATAGCGCGAGCCGATCATCACATCGGCGTCGTCCATGCCAGCGAGCATCGCGGGAATGTAGCGCGGATGATGGCTGAAGTCGGCGTCGAGATTGAGCAGGTAATCGTAGTCGTGCTCGATGGCATACTTCATCGCCGCGATGGTCGCGGTACCAAGCCCTAGCTTGCCAGCACGATGCAGCACATGCACGCGCGAATCGGCCTTGGTCCGTTGCTCCGCCCATACCCCGGTACCGTCGGGTGAGTTGTCGTCGATGACCAGCAAGTCGACCTGCGGCGCGATGGCGAAGATTTCGTCGACGAGCAGCGGCAGATTTTCGAGCTCGTTGTAGGTGGCCACGCTCACCAGCGTCCGCGGCGAACGAGCTTCAGCAGCAGAATCATCAACCATCATCGGCGCGGCGGAGAGAGACATGAGTGCATGCGATTCCAGCGAGGAAATCGCCGCCGAAAAACGCCCTGAATCCAGCGCTGCGGCGATATCTCTATTCTACCCGCTAGCCGGAGCATTCAGCGGACGGAGTGATCGTTGCAATCGTCATCACCGGCATGCTGACGAATCAGGCCCGCAGCTTGGTAGCCTCGGCTTCGAGTGCCGCGATCTCTTTTTCCAGCTTCTTTACTTCTTCGACGTCATCCATCTGCTTCTTGGCGCCGGCCAGCTGTTGCTTGAGCTGCGGCAGCTTTTGACGGATCACTTCCAATCGTTTCTTGGCTTTTCCATCCATCGGGGTGAACTCAACTTGGTTGCGAATGAGAGGCGGTGCGGTTGTAACCTAATCCAGGCTTCTGCGTCGTGATAGGGGGAAGTCTCTGCGCACGTGGGTACAATCAAAGTCATCTGGAGCCTGAGGAACCAAATATGCTGCCCGTCTGTTTTGTGGCGCTGACGCTGCTTTGTTAGGCGGAAAATGCGGAAGTTGCAACGCTCTTCGAGCAGCTATCGTCGGCGGAACAAATGGAGCGCGATCTGACAGCGAAGCGATTGCGCGAAGTGTTCAAGGCGCCGCCACGCGAGATTTGGGAGCCGCTGTTGACGAAGGTCAAGCCGGGCATGACCAGGAACGAGCTCTTGGCGCAGTTGACTCCGGAGCAACGCCGCGCGGAAAACATCAGTGCGGCAGGATCAGAAATCGAACGGTATCGACTGGACCATTCCTGGCAACTCTGGTGTTGGTATGAGGATTCGGGAAAGGTGCTCAAACTTGAGCTCCAACCGCACATCCAAGAAATCTGGATTGCACCGCCGGCGGATTTTTCGGGAAAGTGGGTAACGTATTTTGTTAACGGTCAGCCGAGTCACGTGATCGAATACCGCGCAGGGAAGTATTTCGGCAAGTTCACCGCGAATCACTCCACGGGGGCTCGGTCCTACGTTCAATACTACGGCGAGGATGGCATCGACGGCGATGACATTGGATATTTTTCATCAGGCAAGGTCTCGTACCGCGCGCAGTACTCCAAGGGCAAGGCTGTTGGTGTTTGGACCTGGTACAACGAGCAAGGTGAAGTGATCAACACGAAAGTGCATTGAGTGCTTACTCAACAAGCGGGCGAAAATTCGGGGTGGCAAAGGTGCGAACGTTTTTGCCGTCGTCATCCGCCGTCACAATGTAGGCCGAAACACCCGCGCGGCCGGCGAGCAGTTTCAATCCTTTTTCGGGCCCCAGAATTGCCGCGGCAGAGTCGAGTGCGTCCGAATCGATGCCTCGGGGCGCGATGACGGTGACGCTGATGCGGCCGTGCGTGGGTTCGCCCGAGCGAGGATCGATCAAGTGCGAGTATCTCCGGCCGTTAACGACCAGATGTTGTCGCGATTCGCCGGAAGTGGAAATCGCTTGCTGCTTGATCGCAACAAAAACCGACGGCGGCTCATCGGGATTCAACGGCGCGAGGCCGATTTTCCAGCCCGATTCATGCGGCGGCGGATCACCGGCAGCGATATCGCCGCTCGCGCGAACAAGCGACTGCTTGAAGCGCTTTCTCATTAACACGGCCAGTGCTTCATCGGCGGCGTAGCCTTTAGCAATGCCGCCCAAATCGAGTCGCATCTCGCCGCGCGAAAGGAACGCGGTCTTTTTGGCGGAATCAAGTTTCAAATGTTGATAGCCAACCCCCGCGAAGGCTTTTTTCAGCAGAGCGGGATCAGGCAGTTCCTTTTGACGCCGTGCGCGTCGCCAGAGTTTCGTCAGCGGACCGATGGTGACATCAAACGTCCCGTCGGATTCCGCGGCCAGTTTTTGAGCTGCTTGCAAGACCGTAAACAAGTCGTCGCTGAGCTTGACGGGCTCCACCGTCGGCGAGGCAGCGCTGAGCCGCGAGAGTTCGCTGCTGAGGTTGTAGTCGCTCAGCTTTTTGTCCAGTTCCGCGACGCGGGCAAACGCAGCGGCGAAGCCTTCTTTCGCGGCGGCTTCATCGGCGGCATACAAGACAATCTCAAACTCAACCCCCATATGCGGCTCGGATTGGCTGAACCGCTGCAACTCGCCCGCGGTGCCGACGGACGCGAAAACCGCCCAGAACAGGCATAAGAGCAGGAGTGGCAAACTATATGGCATGGCGTTTGTTCGATTCGGCACAAAGCGCAAGATAAGGCGAGGAAACGACTTTCCCCTGCCAATTGGAACCGCTATATTAATCAGCTTGTTTGATTTCTGCGATTTATGCACTGAACCTATTGAACTGTAACACGGGCATGGCTGAAACACCACGAAAAGATCACTGGTCCTCGCTTCTCGAGAGCATTGGCTTGGCCACGGCCACGCCCCAGAAGCCAGCCGCCGAAACCGCGAGCGAAATTGCCGCGGAGGTTCCGCCAACAGTTTCCGCGGAAACTACCGCGCCGCCCAAAGCCGCTGCCGAACAGAGCCCGCCGGTCGCCGAACCGCCGAAGCCGGCTGCCAAGAAACCCGCGAAGACCTCAGGCCACTGGGGCAAACTGGCTGGCATGTTGGGATTGAGTGTCGCTCAGCCCGAACCAGAGCCAGAGCCAGAGCCAGAACCGGCTCCCGCGGCAACGCCCGCGCCATCGCCTCCGGCCGCCGTCACAAATCCGCTGGATGAAATCCGCTCGTATACTCCGGTGAAGGATGATCTGCCGCCGGATTTGTTTGCACCACCGGCTCGCGCCGAAGCGGAATCACGCCCGCCCCGGGAACGATCAGATCGCGATCGCGGCGGTCGAGGCCAGGAACCTCGGTCGCGTGATACACGCGACAGTCGGCCCGCCGAAGGCCGTCGCGATTCGCGCGACGGCGAGCGAAGCGCCGATCGTTCCGGCCCGGAGCGAGGCCGCGGTGATCGGGGTCGTGGTCGAGTTGATCGTCGCGATGATCGTCCACCGCGCCGTGAAAATGCACCCCGCCGCGGATTTGGCGAAGGTGTCGCCGATGATTACTCGCCGCCAGCGCCAGCAGCCGAGCAATATGACGACTTTGTCGCTCCTCGCGAGAGCATTGAAGACTCGCCGGTAGCAGAAGAACGCCTCGGCTTCGATCGTCCTGCGGACGAAGATGGTGGTGAACATCGCCGGCGCCGTCGTCGCCGTCGCCGCGGTGGTCGCCGCGATGAGGAAGAAGTCACGCCGCGTGCAGCAGTTCCAGCTGATGAAGATTTTGATGCTCCAGCCGAGCCTTTCGCCGACGAACCCTATGCTGCGGAACCTTACGCCGATGCCGACGATGACTTTCTTGAAGAGTTGCCACCCGTCGATGAAGATGTAGCGAGCGATGAAGATCGTCCCGCGCGTCGTGCGCCCGGCGATAGCGAAGGTGGTGAAGATCGCGGTCCACGCCGTCGTCGTCGTCGGCGGCGTGGCGGTCGTCGTGACGAGGCCGAAACACCACGCGCGACACCAACTGCCCGCAGCGTTGACAGCGATGATTCGGATCTGGAAGACTTTGAATCCGATCGCCCGGCACCGCCTGCGTCGCGAGGTCGCCCGCAGCGGGAACATCGCCGGGTGCCCAGCGAAGACGACGAAGTGGACGAAATGCTGCAGGCCGAACTCGATGAAGATGGCGGCGAAGGCCATGCTCATAAAAAGATCCCCACCTGGCAAGAGACGGTCGGTGTGTTGATCGATGGCAACATGAGCATGCGTTCGGAGCGGCCTGAAACTCGCGGCGGACGTGGTCGACGGCCGCCTCATCGTGGTCGTTAAACGCCAGCGTATTCGCAATTAAACGCATGTCGCGCTATCAAGAACTGCTCGAGCAACTGCGGCAGTCTTTCCCCGCACCGGTCTCGAATCCGGTGCACGATGGCTACGTCGTTTTTTCGCTACTAAAGGCGCTCGATCGCATTGATGCGCTCAAGAGCCAGGCTCCAATTCTCGGCACTCCGCGCCAGGCCGAATATGCGGCCGCTGGCGCCGCACCCTTTCCTCCGCAGGGCCGTCCGCTGGAGGAGGTGATCAGCGAACTGGTGAAGTGTTTCAACGGTCAGCTGATTTTCGGCCATCCGCGCAGCCAGGTAAATGTGGTTGCCCATCCGTCGATTGCGAGCATCGTCGGCGTGGTTCTCCCTTCCATGTACAACCCTAATCTGTGCAGCGACGAAGCAAACCTGGGTTGCTCAGAAGCCGAAGTTCGCGTTGCAGCGATGATCGCCGAGCTGATCGGTTTCGACGCACAGACGGCCGGCGGATTATTCACGTTTGGCGGCACGGGGACGCTGTTGTATGGCATCAAGATCGGCCTGGAAAAGGCCGTGCCAGATGTGTTTGAAAAAGGGCTGCATCAACCAGCCATCATCCTTTGTTCGCGGCAAAGTCACTACGCGTGCGCCACGGCCGCCGGCTGGTTGGGACTCGGGCAACAGAGCGTGCGTAAAGTAGTGACATTGGCCGACAACGGCATTGATCTTGCCGAGCTTGAATTGGCAATCCGCGCAGCGCATGCCGCGGGCGAAAGGATCGCCGCCGTCGTGGCCACGATGGGAACCACCGATGCGTTCGGCCTCGATGACTTGGCTGCTGTTTACGCACTGCGCGAACGATTGGTGGTTGAGCTCCAACTCGATTATCGCCCACACATCCATGCCGATGCTGTGATCGGCTGGGCCTGGGCAGTGTTCAATCAGTACGATTTCGCGGGCAATCCTCTTGGTTTCCGTGGCCGAACGTTGCGAGCACTCGCGGCATCGCAACATGCGATTCAACATTTAAAATTGGCTGATTCGGTCGGCATCGATTTTCATAAGACCGGATTTGCGCCCTACATTGCATCGCTCTTTTTATTGCGCGATCGGGAAGATTTCAGCCAGATCGTGCGGCAGCGTTCGACGACCCCCTATTTATTCCACACTGGCGAATATCATCCGGGGTTGTTCTCGCTCGAAACTTCACGCAGCGCCACGGGCGTTTTGGCTGCACTGGCAAACCTATTGCTGCTAGGCCGTGAAGGATTTCAAACTCTGGTTGGACATGCGGTGGAGATGGCAGAGCTGCTGCGCGAGCAGATTGGCGCTCGGCCTGAACTTTCGGTGATGAACGACTTGAATCATGGCCCGGTGACGCTTTTTCGCGCCTATCCTCAAGGGACCGATACCTTTGCCGTGAAACAGCGAGAACAGCACGATGCTTCATTCCGCGAACAGCTTCGCAAAAACAACGAACTGAACAAGCGAATCTTTGAGCGCGTGCATGCCGACGCGATGGCCGGTCGCGGCGTAGCGCTGGGCTACACCGATCATTGCCGCACGGCCGATTGCGGTGAACCGATCTCGGCGCTCAAGTCGTACGTGCTCTCGCCATTTGCCGACGAGGGAAGAATGAAATCGGTCGTAACGCACGTGCTCGAAGCTCGCCAGCAAGTGCTCTCGGAAAAGGTCTTTACTAAGTGACACTCCGACGAAGTTCCGGCATGAGCTGCTTCCTGCTTTTGGGTGCTGCTAGCAGCAATTGTGTGAAGGTTGGTCAATCTTACGTAACGCGCAAAAAAAACTGATGTCGACATAAGCTGCAAAGTTGGCATAATTCGCACGTGCGCTTCAACGTCCAGGCGGTGAATTTCCGATTCTGAGGCTAGAAGCGCAATGCGAGTGCGCGTCACAGGAAGTGACGAAGTTTGGGAGGCCGGCCAGTAGCGAAACCCAGCGCAGCAGGCCAGCGATTGGATTACTAACCCAGTGCGACCAGGGACGGTCGTAGGAAAGAGCACCTGTGGCCCACATTCATCCAACGGCAATCGTCGATCCTCGCGCAGAAATTGGCCGGAACGTGACGATCGGGCCTTATTGCATTATCGAAGCCGAAACGAAGATCGGCGACGACTGCTGCTTCGAAGCACGAGCCGTTGTTAAAACCCGTACCACGATGGGCGTGAACAACATCGTTGGCGAGGGCGCCATTCTCGGCGGCAAGGCTCAGCACCTGGTCGATACGCAGCCCGGCGGCGTGTTGATCATTGGCGATCACAATCGCATTCGCGAAAACGCGACGTTCCATCGAGGCCATGCCAACGACGCGGCCACCATCGTGGGCGACCACAACCTGATGATGGTCAACGCCCACGTCGGCCATGACGCTCGTGTCGGCAACAACTGCGTGCTGGTCAACAACGCAATGCTCGGCGGTCATACGCACATCGAAGACCGGGCATACATCTCCGGCGGCGTGGGCGTGCATCAATTCTGTCGAGTCGGTCGTCTGGCCATGGTGGGCGCTCTGGCGAAGATCGTGCAAGACGTGCCGCCGTTCATGATGGTCGAAGGCGGTGGCTCGACGGAAGTCGTCGGTCTCAATCGCGTCGGACTGCGCCGCAATGGCTATACACCAGATCAAATTCTGCAGCTGAAGCAAGCCTATCGCGTCATCTATCGCCAGGGCCTGCGGTGGTCAGAAGTGCTGCAGATTCTCAAAGCCGAATTCAACGAAGGTCCGTGTGCGGAGTTCTTCGAATTTTTGAAATCGGGTAAACGAGGCTTTGTGCAAGAGCGGCGAATCAGCCGTAGAGCCACGCTCAAAATTGTCGGCGCCGACGATGAGGATATCGTTGGCGAAACCGATCGAAAGCTCGATGCCGCGTAGTTTGCGGCGTTACTCCAGCGGCACTAACCTTTGCAGCATGCTGATCGCGATCGCCTTGAACACGGGTTCGCGTTCTTCGAATTCGCGGCTTTCAGCCATGTAGTGCCAGATCAGCGTCGCTGACGGCGTGCGCAGCGTGCGGATCTTGCATTCGACCAGCAGGTCTAAATAGAAGAACGCCAGGTCAACGCCCTTCGTTTTCGTCTCGCCGATCATCTCCTCCATCGGCAGCACTTCGACCTCTTTGTATTCTTCTTTTAACCCTTCAATAATCTCTGTTACCCGCGGTCGCACTTCATGGGCCGGGGGAAAGATGCATAGCGTCCAGTACGACGTCTCTGGGCTTTGGAGCGTAAATTCGTACGGCATCCCTTCGGCATCGATGTCGGTCACTTGCCAGTTGTCGGGATACATCAGCCGGACGCCAAATTTTTCAAACACTGCCGGCATGGGCGGAACCTATCAAAAGCGGCGAATCACGAGACCAAATTCCAAATTACTTGTTTCGGTTCCGAGTGAATAGTGGCCCCGCCGCTAGCATGAGGGCTGGTCTGGTCCAGCCGGCAGTTCTGCTTGTTTTTTTCCAGTAATTTTGCTAATTCACCGCAATCCACCGGTGCGGCGGTGTGTCGCTCAAGAAGAGCGAACCATTGACCGATGCGATCGATATCCGTCGGTATACACATTTCCTGGCAGGTGGGCACGGATGCCACATTTCCCACAACTGAGCACGCTCTTGCGCACCAGGTGCGCTATGGTCAGCGGCCAGTTCGTTTTTGGGATTTGGCGCGTCCTTCCCGCAACACTGTTAATCGCCTCAGCACTTTGCACTGGTTGCCGCACGCTACGTTGCAAAACGCAATCGGACGAAACGATCGCGATGACGCGGCAATTGTCGTTGCAAGGCAAAGACGCACAGCAGAAGGGGCAGTGGGATAAAGCCGAAGCTTACTTTGGCGATGCCGTGCAGCGGTCGCCGGCCGATGAACGAGCCCGCTGTGGTTATGCGGAGTCGCTTTGGGAGCGTGGGGCTCGCGAGTTGGCCGTCGTGCATATGGTAGAAGCCGTCAAGCTTTCTGGCGATGATCCAGAACGGCTCGTACAGCTGGGGCAAATGTATCTGGCTCAGAACAACCTGCCGGCCGCGATGCGCCAAGCCGACCGAGCCATAGCGGCCAACAAGCACCTGGCCAGCGCCTGGGGCCTGCGAGCCAGCGTGCAACGAGCGAGTGGTCAGCAAGAAGAGGCACTTGCGGCCTATCATCGAGCCCTGAGTTTGCAACCTCATTATCCCGAGGCTCAAATCGCTGTGGCCGAGATATACAACAGCAGCGCGCGGCCCCAGCGGGCGCTCGCCACGCTGCAATCGCTGGCCGATCAATATCCACCCGGCTCGGTGCCGCCCAATGTGCTGTATCGACAAGGGCTGGTTCACAAACAGCTCGGTCGCAATCAAGATGCTGCCGATTGCCTGGCTGCTGCGGCACAAATACAGCCATCGCCCGATTTGCTGGTCGAACTGGCCCATGCGCGCTTGCTCGTCGGTGATTTGGGTAGCGCCACCGCAGCGAACAATGGTGCGCTGCAGCTCGAGCCGCGACATGCCGCGGCGTTAGAAATGCGTGCCGAATTAGCCGCGAAGCAACAGCGTTTCGCCGGCTTGCCGCAAACCAGCGCAAACCGCTAAGCGGCTGCAACTTCTTTTCTCATCACTCCGCACCACGTATCATCGGGGCGACTCCGTTTTGCTTCCGATCCCACCCCTGTGGAATATTGAAGATGTCGCACGCTATTCGCCCGCGCTGTTGGTTCGTACCTCTCGTCTGCTTCTTAGCCCTCGTCACGATTGCCGCGGCTCAAGAGGCCGCTGCACCCAAATTGATTGACGGAACCGGCAAGGGCTGGGTCGCGCTCGGCGAAAAGGAATTTCAAAACGTCAACTGCGCGGCAGACACTTGGAGTTGGAAGGACGGCGTAGCCCATTGCACTGGCAAGCCGACAGGGGTGATTCGTTCGCGGAAAGAATACAAAAACTTCGAGCTCGTCGCCGAATGGCGGCATTTGAAACACGCCGGCAACAGTGGCATTTTTGTCTGGACGATTCCGTCGTCACTCGAAAAGCTCAAGCCGGGCGGCTTGCCTCAAGGCATTGAAGTCCAAGTCCTCGATCACGGCTACGCCGTCGAGTACGAAAAGAACACGAAAAAGAAACCCGATTGGTTCACCACGAACGGTGATGTCTTTCCCGTGGGCGCGGCCAAGATGACCCCCTTCCCACCAGTGTCGCCAAACGGTTCGCGCAGCTTTCCCACCAAACAAACGACCAAGGGAACGCCTGATTGGAATCATTACCACATCAGTGCGATCGACGGCGTCGTAAAGCTCTCGGTCAACGGCGAGCAGGTCTCGGGGGGCAAGGACATTACGCCGGCGACCGGATACCTCTGCCTGGAATCGGAAGGTTCACCGATTGAGTTCAAGAATATCCGCATCAAAGAGCTGCCATAAGCAGAATTCCGCTCGATTGTTGCAGCTTATCCCAATTGACCCAAGTTCTCTGCACCGTTAAGGTTGAGTGATTCGGGACGGCGGTCCGGGGGGAAACACGGTCGCCAGGGAACAGGCAGCAATCGCAACGGGAATTGAGCGATCGTGAAGTACGCAGCGGTAGGACCCATCGCCATTCATCTGCCCGAGCGGATCGAGACGAATGCGCAATTGAAAGAGGCCTATCCAGGCTGGGATCTCGACACGATTTATGAAAAAACGGGCATCGCCGCGCGGCATATCGCGGCCCCCGATGAATGTGCGTCGGATCTCGCGGTGAAAGCGGCTCAGAAGCTGTTTGCCGAACATCATATCGATCCGCAGAGCATCGATTTTGTGCTCCTGTGCACTCAAACGCCTGACTATCCATTGCCCACGACCGCATGTTTGCTGCAGCAACGGCTGGGACTGCGCACGAACGTCGGCGCCATCGATTTCAATCTCGGTTGCTCCGGTTTTGTCTATGGTCTGTCGCTCGCGGATGGTTTGATTCGCGGCGGTTCGATAAAGCGGGTGCTGCTCATCACGGCTGAGACTTACAGCAAATACATTCACGAAGCCGATCGCAGTCTGCGGACAATTTTCGGCGACGGCGCCGCGGCTACGCTCGTCGAAGCAGCAAACGAACCTTCGCTGACGGCGTTTCAATTCGGCACAGATGGCACCGGCGCCGATACGCTGTTGGTGACGAAGGGTGGCAACCGGCTTGAATGCGATGCCATCAAGCCCCGCCATCGTCAACGTTGGCAAAGCGCGCTGTACATGGATGGTCCGAGCCTGATCAATTTTACCGTAACCGCCGTGCCGCAGTTGATCGACGATATCTGCCGGGCCGGAAACATAACGAGCGATGCAATCGATTTGTATTTGTTTCACCAGGCTACGCGTAAGATGCTCGACCAATTGCGCGAACGCTTGGGCTTGAGCAAAGACAAGATGCCGCTGGCGCTCGAGAACTGCGGCAATACGGTTTCGTCGACGCTGCCGATTCTCATCGACGACCTTCGCCGCAAGGGAAAACTCAATCGCCAAATGCGTAACGTGCTGATTGGCTTTGGCGTCGGCTGGAGTTGGGCAGGTTGTATTTGGCAGGATCGGTGGCAACGGGGATAAGATCCGAGGGAATTTCGACGATGCCTGCCGAACCAGTAATCACGCTCGCGCAAATGCGCGAAGTCTTTTATTCTGCGGTCGTTTGCGATGCGCTCGATGCCCTCGGCTATCCACATCAATCTCCGCGCGTGTCACTTGCGCCTCTCACGACCACCGATGTGCTCATCGGCCGCTGCAAGACCACGCTTTGGGCCGACATGGCTCACCCCGATCCAAGTCCCTACGAATTGGAGCTTCGCGCGGTCGACACATGCCAGCCCGATGATGTGCTAATCGTCGCCGCTGGCGGCACTTTTCGCTCGGGACTGTGGGGCGAATTGCTTTCGACCGCTGCACGCCGCAGTGGGTGTGTCGGCGCCATCGTCGATGGCGCTGTGCGCGACCGGGCGAAAATGACGCAAATGGGCTTCCCGATTTGGGCCCGTGGCACTTGCCTGTACGACAGCAAGGACCGCAACCGCGTGATCGACATTGATGTGCCGGTTGAAATCGACGGCGTGCGCTTCGCGCCAGGTGACCTGGTGGTTGCCGACATCGACGGTGTGGTCGTAGTGCCGCGTGCAGTCGAAGAGCAGGTTGTCCGCTATGCCTGGAACAAGGTCAACGACGAGAACGTCGTTCGCCAGGCAATTGCCGACGGCATGACGGCCACGGCAGCTTTCAAGAAGTACGGTGTGCTCTAGCCGAGTGCGGGACTAAAAATCTTGCACCACTTCGCCATCCCCGCGAGTGCCGAGGCTTTGCCAGGTTTGCAGATTAATGTTGGCAGCGATGGAGCGTACGGAGGAGTCCATCAGCAGAGTACAAACCGTGCCGGGGTGATAGCTGCGCGAGGTGATTACTCCGTACGTAATCGCCGTCGGCGAAACACCCTCACGGCTGCTGCTCACATCAATGTCGTAAGTCACTCCGCCGTTGTCGTGCGGAACTTTGGTGTTGGGGGCGAATGTGGTCGTGAAGCCCGTGTGTATTGCCCGGCCGCAAACCCACTCCGTATGACCGCTAGTGGCCGACCAAGAACCACCGCTCACGCTGCCTGAAACGCCGGTCGGCGAAGTTGGCATTGCAGCAGGGAGGGTCGCATCGTGAAAGCGCGGGTTGTAGGCCTTCACTTCGGACATGGCCAGCGTGTTGCTCAGTCCATCCGTAATACTACCACCCCTGATATTGGCGTTGGGAGCAAACGCGGCCCCGCCATCGGCGCCGGTATTTGGGTCATAAATTAGATAGCGACCGACGCTCAGACCATAGCAAAGCGGATAATGCTCGGGGCCGTTGGCACCCACCCGAGCTTTGTCGTTGGGATCACTCGGGCAGAACAACACCTTCACCTTGGATCCGGCCACACCGTTCGGCGGAAAGTTGGCCTTGTTGGCAGCACTGTGGTATCCCACGCCGAAGTCGATCTTGGCGTACGTGTTGTTGCCTTCGAGAAACGGCAACAGAAACGACTGCCCCGACCAGGGCTGACTGGCTGAACCACCGATGGAAATCGACGATGGCGGAAATACGAGATAGGTCCCCTCGTAATTATGCAGCGCGAGGCCGAGTTGCCGCAAATTGTTCTGGCAAGACGCTCGCCGAGCAGCTTCACGGGCGGCTTGCACCGCTGGAAGCAGCAGGGCAACCAAAACCCCGATGATGGCAATTACGACCAACAACTCCACGAGTGTAAACGCAGCGCGAGTCTTCATGCGTAACCTTGCAATGAACGGCAGGGTAAAGTGTTTTCCAACAAACAACTTGCGACTCCCGGCGGAGTTTCGTTCGCTGGCGAACTGGTGGGATTTGGGAGGTGGACTGATACTCAGTCTCAGTTGCAAGAAGGATAGCCATTAGCGAATCGCGTGTCAACTAAGCAGACAGACTTGGTCAAGCAACCGACATGGTCATATGGCTCTTGAGCGCAGGGCTGGTGCCAGTGGCGACGCCCGGTTGAAGTAGAGAGCGGCTAAGGTGCCGGAAGAGCAGCCTACTTCTTCTCAGGCATGGGCCGCTTGCCAGGTGTGGCTGGTTTGGCTTGTACCGGTGGCATGCCGAACTCGGCAGTAAGCTCGAGCTTCTCTTCGCCACGATTCACGGTGATGGTCGCTTTATCGCCAGCGTTATAGCGGGCGATAATCGACTGTAAGTGCGTGACATCGAGAATCTCCTGACCGTCGATAGCTTGCAACTTGTCGTCTTTTTTGATTCCAGCTGATTCCGCAGGCGACTTAGGTACGACTTGCACCACGTGAGCACCGACGGCAGGAGTGCCACGCGGTTCGCTTTGTACTCCGAGAAACGCGGGCTGCAGCGTTTTGCCCGCCTTCAAGGCCTCGATGATTTTGTCGTTGCCAGTAATTGGTACTGCGAATCCAATCCCCGAGTCGTACCAATCGACGCCGGAACCTTCTTCCTTGGATTGGGGATTGAGTGGCACACAGATGCCGATCACGCGGCCTTCGAGATCGATGAGCGGTCCGCCGTAATTTGCGGGACTGAGATTGGCATCCGTCTGAATCGCTTTGGCACCGATTCGACTCGTCGCCGAAACGATCCCCGCAGTCAGCGCAGGTTCGTTGCCGCCAAAACCAATACCCAGCGCGACGGTCCATTGCCCCACGCGCAACTGCTGTCGATCAGCCCACGTCGGTACGGGCAAATTATTCGCTCCTTCGATCTTAAGTAGACAAATTTTGCGAGTTTCATCGCGGCCGAGCAGTGTGGCGACCTTCCGTTCGCCGCTGGCCAAGGTCACCGTGATGATCGGCGGCTTGCGAATGAAGTTGAACGTGCTGGTGACGATGTAGCCGTCCGCAGAAATAATCACGCCGCTGGTCGGCCCTTCGCCAGGCGCCTGAATGCCTGCCGCGGATATGCCAGACGACAAACCGCCGATCCCTTCGATCGTCACGAGCGACGGCAGCACGCGTTTCGCAGCAGCGCGAAACGCTTTCGGCGCGAGCAGAGTCCCTTGTGTGATCTGCAGTTGTTCGGCTCTGGTGTCGGGCTTGCCTGCCGACTTTTCATCCTGCGAAAACGTGACTCCGCAGCACAGTGAAATGCACGTGAAGAGATAGTATTGAAAATTACGTTTCATAGTTCTTGCCAATGCATAGTCCCCGCAACGGAAGCTTACGGAGTTGCCTTGATCGCGGATGGTTTGACGCGGACGGAGAGAAGGTCATTTTTGCGCTTGACTTCGAGCGTCACTTCCACGCCCGCTTGCAGCGTATCGACGATGCGACGGAAATCGCCCGAGTCGCGGACCACTTCGTTGTTGATGGAAACCACCAGATCGTCCGTTTTTAAACCGGCCTCCGCGGCCGGACTGCCCGGGATGACGCGGTCGATATACGCCGGGCTTTTGCGGCCCCCGAGCGAGAACAACCGGATACCAATTTCTCCTTTGCCCCCCATCGGCACTTCGACAACCGCGGGCGCCGGCTCGTCGCCGCGCAAGAACCGCTGCAGCAAATCGGCGGGCACGGCATAGTTCAGCCGCGTACCCGTCGTTTTTCCTTCGATCACCTTACCGACAAGCCCTACTAGCTCGCCTTGCGAATTGACCACAGCGCCACCAGCTGCGCCTGGATTGCTGGTGATCGCATCGATGAGATAGACATCGTCTTCGTATGGAAAATCGTTGTAGCCACGGCGAGCATCGAGTCGCACACGCAGCGACAGGACACCAATGTTCACGCTCAGCGGTTCAGCGCCTTCGGCGACCTTAAACGCGTTGCTGACCGCGAGGACCCAGTCACCTTTGCGGGCCGCAGGTTGCTCGGGAATCGCAAAAAAGTCCGGCGTGGGAACGCTCACTTTAAGCAGCGCTGATTGCAGCGATGTGCTGCGCCGGACGACTTCGGCTTGTTGCAAACTGCCGTCCGGCATCGTGACACGAACACTTCCTTCCGAAAGGTGCACACCCATCGCCGTGAGAATCTGACCATCGGGCGAAACAATAATTCCCGTCGCATAGCCGGGCGAACGGCCGATCGTGGCGCCGTAGATTTTCACCACGCGTTTTTGCGCGAGCGCTACCGCATCGGCAAAGGGACCGTTGTCGTCTGCCGATTGGGCAGAAACTGCCACACAGTTTGCGACCGTAAACAACAGGGCCAATCGCGTAGACTTTGAAAACACCGCTGACATGGCTACGGTACTTCTTTCGGCATGGAGAAGGATTCGGAATGCTCGCGTTCCGAAATATGGGTCGTTACGATTCGCTGCAACTCTTCTTCTTTGAGCTGGCGAACCAAAATCCGTTCGCTGGGCAGCAGCAAATTTGCCGCAGCTTCCCAGCGGCGATAAATGGTGCTCGCGATCGGTTCGTCGTCATCGACGCCCACTCCCGACTTGACCAGCTGAAT